>NZ_CP060694.1:673462-1346925 GCF_014352935.1 Aliarcobacter cryaerophilus | reverse complement strand
AACTTATATAAAAATATCGGAAAAAATGGTGCTGTACTATTTTTCTACCCATTAGATTTTACTTTTGTATGTCCATCTGAAATCATTGCATTCTCAAATAGAATTAAAGAGTTTGAAGATAGAGGAATCCAAGTAATTGGTTGTTCTGTTGATTCTCAATTCTCACACTTTGCATGGAGAGAAACTCCAGTTGAAAATGGTGGAATTGGAAGAGTTAAATATCCATTAGTTGCAGATATTACAAAACAAATCTCAAAAGATTATGATGTTTTATTTGGTGATTCAGTTGCATTAAGAGGTTCTTTCTTAATTGATAAAGATGGAACAGTAAGACATGCAGTTATCAATGATTTACCACTAGGAAGAAACATTGATGAGATGATTAGAATGGTTGATACTATGTTATTTACAAATGAGCATGGTGAAGTTTGTCCAGCTGGTTGGTCAAAAGGTGACGAAGGAATGAAAGCAGATAAATCTGGTGTTGCTGAATATTTAGCTAAAAATCAAGATAAATTATAAAAGAAATTTAAAATGGGAAAATATATAGAATTAAATCAAACAAATATGGAAGAAACTATTAAAGAAGGTGTTGTATTAGTAGACTTTTGGGCACCTTGGTGTGGTCCTTGTAGAATGCTTGCACCTGTAATTGATCAATTAGCACAAGAGTTTGAAGGAAAAGCAAAAATTTGTAAAGTAAACACTGAAGAGGAAGCAGATTTAACAGCTAAATATGAAATAAGATCTATTCCTACTATTTTATATTTTAAAGATGGTAAGATTGTAGATCAAACAATTGGTGCTACTACAAAAGCTAAAATTGAAGAAAAATTAAATAACTTAATATAAAAAAAGTACCTAACTATAAAAGTTAGGTACTAAATATTGGTGTAAAATAATATATTGTATCATATAGATATTATGTAAATATCTATTTTTGTATATTTTAACTACACACAAACTACTCACAAAAAAACTATAATTCCGATATAAATTAAATCAAAGGATTAACATGAAAAAAATTTCACTATTTCTAATATCATTATTTATAAGTATCAACTTATATGCAAATGAATCTAGTAAATCAAAAAAAGAATATGAAAATAATAATGACCATATGGGGAATCATATACATGATGGAAAAATGACTAATCATATGAATATGAATGGAATGACAGATGAAGAGATGAAAAATATGCATAAAAATATGAGTCAAGAAGAAATGAAAGAAATGCACAAAAATATGCAAAATAATAATATGAAACATATGAATCACAAGTAATATAAATAGGAGAATATAATATGAGAAAAACTATTTTATCTTTAATACTTATATCAAGTTCTATTTTTGCAATGGAAGGTAAAACTATGACAGTTTATAAATCACCTTATTGTGGTTGTTGTGAGAAATGGATTGATATTATGAAAAAAGAAGGTTTTAAAATAAAAACTATTGATACAAATGAAGTTAATGATATAAAACAAAAAGCTGGTCTACAAGCTGGACAAACTTCTTGCCATACAGCTTTTGTAGATGGATATATAGTTGAAGGGCATGTAAATTATAGTGCAATTAAAAAAATGCTGCAAGAAAAACCAGATATTTTAGGAATATCTGTTCCTGGTATGCCAATTGGAAGCCCTGGAATGGAACAAGAGAATATAAAACAAGCATATAATATTATTTATATAAAAAAAGATGGAACTGAAGGAGTTTATGAATCACATTAGAAACAATTATAAATTAATTCTAATCTGATAATTTTAACTTCAAGAATTTATCATTATCATTTTCTTTATATCTAATTAAACAGATTTTATCTATTTCTTTGTTGTTTTCGTTTATAATATTCTATATAGAAGATAGCCTTATCGTTTGTTGGAATTATTTTGCTAGAGTCTTTTAAAATTGTCATTTTATTTCTTATTTAGTATTTGATATTTTTATAAATAATGATAATTTATTGTGCTTTAAAAAAATTTGAATCCAATTTAAATAGCGATTTAATGGATATTGTATAATATTTATAAATAAAGATAAAAGGATAATTATGGGATTAGGAGTAGGAATAGTAGGACTTCCAAATGTGGGGAAAAGTACAACTTTTAATGCTTTAACAAAAGCACAAAATGCACAAGCGGAAAACTATCCATTTTGTACAATAGAGCCAAATAAAGCAATAGTTCCAGTTCCTGATAAAAGACTTGATGAGCTAGCAAAGATAGTAAATCCAGATAAAATTCAACACTCAACTATTGATTTTGTTGATATTGCAGGACTTGTAAGAGGTGCTAGTAAAGGTGAGGGGCTAGGAAATCAATTTTTATCAAATATAAGAGAAGTTGAAGTTATTTTGCATATGGTTAGATGTTTTGAAGATGGAAATATTGTTCATGTAGAGGGTGATGTAAACCCTTTAAGAGATATAGAGATAATTGAAACAGAGCTTATATATGCAGATATTTCTCAATTAGAGAAAAAAATTGAAAGACTTAAAAAACAGTCAAAAGGTAGTAAAGAAGCAGCAGCTTCACTAGCAATTGCTGAAGAGTTATATGCTCATATTGGTGAACTTCAACCTGTTAAAACATTTGAAAATAGAGATAATGAAGTATTTATAGCTTTAGATAAAGAGCTTAGATTTTTATCAAATAAAGATGTAATATATGGTGCTAATGTTGATGAAGATACATTAAGTGTTGGAACAAATGATTATGTTGAGATGGTAAAAGAGCATGCATCAAATGTTGGTGCGGATGTTATTGTTTTATGTGCAAAAATTGAAGAAGAGCTTGTAGGTTTAGAAGATGATGAAGCAAGAGCATTTTTGGATGATTTAGGAGTTGCTGAATCAGGTTTAGAGCAAATTATTCAAAAAGCTTTTGATAAATTAGGTCTTCAAAGCTATTTTACAGCTGGAAAAATAGAGGTTCGTGCTTGGACAATTAGAAAAAATACAAAAGCTCCACAAGCAGCTGCTGTTATTCACAATGACTTTGAAAAAGGTTTTATAAAAGCAGAAGTTATATCTTATGAAGATTTTGTTAAATTTGGTGGAGAAGCTAAATGCAAAGATGCTGGAAAATTAAGACTAGAAGGTAAGGATTATATTGTTCAAGATGGTGATATAATGCATTTTAGATTTAATGTTTAGATAAAATTCAAGGGGATATTTTGCAAATTGATGATTTATTAAGAAGAGTTGAATCCCTTCCACCTCTTCCTAGAACTATTATTTTAATAGAAGAGTATAGAAGAAAAAGTGAAAAAGAGATAAGTGAACTTCATGATATTATAAGTAAAGATGCTTTGATTGTAACAAATCTTTTAAAAATAGCAAATTCAGCTATGTTTGGTTTTCGAAGTAAAGTTGAAACTCCACTTAGAGCGATATCTTTACTTGGAATAAACTTTACAATATCGGTTGCTATTTCAGCTAGTAGTCAAAAACTATTAGTTACAACTTTGGCTCCATATGGACTTACAAATGATAATTTTATGAATTCATCAAACATTGCATCTGTTTTGGCTAGTTTATGGTTGGGTAAAATAGATGAAACTATAAAAGATGAGATTATTTTACCTGCACTTTTGATTGATATTGGTAAATATATTATTGCTGATATGATTCTAAATGAGCAAAAAGAAAAAGAGTTTAAAGCACAAATAGAAGAAGGAATTTTATCTATTGAAGAGGTAGAAAAAGAGTTTTTAGGATTTTCTAGTTCATATGTAACAGCACAAATTTTTAAACACTGGAAACTTAGTCCAAATTTGATAAATAGTATAGAATTTGTAGATGATATAAATAGTGTTTCAAAAGAGTTTGAAAGAAAAGCAAAAATTTTAAGTGTAATAAAAACTGTTGCAAATATAAAAGAACCTTTAAGCGAAAAATCAATTAAAGAAGGAATTATAAAAGCAAAAGAGTATGGATTTGATACAAAAATATTAGCTCAAACCATAGAAAATCTTAAAACAAAAATAGATTTATATTAACTCTATTTCAAAGCCCAAGAAGTAGGATTTCAAAAAGATTTTCTACTTCATCATCATTTAGATTTATAGTTTTTTTTGTAAAAAAAAGCTCTTTTATTTTTAAATAATCAAAAACTTTTCCTCTTATGCAACTTTTGTGAACAGGTAAAAAACCTCTTACTATTGATAAATCACTATTTATTTCAACTTCACAAATAAGACACTCAAAATCTGTATGAAGTCTTCCTTCATGTTCTAAAATTGATAGATATGACTCTATAATAGCTCTATAAACATTTTGTTTCTCTATTTTTGAAACTAAATTTTCTAAAAGAAAAAAGTAGAATGGCTCTAACTCATGAAGCTCTTTTAAATGAACATAAAAAAGTTTAAGATATCTTTGCCAGGCATACATTTTTTGATTGTTTAAAATCCAAGGGAAACCTAGTTGAATCACATCTTTAAGTCTTGGAATAGTAGATTTTGTAGTTTCAAGTTCAAAGTCTATTTTATAGCCAATATTGATATTTGAGTGTCTTGCTCCATAAAATCTATATGAAGTAATCAACTCATTTTCGCATATAATAGTGACAATTAAATCGTCATCTTTTACAGCTTTTATATCAACAATATAGCCTTGCACATCTTAATCTTATTATTAATCTTCGTTTGAACCTTCAAGCATATCAACTATTTCATCATAAATCTCTTGAGCCTCTTCATCATCTATTTCACCAGCTTCTAAATCTTTTAAAAGTTCTTCAAAATCCTTTTTCATCTCTTGCATATTTTCAAGCTCTTCTTTTAACTCAGGAGTATCTTTTTTTGCAGCAATTATTTCAAAAATATCATCTATGTGATCTTCTATTTCAACTAAAACTTCATTATTTATTATCTCTTTAAGCTCTTTTTGGATACTCATTTTCTCACCTTATTTAATTTTTTGAATTATATCAAAAGATTTCTAGCCTTTTGCTTCAATAATATCGTATAATTCATTTGTTATAATATTGCGATAAATTTTAAGGAGACTATAATGTCATATTTTAAAGGTGTTTCTATAGCAAAAGCAGCAAATATTTTATACGATGGAAATATTACAAGCCGTGCTATTACATTTGAAGATGGAAGCAAAAAAACTTTAGGAATTATGTTAGCGGGTGAGTATGAGCTTAATACTGTAAATAAAGAAGTTATTGATATTCAAAGAGGAAAGATTGATTTATTACTTCCTGCTTCTGATTGGCAAGAGTTTGAAGGTCCTGCATCTTTTACTATTCCTGCAAATACAAAGTTTAGATTAAGAGTACATAGTTTAGTTGATTATTGTTGCTCATTTATAAAAGATTAATCTATTTAAACAATGCGAAAACGCATTGTTTAGTGATGTTTTTTTGGTATTGTATCCAAAGTTATTTCATTAAATTTCACAATTTTCTTTCCAAAATGGTCTTTTGAAAACTCATTTGCACTATTTTCATCTTTAAATGGTATTAATTCATCTCCCATAGGTCCCATAACATTTGAACCAATTACAAAAAAAGCATTTTTTGCATCTATTTGCTCAAGAGTGTAGTAATCAGTAACTTTTATAGTTGAATTTTTTAAATCAGCATTTTTTATATATTTTGTTGGTTCAAAGTAGAACTTCATCATATCTTTTACTCCATCAAAATAGAAACTCTCTTTTTCTGTTTTAATTGTTGCAATCCATTTTTCATATTTTGCTACAAACATACCACAAACAGGACATTTAGCATCTTTTGGAATAGTTAAACTACTATTTTGAATAGCTACTTCGTTTGTATTGTGATGTTGCATATTATGGTTAGAGTGATCCATCGCAAAAAGTGTTGTACTAAAAAGTAACATTGAAGTAAGAATTTTTTTTCTCATAATTTCCCTTTATTTTAAAATGTATAAGTATATGAAAAATGAGTTAATTTTTAGTTAATTTTTTAGCTTTTTATATATCAAAAGTTTATATAATGTTTAAAAATCAAAGGTAATTTATATGTTATTAGGAAAATGTCCATATTGTGATGATGGAGAAATTGAAGTTAGAAAAAAAGATGTAAGAGGAAAAAAAGTTGAATTGTATGCTTGTAGTAACGCTTCATGGACAACTGAAGATGGAGAATTTTTTGAATTAACATCAACTTCAAAATGTGGATTTAAAATTTGGCAAAATGCTCTTAGTCGATATGGACACTGGTTAAAACATAGCGAAATAAGAGAACTTTTGCTTAATGGAGAAGTAGAGATAAAATTAAAAACCCAAAAAAGATTTGGGCTTAAAAATGAAAATAGAAAAGATTACTATAAAACTGCTATTTTAGATTATGAATATGGTATTAAAATACTATTTTAAAACTCAACTGTTTTATAAATCATAGTTGCTAATACAAAAAGATTTAAAAGTAGTACAAATTTTTTATAAGAAGTTGATTTTGTTTTTTCTTTTATTTTTATTCCAAAATATACTCCAATTAAAGAACCAATACCAATAATAGCTCCCTCATAATATAACATATTCCCATACAGTGAAGTAGATATAAATCCACCAATAGATGAAAAAATAACAAAAAATAGCCCCAAAGCAGTAGCTACTTTTAAATCATATTTTAAAAATTGAACTAGTATTGGAAGAAGCATTAAAGAACCACCAATTCCAATACTCATTGCAAAAATTCCAACACAAAATCCAATCAATGCAAGTAAAAATATATTTTTATCTTCTTGTATAATCTCTTGAGAAGCAGGTGCTTTAAATAGAGTATAAATTGTATAAATAAGCACAGCAATAAAAAGGTATTGAAGATAAATATCTGGAATTGAAGGTAAAAAGTAACCACTAAAAAGTCCACCAATACTTGCACCAACTCCTAAAATTATACCATCACGAAATAGACCTTTTATCTTTTTTGAGTTTAAAAAAGAGCCATAAATAGATGAAAAAACCATTTGCATTATAGATATTGCAACAGCTTCTTTCATAGCAAATCCAGCAACCAAAAGCATTGGAATTAAAATACTTCCACCACCAATTCCAAAAAAACCAGATGTAAAACCTGTAATAAGACCAAAGGCTAATAATTCTAATTCCAAAACTACTCTTTTTTATTTGATTTTAATGCATCTATAAAACAAAGATACTCTTTTTCTAAGATTTCATTTTTTTCATTTATATCACAATCACACTGATGCTCTTTTTTTATATTATTTTCCAAAATTGTGATTCTTTCTATTAAGTATTTAAACATCTCTTTATTTATATCTGGTAACTCATTATGAGCCATTTTATCTCTTTTATTATCTTTTTTGATAATTCTTGCAGGTACTCCAACGGCAGTTGAATTTTCAGGAACATCAGTAACTACAACAGAATTAGCTCCAATTTTTGAGTTAGAACCAACTGTAATATTTCCTAAAATCTTTGCTCCACTTCCAATAACTACATTTGATTTAATTGTAGGGTGTCGTTTTCCTTTATTAAGACTAACTCCACCTAAAGTTACACCTTGATAGATTAAAACATCATCTTCTATAATAGAAGTTGAACCAATAACAACTCCAATAGCATGGTCTAAAAATACTCTTCTTCCAATTGTTGCAGCTGGATGAATATCCGTTTTTGTAAAAAAAGATGATATTCCAGAAATAGCTCTTGAAAGTTTTTCAAAACCTTTTTTATATAAAATATGAGCAACCCTATGATTTATGATTGCCCAAACTCCAGGGTAATTAAAAAATATCTCAAAGTTTGAGTTAAAAGCTGGATCATTTAGTTTTGGAACAGAAAAATCTTCTTTAATTTGACTCCATAAAGATATTTTTTCTTCTTCGTTTTTTATCTCATTCGTCATCATAATAACTCCATATAGTTTTTAAATAACTATTATCATCTAAATATTTTTTTAATATCTCATAAGTTTCACTTGGAAGATTTCTACTTAAAATTGTTTGCATCTCTTGTGTGTCATAGTCAATATCATCTAAAATATCTATAATTTTTTGAGATTCTAAAAGTTTTTCTAAAATTACCTCTTCATCTTTAAATACAACATTTACTTCTGTTGGATGTGAAAAAAGATTGTGTTTCATCCCTAAAGTATCTTGATATGCTCCAACATTGAAAAATCCTAAGAAATAATCCTCTTTATTTAGATTTACATCATGTAAATACAGAGGTTTTTTCATATCAAAAGGAATTTCTCCATCACTATCACAAGTTATATCCCATAAACTAGCACTTCTTGTTGGTTTTTTATCCAAATGAGTTATTGGCATAATTGGAAACTCTTGATCTATTCCCCAATAATCAGGTAAAGATTGGAAAAGTGAGAAATTTAGTAGATATTTTTCTTGAATATTTTTATCAAATCTTTTAAGCTCTTCATAATCATCAACTTGAAGAAGTGAAATAGCTTTTTTGATAATTTGATGAGTTAATATTTCAGCATTAGATCTATCTTGTAAATCAATATAACCTAAATCAAAAAGAGTTAAAAGTGATTCTAAATGGTCTATACTATCGTGCATAAACTCATATGCTTTTTTCTTTGTCATATCTTTGAAAAGTTCTCTTAACTCTTCTATTAAAGGAGGATTTGTCTCTTTTAATCTTAAATGATCAAGTTCATATTCAGCTGAAAATAGCTCTAAAACAGGAGTTATAAGAACAGTTGAAGCTGCACTTATAAATCTTCCTGATTCAGTGAAAATATTTGGTTCTTCAACTCCTTTTTGTTTTGCAATATCTTTTAAAGTAAATACAACATCACTTGCAAATTCAGTAAGAGAGTAAAATCTAGATTGTTCGTAAGCACTATATTCTACACTTAATCCTCCACCAATATTTATAGAGTTAAGTTTTTTTGCACCTATATTTTTAAGTTCAGCATAAATATGACCTGACTCTCTAAGAGCTTTTTTCAAAGGTTTAATAGTATTCATAGCAGAACCTATATGAAAATGAATCATTGTTAATAAATCTTCAAGTTCATTTTCTTGCATAAGCTCAAAAGCTTCTAAAATTTCCGTTGAAGTAAGTCCAAATTTAGAGTCAATTCCTCCACTTTTTGCCCAAACACCACTTCCACCGCTATGAAGTCTTACTCTTAAACCTACATTTGGAGCTTCCATTTTTGTCTCTTTTAGAACTTCTAAAATCATCTCTAGCTCATTTAAACCTTCAATAATAACTGTAATATCATGTCCCATAGATTTTGCAATAAAGCATAGATGTATCATCTCTTTATCTTTAAAACCATTTATAGTTATTGGGCTTCCCATATTGTTGTAAGTCATAGCAATAATTAACTCAGCTTTACTTCCAGCTTCAAGACCATAATTATATTTTTTCCCGTAACTTACTAAAGGATGAATGAAGTTTGGTAACTGATTTACTTTTAGAGGGAAAACAGCATTAAATTTTCCTTTATAGTCATACTCTTTTATACTTGCATTGAAAGTGTTAAAAAGTGTTTTTACTTGTTTTTTTGTAATATGAGGGAATCTTAAAAGTAGGGGTCCTTTAAATCCTTGTTTTCTTACATCTTTTACAATTTTTATCAAAGATGGATATGGTTTGTAGTTTACTTTTACAACTCCATCTTCAATAAAAAAATTATCATCACTCCAAATATCTATTCCATATCTGTTTTTCATATTAAAAATCCTCTAAAATTATATTATTTTCTTCTTTTGTATTTAAGTTTTTTGTATAAATTATTCCATTTTCTAGCTCTTTTTCTCCAATTAGTGCAACAATATTGCATCCTAGCTTTTCAGCTATTCCAAAGTGCTTTGCAAAACCTCTTGGAGTATATTCAATATAAGTTTTTGTTGTTTTTCTTTTTTTAATTGCTATTTCAAAAGCTTTATTTAAACTAATTTCATCTAAAACACCAATATATAAAAACTCTTTTTGCTCTTTATTCATTTTTATAAGCTCTAGCAATCTTTCTATACCAATAGCAAAACCAATTCCAGCTGTACTTTTTCCACCAAGATATTCAACCAATCTATCATATCTTCCACCACCAGCAATTGCACTTTGAGCACCAATTTCATTGCTTACAAACTCAAATGCAGTTTTGTTGTAGTAATCAAGCCCACGAACCAAATTTGAGTCAATTTCATAATTTATTTTATTAAAATCCAAAATCTCTTTTAGCTTTTCAAAATCACTATCGCAAGAGATACATAAACTATTTGTTATTTTTGGAGCATCTTTTAAAAGAGTTTGACACTTTTCGTTTTTACAATCTAATACTCTAATTGGATTTGTATCAACTCTTCTATTACAATCTTCACACAACTCAGATTTAAAACTATTTAGATGATTTATTAGATTATTTTTATATTGTGGCATACACTCAACGCAACCCAAAGAGTTTAGTTTTAGAGTAAATCCAATACCAAAATATTCAAGAATTTCACGAATAAGCATAATAATATTTGCATCTTCATAAACATTTGATATTCCAAAAACTTCACAACCAAATTGGTGAAACTCTCTTAATCTTCCTTTTTGAGGTCTTTCATATCTAAACATAGGACCATAGTAGTACCACTTGTAAGTTCCACCAGCACGATCAAGTTTTTTCTCTACAAAATGTCTTACAACTCCAGCTGTTCCTTCAGGTCTTAGACATACATCGTTTTGACCTTTGTCAATAAATTGATACATCTCTTTATTTACAATATCACTGCTTTCACCAACACTTCTTTTAAAAAGTGCTGTCTCTTCTAAAAGAGGAGTTTCTATATAAGAAAAACCATATTTTTGTGCTATTTTTGAAGCATTTTCTACAAAATATATAAAAAGTTCACTATCACTTCCTACAATGTCTTTCATTCCTCTTAAACTTTGAATTGTTTTTGTACTATTTAGCATTTATAAAATCCTCAATTTTTTTTGCAATCTCATCTATATTTAAACTTGCATCTATAAAAATGTGTTTAATATTTAGTTTTAAAATAGTCTCTTTTAATCTTGCTTGAATATCCAAAAGATAATCTAATCCTCTTTTTTCAATACTATCATTTTGTTTTTGAGACAACCTTTTTTGTAATTCATCTTTTTTTAGTTCTAGTAAAATTACTTTTTGTGGAAAATTATTTGAAGTTGCTAAACGATTTAATTCTATTAAATCATCTATTTTTCTATCTTTTGCATAAGCAATTCCAGATATAAATGAACGGTCACTAATAATTAATTTATTTTTATTTTTTAATATTATCTCTTGAGTGTGTTCGGCTCTATCTGCAAGAAACATAAACATTTCAGCTAAACTACTATTTGCTTCTCCACTTAAAATCATCTCTCTTAGCTTTATACCTAGAGCAGTTCCACCTGGTTCTTTTGTAAAAATTGCATTTGGAAATTTATTTTTTAAAATTTCTAATTGAGTTGATTTCCCTGCTGTATCAATTCCTTCAATAACTACATACATTTTAAAACCTCTTTTGGAACTAAATGTTCAAATCTGCCTTCAAATCTTATAATTTCTCGCACAATTGTAGAGCTTACAAAGGCATGCTCTAGTGTTGGCATTAGGTAAACTGTTTCAAGATTATGGTTGATTGAAGAGTTTGCATACCCCATTTGTAGTTCAAATTCAAAATCACTAACAGCTCTTAATCCTCTGATTATTGTATTAATTTGTAAGTCTCTTGCCAAATCAACTAAAAGAGTATCAAATCCTACAACTCTTACATTTTTAAGATGCTTCGTAGATGCTTCTACAAACTCTACTCTCTTATCATGAGAAAACATTGGTTTTTTCATTTCACTTTTTGCAACACTTATAATAACTTCATCAAAAACTTTTATTGCTCTTTCAATAATGTCCAAATGTCCAATAGTAATTGGGTCAAAAGTCCCACTATAAATAGCTTTTTTATATGAACCAGTATAGTTATAATCGTTATTTTTCATATCTATTTCCATCTTTTATATAGTTTGTTATCTATTTTTAATAGATCCATCCACTTTCCAATAATAAAATTTTCCATATCTTCTAAAGTTTGTTGAGAACTATAATACCCCAAAATTGGAGGTGCAATCACAACACCTAAATTTGAAAGTTTTAGCATATTTTCTAACATTATTGTATTTAAAGGTAACTCTCTTGGAGCTATTATAATTTCTCTTTTCTCTTTTAGCATTACAGAAAAAGCTCTAGTAATTAAGCTATCAGCAATTCCCACACTACATTTTGCCAAAGTATTTGAACTGCAAGGAAGAATAATCATTTTATCAACTTTAAATGATCCAGAAGCTAAAGAAGCACCTATATTTTTATCCTTAAAAAGTGTTATATTTTCATAATCTTTAAAAATTTCTTTCGTTTTTATACCATTTTCTAGTTTTAAAGCCTTTTTTGAACTTTTTGAAAATACGACAAAAATCTCAATATCTTTTGGTATCTGTTTTATAAATTTCAAAGCTAGATTTACTCCACTAGCACCTGAAATTCCAACTGTTAATTTCAATATTTACCTCTTGAATAATTTAATTATAAAAACTTTTATACTATCAAATAAAAGCTTCAAGTTTTATTTTATATAAAAATATGTATAAGCTTTTATTAAATATTAAAAAGATAACATTTTGTATAAACTTTTATACATAAAACTATTACAAAAGAGGTGTAAAAATGTCAAAAAATTTCACATATATTAGAAAAAATCGAAATAATATGAGTTATACGGATGAACAAAAAGAGCTTATTTCTAAATATATTTTAAAAAATTCATTAACTATTTACAAACATATTGAAATAGAGATAAATAGACCTTCTCAAGAGAAAAATATTATTCAACTTTTAGAAAATTGTGAAAAAAACTCTACAATAATTGTTGCAAACTTAAATGTTTTTGGAAGAACTATTGATAGAATTTTAGAAATTGTAAAGTTTTTATTATCAAATAAAATAAGAATAATTGTTGTTGAACAAAATTTAGATTTGCTAAGTAGTGATGATAAGCTTACATTAATGATTTTAAATATTATAAAAATGACTATCTCCTTAGAAAAAGAGCTTCAGAGCTTAAGAACAAAAGAGGCATTAAATGCAAAAAAAGAGGATGGTATTCCTCTTGGAAAACCAAAAGGTACTATTCAAAAATCAAAATTTGATGAGCAAAGGGATAAAATAGAAGAGCTTCTTGGTATGGGACTTAGTGTTAGAAAAATAGCAAAACTTTTAGGATATAACAACCATATAGGTTTAAATAGTTATGTAAAAAAGAGAGATATTAGGGCAATTGCGCTTGATAAAAAGTAGCTTTAATACTTTTTATATGGCTTTAAAAAAATTAATAGTAGAATGATGAGTTAAAAATTAAAGGAAAAGTAAATGAAAGTATTATTAATAAAAGATGTAAAAACTTTAGGAAAAGCAGGTGAAATCAAAGAAGTAGCTGATGGATATGGTAAAAATTTTTTAATAGGGAAAGGCTTAGCTTTACAAGCAACAAATGAAGTAATAGCAAAACATAATGCAGAACAAAAAAAGCTAGCACTTAAAGAAGAAGAAGAGATAAAAGCTGCAAAAGAGTTAGCAGAGAAAATAAATGCAACAAAACTTACAATTAGACATAAAGTTGGAGCAAATGGACAACTTATTGGAAGTGTTACAAATAAAGAGATAAGTGAAGAACTTGAAAAACAGTTCTCTATTATGGTTGATAAAAAAAGTATAGTTGTTGATAATAAATTAAAAACTATCGGTATTTACGAAGTTTCTTGTAAATTAGGACACTCGGTAAATGCAACGTTAAAAATAGATATAATCGCTGGTTAATTATGTTTCACGCAACTACAATTTTAGCCTATAAAGGTAAAAATAAAGCTGTTATTGGTGGAGATGGACAGGTGTCTTTTGGAAACACTGTTTTAAAAGGAAATGCTACTAAGATTAGAACTTTGTATAAAGGTCAAATTTTAGCAGGTTTTGCAGGAAGTACAGCAGATGCTTTTAATCTTTTTGATATGTTTGAAGCTCATCTTGAAACTTGTAAAGGTGATTTATTAAAATCTGTTATTGCTTTTTCAAAGGAGTGGAGAAAAGATAAGTATTTAAGACGACTTGAAGCTATGATGATAGTTTTAAATAAAGAAAAAATATTTATTTTAAGCGGAAATGGAGATGTTGTTGAGCCTGAAGATGGCGAGATAGCAAGTATTGGAAGTGGTGGAAATTTTGCAATAAGTGCAGCTAGAGCACTAGCAAAACATTCACAGCTTGATGAAGAAGAACTAGTTCGAGAGTCTTTAATGATTGCTGGTGAGCTTTGTATTTATACAAATCAAAATATAAAAATATTAAAAATAGAGGAATAAAAACAGTATGGATATGACACCTAGGCAGATTGTTGCTTATTTAGATGATTATATTATTGGTCAAAAAGATGCAAAGAAGACCATAGCTCTAGCTTTAAGAAATCGTTATAGAAGAATGAGAGTTGAGCCAAATCTACAAGAAGAGATTATGCCAAAAAATATTCTAATGATTGGAAGCACAGGAGTTGGTAAAACTGAAATTGCAAGAAGAATGGCAAAAATGATGGGTCTTCCTTTTGTAAAAGTAGAAGCTAGTAAATATACAGAAGTTGGGTTTGTAGGAAGAGATGTTGAATCTATGATTAGAGACCTTCTTTATGAAAGTATAAATCTTGTTACAAAAGAGTATGAAGAGAAAATTAAAGATAAAATTGATGATGAAGTAAATAAAAAGATCATTGAAAAATTAGTACCTCCACTTCCTGATAGTGCAAGTGAAAATGCAAAAGAGTCGTTTATAAAAACTTATAATCTAATGGAAAAGAAGTTATTAAATGGTGATTTAGATGATAAAAAAATAGAGATAGAACTACCTAAAAAAGCTCATGTAGAGATAATTGATTCTAATTTACCATTTGATATGAGTTCTATGCAAGAGAGTCTTAACAAAATGTTAGGAAGCTTAAATAAAGAAAAAATAAAAAAAGAAGTAAGCATAAAAGATGCAAAAATTCTTTTAAGAGGTGTTGCTAGTGAAGGTTTACTAGATACTGAAGCTATAAAAATAGAGGCTTTAAAAAGAGCTGAAAATGGCGGAATTATTTTTATAGATGAGATAGATAAAATTGCAAGTGGAAAGAAAAATCAAGGACAAGATCCATCAAAAGAGGGTGTTCAAAGAGATTTACTTCCAATAGTTGAAGGTAGTTCAGTTCAAACAAAATTTGGACAAATAAAAACTGATCATATTTTATTTATTGCAGCTGGTGCATTTCATGTATCAAAACCAAGTGATTTAATACCAGAACTTCAAGGAAGATTTCCTCTTAGAGTTGAGTTAGAAAGTCTTGATGAAGATGCTCTTTATAAGATTTTAACAAACACAAAAAATTCACTTTTAAGACAATATAAAGCTCTTTTAAAAGTTGAAGATGTTGAACTTGAATTTGATGATGATGCTATAAGAGCTTTTGCTAAATATAGTGTTGCAGCAAATGAAAAAACAGAAGATATAGGTGCAAGAAGACTTCACACTGTTATTGAAAAAGTTATTGAAGATATATCTTTTGATGCAGATGAGAAAAAAGGTTCAAAAGTAGTTGTAACTAGCCAGTTAGTATCAGAAAAACTTGAGAAGATAGTAGATAATGTTGATGTTACAAGATATATATTGTAATTTAATACTATTTAGCATAGAATACAAGATTATTTAAAAATATTGGGGGGATATATGAAAATCATAACTTTTTGTCAAATTGATGAGTCGCTTTTTAATCCAGAATTTGAAGTTGAGTCTTTTCACTCTAAAGGTGAAGGTAAAGCTGATATAGCGATAATAGATATAGAGTCTATTTTTGAGTATGAAGAGAATAAACATAGTGTTTGTAAAGAAAAATTTGTTTCTATTGCAGTAATAGAAGATGAGAGTGATTATGATGCTTTCAAAAACTTTGGAATAGATGCTTGGATAAAATATTCAGATATTTCTCAAATAAATAATTTAATAAATCTTTTAAATAAAAGATTTTTATCTTAAAGGTTTAAAAATTATTATAGATACTCATTGCCATCTTGATAATGAAGCTTATTTAAGCGATATAGATGGAGTTATAACAAATGCAAAAGAGTCTGGAGTTAATGCTTTTTTAATTCCAGGTGCAAGTTTTGAAACACTTAAAAAAGCAGTAGATTTAAGTGAAAAATATGATGAAGTTTTTTTTGCTGTTGGAATTCATCCTTATGACATAGATGAGTATGATGAAGCAGTTATGGAAAAATATGTAAATCACCCAAAGTGCATAGCTATAGGTGAGTGTGGATTAGATTATTATAGACTTCCAGATGATGAAATTGAAAAACAAGAGAATATAAAAAAACAAAAAGAGGTTTTTATTTCTCAAATAAATTTAGCAAAAAAGTACAAAAAACCACTTATTGTTCATATTAGAGAGGCTTCAAATGATTCAAGAGAGATTTTGGAAAAATATGCCTCAAAAGATTTAGGTGGAGTTTTACACTGTTTTAATGCAAGTCCTCATCTTCTTCCTTTAGCAGATATGAATTTTTATTTTGGAATAGGTGGAGTTGTTACTTTTAAAAATGCAAAAAAGTTAATAGATATTTTGCCTTTAATTCCTAAAGAGAAACTTTTAATAGAAACAGATGCCCCATATTTAACGCCACACCCTTTTAGAGGAGTAAGAAATGAGCCATATTATACAATATATGTAGCTCAAAAAATGGCGGAGATTTTAAATATGAGTTATGAGGAGATTCAAAGTATTACTACAAATAATGCCAAAAATCTTTTTAAAGAGTTTTCTAATATTTCTTAGATATAATCAAAGAATTCTAAAATAAAGAGGAAACCTTGAAAAAAATTTTAGTAGCAATAACCATTTTAATCTCTTCTATTTTTGCAAATAATTTTGAACAAAATATGGTTATATTAGAAGAGTTAAATCTCCCCAAAGAGTTTTTGAATGAACAATCTTTTAAATTAAAATATAAAGAACTATCAACTACAAAGAAAATTCAGTATTACGATAACTTAATAAAAAAATCATCATTAAATGCAAAAATTGTAAAAGAGGAGCTGGAGCTAAAAAATCTTCCAAAGGTACTTTTTTTCTTGCCTTTAATAGAGTCAAGTTTTAAAAATTTAGTTAATAAAAATGGTCCTTCTGGACTTTGGCAAATTATGCCTTTAACTGCTAGTAATCTTAAATTAAAGAGAAATGAGTTTGTTGATGAGAGACTAGATTTAATAAAATCAACAGATGCTGCCACAAATTATTTAAGAAGATATTATAAAAAATTTGGAAAATGGTATTTGTCTGTTTTAGCTTATAATGCAGGTGAGGGAAGAATTATTCATGGAGTTGCAAGAGCTACTTTGGATAAATATTTAGATGAGCATCCAACTATGTATCATGATAAAGTTATAAAAATTTATAATTTATATATTGCGGATTATACAAAAAATAAAAAAGGTATAGACAATTTATATACTATTTACAAAGATTTGGGTTTAAAATCTGGGCATTTTGACTATCTTTATCTTTTAAAGCATAATTCAAAAAGAGATTATTTGCCAAAAACTAGTGTAAATTATATAAATATGTTGGTCTCTTTTTCAATTCTTGAAAATAGTGATAGATTTAAAAACTTAGATAAAAAAACAAAGTATGATTTAGAAAAAGTCAATGCAAACAAAGGCTTAAGATTAAAAACTATTGCAGATGAACTTTCTATGAGCTATGAAGAGTTAAAAACTATAAATAAACATCTTTTAAAAGAGATGATACCAACAGATAAAAATAGTTATAATCTGTATATTCCTCACACAAAAGTTGAGTTATTTAGCAACAAAGTTGCAAATATGAAAGAGTTGCCTTATGTTGAAAATAAACCATCTTTAGAAAAAACAAAAAAAGAGTCAAATAGTAAAGAATTAGCTAAAAATAAAGTTATTTATAAAGTAAAACAAGGCGATACTCTTGAAGCTATTGCAAAAAAATATAAAGTAAGTGTAAAAAAGCTTAAAATTGATAATAAAAAAAATAGTAGTAAGTTGAAAATAGGAGAGAATATTGAGATTATCAAATAGAATTTATAGTGTTGCTTTTTTAATTTTTTGCTCATCTTTTTTATTTACAGGTTGTTCTACTAAACAAACTTATGATTATAGTTCATATCGTAAAGATACAGGGGATAAAAGTATAAATAATAGTGAAGCTATGCATAGAGCTACAATGAGACCTTATAATGTTTTTGGTATTAGATATTATCCTTTTGTTGCTAATGTTGGAGATCAATTTGATGGAATTGCATCTTGGTATGGACCTGATTTTCATGCAAAAAAGACTTCAAATGGTGAGATTTATAATATGTATGCTATGACAGCTGCACATAAAACTCTACCTATGAATACAGTTGTAAGAGTTGATAACTTAGATAACGGAAGAAGTACAATAGTTAGAATAAACGATAGAGGACCCTTTGTTGCTGGAAGAATTATTGACCTATCAAATAAAGCAGCTCATGAGATAGATATGGTTAGAAAAGGTACAGCAAGAGTAAAGGTTACTGTTTTAGGTTATAATGGACTAATTGATGATAAAAATGCTCCAAGTGTAAACTCAATTGAACAAAAACCTGAAGTTGAAAAAATAGAAGTAATTGAAGATGATGTAGTAGCTACAAATATTAATACTAATATTGGTATGGTTTCAGCACCTATTACAACTTCAAAAAGTAGTTCAAAAGAGAGCTCAAAATCTTCTTCTGGCGGAAAATTTAGTATTCAAGTAGGAGCATTTAGCTTACAAGCAGGAGCTTTAAAAACAGTAGATGAGTATAAAGCAAAATTCCCATCGAAAAAGATAGAGTATGTTGAAAATGGTGGAATTTATAGAGTTTATATAAGAGGTTTTTCATCTTATGATGATGGACAGAATTTTAAAGCAAAAAATAGTTTAACAAATGCAATTGTAGTTCAATAAGGATTTAAAAGATGGTAGAGATAAAAAGAGATACAAAAGAGACACAAATAAAGTGTAGTTTAACTTTAGATGGTTGTGGAAAATTTTCTATAAATACAGGTGTTGGTTTTTTTGACCATATGCTTGAAGCTTTAAGTAAACATAGTGGGATTGATATAAATTTAGAGTGTAAAGGTGATTTACATATTGATTCTCACCATACAGTTGAAGATTGTGGAATAGTTTTAGGACAAGCTTTGAAAAAAGCAATTTTCCCTATACAAGCAGTTGAGAGATATGGAAATGCAACAGTTGTTATGGATGAAGCAGCAACTACATGTGCTTTGGATTTATCAAATAGACCTTTTTTGGTTTATGAAGTAAATATAAGTGGAAAAGTTGGAGAGTTTGATGTTGAATTAGTAGAGGAGTTTTTCCATGCTTTAAGTGGAAATGCTGGAATTACTCTTCATTTAATATCTGAAAGAGGAAGAAATAAACACCATATTATTGAAGCAACATTTAAAGCTTTTGCAGTTGCATTAAGACGAGCTTTAGTAAAAAATGAAAAACTTGGAATACCTAGCACAAAAGGTGTTTTATGATAGAACTTTTAGTTTTTGATGTTGATGGAACTTTAACAAATGGTGATATTACTTATTCAAGTGGCCTTGAAGAGTTTAAAACATTTAATGTAAATGATGGTTTTGCAATAGTTTTTTGGACAAAACATTTAGGAAAAAAAGCTGCAATTATCACAGGACGAGAGTCAAAGATTGTTGAATATAGAGCAAATGAGTTAAAAATAGAGTATCTATACCAAAATGTAAAAGATAAATTAGAAGTTCTTGATGAGATATTAAAAAAAGAGAATTTGAACTACAATCAAGTTGCTGCTATTGGTGATGATTTAAATGATTTAAAGATGTTAAAAAAAGCTGGTTTATCTTTTGCTCCACAAAATGCAAATGAACTTGTAAAAAATAGTGTAAATATAGTTTGTAAAAAAAGTGGTGGAAGTGGAGCAGCAAGAGAGATGATAGAGTATATTTTAAAAGAGGATGGGCTTGAAGAGGAGTTTTTAAACTTATGGCTTTAAAAATATTTGTTTTTATATCTCTTGTTTTAGCAATAATTTTTTATTTCTTACCAATTGATAAAATAAAAAAAGATTTGAAAAAAGAGGATATAGCTCTTTTTATATTTGAAAACCCAGTAATGTATAGTTTAGATGAAAATATGGTTACTAAAAAAATTGTTGCTAAACAAGCTGTAAGATATGAAACTAGAGATGAGATGTATTATGGTGATATTACTTTAAACAACAACAATATTGCAAAGAATTTTAAAAGTGAAAATATTAAAGCAGATTTTATAGTAAAAAAGGGTGCTATTTATAATTTAAAAAATAATGTTAAGTATAAAAGAGATGATTTTATCAAAATAGATACAAAAGAGATGATTTATGATGATTTAAATAAAATTGCAAAAAATAGTTCTCCTTTTAAAGCAGAGTATTATGCACATAAATATAATGGAGAAAATTTGTATTTAGAGAGTGAAAAAAATATTATAAATTCTAAAAATACGCATTTTGAGATAGATATAGAAAAGAGAAAGGGAAAAGATGATAAAAAATAGTATAAAAGTTTTAGTTGGTTTGTTTTTTTGTTCTTCACTTTTGTTTGCACAAAGTGAAACATTAGTAATAGATGCTTTAGATTTCAAAGCAGATGATAACAAAGGAATTTCTACTTTTACAGGAAATGTAAAAATAAGAATGGCAGAAGATAAGTTAAATGCACAAAAAGTTGATGTATTTTTTGAAACAGATAAAAATACAAAAAATAAGGTAGCAACTAAATATGAGGCTACTGGCGATGCTGACTTCGAGGTTATTTCAAAAGATAAACACTATGTTGGAAAAGGTGATAAAATTATTTATGTACCTTTAAAAGAGGAGTATTTAATTATTGGAAATGGATATGTTCATGAGAAAAATGATGATAGAAAAATTTATGGAGACAATATTTATATAAATCAGCTAACAGGTGAAGCAAAAGTTAAAGGAACTGAAAATAAACCTGTAAAGTTTATTATAAATATTGAACGAGGCGAAAAAAAATAGTATGAACTTAATAGATGCAAAATTTTTACAATCGGCTCAAAGTATTGAAGATTCACCACCACCATCAGTAGCAGAAGTTGCTTTTTTAGGAAGATCAAATGTTGGAAAATCTTCGGTTTTAAACTCTTTAACAAAGCATAAGGGTTTGGCTAAATCATCTTCAACTCCTGGTAAAACTCAACTTATAAACTATTTTGAGATTAAATTTAAAACTCAAGATATTGAAAATCCTTATGTCTATGCAAGATTTGTTGACTTACCTGGTTTTGGATATGCTAAAGTTGCTAAAACATTAAAAGCAGCTTGGAATAGAAATCTTACTGGATATTTAGAACAAAGACCAAATCTTCAAATATTTGTTCATTTAATAGATGCTAGACATAGTGATTTGGAGATTGATAAAAATGTTGATGAATTTGTAAAACATATAAAAAGAGGTGATCAAATAATTATAAATGCTTTTACAAAAATAGATAAATTAAATAGTGCTGAGCTAAATAAGTTAAAAAGAGATTTTCCAGATGGAATTTTTGTTTCAAACTTAAAGAAAAAAGGTATAATTGACCTTCAAAATAAAATTACGGAGCATCTGTTTGGAAATTAGATTTTATAAGCCAACAGTTCTTGATATTCCAAAAATGCAAGAGCTAGTTCGTCCAGAAGTTGAAAAGGGGATAATTCTTTTAAGAACAGAAGATGAAATGGCTACAACTATTAGATCATATATTGTTGTTGAAGTAGATGGTAAAATGGCTGGTTTTACAGCTACACATATTCACTCTGCAAGAATGGCAGAAGTTAGAAGTTTGATAGTAAATGAAGAGTTTAGAGGTTTAGGCTTAGGCAAAAAACTTGTAGAAAAGTGTGTTGAAGAGGCAAAATTTTATGGAATAAAACAGGTTTTATCTCTTACTTATGAAAAAGATTTTTTTAATTCATGTGGATTTAGAGAGATTCCAAAAGAAGATATACCTGAGCAAAAAATTTGGGCTGATTGTATTAAGTGTAAACTATTCCCAATTTGTAATGAAATAGCAATGGTAAAGGATATAGAGTTTTAATCTCTAGCTTCTATTACTCTTTTTAGAAGCTCTTCTTTTGTAAATATTTGAGATATTTTTTGACTAGATACTCCATTTGATAGTGTTATACTAATTCCTTTATTTTCTAAATATTGTGCATTTTTTATTATAACTTTTACTCTATTTTTAAATTCATCAAAAATATAAATTTTTCTTCCTACAAAAAGTTCATATAAACTAGGCTCTTTGTAAACTCCTACTAAATCTTTATTTGAATATAAATATTTCCAAATTTTAATCTCTTGTTCGTAGTTTAGAAAATATTGCGTATAGTCAGAAAAAACTCTATTTCCTTTTATATAAAAGTTTGTTTCAGGGAAAAAATTTGGTACGCAGTTGCATAAAAACATATCTTTTTGTTGTTCATTTATCTTTGAAATACAAAAATATTTAAATTTTTTTAATTTTTCTAAGTAAAGAATAGATTGTGAATCCTGATTTTCAAGTATTGCAAAAATATCAAAGAGTTCTTCAAAATCACCTTTATTTGAAGCCAATATTTCAAGAACTTTTATACTTAAATTTGAGTTTTCCAAACTATTTTTTGGAATTTTATACATCTTCATATTTGAGTTTTTTAAATCAACTATATTTATACTGTTTTTTATCTGATTAAGAAGATATATTTTATTTTCACTATTTTTTTCTACAATAAAAATGTTGTTACTATCAATCTGAAGTGTCTTGTATTTTGCCAAAATCTGCTTTTTAAAATCAGTTATTTTTTCTTCAACTATACTGTATGAAAAGTTATGATTTTTTAAAAATTGTGTTAGTTCAAATAGATTATCAAAATTTATTTCGCTACTATTTGAATACTCTTTTTTTGTGCTATTAAATTCTAAATCTAATCCAAGAAGATAGTTTTTATGCCTATATAACTCTTTTTGGTCTTTTATTATAATCTTTTTTAAAATCATTTTTTACCTTTTGTTTGATAATTCATAAATAAATGCAAAAATTTCTGCAACAGCTTTGTACATCGAAGTTGGTATCTCCTTATCTATATCTATTTTAGATAATAATTCAACCAAATCCTCATCTTTTTTTATAGGAATTTTGTTATCTTTTGCAATTTTTATTATGTTATTTGCTGTTTCACCTTTTCCTTTTGCGGTTATTTTAGGAGCATTATTTGTATTTTTATCATATTGTAAAGCTATTGCTTTTTGTACTTTTTGATTATCTTCTTGCATCTATTATGCCTTTATATCAATTCGTGAGCTAGTTATAAAATCGTTGTTATAATTATTTTGATAAACATTTGTTGGTTTTTGCTCTTTATTTTCACTCTCTTCTTTCATATCAAGAAGTTTTATATGCATAGGTATAATATTTGCTTCATTTAGAGCTAATTTTAATTTTTGCAAATTGTCTCTTAGTGTAACTTTAAAATGCTCTCTTTGCGCATAAATAGTCATATCAAGTTTATTTTCATCATACATTGAAAGCATTAAATCAATTTTTCCAAAATCTTTTAGAGTAAGTTTAATTTGGCAAAAAAACTTATCTTCCTCTTTTTGTTTAATCTCAACTGTACCATCTTCTAGCATCTCCCAAAAAAATGGAATATATACAAAATTAGAGTTTGAAACAAGTGAAGTTAGTTGTTGCATATCAATTTGAGTTAAAAGATTGTTTATCGTTTTTAAGCTATCTTGAGACTTTATATCTGTTTTTTGTGCAACTTCATCTTGCATTTTAAGAAGGATTGATTTGAAATCATTATCAAGCTTTTGATTATCTTTTTGATTGTCTAACTGATTATTTGTATATTCTTGAATAATATTTTCTACTTTTTTTATCAAAGAGTTTATCTGATTTTGTATCTCTATATTTTTTGGATTAATAGCTTGTAAGCTCTCTTTTAATGCAGTTAAAAGTGGGTTTAAATTTGTAGCAAAATTATTTGAAAAATTTGAGATATTACTGTTTTGTACACTATTTAAAATAGCTTCACTTTTTGAAAATATGTCTGGTAGTGAAATTAATTTATCAATCAAAGTTAAAATATTTTTATTTTGTATTATATTTTGATTTTGTGTTAAATCTTGTTTTATTTGATTTAAAAGCTCTTTTACTTGATTATTGATTAATGATTTAATATTATTATTGGCACTATTTATATTTTCATCTTCAGAAGTTTGTGTTTGCGTTAATGTTTTTTGAACTAAATTTTCAGTTTTTGATTCTATCATTGACCCATTTTGTATGAAATGTTTTAATTCATTTGCAAGATTATTTAAAGTTTGTGTTTGATTAGAATTTAAAGAGCTACTTAGATTTTGTAAAGAACTTACTAATGTTTTAAGATTATTTAGTAACTCACTACCTTTTAAAGAGCCATCTTTTGGTATATTTTTTAAAATGTTATCAATTATTTGACTGCTATTTTTTGCCTCAGGCGTATCTATAGTTTTTAAAAGATTTGAGATATTTTGCAAAAGATTTTCTAGTTTTGCATTTGGATTTGAAGATAACTTATTTTCTAGGAAAATACCACTATTTTTTATCTGTTCTTTTAAATTATCAGGAGTTACATCTTTTATATTTTTTAAAAAATTTTCTAAAAGTGGTTTAAATTTTTGTAAAGATTCATCATCTTTAATACTTTCTAATAAAGATGATAAATTTGAAGATAGATTTCCTAAATCTTTAAAAGCAGTTGAGTTTTTTAAGATATTTTCCAAAGAGCTATTTGATTTTGTTCCATCTTTAATTGAGTTTAAAACCTCTTTTAAAATAGAACTAGCAGCTGTATTTGTAGAGCTTGAAGAGTTTGAACTATCTTGTTTTAAAAGATTATTTAGAGTTTTATTATCTGCCTCTTTTAAAGCATCATTTAAAACTCTATTATTGTTTGCTAATAGTATATTTAGTGCTGATCCATTTGAAATTAGCATTTTAGACCATAATATTATATGTTTTTTTAGAGTAGATTTTATCTACTCCATAAAAGAGATATTTTTAAAAAACTCTCTATATTTTGTATCACCTTCATCTCTTGCTTTCATAGCAGCTCTTGGGTGTTCATTTAATTGACCTGTTATCATATAAGGAATACTATATCCCCAGTCAAGTTTTTTCTCTAAATCAACAATATAATTTTCTATAAACTCTAAAACAGGCATCTGTTTATATTTTGGATTTTTTAAGAACCCTAAAAGAAGCTCTAGCGGACAATTTCCAGCTCCCCTTCCAAGTCCTGAAACTGTAACATCTAAAAAGCTAGCTCCATAAATCATAGCTTCTAAAGTGTTTGCATATGCAAGTTGAAGATTATTGTGTGCATGAATTCCAACTTTTTTACCTGATTTTTCTGCAAAACCTAGGTATTTTCCAGCTAAATCTCTTATTTGTTCTGGATAAAATGATCCAAAACTATCAGCTATATAAATCACATCAACATTTGTTTTACTTAAAGCTTCTAAAACTTCATCTAATTCTTTTTCTGATACTTTTGAAATTGCCATTATATTTACAGTTGTTTCGTAACCTTTTGCATGTGCATCTTCTATTAGTTCAATTGCTGCTGGGATTTGGTGAATATATGTTGCGATTCTAATCATATCAACAACACTCTCATTTTTTGGTCTAAGCTCCTCTTTTAAACTTCTACCAATATCACTCATAACAGCTATTTTTAGATCTGTTTTGTTTTCTCCAATAATTCTTCTTATATCTTCTTCTTTACAGAAATTCCAAGGTCCATACTCATCTTCACTCATCAAAGTTGGAGATACATTTTTTCCTATTTCCATATAATCAACACCACTAGCAACACACATTTCATAGTGAGCTCTTACAAACTCATCACTAAAATAGAAGTTGTTTACAAGTCCACCATCTCTAATAGTACAATCAAAAACTTTTAAATCTTCTCTAACTGAAAGTATAGTTCCTTTTTTCTCTAGCATTAGTTCTTTTCCTTAATTTTTTTATTATTAAATATTAGCCAAATGTAACAAAAATTTTTATTAATACTATTTTATTTTTAAAACTTCCTCTATATTCTGGTATTTAAAGCTTTTATACTCAATAGATTTTTGTTTTATTGCATTTATTGCCATTTTATCTGCTAGTTCATTTCCTTCAACTCCACTATGACCTTTTACATACTCTAAGTTTATTTTTGATTTTAACTTTTCAAAAAGCTCATGAGATTTTATTATCAAAGGAAGATTTTTTATCTCTCCACCTTTTTTACTCCAGCCATTTTTTTTCCATGAATATGCCCATATTGATATACAATCTATTGCATATTTTGAGTCTGTAAAAATAGATATAGTACTATTAATTTTTGACTCATCTGCTATTTGTAAAGCTTTGTATAAAGCATTTAATTCAGCAATATTGTTTGTTCCGCTCTCAATAAAATCACCATATAATAAAACTGGATTTTTGTCATCAAAATAAATGGCTATTCCACTTCCAGCATTTCCAGGATTTCCGCTACAAGCTCCATCACAATATATTTTTAAAATATTATTTGATGTTGGGATATTGTTATCTTCATTTTTATATACATTTGCTTTTATATTGTTGTGCTCTAATACTAAATGGTAGTTTGAAACTATTTGCTCTTGAGATTTTAAATCATTAATGCCTCTTAAAAGCATTAATAAATTTAGATCATTTTTAGAGATTTCTTTTCCTAAAATTTTATTTTCATAATTTTTTTCAGAGCTAAAATCTATATTTAATATATCAAGCTGTTTTTTATTTAAATCACCATTGTAATAAATTTTTTTTAAAAATTCTTTGTCTATTTTCATATTACTTTTACTTATAATTAATTTTTTTCAATTGAAGATTGTACAAAAATAGGGCTTTATTGTTGTTGTAAATTAATCAAAAATAGCCAAAATTATGGTAGAGTTACACAAAAACTTAGGATTTATGAATGATTTCAAAACTATCTATAAAACAAAAGCTAATTGCAATTATGCTTATTCCATTGGTTATTGTAATTTTGCTAGCAGCAAAATTAGCTTATGACTCATACCGAAGCTTGGAAAACCTTAAATCTTTAGATAAGGTTGTTATTTTATCTACAAAAATTGGTGCACTGGTTCATGAAACTCAAAAAGAGAGAGGTATGACAGCTGGATTTATTGGAAGTAAAGGTGTTAAGTTTAAAGATGAGCTACCAAGACAAAGAGAAGAGGTAAACAAACAAATAACTTTTTTAAATGAATTTTTATCAGATTTTGATAAATCAAAATATAGTGATGATTTTGTAAAAAATCTAAATAGTGGTTTAGAAAAATTAAAAGATTTACAAGGTGTAAGAAATAGTGTAAATAGTTTAAATATTGCAGCACCTATTGCAATAGCTTACTATACGGACACAAACACTCTTTTGCTTAATACTTTAGGAACTATTGTAAAGTTTTCAAATAGTCCAAATGTTACAAAAGAGTTGGGAAGTTATATGAACTTTTTACTTTCAAAAGAGCGAACAGGAATAGAAAGAGCAGTTGGTACAAATACTTTTGCACAAAATAAGTTTACAGAAGGATTAAAAGCTAGATTTTATACTCTTATAGCTGAACAAACTGCATATTTGGATATTTTTTCAAAAATTGCTTCAAAAGATATAGTTGATTTTTACTTAAAAACAGTTGTTGGAAAAGATATAGAAGAGGTTGAAAAGATGCGAAAAATAGCACTTTTTAGTAATATCGAAGAGAATTTCGGAGTAGAACCAAACTACTGGTTTGAAACAATTACAAACAAGATAAATCTTTTGAAGCAAGTTGAAGATCATATTTCTATTCATCTTTTAAATGAGATTAACCTAGAAAAAGACGAAGCAACTTTTCATCTAATACTTTTTTCACTATTAAGTATATTTGGTATTGGAATTACTATGATTTTGGCAAGAACAATTGCATTTACAATTTTAATAGATGTTGCTAGTGTAAGAGCTGGAATTGAAGAGTTTTTTGCTTTTATTAATTTTGAAAAAGATGATATTAAATTAATTGGTGTTGATTCAACAGATGAGTTAGGGATGATGTCTAAAATTATAAATAAAAATATTGCAAATACTAAAGCAAATATTCAAAGAGATAGAGAATTAATAGCAGATACAATAAGAGTTGCAAATAGTATTAATAAAGGGCATTTAGACCAAAAAATAATGGTTAATTCAAATAATCCTGCATTAAATGAGCTTAAAGATATTATAAATGAGATGTTAAATACTCTAAATAGTAATATTTCAAATATTTTAACAGTTTTAACTTCTTACTCAAAGCTAGATTTCAGACCAAGATTAAAAGATAATGACCTTGAGGGAATTATTCAAGAGTTGGAAAAAGATATAAATATTTTAAGAGATGTAATTACTCAAACCCTACTTGATAATAAAAAAGTTGGGTTTACTTTAAAAGAGAATGCTAATATCTTAAGTTTTAATATGCAAAGTATATCAACAGCTGCAAATTCACAAGCTGCATCTTTAGAAGAGACAGCAGCATCTTTAGAAGAGATAACATCAAATATCACAAACAATACACAAACAACTACAAAAATGGCAAGTTATGGTGAAAAAGTAAAAGAGTCAATAAAAATTGGACAAGATTTAGCAAATAAAACTGTTAGTTCTATGGAAGATATAAATAAACAAGCATTAGCTATAAATGAGGCTATTGGAGTAATTGACCAAATAGCATTCCAAACAAATATTCTAAGTCTAAATGCAGCTGTAGAAGCTGCAACTGCTGGAGAAGCAGGAAAAGGTTTTGCTGTTGTTGCACAAGAGGTAAGAAATCTTGCAACAAGAAGTGCGGAAGCTGCAAATGAGATAAAAAGAATAGTACAGTTAGCAACAAGTAAAACAAAAGAGGGTAGTGAAATTGCAAATAGTATGATAGAGGGTTATACATCTTTAAATGAGAATATATCTATAACTTTAGATTTAATACAAAATGTAACAACAGCTAGTAAAGAGCAATCAGTTGGAATGGTTCAAATAAATGATGCTGTAAATAACCTTGATCAAATTACTCAAAAAAATGCACAAAGTGCATCTGAAGCAAATGAAATTGCAAAACAAACATTAAAAATATCAAATGAGATTATAGAACAGCTAAATTCTAAAGAGTTTGATGGAAAGTAAAAAATAATAGGAGTTATATTTAAGGAATATAACTCTCTTTATTGTTTATAAATTTTGTAGTATAAAAAAGCTCTCTTAAAAATAAAATTAGTGAAACTACTAAAGAACTCATAGCCAAAATAAATAAAATCGCTATTAAAAAAGTGTGTTCAAAATGAAAAAATGAACTTAAAAATATTGTGATAATAACTAAAGCAATTAAAAGACCTGTTGTTGTCCCAAAAAATATCGCTCGATTTGTATTATTCATTCTCATAGTTAAAAAATCTCTTCTAGATTTTATCATATTTCTTAATTCATCATCTATTTTGTTTTGCTCTTTTTTTTCACTCTCAAATTTATCTAATTTATCGACCTTATCAATAATTCTAACTAATCTTCCTGTAAAAACATTTAGAAGTCCTGCAACACCTGCTAATAAAAAAACAGGTGCAACAGAGAGTTGAATCATACTTGATATTGAATTTATCTCACCTATATTTATCACTATTTAGCTTCTTCTATTATTTTTAAAAGCCCTTCTTGTGTTTTTTGTGCAAGTTCTATTAAATCAGGGTTTATATCATCTACTAATTGAACTAAAGAGTTTAAAGTGATATTTGTTTCTCCATCTTGAGTATAAACTGCAATTTTGCAAGGCATAATACAAGCTAAACTAATATCTTCATTTAAAAAAGTTTCAGCAACATTTGGATTGCAAATATCAATTACTTGACACTGTGCATCTAATTTTTTACCCTTTGAGCTTAAAGTCTCTTTTATATTGTGTATGTGTTGAACTCCAAAACCATGGTTTGGTGCTACTTCTTTTATACTATCAACTACTTCTTGAACTGTTTTGTTTGATATTTCTATATATTGCATTTTTTTTCCTTTTATATATTTTTTATTGATTGTAGCAAATTAATTTTTATAAAAACCTATTCTTTTCAATTTATGAATCAAAATCAAAAAATTGTGATATAATCTCACAATTTCGGCATACTTCGGTCTATGCCTGACTTCGTTTATGTAGATTTTCTACAACTCATTTAAACTCAAATTATTCAACCTAGATCGTAACTTAAGCTAATCACTTTTGTAGGTTCATAAAACAAAGGTAATTATGTCATTTTTAAATTTAGGATTATGTCCACAAATTCTTCGTGCAGTAGAAGAAGAGGGCTATACAATAGCAACTCCTATTCAAGCAAAGGCTATTCCAGTTATATTGTCAAAAAAAGATGTTTTAGCAGCTGCTCAAACAGGAACTGGAAAAACAGCTGGTTTTACACTTCCACTTTTGGAATTATTAAATAAAAACTATTCAAAAGATAGAAAAAGTTCTGTAAAAGCACTTATTTTAACTCCAACAAGAGAGTTAGCAACACAAGTAGCTCAAAGTGTTGAAGTTTATGGAAAATATCTTCCATTTAAATCAGCTGTTATTTTTGGAGGAGTTGGAATAAATCCTCAAAAAGCAATTTTGAAAAAAGGTGTTGATATTATTACAGCAACTCCTGGGAGATTGCTTGATTTGGTTTCTCAAGATTGTTTAGATTTATCAAAAGTAGAGTTTTTGGTTTTAGATGAAGCTGATAGAATGCTTGATATGGGATTTATTCATGATATTAAAAAGATATTATCAATTTTGCCAAAACAAAGACAAAATCTACTTTTTTCAGCTACTTTTTCACCAGAGATTAAAAAATTAGCAGATGGTTTGCTAAAAACTCCTGTTTTAATAGAGGTTTCAAAAGCAAATAGTACTTCACATAAAGTTGAACAAACTGTTCATCATGTTGATAAAGAGAGAAAAAAAGAGCTTTTAATTAATCTTTTAAATAAAAATAGCTGGAAACAAGTTTTAGTTTTTACAAGAACAAAACATGGTGCAAATAAACTAAGCGAGGCTTTAATAAAAGATAAAATAACTTCAGCTGCAATTCATGGAAATAAATCTCAAGGTGCAAGAACAAAAGCTTTGGATGATTTTAAAGCTGGAACTGTAAGAGTTTTGGTTGCAACTGATATTGCTGCAAGGGGAATTGATATAGACCAACTTCCTCATGTAATAAATTTTGAATTACCAAATGTTCCTGAAGATTATGTTCATAGAATAGGAAGAACAGGAAGGGCTGGAAATAGTGGAGATGCTATATCTTTAGTTTGTATTGATGAGCATGATTATTTGTTAGCAATTGAGAAATTAATTAAACAAAAGATAAATAAAATAGCAATAGAAGGATTTAAAGTAAATCCAAATATAAAAGCAGAACCTATTTCAAATGGTAGAAATAGAGTAAAAAGTGGTGCAAATAGAGCAACACAAAGTAGAGCTTCTAAAACAGAAGATAAAACTTCTAGTTCAAAAAGAACTTTTGGTAGAAGTAGAAGAGTAAGCTCTAGTTTAAAAAGTAAATAGACTCAAATTTTAAGTAAGATATTGCAAAATATCTTGCTCTTTTAACAAAATTAATATTCAATTCATAGCAATATAGATATACTTTTTTTTTAAAAATATAGTAAAAATAGAAAGAATTTATAGATGAAAAAACTAAAACTACAAAATCTTGATTGCGCAAACTGTGCATTGAAAATAGAGAATACTTTAAATAATATGCCAGAGTTATCAAATGTAAGGCTTAATTTCTCTACTTCAACTTTAACTTTTGAACAAAATATAGACAAAGATTTAAGTGATTTAATAGAAAAAGAGATTCAAAAGATAGAAAAAGAGGTAATCATTGTAAAAAAAGAGAGTAAAAATCAAAAAAGCTTTTGGCAAAATTTAGACAAAAAGCTTTTGTTTATTACTTTTTTATCACTCTTTTTAACTTATATCTCATATAACTATATAGAAAATAGACAAATCCAAATAACAGTTTTTTTAATAGCATATATGATTGTTGCTTGGGATGTTTTATATAAGGCATTTAAAAATATTATTGTTGGAAAAGTTTTTGATGAGTATTTTTTAATGTCAATTGCAACAATTGGAGCAATTGCTCTTTTTGATTTTGTTGAAGCTATTGCTGTTATGGTTTTTTATCAAGTTGGTGAGATGTTTCAAAGAGTTGCTGTAAATAATTCAAGAGATAGTATAAATGCACTTATAGATATAAAACCAGAATTTGCATTTGTAAAAGAGGGTGAATCTGTTGTTCAAAAAACTCCTCAAGAGTTAAAGTTGGATGATGTTATTTTAGTAAAAGTTGGACAAAAAGTTCCAGTTGATGCTATTTTGCTTGAAAACTCTTGCTCTTTTGATACAAGTGCAATAACGGGCGAATTTAAACCAAAAACTTTAAAACAAAATGAAGAGGTTTTAAGTGGATATATAAATGTTTCAAATGCTGTTTATCTAAAAGTAAAATCACTTTACAAAGACTCAACAATTGCAAAAGTAATTGAGCTAATTGAAAATGCAAGTTTAAAAAAAGCAAATGCTGAAAAATTTATTACAAAATTTGCTTCTGTTTATACTCCAATAGTTGTTGTTTTGGCTCTGTTTTTAGCATTTTTACCACCACTTTTTATAGAAAATGCTTTATATTCTGATTGGATTGAAAGAGCTTTGGTATTTTTAGTAATTTCTTGTCCTTGTGCTTTGGTTATATCTGTTCCTCTATCATATTTTAGTGCTATTGGAGCTGTTTCAAAAAAAGGTGTACTGGTAAAGGGTGCAAACTATATAGAAAAACTAACCGAAATTAAAAATTTTGTTTTTGATAAAACAGGAACTTTGACAAAAGGTGTTTTTGAAGTTACAAAAATAGAAGCTTTTGATATAAGTAAAGATGAGCTTCTAAGAGTTGTTGCGACAGTTGAGAGCTTTTCAACTCATCCAATAGCAAAAGCAGTTGTAAAAGAGTACAAAGAGGAGTTAAACTTAAAAGAGCTTAGTTTTAGCGAAGAGTTTAGCGGTTTAGGTGTAAAAGCTATTGTAAATGAAAAAGAGATTTTAGTAGGAAACAGAAAACTTCTTGAAAAATTTGGTATAAAAATTGCACAAAATCTAAATGAGAGTTTAAATATTGTTTATGTATCAATAAACTCAAAATTTGTTGGATATATTGTTGTAAGTGATGTTATAAAAAGTGAAGCAAAAGAGTTTTTAAAAGAGTTAAAAAAACTAAATATATTAAAAACTTATATGCTAACAGGAGATAAAAAAGAACAAGCTTTAGAAGTTGCAAAAAATATAGGAATTGATGAGGTAAGATATGAGCTACTACCACAAGATAAACTAAAAATTTATGAAAATATAAAAAAAGATACAAACCAAACAACTGCATTTGTAGGAGATGGAATAAACGATGCACCAACTTTAGCAAATGCTGATATTGGTTTTGCTATGGGTGGGATTGGAAGTGATTTGGCTATAAAATCTGCTGATGTTATAGTTTTAAATGATAATTTAAATTCAATAAGCAATGCAATAAAAATAGCTAAAAAAACAAAAGTTATTGTATATCAAAATATCATTTTCATAATGGCTGTAAAAATTGGCTTTTTATTTTTAGGAGCAGGGGCAGTTATAGGAATGCAAGAGGCTATTTTTGCAGATGTTGGAGTAGCTTTAATAGCTATATTTAACTCTATGAGGATTTTAAAAGAGATTAAAAAATAGGAAAATATTTTGAATTATGAGATAAAAAATAGTTTTATAAAAGCAAAAATCAAATCTTTTGGAGCTGAATTAAATAGTTTACAAAAAATAGATAATGATTTTGAATATATTTGGCAAGCAGATTCACAATACTGGGCAAGACACTCTCCAGTGCTTTTTCCAATAGTAGGAAGATTAAAAAATGATAGCTATTTTTATAAAGATAAAAAATATAGTTTATCTCAACACGGTTTTGCAAGAGATAAAGAGTTTGAACTTATAAAAAAAGGTGAAGATTTTATAGAATTTAGTTTAAAAAATGATGAAGAAACTTTAAAAAATTATCCATTTTTATTTGAGTTAAATATCTCTTATAAATTAGAGAAAACAAAACTAATAATTTCATATAAAGTTAAAAATAGAAGTGAAGATAGACTATATTTTTCTATTGGAGCTCATCCAGCTTTTAATATTTCAAGTGGTGATTTTTTAGATTTTGAAGATGTTAGAACTTCTAAAAGATATTTTCTAGATGATAAAGGTTTGATATATAAAAATGAAGATTTGAACTTTGAAAATAGTAAGTTGTATTTAGATAAAGATTTATTTAAACATGATGTTTTAGTTTTTAATGATAAAAATATAAAATCTATTATTTTAAGAGATAAAAACAGTAATAAAATTTTAAAAGTAGAGTTTAAAGATTTTCCATATTTAGGAGTTTGGTCAAAACCAAATCTTGCACCATTTGTTTGTATTGAACCTTGGTTTGGAGTTGCAGATGAAGAGAATTCAAATCAAAATATAGAAGATAAAAGAGGAGTTCAAGTTTTGCTAAAAGATGAGCTATTTTCTTGTTTTTATAGTATAGAAATTTGAGTGATTTTATTTATATTGAAATAAAACCATAAAGAGAAATTACTTTCTCTTTATAGCTTTTGCGTTTGGTAAATCTGTGATAGTTCCTTCATAAATCTCAGCAGCCATACCTATTGATTCATGTAAAGTTGGGTGAGCATGAATTGTAAGTGCTATATCCTCGGCATCACAATCCATCTCAAGAGCTAGTGAAATTTCACCTAAAAGCTCTCCAGCATTCTCTCCAACAATAGCTCCACCAATAAGCTGGTTTGTATCTTTATTAAAAATTAGTTTTGTAAGCCCTGTAGAGGAAACATCACTTGCTAGTGCTCTTCCACTTGCACTCCAAGGAAATGAGCTAACTTCATAGTTAATACCAGCTTTTTTAGCTTCAATTTCAGTCATTCCAGCCCATGCAATTTCTGGGAAAGTATAAGCAATAGAAGGTATCTGTTTTGGTTCAAAATAAACTTTATGACCAGCAATTACTTCAGCAGCAACATGACCTTCATGTACAGCTTTGTGTGCAAGCATTGGTTGACCTATAATATCTCCAATAGCAAATATATGATTTACTTTTGTTCGCAGTTGATTATCAACTTTGATTAATCCTTGTTCATTTACCTCTATAGAAGTATTTTCAAGTCCAAGTTTGTTTCCATTTGCACTTCTTCCAAGAGCAACTAAAACAGCATCATATAAAATCCCTTCCTTAGGTGCATTTTCACCTTTAAACTCTACATAAATTCCATCTTGTTTTGGAATTATACTTTGAGTTTGAGTTTTACTCATGATGTTAAATCTATCTTTATTTGCTTTTGTATAAAGTTTTATCAAATCAGCATCAGTTCCAGTCATAAGTTGCTCTCCACGAATTGCAACATCAACTTGACTTCCCAAAGTTGAATAAACCGTACCCATCTCAAGACCAATAATTCCACCACCAAGAATTAAAAGTTTTTTAGGAACTTCTTTTACCTCTAAAGCATCTGTTGAATCCCAAATTCTAGGGTCTTCATGAGGAATAAATGACATTTTAGAGCTTTGACTTCCAGCTGCAATAATACAGTAATCAAAACTTACTTTTGTTTTTTCATCACTGTTTGTAAGAGCAACTTCAACACTATGTTCATCTAAAAATGTTGCATAACCTTGAATATGGTTTACTTTTCTCATTTTAGCCATTGCATCTAAACCACCAGTTAGTTTTTTTACAACTCCACTTTTATACTCTGCAACCTTTTTTATATCAATTTTTGGCTCTTCGTAAAATATTCCAGCATTTTTTATATGTTTTGCCTCTTCAATAACCTTTGCAACATGAAGTAAAGCTTTAGAAGGAATACAACCTACATTTAAACAAACTCCACCTAAAGTTGAGTATCTCTCAACTATAGTTGTTTCAAATCCTAAATCAGCACATCTAAAAGCAGCAGAATAACCACCAGGTCCTGCTCCAATTACTAAAACTTGAGTTTTTATTTCATTCATAAATAACTCCTTATAGACTTAAAAGTCTTAAATCACTTAGGATTTGACTTAAAGTTGTTGTAAATCTAGCACCATCAGCACCATCTATTACTTTGTGATCATAAGATAGACTAAGTGGAAGCATTAGTCTAGGTTTAAATTTTTTACCATTAAAAATTGGTTTTATAGATGATTTAGAAACTCCTAAAATTGCAACTTCTGGAGAGTTGATAATTGGTGTAAAGTATGTTCCACCAATTCCACCAAGACTTGAAATTGTAAAGCATCCACCACTCATATCACTTGAAGTTAGTTTTCCTTCTCTTGCTTTTTGAGATAGTTGTGCTAACTCAATTGCAATCTCTTTGAAACCTTTTTTATCAACATCTTTAATAACAGGAACTAAAAGTCCATTTGGTGTATCAACAGCAACTCCAATATTATAATACTCTTTCATAATTAGCTCTTGTCCATCACTACTTAAGCTTGAGTTAAATTTTGGATGAATTTTTAGAGCTTTTTCAACTGCTTTTATTATAAATACAAGAGGTGAAAGTTTGAAATCTTTTGCTTTCTCATTTTGCTCTTTTCTAAACTCTTCAAGCTCTGTAATATCAGCTTCATCAAATTGTGTAACATGAGGTGCTGATAGATAGTTTTTGTGTAAAAATGGACCAGAAACTTTTTGAACACGACTAAGCTCAACTCTATTTATTTTTCCAAATTGTGAAAAATCAATCTCTTTTGACTCAGGCAAATTAAACCCAAATCCAACACCTGTTGCGCTTGCTGGTTTATTTAATTGTTCTTTTACATAAGCTTTAATATCTTCAACTACAATTCTTCCTTTTTTTGCACTACCTTTTACAAAACCTAAATCAACTCCAAACTCTCTTGCTACTTTTCTAACACTTGGACTTGCATATACCTTTGTAGCTTTTTTAGATAGAACTTTACTCTCTTCTTCAATATCTGCACTTCTTGCAGCTACTTCTTGAAGAGTTGGTTTTGCATTACTGATTTTTTCAACAGTTGTAGGAGTTGAATTTGCAGTGAAAGTTGGAGTTGGAACTTTATCTTCAATTACAACAGTTTTAATAACTTTTGCAATTAAATCTCCACTATTAATTTTTTGACCTTTTTCTACAAAAATTTCAATAACTTCCCCACCAAAAGGTGCAGGAACATCCATAGAAGCTTTTTCAGTCTCTAAAGTAATAATACTGTAATCTTTTACAATAATATCCCCAACATGAATCATAACATCAATTAAATCAACATCTTTTTCAGCACCTAAATCAGGAACCCTTACCTCTTCAACAACAGATTGAATAGATTGCTCTTTTACAAATTGAGGAGGAGTTGAAACAGCTACAACTTCTTCTTTTGGCTCTTCAATTTTTGAAGCAGTAGCAACAATTTCATCAGCTTGATTACTATTTGATTCAACTTCATCTGTTGCTTCAATTTTAGCAATTAAATCTCCACTATTTACTTTATCTCCAACTTTTACTAAGATTTCAACAATCTTACCTTTATATGGAGTTGGAACATCCATAGATGCTTTTTCAGTTTCAAGAGTAATTAATCCATCTTCAACATCTACAATATCACCAACTTTTATCATAACATCAATTAAATCAACATCTTTGTCAGCACCTAAGTCTGGAATAAAAACATCATATATTTTTGCCATTTTTTACTCCTTACGCATTTCTTGGATTGATTTTATTTGCATCAATCTCATATTTGTTTTTAGCTTCAAGTGCAACTTTTTTATCTATTTTCCCATTTAGTGCTAATTGTGCTAATGTTGTATAAACAATAAAGTTTGTATCAACTTCAAAGAATTTTCTTAAATTTGCTCTACTATCACTTCTTCCAAAACCATCTGTTCCTAAAGCTTTGAAATTACCCTTGATATAAGGTTTTAGCTGTTCAGAATAAGCTTTCATATAGTCAGTTGCACTTATAATAATACTATCTTCATCACTTCCTAAAATCTTTTCTATATAAGCAGTTTTAGGAGTCAAATCAAGATTTAATAAATTCTCTCTTTCTACATCTTGCGCTTCACGTGTAAGTTCATTGTAAGAAGTAACAGAGTATATATCAACTTTTATATCATACTCTTTTGATAAAATTTCTGCTGCTTTCATAGCCTCTTGGAATATAGAACCAGAACCCAAAAGTTTAACTTTGTAATCATTCTTTGCTTCAAAAGTTTTTACTTTATAAATTCCTTTTATAATTCCTTCTTCAGCACCTTCTGGCATTGCAGGTTGTGCATAGTTTTCATTTAATGTTGTAATATAGTAGAAAATATCTTCTTGATTTTCTCCATACATTCTTTCAATTCCATTTTGAACAATAACTGCAACTTCATATCCATAAGTTGGATCATAAGTAATACAATTTGGAATAGTATTTGCTAAAATATGAGAGTGTCCATCTTCGTGTTGTAAACCTTCACCATTTAGTGTTGTTCTTCCAGATGTACCTCCAACTAAGAATCCTCTTGCTTTTTGGTCACCTGCTGCCCAACATAAATCTCCAGTTCTTTGGAACCCAAACATTGAGTAGAATATATAAAATGGAATCATTGGATAATTATTTACAGAATAAGATGTTGCAGCTGCAATCCATGAACTCATAGCTCCAAGCTCATTTATTCCTTCTTGTAAAACTTGACCTTTTATATCCTCTTTGTAAAATGCAACTTGGTCTTTATCTTGTGGAATATACTTTTGCCCAGCACTTGAATAAATTCCAAACTGTCTAAACATACCTTCCATTCCAAATGTTCTAGCTTCATCAGGAACTATTGGAACAATATTTTTTCCTATTTGTTTATCTTTTAATAAAGCATTTAAAACTCTTACAAATGCCATTGTTGTAGATATTTCTCTATCTCCACTACCTGCAATTATACTTTCAAATTCACTTAAGGCTGGAATTTCAAGTTTATTTGAGAATTTCTCTCTTCTTTGTGGTACAAACCCACCAAGAGCTGCTCTTTTCTCTTTTAAGTATTGAACTTCAGGAGAGTTTTCATCTGGTTTATAGTAAGAGTAAGATTCAACCTCTTCATCACTAATTGGTAAATCAAATCTATCTCTAAATGCTTTTAACTGATTTACATCTACTTTTTTTACACCGTGAGCAATATTCATACCCTCAGCTGCACTACCCATTCCATAACCTTTTACAGTTTTTGCTAAAATTACAGAAGGTCTTCCTTTTGTCTCATTAGCTTTTTTATAAGCTGCATAAACTTTAACAGGATCGTGACCACCTCTATTTAATTTCCAAATATCATTGTCACTTAAATTCTCAACAAGTTTTGCTGTTTCTGGATATTTATTAAAGAAATTTTCTCTAGTGTATGCTCCACCTTTTTGTTTGAAGTTTTGATACTCTCCATCAACTGTTTGCTCCATTAGTTCAAGAAGTTTTCCTGATGTATCTTTTTCTAGTAGATTATCCCATAATCCACCCCAAATAACTTTGATTACTTCCCAACCAGCTCCTCTAAATTCACCTTCAAGTTCTTGAATAATTTTTCCATTTCCACGTACTGGACCATCAAGTCTTTGTAAGTTACAGTTTATTACAAAAATTAAATTATCTAACTCTTCTCTAGCAGCCATTCCAATAGCTCCTAAAGCTTCAGGTTCATCACACTCTCCATCTCCCATAAAGCAGTAAACTTTTTGTCCACTACAATCTTTAATTCCTCTATTTGTAAGATATTTTAAAAATCTTGCTTGATAAATTGCTTGTAAAGGTCCAAGACCCATAGACACTGTAGGAAATTGCCAATATGTAGGCATAAGTTTTGGGTGTGGATAAGATGATAAACCATCTGCAAAAGCTTCTTGTCTAAAGTTATCCATCTGCTCTTGAGTAAATCTTCCTTCTAGAAAACTTCTAGCGTAAATACCAGGACTTATATGTCCTTGAAAAAATATCAAATCTCCACCATCTTTTTCATTTGGTGCTTTAAAAAAATGATTAAAAGCTACGTCATAAAGTGTTGCTGATGATTGAAACGATGCAATATGACCACCAAGTTCAAGTTGCTTGTTTGAAGCTCTTTGAACCATAATTTGTGCATTCCATCTAATAATAGATCTAATTTTTCTCTCTAAATCCATATTTGCTGGAATTTTTGGTTCCTCCTCTTTAGGAATAGAGTTTATATATGCAGTTGTTGCCTTAAAAGGTAAATGTGCACCACTTCTTCTTGATTTATCTATTAATTTTTCTAGTAGAAAATGTGCTCTCTCAACACCTTCTTCATCTATAACAGCTTCTAAAGCCTCCATCCACTCTTTAGTTTCTAGCGGATTAACATCTTCTAATTGTACTTTTGGCATAAATATCCTTTATAAAAGTTTTCTTAAGTTTTAAAACTAATTTGGAATTTTAATTTAAAATAAATTATAATTCGCTTATATCAAATATTTTAAGGATTAAAATAGATGAAAATTAACAATAAATTTAGATTGATTATAACACAAAATCTTAGTTCTAAGATTAATTCAAATATAGATAAAGCTTTATTTAAAGCTTTCAAAAATGATAGTTTTCCAATCTTAAGACTCTATTCTTGGGAGGATTGTATTACTTTTGGAGCAGGGCAAAATATTGATGATTACAAACAATTACAATGTGATTACAAAAATAATGTTTCAAAAAGATTAACTGGAGGAGGAGTACTTTTTCATGGACACGATATTTCATATACAATTTTATTAAATCCAAATACAATAGAAAATCGTGATGTAAAAGAGACATATTTTTTTATTTGTCAATTTTTATTAAAATTTTATGAAGATTTGGGATTAAAACCAAAATTTGCAAAAGATGAAGAAAGTATAGTTTTAAGTAAAAGTCCTTTTTGTCAAGTTGGATTTGAAGCATACGATATTATAATTGATGGTAAAAAAATAGGTGGAAATGCACAAAAAAGAGCTAAAAATTGTATTCTTCAACATGGCTCAATACCACTTTTTACAAAAGAAGATAATGAAGTTTTTGGAAGTTCTTTACAAGATTTTGGAATAAACTTAAATTTTGAAAAGGCAAAAGATGGTTTAATAAAAGCTTTTAAAGAAGTTTTTGAAGTTGAAATATTTGAAGATAGTTTAAATGAAGAAGAGAAAAATATTTTAGAAAAAATTTAAGAGGAAAAGTAGTGACACAAACAATAAATACAAATGAAGTGGCTTATAAAAAGCCGCAGTGGTTGAGAAAAAAACTAACTCCACATACACAAGTTGAGATGGAAAATTTACTTAAAGATGTTGGTGGACTTCATACAATTTGTCAAGAGGCAAAATGTCCAAATATAAGTGAATGTTTTTCAAATAAAAATGCAACATTTTTGATTTTAGGAAATATTTGCACAAGAAGATGTACATATTGCAATGTAACAACAGGAATGCCAAAAAAAGTAGATGAAAGTGAAATAAAAAAAGTAACTACTTCTGTTTTAACTTTGGGCTTAAAATTTGTAGTAATTACAAGCCCAGCAAGAGATGATTTAGTTGACGGTGGAGCAGAGCAGTTTTATAAAGTGACACGGGATATTATTGAAAAATCTCCAGATACAAAAGTTGAGATACTAATTCCTGATTTTAAAGGAAATGATGAGAGCTTAAAAAGAGTTATAGAGTCAGGTGCCACAATAATTGGTCACAATGTAGAAACAGTTCCTTCTTTATATCGTATAAGAAGAAATGGAACTTACGGAAGAAGTTTAGAAGTTTTAAAAAGATTAAAAGAGCTTGGTGGCGATAAGATTAAAACAAAAAGTGCTTTGATGGTAGGACTTGGAGAGACACAAGATGAGATGATTCAAGTGTTTCAAGATTTATTAGATGTTGGTTGTAAGTTTTTAAGTATTGGACAATATCTTGCACCTAGTGGAGATTTTGAAAAAGTTATTGAGTTTGTAAAGCCAGAACAATTTGAAAGATATGAAAAAATAGCTTATGATATGGGATTTGAGTTTGTAAAGGCAAGTCCATATGCAAGAAGTTCGTATATGGCTCATCACTATTTGAATATGGCAAGTGCTTTATAAGAAGTAGAGATTTAAAAAATCTCTACTTTTGAGTTTGCTATTTTTTTGTATATTTTTAGATTTTTATTTAGTGGTAACCAGTTTACTAAAACTATAGCTAAAGCTTCCCAAAGTGCTACCCAACCACCAATCATAATACCTTCAGAAACTATTTTTATAGCCAAGTTCTCTTCTTCTGATAAAATAAAAGAGAGAGTAACAAGAAAAAATCCAATAATAAAAAAGATAATAGAGTTTTTTAAACTCTCTTTCATACTCTTTTTTTCCAAAAATTGAAGATATGAAAAATACTCATTTATACTACTTTGAAGCCTTTTTGATGAGTCTATTGAGATACTATCTTCAAAATGAAACTGTAGAATAAAAGGAGCATTTTCTATCTCATCTACACTTTCAAAAAGATACTCTTCTAGTTTTTCTTTTAAATCTTTTTTTATAAATGATGACTTTTGGTCATAATCTTCATATAAATCTTCTATCTTTTTTGTGTGAATTTTTATGATTAAATTTCCATTTTCATCTTTGTCGTATCTGTTTAAAATATAGTTTTCCATAAATCTGCTTATTTAAAATTTTTTTATTTTACAATATTTTGCTTAATCTAGAAGTGTAATATTTTGTTATTTAATTTTTCTTTATTTTAAATTTCTCTTCCAAAGCTTTTAACTCATCTGCATTTTCTTGTGCTTTTTTTACAGCCTCTTCAAAGGCGAAGCCTTTTTGAATAATTTCAAAAAGTCTCGGTTTCTCTTTTTTCCAGTTTCTTAGTGTCATAGGAGTAACTTTTAAAATTCCTGCCATATCTCTTTGAGTCATTTTTTGCCTTTTTAATTTAAAAATTAACTCAAATTTTTTGACAAAACAACAAGCAAATAATTTGCTCTAATAAGTAGATATTGGCAAAATATTTGCCTTATTAAGTATTGATTAGATAATATTTAGCTCAAAATTTTAAAAAAGAGAAAAATATTAGCTATGAAAGAGAAATTAGCACTAGCAAAAAAAAATAAAAAAGATGAATTTTATACCCAACTAACTGATATAGAAAAAGAGTTAAATCATTACAAAGAACATTTTAAAAATAAGGTGGTTTTTTGTAATTGTGATGATCCTAAAGAGAGTAATTTTTTTAAATATTTTGCATTAAATTTTAAATATTTACAATTAAAGAGATTAGTTGCTACACACTATAACGAGGTGGAAAATCTTATAAATTAGAAATAGTAGAAGATATAAATAAAGATGGAAAAATAAATTTAGATGGTGCCATAACAACTCCACTAAAAGGAAATGGTGATTTTAGAAGTGAAGAATGTATAAAAATATTAGAAGAAAGTGATATTGTTGTAACTAACCCACCTTTTAGTTTGTTTAGAGAATATATAGCACAATTAATAGAATACAATAAAAAATTTGTGATTGTTGGACATCAAAATGCAATCTCATATAAAGAGATATTTCAATTAATTAAAGAAAATAAAATATGGTTAGGTTATGGATTTAAAGGTGGTGCTGGACATTTTATTAACAAATTTTATGAAGATTATGCAAGTGCTTCTGATAGAAAAGAAGGTATGATTAGGGTTTCTGGTGTTCATTGGTTTACAAATTTAGAAATAAAAAAAAGATACGAAGATTTAATTTTATATAAAAAATACAATCAAGAAAATTATCCTAAATATGATAATTTTGATGCAATAAATGTTGATGTTACAAAAGAGATACCTATAGATTATGCTGGATATATGGGTGTTCCTATAACATTTATGGATAAATATAATCCAGATCAATTTGAAATTATAGCATTAGGGATTGTTGGTTCAATAGATTTTACTTGTAATAAAAAAATGGAAATTATAAATAAACAAGGTGAATTAACAGGTAAATATACATTTAATGCTAAAGGAACTTTATATAAAAAATATAATCCAAAAATTGATAAAACTCCATCTTTTAAAGATTGTGAAACTGGAGAATTATATAAAAGTATATATGCAAGGATAATTATAAAAAACAAAAGGATATAGATATGGAAATTAAGTTACAAGAAATACTCGTAAAGGATTTAGTTGAGGGATATATAAATGATGACGTTGAAAATGGGGTTATTGGTTATGGTGGAAAATTAAATATAAGACCAAAATATCAAAGAGAATTTGTTTATAAAGATGAAAAAAGGGATAAAGTAATCGATACTGTAAATAAAAATTTTCCATTAAACGTCATGTATTGGGCATTAAATGATGACGGAACTTATGAAGTTTTAGATGGACAACAAAGAACAATTAGTATATGCGATTATATTGTAGGTAAATATTCTATAAATGAGAGATACTTTCATAATTTAGAAGAAGACGAACAAACTAAAATTTTAAATTACAAATTAATGATATATATTTGCAAAGGCGAAGCAAGTGAAAAATTAGCTTGGTTTGAAACTATAAATATTGCAGGTGAAAAACTAACAGATCAAGAGTTATTAAATGCAGTCTATACAGGAACTTGGTTAAGTGATGCAAAAAGATATTTTAGTAAAAATGGTTGTGCAGCTTATAAAATTGGTAGTGATTATGTAAAAGGAACACCTAATAGACAAGAGTATTTGGAAACAGCAATTAAATGGATTAGCAATAACCAAATAAAAAAGTATATGAGTGAAAATCAACATAATCCAACAGCTATTGAATTATGGAATTATTTTAATAGTGTTATTAATTGGATTGAAGCTACATTTACTATTAAAAGAAAAAAAGAGATGTTTGGTTTAGAATGGGGATTTTTATATAATGAATTTAAAGATAAAATTCTTGATCCTAAAAAATTAGAACAAGAAATAAGTAAGTTAATGGAAGATGAAGATGTTACAAATAAAAAAGGTATATATCATTTTGTCTTGACACGTAATGAAAAAAATTTAAGTTTAAGATCATTTTCAGATAATCAAAAAAGAGAAGCTTATGAAAGACAAAAAGGTATTTGTCCTAAATGTACTCCTCCTAATAATCATTATAAAATTGAAGAAATGCAAGGAGATCATATAATTCCTTGGAGTAAAGGTGGTAAAACTATTGCTGATCATTGTCAAATGCTTTGTAGTAAATGTAACAGAGAAAAATCAAATATATAAATATTTGATTTTATATGAAATTATTAATCTAAATTTTCTAAATTATTTGTAAATATAAATTAAAATTAAATTTAAACAAATTTTATTTAAGAAATAAAATTAGGTATCACAAAACGAACAATTTCAAAAATAGAAAATGGCTTTATAGATGAGGTTGGTATTAAAAAAATTGAGGTAATTTTGGATTTATTAGGTGTTGAGTTTTCTTTAAGACCAAAAGGAAGACCAAGAACTCTTGAAGAGTTATAATAAAAATAACCAACCTCTAACACAAAATATAATATAATCCCGCCTTAAAAATTTAAAAAAATAGAGAAAACAGATGATAGAGCTAATAAATATACAAAAATCATACCCAACACAAACTTTATATCAAGATTTAAATTTAAGATTAAACAAAGGCGATAAAGTTGGACTTGTTGGACGAAATGGTACAGGAAAATCAACACTTTTTAAACTTATTCTTGGAGAAGAGCAGCCTGATAGTGGAGATATTGCAACTCCAAAAAACTATAAAATAGGTGCTTTGAAACAATATTTTGATTTCAAAGAGAAAACTTTACTTGATGAAACAGCAACTGCTTTAAGTGAAGATGATAAGTACAATATTTATAAAGCTGAGAAAATATTGTTTGGTTTAGGATTTAGTGAAGAAGATTTACAAAAAGATCCAAAGAGTTTTTCAGGTGGTTACCAAATAAGAATAAATTTAGCAAAACTTCTTTTAACAGAGCCAAATATGCTACTTCTTGATGAGCCTACAAACTATTTAGATATTTTATCTATTAGATGGTTAAGAGAGTTTTTGAAAAGTTTTGATGGAGAAGTTATACTTATTACTCACGATAGAGATTTTATGAATAGTGTTTGTACACACACTATGGGAATTATTAGAAAAAATGCTTTTATAATTGCTGGAAGTACAACTAAATTCTTTGAACAATTAGCAGCAAATGAAGAGCATTATATGAAGCAAAAAGAGGCTCAAGATAAAAAAATAAAAGATCTTGAAGAGTTTATTGCAAAAAATAAAGCAAGGGCAGCAACAGCAACTTTGGCTCAATCAAAAGTAAAAATTCTTGAAAAAATGGAAGTTATGGAAGATATTGTCTATGAAAAAGATTTGAAGTTTGATTTCAATTACAAAGATACAAGCGCAAAATATCTGCTTGAAGTAAAAGATGTAAGCTTTGGATATGATAAAAGTAATATTCTTTTCAAAGATATAACTTTTGCATTAAGTCGTGGTGAAACTTTAGGAATTATAGGAAAAAATGGAAAAGGTAAATCTACACTTTTAAATGTTCTTGCAGGTGAATTAAAAGCTCTTAGTGGAAGTGTAGATTTTCATCCAAGCACAGTTTTTGGTCATTTTGGCCAAACAAATATAAATCATTTAAATCAAAATAATACAATTATTGAAGAGATACAAAGTGTAAATAATAAAATATCAGAATCAGTTATACGAAATATTTGTGGAATTATGATGTTTAGTGGAGATAATGCAAAGAAAAAGATATCTCTTCTTTCAGGTGGAGAAAAAAGTAGGGTAATGCTTGGAAAAATTATTGCACAAGATGTAAATCTTCTTTTCCTTGATGAGCCTACAAATCACCTTGATATTGAATCAATTGAAGCACTTACAACTGCTATAAAAGAGTTTGAGGGTTCAAGTATTATAGTAACTCACAGTGAAGAGTTACTAAGAGCAGTTTGTGATAGATTAATAGTTTTTACAAATGATGGAGCTGATTATTTTAATGGAACTTATGATGAGTTTTTAGAAAAAATAGGTTGGGGTGATGATATTGAAGATGCAAAACCAACAAAAACTAAAGAGAGCCAAAAAAGTGATAAACCAAAGTTAAATAAAAAAGAGAGTAAACAGTTAAGAGCTCAATTAGTTGCTAAAAAAAGTCAAGATTTAAAACCTCTAAAAGCTAAAATAGAAGAGTTAGAAAATAAAGCTTCTACACTTTTTGGTCTTGATAAAACAAAAGTAGAAAATGAGATTTTAGAACTTATGCAAAAAATTGAGAGTATAAATAGTGAATTTGATAAAAATATGAGTGAGTTGTCTTAATTAAAGATTAGCAAGGTGCAAAAGCACCAAGCTAAATCTTTTATTTAAATATGTCAGCTGTTTGGCTTTCATACCAAGCATAAGCATATTTTGCTTCTAAAATTCTAATATGACCATCTGGGTCAGTTTCAGGGCTTACTCCACCTGCTCCATCAACATTTTGTATTTTATCATCAAGTGCATTGTAAACAGCGGCAATAGAAATACCATAGTTTGGACTCAATAAACTATAACAAGTATTTGCTAGTTTTGGAGGATTTAAAGGCTCTTGTTGTTTTAGCATTCTTGCTATTTGAAGAGCTACAACTTTTCCTTGAGTACTTGCACTAAATGCTGATTTAGGCATAGGTGCTGCATTTGAAGCATCTCCAATAACATGAACATTTTTAACTAATTTAGATTCAAAAGTTTTTGGATGAATATCACACCAATCTTTTCCTTCTGCTACAAGTCCTGAATCAAATGCTAATTGAGAAGCTTTTTGATTTGGAATATAGTTTAAAACATCTGCTTGAACCTCTTCATCTTCAGTTACAACTATTTTTTTAACAGGATCAACACTTACAACTTTTCCACCAAATTGTGCTGCTCTCCACTCAATTAAATCACCATAAAGCTCTTTCCAACCATTTGTAAATAGAACTTGTTTTGAGAATTTATCTTTTTGATCAAGAACTATAATTTTTGAATTTGGTTTATTATTTTTAATATAGTGAGCTACAAGTGAGATTCTCTCATAAGGTCCAGGAGGACATCTAAAAGGATCAGCAGGTGCTACCATTACAAACGTTCCACCATCTTTCATATTTTCAAGTTGTTTTTGAAGAATTGTAGTTTGCTCACCAGCTTTTACAGCATGTGGAGCATGTTTTTCATTCTCTTTTGTATAACCTTTTTCATATTTAAAATCAATTCCAGGGCTTACAACAGCTTTTGTATAAGAGATTTTTTCTCCATTTTCTAAAACTACATTTTGATTTGCACCATCAATTTTTGCAACTTTTGCATGTACTACTTTAATATTATGTTTTTTTGCTAAAGTAGATAAATCATGTTTTATGAAATCCATTTTTTCCATACCAGCAATTACTGCATTTGAAAATGGACAAGTATAATACTCTTTATTTTGTTCAACTAAAACAATCTCAACATTTGAATCAAATTTTCTTAAATATCTAGCAGTTGCAGCTCCACCAAAACCACCACCTACAATTACAACTCTTTTTTTATTTGCAGGAATTGTAGATAAACCACTTGCTAAACTATTGCAAGCAGTAAAAGATAGAGCCGTAGCTCCTAAAACTAATTTTCCAAAATCTCTTCTATTTATCATCGTTTATCCTTTTTGCTTATTTAACTTTTGAAAAGTAGTAAGATAGTTGCTCAAGCTCTTCATCAGTGAAACCTTTTGTATGCTTTTGCATCATATGTGTATCAACTCTTTTTCCAGTTTTGTACTCAAGTAAAGTTTGATACATATAATTCTTATCCAATCCAGCTATTTTTGGAATAGCAGTAGTAGATTTTCCATCAGTTCCATGACAGTTTGCACAAGAAAGAGATAACATCTCTCCTCTTACAGGGTCATAATCTACAGCAAACGATAAACTTGCGAAAGTTGCAAGTAAAAATGCCAGTTTTTTCATTTTATCTTCTCCTTTTATATAACAAATACAAATGAATGATAATTTAATAAACTTAATAAAAATTTAAAATATTAAATAAATCTTATATTGAATTATAAAAAAAAATTATGTGTAAATTCTTCTCAATTTTTAATTAAGATATAAAATATAAAAATATTGCAAATTGCAATATTTATTAAATATTTTATTAAAAATAGAGTAATATTTTATTATGTTTATTCATATTGACTTAGATTGCTATTTTGTATCAGCACATAGAACTCTTGATAAAAGTTTACATAATATCCCCGTTGCTGTTGGTGGAAAAAGTAATGTAGATATTTTTTCACATACAAGAGTAAAAAGAACAATGGCAACAAATCGTGCTAGTTTTTCAAGTAAAATTTTAGATAGTGAAGATGAAAATAGTTCAAATGATTATTTTGTTGATGAAAATAATAAAATAAGAGGAATTATAACATCAGCTTCTTATGAGGCAAGAGCTTTTGGAGTAAAAACAGCTATGAGTGTAAATGAAGCTTTAAAACTTTGTCCAAATTTGAAAATGATACCACCAAAATATAGTCTTTATGATGAGTTGTCTTCAAAATTAAAAGAGCTTTTGGAACTTGAAATTCCTCTAATAGAGCAGTTCTCTATTGATGAATTTTTTGGTGATTTAACTGGTTATATAAAAGAGGATGAAGCAGAAGATTTTGCAAGAAAATTAAAAGATAAGATATTTAAAGAGTTAAATCTTCCTTGTTCTATTGGCTTAGCAAATACAAAATATTTATCAAAGCTTATGACAAATGAGGCAAAACCAAACAATATAAAACTTTTGAAAAAAGAAAATATTGAAGAGTTCACAAAAAATATTTTAATAGAAAACTTTACAGGAATTGGAAAGTCTCTTTGTGAAAAATTAAGTGGTTACAATATAAAAACTTTGGGAGATATAAGAAAAAATAAAAATCTATTTTACTCTTTTGGAAAAGTTGGAATAGATACATATAATAGAGTTTGTGGAATAAAAGATAGTAAACTAAATATAACAAAAGAGAAAAAAAGTATAGGAATTGGAAGAAGTTTTGATGTAGTCTTTAATAGAGAAGAGCTTAAAAGAAGAGTTATGATTTTGAGTAGATATTTGAGTTTTATAGTAAAAAAAGATGGGCATAATCCTTTGTCTTTTCAAATTCATATAAAATATGAGTCAAATATTAAAACAAAAGCACAAGAAAATAGTAATAAGATTTTTAATGAATTTGATTTTAAAAACTCTATAATAAATCTATTTATGCAAGCAGACAAACACAGAAATCATGGTGTAGTTCAATTATATATTACAGTTTTTAATTTTGCAAAAAAAGGAGAACATACTTATAATTTATTTGAGTATGAAGATGATCTGAAAAAAGATAAATTGGGTGAAAATATACAAAATCTAAGAGAAAAATTTGGAATTGATATTCTAAAAAGTGCTTGTGAACTATAGTTAAAATATGACAATTTGTAATATTTTAACTATTTTAAAATAGATTTAGTTATAATCTTATAATTTAAAAAAAGTGATATTAAAAATAGATATGATTCAAAAAATATTAAAGTTGAAAAATGGGTTTTGAAATAAACGAGAAACAGTTAAGAATTCGTTATATAAGAGTTGTTGAAAAATTTTTAACAAGAACAATATCTTTGTTAAAACTTGAAAATTTTGATAAAGAGCTATTTTTAAAAAGAACTTTAAAAAATTATGAAGATATGTGTAAATCACAAAAAGTTGAACTTTATTCAGATTATTATACTTTGCTAAATAGTTTTATTGAAAAAGCTATCTCTTTTACAAAAAATCATAGTGAAAGCTTTGAAGATGAGAGGGCTATACTTTTAAAAGAAGCCAATTTACTTCAAAAAGAGAAAAATAAAAGTTCATACAAAAAAGATAAGCATAAAAAAGATAAGTATAATGATGGAAACTAATGAGAAGAGCTTCAATCTTAGTGGAGTTTTAAAAAAAGTTTTATATAAAAATGATGAAACAAAATATACTATTGCAGTTTTAGAAAATAATCAAAAAATATGTGGAGTCTATTTTGATGCAGATATTGAAAAACTTGTAGGAGAAGAGATACTATTAACTGGAAATTGGATAACTCATAGTAAATATGGAGTTCAATTTGAGTTTAATACTTTACAAGTAAAAGAGCATGAACTATTTTTTTTCCTTACTAAAATAATCAAAGGTTTTACAAAAAAATCAGCAACAGAGATTTTAGAAAAATATGGAGAAGAAGGTTTAATAAAAATTTTAGATGAAAATCCAAATGAACTTTTAAATTTTAAAGGTATTAAAGAGAAAAAACTAAAATCTATTTTAAACTCTTGGCACTCTTTTAAGCATCTTAGAGAACTTGGTGCTTTTTTGGGTAAATTTGGAGTTACTTCAAATCTAATTACAAAAATATACTCAACTTTTAGTGAAGTTGAAAACTTAATCGAAAAAATAAAACAAAATCCATATATGCTAATAAATATAAAAGGAATAGGATTTAAAAGAGCAGATGAGATAGCAAAAGCTTTAGGAATCGATGTAAAATCACCTTTTAGAATAAAAGCTTGTTTAAATTATACTTTAAGAGAGTATTGTGATAATAACGGTAACTCCTCAATAGATAAATTTCATCTTTATAAACTTTTAGATGATAGTTTGAGGTTTTCAAAAGAGGAGCTACTTTATGAAAATATTTTAGTTGAAATGTTAGCAAAAGAGGAGATTTATAGTACAAGTGAAAATCGTATTGCACTTTCAATGTTATATTATTGTGAGAAGAAAATATTAGATTTTTTTAATATAAGAAAAGATAATAAAAATAAGAAAATTATAGACAATTTTGAAGAGTATTTAGAAAAAAAACAAAAAACTTTAGGGTTTACTTTAAGTAGTGAACAACAAAAAGCAGTTGAGTTAATAAATTCTGGAGAAAAAACACTATTTTTAATAGGATATGCAGGAACAGGAAAATCAACTTCAAGTAGAGCTATTTTAGAGCTTCTTGAAGAGATAGTAAGCTATGATGATATTATAGCTATTGCTTTAAGTGGAATTGCAAGTCAAAGAATAAGTGATACAACAGGATACAACGCAAGCACAATTCAAAGTCTTTTAGTAAAACATAAAGAGAAAGATTTTTTCCCATATAAAGTTATTTTACTAGATGAAGCTTCAATGGTAAACTCTGTTACATTTGCCCAAATTATAAGCAAAATAAGTGATGATACAATTTTTATAATTGTTGGAGATGATGGACAGCTTCCAGCTATTGGAGCTGGAAATATATTAGCTGATAGCATAAAATATGAATTAGCACCTATTTGTAAACTTACAAAAATTTATAGACAAAACGAGAATCAAGCAATAGCTGTAATTGCAAATGATATAAGAAAAGGTGAATTGCCAAATTATAAAGAAGAGTATGAAGATTTTAAGTTTGTTGATGTATCAATAGGAAATTACTACTCTATGAAAAATTCATTGACTCAAAATGAGTTTTCAGATATGAGAGGTGAAAATAGTGAGTATATCTTAAATAATATTTTAAATATTGCAAGTAATTATATACAAAATTACTATGATTTTATAAAAGAGAAAAATATAGGAAAAGCACTTACTTTATTTCAAGTAATTACACCTATGAAAGGTGGAGTTTTAGGAGTTGAAAATTTAAATATAGAACTTCAAAGACTGTTTAATCACACAAAAAATAGAAGTTTAAAAATAAAAGATATTGAATACAAACTAACAGATAAAGTTATTCATATTAAAAATGAGAATATGAAAGCTCAAACTATGAGTATGTATAAATCAAACTCTACTGAGTTTATGGAAAGAAGAGTTTATAATGGACAACTTGGACTTGTAATAAAATTAGATTTTGATGAAAAAAAGTGTGTAGTTTTATATCCAAATGATGATATGGTAGTATTTTATGACTTTGATAATATTCATCATCTTTTAAATTTAGCATATTGTCTAACAATTCATAAAACACAAGGAATGGAGTATGAAAATGCTTTAATTCCTATGAGCTTTTCACACTATATAATGCATAATACAAAACTACTTTATACAGCAATAACAAGGGCAAAAAGTATGTGTTTTATTGTTGGAGAAGAAGAAGCTTTTAAAAGTGCTTGTAAAAAAATAGAAGTGACAATAAGAGAGAGTGTTATAAATGATTTATTGTGCAATAAAGATAAAAAAATAGAAACAAATAGTTTATCTATAAGCGTTTAAATAACATACAAGCAAGATTTTTGTATTATAATCTCTAAATTTTTTTTAAGGGTTTATTTTATGATAACTTGGATGCAAAGACATAAAAAGTGGTTGGTTATTACGATTTGGATTAGTACTATTGCCTTTGTAGGTGCTGGATTTGTAGGATGGGGATCATATGACTATGGTAGTAAAGGTGGCGTTGTTGCAACTGTTGGAAACAAAGAGATTAGTGTAGAAGAGTACCAACAAGAGTATTCAAATCTTTATAATCAATATTCACAAATTTTTGGAGCATCTTTTAATAAAGAGTTAGCAGAGCAATTAAGATTAAAAGATGTTGCATTTTCTCAACTTTTACAAAAAAATCTTCTTATGTCTTATGGTAACTCTTTAGGTTTGATGGTAACTGATGAAGAGATTGCAAAAGAGTTGATTAATTATGAAGAGTTTAAAATAGATGGTAAATTCAATAAAAATCAATATGTAAATGTTTTACAACAAAATAGAATGTCACCTCAAGAGTTTGAAACTAGTCTTAAAAATTCAATACTTTTTCAAAAAGTTCAAGCTCTTTTTAGTATAGAACCAACTCCAAATGAGATAGAAAATATTAGTAAACTACTATTTTTAGAAGATGATATTACTTATAAAATATTAACTTTGAATGATGTTGATGTAAATAGTGTTGATGAAAATGAACTTAAAAAATATTTTGATGAGAATCAAAATGCATATAAGAGTGAAGTTTTTTATGATTTAGAGATAAAAGAATTTCCTCTTTCTTCTTCTAACTCAACGCAAGAAGATATAAAAAATCATTTTGACAAGTTTAAAAGTGATTATAAATTTGAAGATGGAAAGTTAAAATCTTTTGAAGAAGCAAAAGAAGAAGTAATCAAAGATTTAGATGAGAATTTTAGTAAAAAAGAGGCTCTTACTCTTTACTTAAAACTTAAAAAATCTGAAGATAACTTTGACAAAAAAGCAACTTACTCAGAAAATAAAATTCCATTTTCAGCTGAAAATGTTCAAAAAATTAAAGAGTTAAAAAAAGAAGAGATTTTAAAACCATTTTTTGAAAATAATAGATTTTATATAGTAAAACTAGCAAAAGTGAACCCTTCTGTTAATTTAACTTTTGAGCAAGCAAAAGCAAAGGTAATTGAAGATTTTAAACTTAATTTGAAAGCAAAAAAATTAGATGAATTAGCACAAAATAGTTTAAAAGATTTTAAAGGAAATGAAGCAACAGCAGTAAATAGAGCAAGTGCTTCTAAAATTAAAGGATTAAATGAGCAAGAAGCAATAGAGTTTTTAGGACAACTTTTTGCTAGTTCTACAAAAGAGGGAATTGCAAAAGTTGGTTCAAAAGTTGTTTTATATAAAATAATTGACTCAAGAATGGCTTCTTACGACAAAGCAAAAGATAGTTTTGTAAGAGATGAGATAAAACAGGTTCAAAATTCTGATTTATTGTCAAATTTACTTAAAAAACTTGAAAATAGTATTGTAATAAAAACATTTATGCAGGCAAAGGAGTAGTTTTGAATAATACAAATGATATTTTTCTTACAATAAATATTGGTTCTAGTGTTACAAGTGCAGTAATATCTAAACCAAAATATGATTTAGACAATAGTATTGAAATTTTAGGTTTTGGAGTTCAAGATAGTGTTGGAGTAAATAAAGGACTTATAACAAATATCGAAGATGTTTCAAGAACTATAAAAGATGCAATACTTCAAGCAAAAGAGAGTGTAACAGAGACTATTGGAACGACTGTTGTATCTATTTCAGGAAATTATACAAGAGGAATCAAAGCAACTGGATATGTAACTATTCCAAATGGACTTGTTTCTGAAACAGATATAAATCAAGCAATGCAAATGGCTCTTTCAAACTCAATAATTTTACCTGATTATGATGTAGTTCACGTAATACCACTATTTTTTAAAGTAGATGATCAAGAAGTTGAAAACCCATTTAATATGAATGGTTCAAAGCTTGAAGCATCTGTTTACATTGTAACTGCAAAAAGAAATGCACTAATTAATATTAAATCTGCACTAAGAATTTTTGGTATAGATGATGTTAGATTTGTGCTTGACTCTTATGCTGCTTCTTTGGCAGTTTTAGATGAACAACAAAAAAGAATAGGTGCTGTTGTGATTAACTTAGGTGCTTCTACAACTGAGTTTGTATATCACAAAGGAAACTCTATAATTTATAATGGATTTATTCCTGTTGGTTCAAAAAATATTACAAATGATTTATCTTTGATGTTAAATACACCTCTTAGAACAGCTGAAAAGATAAAAATTGAGTATGGTTCTTTAATTAAAGATTACTTTGGAAATGGAGAAGTTGGACCTTCAAATGTTGGAGTTTCACAAATAAACGATGAAGAGTATTTTAAAGAGTTTCCTCTTGGTCATATTCAAACAATTATTCATGCAAGAGTAGAAGAGCTTTTAGTTTTAGTTAAAAATGAGTTAAAAAAGAATGCTTTACTTGATAATATTGGTTCAGGAATAGTATTAACAGGTGGAATGAGTGAACTAGGTGGAATAAAAGAGCTTACAAAAAATATTTTTGAGAAAATTCCAGTAACAGTTTCTGCTCCTAAAAATCTTCCAAATTCATTTAGAGTTAGCTTTGATGAACCAAATATGGCAACAACTGTAGGATTAATTATGTTCGCTTTAGGAATAAATAGAGGTTATCAATTAGATTCTAGTAAAAAATTAATAAGACCTTTTAGAAAAGGTCAAGTTCATGATAAATTTCCACCAAGACAAGATCCGCAATATGGTCAAACTCCACCTAATACGTTAAAAAGACCAGGTGATACAATCTTAGACCCTTTACCAAAAGATAAAAAGAAAAAAGGTCTTGGACTTTGGAAAAAAATTGAGGAGTGGTTTTAATGGAAAATAGTAGCAGTCACAATCTATTTAGAGTAGATGATATAATGATAAAAGAGGATATGCCTACAAAAGCACTATCAAATAATCTTCCAAAAATTGCAGTAATTGGTGTTGGAGGTGGTGGTTGTAATATGATCAATTATATGATTGAAGAAGGTACTCATATGATTGATTTAATAGTTGCAAATACAGATTTAAAAGTTCTTCATATTTCAAAAGCTCCAAAAAAGATTGAATTAGGACCTATGCTTACAAATGGTTTTGGTGCTGGAATGGATCCAGAAGTTGGAAGAAACTCAGCGCTTGAAAGTTATGATGAGATAAAAGAGACTTTAAAAGGTGCTGATATTGTTTTTGTTGCTGCTGGATTAGGTGGAGGTACAGGAACAGGAGCTGCTCCTATTATTGCAAAAGCAGCTAGAGAAGTTGGAGCTTTGACTGTTTCTGTTGTTACTAAACCTTTTGGTTTTGAAGGAAGAATGAGAGCTGCTTTAGCAAATTTAGGTCTTGAAGAGCTTAAAAAAGTTAGTGATTCTTTAATTGTTATTGCAAATGATAAACTAAGAGAAGCTGTTGATGAGACAATTGGTATAAAAAATGCTTTTAAAGTTACAGATAATATTTTATATCAAGCTGTAAATGGAATGAGCCAAGTTATATTAAATCCAGGTAGTGGAAATGATATAAATGCTGATTTTGCAGATGTTAAAACTATTATGAAGCATAAAGGTATTGCTTTAATGGGAATTGGAAAAGCAAAAGGAGATGAAGCTACAAGTAGAGCTTTAGATAATGCTATAAACTCTCCTTTACTAGAAAAAGTACCTTTAGATGGTGCAAAAGGAATTTTAATTCACTTTACAATAAGTCCAGAAATATCACTTTTTGCTATAGAAGATGTTATGAACAACATAAACCAAAGAGTTGATATAAATGCTCAAATTATTTTTGGAACTACAACAGATACAGATTTTGAAAGAGATGAAGTAAAAATTACTATCATAGCAACTGGATTTGAAGCTAAAAATGAGATAAAAGAGGAACAAAAAGAGAGTGATGAAAATGAGATTGAAGCTATAAAAGTTGAAGCAGTTGAAAGCACTCTTGATACTCCACCTCTTATGAGAGGTTATACAGTAGAGTATCCACTTCACTAAAATTATTTAATGAAATATGTAAGGATACAAACTCAAATATTTGAGTTTGTATCCTTTTTTTTTATATTTCGTAATCCAAAGGTTTTTGTTTTTTATCATCATCTTCCCACTCAAATAAGAAACACATAGGAAGTTTATCTTTTTTATAAAGTATTTTTCCAGTTATAAAACCAGATACTCCAATAGAAATTATTGCTAAAAATGAACTAAATACAAGGGTAGAAACACCACTTAAACCTTGTCCTACAGTACATCCAATAGCCATAATTCCACCAATTCCCATCATAGAACCACCTATCATATTGTATTTTAATTTATTAAAATTCATTTTTGAAGTGCATCCAAAACTATATTTTTTATTAAAAAATGTCGAAAAATATGCACCAAAAATTGCACCTAAAACAATACAAACTCCAATAGATAACTCTGTTATTTCAAAAAAAGTAAAAAATTCTAAAGTTTTTGCACTAGGAAATACATAACTTAAAGCTTGAACTTGAATCTCTTTTTCAATACTTTCAGCTCCAATATATCCAGAGATAAACCAAGAAAGACCAACTAAAAATCCAATAATAACCCCATCATATAAACTAAAAACTCTTTTTACTTTTTTTACAAAATATGCCAAAAGTAAAACTAAAATTGCTAAAACAAAGTAAATATTTAGCGTAAAGTTTGATAAATTGCTTGAAATATCTATCATAAATTGATTATTTATAAAACCATTTACAACTCCAAACAAAATCCCTTTTGTACTAGCAAATGCAAAAATTGCAATAAAAAGTAGTGTTACTAAAGCATTTGCATCACCTTGAGAAAATTTTACTATGCTTCTACTACTGCAACCATCAGCTATCATCATTCCAGCACCAAATAAAGCACCACCAATAATAATAGCAAAGTAGTTTATATTACTTTTAAAATAGCTACTAGAACTTAAATCAATATCAAAAATAGATGCAAATATTTGAGTAGAAATAATAGCTACAATCATAGCCATAACAACACTAGCTGCTCTTTTTGTTGATTTAATTTGTATATAATCTTTTAAACTTCCACTAAAACAGAACTGTTTTTGTTGAGCAAAAAATCCAAATACAAAAGCAATAGCAAAAAACGCTATAAAAACAATTTCATAAATCTCTAAATCAAACACTAAATTTCCTCCTCATCATCTTCCATATCCTCTAAATCTAGTAAAATATTTTCCGCCTCTTCTTGAGTTAATTTATTTTCATTTATAAGTTTCAAAGCTTCATCATAAAACTTTTTTACTTCTAAAAAGTAGTTTAATTCCTCTTTTATCTCTTTATCATTTTTCTTTGAAAGTAACTTTTCTAAAGCCTCTATTTCAGCTTTAAGTTCTGGTAAAACCTCTTTTTCTAAAAGTTTTTTTAACTCTTCAATTTTATTCACAAAAATCCTTTTTATAATATTAAACTATGATTATATAAAAAATTACTTATATTATAAGATTAAAAAGTTTTATATCTTTAAATTTCTTAAAAATATGTCACTAAAAGGCTTTTTTATTTTAGTTTAGATAGACTTTAATCTAAAAAAATAGAAAAATTTGGAATATATTTTGGAAATAGAGACAAAAAAAGAGAAATTTAACGAACCACTTTATCTTGAAAGTGGAAGGCTTCTTGAAGAGTTTGAGATAGTTTATGAAACTTATGGAAGATTAAATGAAGATAAATCAAATGTTATAGTTATTTGTCATGCTCTATCTGGAAGTCATCACGCAGCTGGTCGTTATGAAAATGAGGCAAAAGCTGGTTGGTGGGATAAGTTTATAGGAGATAAAAAAGCTATTGATACAGAAAAATATTTTGTAATTTGTTCAAATAATATTGGAAGTTCATATGGTTCCACAAGTCCTTTAAGTATAAATCCATCTACAAAAAAAGAGTATAGATTAAAATTTCCTGTTTTAACAATTTCGGATATTGTAAATGCTCAAATGAGACTTTATAAAAAATTGGGAATTAAAAATGCAGTTGCAGTTATTGGAGGAAGTATGGGCGGAATGCAAGCTCTTTGTTATGCAATTGAGCATCCAACTTTTGCAAAACACTATATTCCAATGGCAACTACAGCATATACAAGACCTTGGGCAATAGCTTTAAATAAAATAGCTATTGAAGCAATAAGACATGATCCAAATTTTCAAAATGGAAACTATGAAAAAGATGATTTAAAAGCAAGAGGGTTAGTTGGTCTTGCAGTTGGAAGAATGGCTGGATTAATTGCATATTTAAGTCCAAATCTATTTATAAACAAATTTGGAAGAGATTATGTTGAAACAGATGGATTATATGAGCTATTTGGAAGATTTGAGATAGAGAAATATCTTGAGCACAACTCATATAGTTTTCCAAAATTTTTTGATCCACTATCATATTTATATATTTGTAAAACAATAAATATTTTTGATGCTGGAAGAAATAAAGATAAATTAGAGGATTCATTTTTAAAAATAGAGGGAAAACTTCATTTAATTGCTTTTAAAGATGATATGCTATTTTTCCCAAATGAGATGGAAGAGATTAGAGATATTATGATAAAAATAGGTAAAAAAGATCAAGTGACATTTAAATTAGTAGATAGCTCTAGTGGTCATGACTCTTTTTTAGTAGAAGTTGAAAAATTTGAAGAACATATAAAAGATATTTTAAAGGATTAAAAATGGAAGATATTAAAAAACAAGAAGATATTAATTTTGAAGATAAAATTACAAAAGCAAAAGAGCTTTTAGAAAAACTTTCAAATCCACAAATTACAATAAATGAGTCATTAAAGTTATATAACGATGGTTTAAAAGAGTTAGAACTTGCTCAAAAGTTACTAGAAGAGGCAAAATTAATTTTTGTTACTCAAAGCAATAACTCTTGATAAAACTTTATATGATAGCGCTTTTATAACAAAACATTAAGTACTTTTTGGGTAAACTTGCCAAATTTTTAAATCAGTGAAAGGAAAGTTATGCCAAAAAGAGAAGATATAAAAAACATTTTGTTGATTGGTTCAGGACCGATTGTTATAGGACAGGCGTGTGAGTTCGATTATTCTGGTACTCAAGCAACAAAAACTTTGAAAGAGCTTGGATATAGAGTTGTCCTTGTTAACTCAAACCCAGCAACTATCATGACAGATCCAGAATTTGCTGATAAAACTTATATAGAACCAATTACAGAAGAGGTTGTTTTAAATATAATTAAAAAAGAGAATATAGATGCTATTTTGCCTACAATGGGTGGACAAACTGCACTAAATATAGCGACTTCAATGTATTCAAAAGGACTTTTAGAAGGAATTACTTTTTTAGGAGTTCATCCAGAAGCTATTAAAAAAGGTGAAGATAGACAGCTTTTTACTGAAAGTATGAGAAAAATCGGATTAGATTTACCAAGAAGTGAAAATGCTTATACTCTTGAAGAGGCTATGAGACTTGCAAAAGATATAGGATTCCCTGTTATTAGCAGAGCTTCATTTACTCTTGCAGGTGCTGGAAGTGGTGTTGCTTATAATATGGAAGAGTTTAAAGCACTAGCTCAAGCAGGACTTGATGCTTCACCAATCAATGAAATTGAGATTTTAGAGTCTGTTTTAGGTTGGAAAGAGTATGAGATGGAGATAATCAGAGATACAAATGATAATTGTATTGTTGTTTGTTCTATTGAAAATCTTGATCCTATGGGAGTTCATACAGGAGATAGTATTACTATTGCACCTGCACTTACACTTACAGATAAAGAGTATGCAAAGATGAGAGATGCTTCTTTTGCAATTTTAAGAGAAGTTGGAGTAAATAGTGGTGGATCAAACGTTCAATTTGCAATGTGTCCAAAAACAGGAAGAATGATTGTAATTGAGATGAATCCAAGAGTTTCTAGAAGTTCTGCACTTGCTTCTAAAGCTACTGGTTACCCAATCGCAAAAGTATCAACACTTTTAGCAGTTGGATTTACACTTGATGAGATTACAAATGATATGACAGGAACATTAGCAAGTTTTGAGCCTGCGGTTGATTATATCGTTGCAAAAGTTCCTAGATTTACATTTGAAAAATTCCCAAAAGCAAACTCAACTTTAACAACTTCTATGAAAAGTGTTGGTGAAGTTATGTCTATTGGAAGAAATTTCAATGAGACTATCCAAAAAGCTTATTGCTCTTTAGAGACTGGTCTTAGTGGATTTGATAGCATTACAACAGATTTAGAACTAATCAAAAAAGAGATTAGAAGACCAAATGATAAAAGACTTCAATACCTAATGGATGGTATGAGACAAGGTTTAACAAATGAGGATATCTTTGAGTTATCAAAAATAGACCCTTGGTTCTTAGCTAAGTTTAGAGAGATGTACGAAATGGAACTTTCTATGACTCCTGCAATTTTAAAAGATGAAGCACTTTTAAGAAAAGTAAAATCAAATGGGTTTAGTGATAAATTTATTGCAAATGTTATTGGAAAAACTGAAGAAGATGTATATCTTGCACGAAAAGCTTTAGATATAGATTTTGAATACAATGAAGTTGATACTTGTGCAGGAGAGTTTAAGGCTTTAAATCAATACTTATATTCAACTACAAATGTTTCAAAACTTCCAAAAGTAGAGATGCCTAAATCAACTCAGAAAAAAGTTATGATTATTGGTGGAGGACCAAATAGAATTGGTCAAGGAATAGAGTTTGACTACTGTTGTGTGCATGCAAGTTTCGCATTAACTGAAATGGGTGTTAAAACAATTATGTATAACTGCAACCCTGAAACTGTAAGTACAGATTATGATACTTCAGATGTTTTATACTTTGAACCAATCGATTTTGAACATGTTAGAAGTGTAGTTGAAAAAGAGCAACCAGATGGTGTAATAGTTCATTTTGGTGGACAAACTCCATTAAAACTTGCACAAGTTTTAACAAAAGCTGGAGCAAAAATTATTGGAACAACAGCAGATGTAATTGATTTAGCTGAAGATAGAAAAAAATTCTCTGCATTTGTTGAAAAAATAGGTCTTTTACAACCAGAAAATGGAACAGCAGTTAAACTTGATGAAGCTATACAAATAGCTGAAAAAATAGGTTATCCAGTATTAGTAAGACCTTCTTTTGTTCTTGGTGGAAGAGGTATGAAAATTGTTTACTCAACTGAAGAGTTAAAACAGTATATGGATGAAGCAGTCTCAGTTTCAAATGATGCACCTGTTTTAATTGATAAATTCTTAGATAGAGCTATTGAGCTTGATGTTGATTGTATTTGTGATGGAAAAGAGGTTTATATTGGTGGAATTATGCAACATATTGAAGAAGCTGGTATTCACTCAGGTGATAGTGCTTGTTCACTTCCTCCAATCTCTATAAGTGATGATTTAATTAAACAATTAGAATCAAAAACTAAAGAGATGGCTTTAGGTCTTGGAGTTGTTGGTTTGATGAATACTCAATATGCAATTCATAAAGGACAAATATATCTAATTGAAGTAAATCCAAGAGCATCTAGAACTGTTCCATTTGTATCTAAAGCAACAGGAATGCCACTTGCAAAAGTTGCAACTAGAGTTATGTGGGGAGAAACTTTAAGAGATGCTCTTAAAGTTTATGATAGAGATATTGTATATGAAGAAAATGGTGTTTTAAAACCAAGATTAAAAGATCACGTAGCTGTTAAAGAGTCTGTTTTCCCATTTAACAAACTAGTAGGTGCAGATTTACTTTTAAGTCCTGAAATGAAAAGTACAGGTGAAGTTATGGGAATTGCATCAAATTTTGCGATGGCATTTGCAAAATCACAAAATGCAGCTAAAAACTCTCTTCCAAAAAGTGGAAAAGTGTTTATCTCTTTATGTGATTTGGATAAAGAGTTTGCTTCAACTATTGCAAAAAGCTTAGTTGATAGTGGCTTTACTATATGTGCTACTGGAGGAACTGAAAAAATTATATCTGAAGCTGGAATTGCTTGTGAGAAAGTTTTAAAAGTTAGTGAAGGAAGACCAAATATCACAGATTTATTGACAAATGGTGATATTGTAATGGCAATAAATACAAGTGGAGAGCAAGAAGCTTCAAAAGATGATGGAAAAGAGATAAGAAGAGCAGTTTTAAGAATGAGTGTTCCTTATTTCACAACTGTTGCTGCTGCTTTTGCAGCAACTGATGCAATCAAAGAGTTAAAAACTTCAGATGTTTCAACTCCAAAATCAATTCAAGAGTATTTAAACTACTAAAAATGAATCCAGATTTAGTATATTTGGTACAAACAGATACAACTGTTGGTTTCTCATCATCAAATGATGAGAAACTATCAAATATAAAACAAAGACCTTCAAATCAAAAAATCCTTAAAACTTTGGATAGTTTTGTAACTTTAAAGGAGTTTGCAAGAGTTCCAAAAAAGTTTAGAAAAATAGTGCGAAATAGTTCTAAAACTACATTTATATATCCAAATTTAAACTCTTTTAGAGTTGTAAAATCTGAGTCTATATTTTTTGATTTTATAAAAAAATTTAGAGTTTTATCTTCAACTTCTGCAAATAAGACAAAAAAAAGTTTTGAGTATGATTTTGCTTTTGAAAAATGTGATGTAGAAGTTATCTCAAATGTAGGATTTTTTGAAACTTCCTCTTCAAAAATTTATAAATTAGGTAAAAATAGGTTAAAAAAAATAAGATAGGCATTGTCTTATTTTAAGCAAAATAAAACGCAAACTAAACTATAATCAAAATTCTTTTTTAAGACCCTGTCGTCTAGTGGCCAAGGACCTCAAGATTTCCTCTTGATGACGCATGTTCGAATCATGCTGGGGTCGCCACTTATAATTTATTACAATTTAAATTTTCTACTTTCATCTTAAATAAAATTTTACATAAATTAAATGACTTATTAAATATATAAAATGTAAACCAAAGTGTAAAATAGTCAAATTACTTTACATTTAAAGCGTATTAGTGTAAACTATTATACTTTTAAAAGGAGCTAATATGTTTGATTATACACAATTGACTTATTCAGAAAAAATAAACGATTTATTAATATATCATGGTAGTCAAGCAAAATTATCTGATTATTTGGAAATAAGTCGACAATCTATTTTAAAATGGAAAGAAAATGATAGTTCAATCAAAGAAGAGAATAAGCTTAAAATTGATGTTGCTTTTTGTAAAGCCTTTGGATTTAAATCTATTGATGCGAATGAAGTTATTAGAGTTTTGACACAATTAAATAAAATCGATTTTTCATATTTTAATATAAAAGAAGAAGATATAGTTCATTTAATCTCTAAATATTCATCATTTGGATCATTGGAAATTGAAGAGGCGGATATTAGTGAGAAAAAATTTGATAAAGTTATTTCCCAGAATAATGAATTAATAAACGATTTGAACAAAAGAGAGATATTTTCTATAAATAACTTATCATCATTGAGTAATAAAATCATAATGGATACATTAAACAATACAGAAGATGTATTTCCAATAACTACTGAAAAAATAAGAATATGGCATTTTATTTTAATGAGTGGTATCAGAGCAGATGCTGGTAAATATTCAACAAAAATAAGAATTATTCCAGGAAGTGAAGATTTACACTTAACTGACCCAAGAGATATACCAGAAGAGTTGGAATATTGGTGTTCTAAATATAAAGATATTGAAACAATTGAAGATATTGCAAAAGCTCATGCTCATTTTGAAGCAATACACCCTTTTGGAGATGGAAACGGAAGATTAGGAAGAATAATAATGGCTGCTCAATGTATTAAAATAGGTTATATTCCTCCTTTGATTAATAAAAAAAATAAAGCTTTGTATCTTGTTTTTTTAAAACATGCTCAGGTTAATTCAGAATATGGACATTTATCATATTTTTTAGGAAATTCTATATTGAATATGCACAAAAAAGTATTTAAGATTTAACAGATACTATATTTGTGTAGTATAATGCAATTAAATATAAACATACTCTAATAATGTATATTTTCATAAAAATATGATAGAATATACATTCTAAATGTATAAAAGGATTTCAATGATTACTATAAAAGCTTGGAAAAAAGATATAGCACAGTTAGTAGAGTATAAAGGTGTAATAAAGTTTAAATATTTAGATTCAAACAATCTTGATTTCTCACCAATTAAAATGCCTATAAAAAATAGACAAGTGTATAATTTTTCCCATATTGATTTTCAATATGGGCTCCCAGGCTTGATAAGTGATTGTTTACCTGGAAGTTATGGTATGAATTATTTAGATCGTTTTATGTTTCAATATCTAAAAAGAAAACCCACTATTTTTGAAAGATTACAATTTTTAGGAACTCATACTTTAGGTGCTTTAGAATTTCATCCTTCTTTAGAAGCAGAAGAGTATAAAGAAGTTTTAAATATATCAAAAGTTTATGAAGAGTCTAAAAAAATTTTAAATCAAGAAAATGAAAAAGAAAATAACTCTATACTTACTCTTAAAACACTTATTGCAGTTTCAAACTCTGCTGGTGGAGGTGCTAGATCAAAAGCAATTGTTGGATTTAATCCTAAAGACAAGACAATAAGTTTAACTAGAAAACAAGGAGATTTTCCAAAAGATTACTATCCTGTTATTATAAAATATGATGAGCAAGATATATCAATGTATCCAACTTTGTCAAATAAATACAAAGATGCTTCTATTGCTACAAAATTGGAGTATTTGTATTACTTATTTGCAAAAGAGTCTAGTGTTAATATAAGTCCTTGTGAGTTGCTAGAACAAGAAGGACGAACCCATTTTTTAACTTATAGATTTGATTTGAAAGATAATGAAAGATTTCATATTCACTCTTTATCTGGCATGATGCATTATAATCCAGCTGAAACATATAATGATTTTATTGATATGTTTAGAATATCTTTAAAGCTTAATTTATCACAAAAAGATAAAGAAGAGGTTGTAAAAGTAATCTTATTTAATGCAATTTTTGGAAACAAAGATGATCATTCAAAAAACTTTTCGTTTTTAATGAATAGCCAAGGGAAATGGAGTTTTGCACCTGCTTATGATTTGACATATACAAGCAATGGATACCATCAAATGCTGCTTGGAAATAAAGTTTTAAATAGAGCTTTATTTGAAGATTTGAAAAATGCTTTTGAACCATACAATATTAAAGAGTCATTTTTAAAAGAAAATATAGAAAAAATGATAGATATAAAGCATAAAAAATTAGTTCAAGAATTTATAAATTATGATATACCTAAAAATTTAGCAAATCATATTTTAAATGAAACAAAAATAGTAGATGAAAACTTTAGTAAGGAAATAAAAAAGTGAGAGATATAGATTTTAGTTTATCAACAACTCAAGAGATAATCAAAGAGTTCGCTTCTAGAGCAAAAAGAAAAAGAAAACAAAATATAGAAACATACGGTACTCAAAAAGAGTTTGCACAACATATAGGAATGAGTTTTAGAAGTTATCAAGAGTTTGAGATTAGCGGGAAAATAAGTTTAGAAAAATTTATTGATGTTTTAAGAGGACTTGATTGTATTGAAGATATTCAAGATATTTTAAAAATAAAGGATGAAGAATTATTTAAATTTAAATATAGATATTAATTAATTTGCAAATGTAAACTAAATTGTAAAATAACCAAATTACTTTACATTTAAAAGAGGAAGACATGTATTTTTTTTAGATTCTCTTTATCAAACCTTTGGAAAAATTTCAGGTATAACTTCTGATGCAAAATGAGAGTTAAATTTTATAGAAATAGGACCTTGAGGTTTTAATGAGGTAATATATTCTCTTTTTTCTAACTCTTTAACTATTTTTATGGCTGTTGGTTTACTTACACCTAATAAATCTTTTACACTATTTCGTGGAATTTCTCCATATATAAGCAAATTCTCAAATATTTTTTCAGAATGTTTTGGTAATGGTTCAATATCTTTATACATATTTTTTTGTGAGAATATTACATAATTTCTGATTCTATTTGCAATTAAATCTATTCTTAACACTTCGGACATATAATTTATTTGATCCAAAGCTATATCTAACATAAAATCTAAGAATAACTTTAAAGCCTTTAACGATAAATTACCTCTTCCATCATCATAACTACCTGTATAAGGTTCATCTGCTATTGATAAAAACTCTTTGTACTTATCAATATTTCTCGCTAATCCTCTTGATATATTCCATAGTCCATAACCTTCTAAATCAATTTTATATAAAATATAATCTAAATATAACCTAGAAATTCTTCCATTTCCATCGTAAAAAGGGTGTATATAAACTAAACGATGATGAGAACATAGTGCATAAATTAGTTGCATAGTTTTATTTTCAAACTTACTTTGATTGTAAAAAAATTCAAATTCACCAAAATAGGAACTTAAATCTTTAGGATCAGGAGCAAGATGATTACCAACTTTTACAAAGCTTTCTCTTAACTTCCCAGGAATCATATCTACTTCTAAATCATCATGTTTTATCTTTAGCGCATATTTCATTTCATCTTTAGAATAAAACTCTTTATGCATATCAAGTATAGTATCCAACAAATAAGTATCTTTATTTATTGTTGTTAAGTGCTGTATATACTCTTGTACTTCTATGTGTACTAAAGAGAGTTGTTGTAAATCTTTTTTCTTTTTCTCTGATGAAAAATCTTTTTTCATTGCTTTTTCAATATCAAAAGGGTGAGTACCTTCTGATTCAATTAAATTTGAATAGTAACTATTTGTGATTTTCAATAAATCTTTTATTGCTAAGATAAATTGTTTATTATGTCCACCTGTTAACTTTGCACTTTTCATAACAATTTCTTCAGCTTTTTTAAATAAAAAAGTATCAAGCTTTATAGAACCAGATTCAGGAATTGCTGGAGTTATATACATACAAAAATCCTTTATATAATTTACCTCTAATTTTACCTTATGTTTATATCTTAAAAGTATTATTTATTGGTATTTTAGCATATTTATTTAAAAAATAAATATATATAATTTTACCTCTAGTTTTACTACTATTTTGTTTTTTTAATTCCATCAAATTCGATGGAATTAAAAAAATATAATTAATTTTTAAGAGTGTTCAAAGATTAAACATAGTATATTTCAAACTCAATTTTTAAAGGGGAATTAAGATTTTGAATCAAGAAGAGATAGAATTAAAAATTCTAAGAAGTGTAGATAAAATTACAAGCCAAAGAACAATAGCAGATGAGATAGGCTATAGCTTGGGAAAAGTGAATTATGTACTTAAAAACTTGATTGATAAAGGTCTTATAAAAACTCAAAGATTTGTAAACTCAGAAAATAAAATACAATATAAATATTTACTTACGCCAAAAGGTATCAAAGAGAAAATAGAGATTACAGAGAAGTTTATTGCTATAAAAAAAGCTGAGTATGATGAGCTTCAAGAGCAAATTAAAGAATATCATAAAAAGTATGATATTAAAAATAGATTTATTTAAATAAAGGGGAAAAATTGAAAGATAAAATATGTATTATAGGGCTTGGATATGTAGGTCTTCCTTTGGCTCATGCATTTAGTGAAAAATATGAAGTAGTTGGTTTTGATATAGATAAATCAAGAATAGATGAACTAGAAAGAGCTTTTGATAGAACTTTAGAATTAGATGAAAATCAAATGAAAGAAGCTATTAAAAATGGTATGAAATTTACAATGAATATTGAAGATATAAAAGATTGCAATATTTATATAGTAACAGTTCCTACCCCTATAAAAGATAATAATGATCCAGATTTAACTCCTCTTATAAAATCAAGTGAAACAGTTGCAAAAGTTTTAAAACAAAATGATATAGTTATTTATGAAAGTACTGTTTATCCAGGAGTTACTGAAGAAGTTTGTGTTCCAGTTTTAGAAGAATTTTCAAATTTGAAATTCAACGAAAATTTCTTTTGTGGGTATAGTCCTGAAAGAATTAATCCAGGAGATAAAGAGCATACAGTTACAAAAATATTAAAAATTACAAGTGGAAGTACTCCTGAAATAGCTAAAAAAGTTGATGAGTTGTACAAGTCTATAATAAAAGCTGGTACTCATCTTGCATCTTCAATCAAAGTTGCAGAAGCTGCAAAAGTTATTGAAAATACACAAAGAGATGTAAATATAGCTTTAATAAATGAACTTGCTATGATTTTTGATTTAATGGATATAAATACACAAGATGTTATAGAAGCAGCTGCAACTAAGTGGAACTTTATAAAACTTTTCCCAGGTCTTGTAGGGGGACACTGTATCGGAGTTGACCCATACTATCTTACTCATAAAGCACAAAGTTTAGGATATATGCCAAACTTAATTTTAGGCGCAAGACAAATAAACAATAGTATTAGTAAATATATAGCTGATAAAGCACTTAAATTTATGGTTACAGAAAATAAAAAATTGAATGGTTCAAATGTATTAATTCTTGGAGCTACATTTAAAGAAAATTGTCCTGATATGAGAAATTCCAAGGTTTTTGATATTATAAAAGAGCTTGAAGAGTTTAAATGTAATGTTGAAGTATATGATTACTGGATAGATGAGAGTGATAAAAAGGTAAAACCTTTGAATTTTTTAGAAGAATTACCATTAAATAGTGAAAGATATGATGCTATTATTGTTGCTGTAAATCATGATAAATTTAAAAATATTTCAACAAATGATTATAAAGGAATGTCAAGAGGTGAACCAATAATATTGGATGTAAAAGGAATTGTAAAAGAGCCTACTTGGAGGCTTTAGTTTTTAGTTGGTAGTTGATAGAAGGGAAAAGGTAGAAGGATGAAGGATGAAAATATGAAAAATTTTGCACTTATTGGAGCAAGTGGTTATATAGCACCTAGACATATGAAAGCTATAAAAGAGACAGGAAATAATCTTGTTGTTGCTATGGATACTTATGATGGTATTGGAATAATGGATAGTAATTTTCCACAAGCTGATTTTTTTACAGAGTTTGAAAGATTTAGTGCCTTTGTAGATAGCTTCAAAAGAGATGGCAATAAAATAGATTATATGGCTATTACTACACCAAATTATTTACATGATAGTCATATTAGATTTGCTTTAAAAAGTGGATCTAATGCTATTTGTGAAAAACCATTAGTTTTAAATCCAAATCAAATAGATGATTTAAAAATAGTAGAAAAAGAGAGTGGTAAAAAAGTATATACAATTCTACAATTAAGACTTCATGATTCTATAATAGCATTAAAAGAAAAAATTTCTAAAGAGTTAAAAAACAATCCAGATAAAATCTATGATATAGATTTAACATATCTTACAAGCAGAGGAAAATGGTATTTTGAATCTTGGAAGGGTCATGAAGCAAAAAGCGGTGGAATAGCATCTAATATTGGGGTACATTTCTTTGATATGCTATCTTGGATTTTTGGAGAGTTAAAAGAAAATATAGTATATATAAAAAATCCTGATGTAAATGCTGGATTTATGAAACTTAAAAATGCAAATGTTAGATGGTTTTTATCTGTAAACTATAATTATATTCCAGAAGATATCAAAGCTACTGGAAAAACTACTTTTAGAAGTATCACTGTAGATGGTGAAGAGTTTGAGTTTAGTGAAGGTTTCACAGATTTACATACAAAATCATATAATGATATTTTAAATGGTGGTGGATTTGGACTTGATGATGCTAAAAATTCAATAGTAATAGTTTCAGATATTAGAAAAATGAATACAGTACCTTTAGATGAAAAAGCTCATCCGTTTTGTGAAAAAGTTTTTAGTTTATAGTTTATAGTTTTTAGAGGAGGGTGTATTGACTGGTTTTGAAAATTTAGAAGTTTGGAAAAAGTCTATTATCCTTGTTAAAGAAGTTTATATTTTAGTAAAATTCTTTCCCAAAGAAGAAAACTATGCTTTAAGTGACCAAGTTAGAAGATGTGCTGTTTCTGTACCTAGCAATATTGCTGAAGGTAGTGGAAGAAATTCACCAAAAGAGTTTGTACAGTTTTTGTATATTGCACTTGGTTCTATAAACGAGCTAGAAACACAATTAATAATAGCAAAAGAAATAGGATATCTAAAAGATATAGAAGAGATAAGAAATAAAATTTTGGAGATTAAAAAGATGTTAAATTCATTAATCACATCAATAAAGAGAAAACATGGAAACTAAAAACCAAAAACTAGAAATAGGGACTAAAAACCAAAAACTAGAAACTAAAAACTATTATGCACACGAAAGTGCATACATTGATGAAAATGTAATTATTGGAGATAATACAAAGATATGGCATTTTTCACATATCTTAAGTGGTTCTAATATTGGAGAAAATTGTTCTTTTGGACAAAACTGTGTTGTTGGACCAAAAGTAAATATAGGAAATGGTGTTAAAGTTCAAAATAATATCTCTATTTATGAAGGTGTTGAAATAGAAGATGATGTATTTTTAGGTCCTTCTATGGTATTTACAAATGTTATAAATCCAAGAGCTTTTATAGTTCGAAAAGAAGAGTTTAAAAAAACTACTCTTAAAAAAGGTTGTAGTATAGGAGCGAATGCTACAGTCATTTGTGGAGTTACTATTGGTGATTATGCACTAATTGGCTCAGGAGCTGTTGTAAATAAAGATGTAAAACCATATGCTTTAATGGTTGGAGTTCCTGCTAAGCAAATAGGATGGGTTTCAAAAGCTGGAAATACTTTGAAATTTGATAAAGATGGAATAGCAACTGATAGTTTTGATAACTCAAAGTATAAAATAGAAAATGATAATTTAATAATATTAGGATAATTAATGTCTCAAGAAACTAAAAACCAAAAACCAAAAACTAGTATAGATTTTGCCAACCTTCAACACCAACACAACCTATATAAAGAAGAGATAGAAGAGGCTATTTTAAAAGTAGCACGAGATTGTAACTTTATAATGGGAACTCAAATAGATGAGCTTGAAAGAGACCTAGAGAAGTTTACAGGTTCAAAATACGCAATATCTTGCTCAAGTGGAACAGATGCTCTTTTACTTGCTATGATGGCTTTAGATATACAACCAGATGATGAAATTATTACAACTCCTTTTACATTCTTTGCAACAGCAGAAACAATAGCTTTTCTTAAAGCTAAACCAGTTTTCGTTGATATTGATGAAAAAACATATAATATAGACCCAAAAAAAATAGAAGCGGCTATCACACCAAAAACTAAAGCTATTATTCCTGTAAGTCTATATGGACAACCATGTGATATGGATGAAATAAATCAAATAGCTAAAAACCATAACCTAAAAGTAATTGTTGATGGAGCTCAAAGCTTTGGATCTACTTATAAAGGTATAAGTGACTCAAACCTTGGTGATATCTCTTGTACCTCTTTTTTCCCTGCTAAACCATTAGGTTGCTATGGTGATGGTGGAGCTGTATTTACTAACAACCAACAACTAGCGACTAAAATCCAAAGCCTTAGACTTCATGGACAAAGTATAAGATACCATCATCAATATATTGGTATGGGTGGAAGACTTGATACTATTCAAGCAGCAGTACTTAATGTAAAACTAAAATACTATGAAAAAGATTTGAAACTAAGACAAGATGTAGCAGAAAAATACACAAAAGCACTAAACGCAAAAAATATAGAAACTCCTTTCGTTAAAAATGATAGAACATCAGCTTGGGCACAATACTCAATAAGAGTACAAAATAGAACTGAACTTCAAACAAAACTTCAAAACCTAGGTATTCCAACAGCAGTACATTACCCAATGCCTCTACATGTACAAGAATGCTTTAAATACCTAAACCTAAAAGAAGGTGATTTTCCAATCTCAGAAAAAGTATCAAAAGAGATAATGAGCTTACCTATGAATCCATATGTAAGCGATGAAGAGATTGATTTTATTATAAAAAGTTTATAATGAAAATTCTTACAATATTAGGAGCACGGCCACAATTTATAAAAGCAGGAAGTATAAGTCGTGAAATATCAAAATATAAAGAAATAGAAGAGATAATTGTTCATACAGGACAACACTATGATGCAAATATGTCTGATATATTTTTTGAAGAGATGCAAATACCGAAACCAAATTATTTTTTAGGAATTGGTGGAAAATCTCATGGTGCTATGACTGGACAGATGATAGAAAAAATTGAAGAAGTTGCCTTATTAGAAAAACCTGATTGGATTATGGTGTATGGAGATACAAACTCTACACTTGCTGGTGCAATAGTAGCAAGTAAGCTTCATATAAAACTAGCTCATATAGAAGCAGGTCTTAGAAGTTTTAATATGAAAATGCCAGAAGAAGTAAATAGAATACTCACAGATAGAGTAAGTAATATACTATTTTGCCCAACTGATACAGCTATAGAAAATCTTAAAAAGGAAGGTTATGAAAATCTTGACTGTAAGATAGTAAAATCTGGTGATGTTATGCAAGATGGGGCAATGTTTTATAAAAACTTAGCTCTAAAACCAAATATTGGAATAAAAGATAATTTTATACTTTGTACAATTCATAGAGCTGAGAATACTGATGATGAAACTAGATTGAGCAATATATTTGCAGCTCTTGATGAAATGGGACAAGAAAAACAAGTGATTTTACCTCTTCATCCAAGAACAAAAAAAATCTTAAAAAATTTGAAATTAGATATACAAAATCTTACGATTATAGACCCTGTTGGTTATCTTGAAATGGTATGGCTGATAGATAATTGTGATTTTGTGATGACAGATAGCGGTGGACTTCAAAAAGAGGCATATTTTTTTGAAAAACAATGTATAACGTTAAGAGATGAAACAGAGTGGGTGGAGCTTGTAGATTGTGGAGTTAATACTTTAGTTGGAGCAAATAAAAAGAAAATATTAGAAGCTTATAAATCTAACTCAGAATTTAACAAAGAAAATTCAAAATTAGACTTATATGGTAGTGGAATAGCCAGTAAAAAAATTATAAAGGAATTATTAAAATGATATATATGTTATTACCAGCATACAATGAAGAAGAATCTTTAGATCAGCTTCTTCCTAAAATAGATAAATCATTTAGAGAAGATATGAAATTAGATTATCATATTATAGTTTGCAATGATGGAAGTCGTGATAAAACAGGTGAAAAGTTGAAAGAATATGCAGAAACTCTTCCTATGACTATTATTACACATGTTATTAATAGAGGATTAGGTGAAACATCAAGAGACCTTTTTGAAAAAGCAGCAGAAATGTCAAATGATGAAGATATTATTATCCGAATGGACTGTGATGATACTCATGAACCAGAATTTATTCCAGGATTATTATCTAAAATTCATGAGGGATATGATGTTGTAATTGCTTCTAGATTTGTAGAAGGTGGAGGACAAGAAGGATTAGATAGTTATAGAGCAACTATTTCAAAATTAGCCAATTTATTTATGAAATTTTTCTTCCCAATAGATGGTTTAAAAGAATATTCTAGTGGTTTTAGAGCATATAGAGCTACTGCAATTAAGCATGCAATAAATACATTTGGTAATCAATTTATTCAATTAAAAGGTTTAGGATTTACTGCAACTTTAGAAAAAATTGTTAAGTTAAAAATTATTGGAGCGAAATTCGGTGAATCACCTTTTGTTCTTAGATACCAACAAAAGAGAAGTGAGTCTAAAATGGTTAGCTCAATTACAACTTTTGGATATGGAACATTGGCATTACTTTATCATTGGCCTTGGGGTGGTTGGAGAACAGGATACAAAAATGTTAAAAAACTTCATGAGGGTAAATAATGAATAAAACAATTAATGATGTAAAAGATTTTTGGGAAAATAATCCTTTGTTCTCTGGTGAGAGTAAATTTGAAGTTGGTTCAAAAGAGTTTTTTGATGAACACAAAAAAATTTATATTGATGATGTTTTCGCAAAAGAGTTTTCCGAAAATTTATTTATTCCACACTTAAGTGAAGAAGCAAGGGTTTTAGACTTAGGTTGCGGTGTTGGATTTTGGACGATAGAGATGTTAAATAGAGGAGGATATAAAAATATGTATTCAGCTGATTTAACAAATATGGCTATAGAAACTACAAAAAAAAGACTCGAATTATATGAATTAAAGTCTAATTTATCTATCCAAAATGCTGAGTCTATGACATATGATGATTGTTTCTTTGAACATATTAATTGCCAAGGAGTAATCCATCATACACCTAATACTGAAAAAACAGTTGAAGAGATGGCAAGAGTTCTAAAATCAAATGGAACAGCATATATTTCTGTATATTACAAAAACATTTTTCTTAGAAATTGGCATTTTATTAAACCAGTAGGAAAGTTTCTTTCAAAAGTAGGAGCAGAGCTAAAAGGTAGAGGCAGAGAAGATATTTTTGCACAAAATGATGTAGATGAAATCACCAGATTATATGATGGGGATAAAAATCCAATAGGTAAATCATATTCGAAACAAGAAGCAATTAAACTAGTTGAAAAATACTTTTATGTAGATAAAGTATTTTTAAATTTCTTTCCTGCAAGAAGTTTACCCTTCAAAATACCTTTGTTTTTACACAGATTTTTATCAAAAAATATGGGCTTTATGATTCATTTAAGCTTAAGAAAGAAATAGAATGTGTGGTATAGTCGGTTTTATATCTCAAAGAAATGATAAAGAACATATTGTACAAAAGCAGTTAGAGACTTTATATCATAGAGGACCTGATGCTCAATCTAAATATATGGATAATAATATTGCCTTTGGACATACAAGATTAGCTATTATAGATATAGATAATGCAGTTCAACCAATGACAAGTACTGATAATAGATATATTATTATATTTAATGGTGAAATATATAATTATTTAGAATTACGACAACATCTTGTTTCAAAAGGTATAAAATTTAAAACACATTCTGATACAGAAGTACTTTTAAATATGTATATAGTATATGGAAAAGAGTGTGTTTCAAAACTAAATGGTATGTTTGCATTTGCAGTTTATGATAAAGTTAAAGACAGTATGTTTTTAGCCAGAGATCATTTTGGAATTAAACCATTATATTATACCTATCAAAATAATGATTTTATTTTTGCATCAGAAGTAAAGGCTATTTTAGAATATCCTGATATTAAAGCTGAGGTTGATCAAAAATCATTAAATGAATATATGACTTTTCAAGTTATGTTAAAAAAACACACATTGTTTAAAAATATACATTCTCTAGAACCTGCAACATATTTATATCTTGAAAATGGAAAAGTTAAAGAAAAAAAGAAGTATTGGGAATTTGATTATAATATTGATGAAAGCTTATCGGAAGAAGAATATACTACAGAATTACTACATTTATTAGAAAATTCTTTAAATATTCAAACTCGTTCAGATGTACCTATTGGTGCATATTTGAGTGGTGGAATTGATTCTAGTTTAGTTTCAACACTTGCATCTAAAAATTATTTTGGTGATTTTCATACTTTTTGTGGAGGATTTAAAGATTCAAAAGATTTTGATGAAACACATTATGCCCAAATTGTTCAAAAGTCTATAAATAGTATTCACCATGAGATATTTCCTACCTCAAAGGATTTTACAGATAATTTTGAAAAAATTATGTACCATATGGATTATCCAGAAGCAGGACCGGGAGTATTTTCCCAGTATATGGTTTCAAAACTTGTATCACAGCATGTAAAAGTTGTATTAGGTGGACAAGGTGGAGATGAAATATTTGGCGGTTATACACGATATGCTGTAGCATATTTAGAACAAGCGTTAAAAGGAGCTATATTTGAAACTTCTGAAGAAGGAAAACATTTAGTTACTTTACAATCTATTATCCCTAATATGGCACAGCTTAAAAATTATATACCATTATTAAAAGAGCAATTCAAAGAGGGTTTATTTGATCCAATGGATGAAAGATATTATCGTATGATGAATCGTTCTCATAATTTGCATAAAATTTATAATCAAGAATTTTTATCAACTTTTGAAGAAGAACAATTATTGGATAAATTTAAACAAGTATTTAATCATCCTGATACAAAATCATATTTTAATAAAATGACACATTTTGATTTAAAAACTTTATTGCCAGCATTGTTACATGTAGAAGATAGAATGAGTATGGCTGTTTCAATAGAATCAAGAGTTCCTATTTTAGATTACAGAATTGTAGAACTTGCTTCAAAAATGCCACCCGCAATGAAATTTTCAGGTGGTAAAACAAAAGCTATGTTGATTAAATCTGTAAAAAATATATTACCCAAAGAGATAATTAATAGAAAAGATAAAATGGGATTTCCAACACCAATTAATAATTGGTTGGCAGGTGATTTAAAAGAGTATGCTTTAGATATTTTAACTTCTCAAAAAGCAAAACAAAGAGGTTATTTAAATATAACAAATATAGAAAAACAAATCAATCAAAGTGGACAATTTAGTAGAGATTTATGGGGAGCTTTAAATCTTGAAATGTGGCATAGGAAGTTTATAGACTAATGCTTACTATAAAAACAGATATAACTAATCCAAAATGGCTATCATACATTCTAGAACAATTCAAAAAAATAAATTTAGTAAGTTTTGATATTGAAGTGATAAATATAAATCAAGATGGAATATATAAAAATACAATATTCTATACCCAAAAATATCAAAAGAATAATTTGCATATATTTAATTCCAATATGACTGAACCCAATGGAAATATAGAATATTTAAAAAACGATTTATATATATTAGAGAATACTAAAGATGATTCTTTTGAATTTAGTTATGATATTTTTTGGAATGCTTTTGTATTTTTATCAAGATATGAAGAATATATTAGTGAAAAAAATGGAAAAAATATTTATAGTTATAGTTTAAATCATCCAAGGGTTAATAAAAATAGTTTTGATATACCAATTGTAAATATACTTTTTAATGAGTTAGAAAATTTTTTAAAAATGAATTTTCCAAATTTATATTTTAAAGATTTACAAAAGCCAATTATTGATTTATCGCATGATGTTGATTATATAAATAAAACAATTCAATTAAGACTCAAGCAAACAGCATTTAATAGTTTCAATACAATTAAGTCAATTACAAAACCAAAACAATTTTTTAAAAATTTGGTTAAAACATTTAAATTTGCTTTTTCAAATCCATCATACTGGTGCTTTGATTATTGGGAAAAATTAGAACAAAAATATAACAAAACTTCTACATTTTATATTTATGTAAAAAATGGTTCAAAAAATTTCAAATCTTGGCTTATAGACCCTTCTTACGATATAAAAACTAATACTAAACTTCAAAATAAACTAAAAGAACTATATAGTAAAGGATTTCAAATAGGACTTCATGGTAGTTTCAATAGTGCAAAAGATTTTAAAAAACTAAAAGTAGAAAAAGAAATACTTGAACAAATCCTTGGTATCAAGATAACTAAAACTAGGCAACATTGGTTAAATTATTTTGAATTAATCACTCCAAGGTCTCATAGTAAATTATTTGAGTATGATTCTACTCTTGGATGGAATGATAGGATTGGTTTTAGAAGTGGATGTGCTAGTTTATATAATCCCTATGATTTTGAAAATGAAAAAGCATATAGCTATCAAGTGATACCGCAGATTGTTATGGATTCAAATATTTATGATTATGCTGATGATGAAGAGATATTTCAAAAAGCAAAAGATATGATAAAAACATCAAAAGAAGTATCAAAAACTTTACATATATCAATATCTTGGCATCAAAGAGTTTGTAGTAGTGATTACAATTGGCATAAATTTTATGAGGAGATTTTAAATGATATATAAATACTTACCGTATTTTATATTCAAACCACTGTTTGGAGATAGAAAAAGATGTGGACTAAAAACAAATTTTGAGGATAAAGATTTTAGAAAATGGCAAGATGAGTGCTGTTTGAAATTTTATGAGGATAATCAAAAAGGAAGTATCGGTACAATTGTAAATCACTTTGGATTTAAGATAATGAGTCAAATCGACTTAACAGATAAAGTAGTTTTAGAAGTTGGTCCTGGACGAATAGATCACTTAGATTATAATCAAACAAAACCTAAGAAATATATACTATCTGATATAAATAAAGACTTTTTAGAAATATCGAAAAATAGACTAAAAGAATATTGTATTGATAATTCTGACACTCTTGAAGTACAAGGTACCTCTATTCCAATAGAAGATAATAGTGTAGATGTATTGGTTACATTTCATCAGTTAGAACATATTTATGAGTTAGAAGAGTATTTACAAGAGTTAAAAAGAATTTTAAAACCAAATGGTGTTTTAATAGGTGCAGTACCCGCTGAGGGGGGGGTAGCTTGGGGATTTGGAAGATTCCTAACATCCAGACGATATGTGAGGAAAAATATGGATTTTGATTACGATAAAATTATATGCTGGGAACATCCAAATTTCGTAAATAAAATTAAAAAGTTATTGGATGAAAATTTTACAAGTGTTAAATCTATCAAAAAGCCTTTTGGTGTTTTACCTATGGATTTTAATTTGTCTTGGTCGTTTATATATAGGAATGATAAATAGTGAATATTTATAAACAAATTTTAAAGCAAAATATAAACAAGCTTTTAAATCTTTACAATACAGATAAGTTTTCAGCTACTTATGGTTATGCAGATAGAGAGTATTGGGGCTGGAAAACAAAAGATTTTCCAAATGCTACTTTACAAGGTGGGGTACATAGTTTAGCTATCGCTATCAATCTTAGTTTATTTGAGAAGAAAGAAGAATCTTTTATATTAGAGATTATAGATTCAGCTATTATGGCAATTCAAAAAATAAAAGATAAAAATGGTTCAGTAGTAGAAGCATATCCTAGAGAAAATTCATTTTGTGTGACTGCATTGGTGGCTTTTGATGTACTTTGGGCTATTAAGTATTTAAGCAATAAACTAGATGACGAAACTATGCAAAGATATTTTAAAGTAATAAATCCACTAATAGAGTTTATTACAAAAAATGGTGAAGAGCATGCTATCATCTCAAACCATTTAGCTACAGGAGTTGCAGCTATAGTTTTATGGAATCATTTAACTGGGGATAACAATAAAAGAGCCAAAGAGTTACTACAAATTATTTATGACCACCAATCAGCTGAAGGTTGGTATAGGGAATATGAGGGAGCAGATCCTGGATATCAAACTTTGTGTACATATTATTTATCTTGTGCTTATGCAATAACAAAAGATAAAATGCTATTAGAATCACTTAAAATTTCAGCAAATTTTTTAAGTCATTTTATTCATCCAGATGGAACTATTGGAGGATTATACGGTTCAAGAAACACAGAGGTTTTTTATCCTGCTGGTATAGTTGCCCTCAGTAGTGAGATAGAAGAGTTTGCTTTGATGGAAAAATATTTAGAACCAAATGGACAACATCTTTTACCACAAAATATAGATATAGGAAATTATATTCCTTTTTTGAATTCTTACGCACTAGCAGCATTGAAATATGATGAAGTAAAAGAAAATATAGAAAAAATAGATGATAAACCTTTTTATGCAAAAAATGAAGAAAAAGATTTTAAACAAACAGGTATTTATCTTGTTTCAAATAAAAATTATTTTGCAATTTTTAATTATAAAAAAGGTGGAACTTTAAAAGTATTTGATAAAAATAGTGGTAAATTAGATATAGAAGATGGTGGTCTATTTGGTACACTAAATGATGGGACAAAGTTTTCTACGCAACAGTTTGATGAGAATATAACATTTCAAAATAAAAAGATTCAAGCAAATTTTTATAAGATGAATGAGTCTTCTCCTAATCCTTTGAATTTTATCATCTTGAGATGGTTGGCACTTACTATTTTTAGGTCAGTATATTTAGGAAATTTATTTAAAAAATTTATAGTAAATATGCTGATGACAGGAAAAAATAAGCTTGATGGAAGTGTCACAAGAGAATTTGAATTTTTAGAAGATAAAGTTATAGTAAAAGAAGAGATAGCCCAACCTAAGAATTGTAAAGATATAAAACATATAGGTAAATCGAAGGCTATTCATATGGCATCTAGTGGCTATTTCATATCTCAAAACTTTGAAAATAATAATTCAAAAATAGTGGAATTTAAAAATGTTTAAACTAACTCCTAGACTTAAACCAAATTATACTTTTAGTGATTGGTTAGCCGTATTTAATATATTTCAAAAAAATCCAATAGAAAATTATGAAAAAGAGTTTGCAAATAAATTTGAAAATAATTATGGAGTAATGTTTCAACATGGAAGAAGTGGATTATATTCACTCTTAAAAATTTGGGGCTTAGAAAATGATGAAGTGATATGTCCCGCATATACTTGTGTTGTTGTACCAAATGCTATTGTTTTGAGTGGTAATGTTCCTGTGTTTGTAGATAGTGATAAAAATAGTTTTAATATGGATTTAAAACTTTTAGAAGATAGTATCACTAAAAAAACAAAAGCTATCGTAGTAACTCATATTTTTGGTTATCCCATGGATGTGGTAAAAGTTCAACAAATAGTAAAAAATGCAGAACAAAAATATGCTCATAAAATATATATAATTCAAGATGCTGCTCATAGTTATGGTGCAAGATGGGATGGAGAATTAGTAACAAAATATGGTGATGCTACTATATTTGGTTCTAATATTAGTAAGATAATCAACTCTATATTTGGTGGTATGGTTATTACAAATTCAAAGGATACTTTTGAAAAGCTGAGAGTTTGGAGAGAAACTAATACAAAAAATGCTAAAATGCTAAAATCAGTTAAAAGATTTATCTATTTTATATCAGTAAATATTGCTTTTAATTCTTATGTATATGGTTTTGTGAACTTGTTAGAACGACTAGGTGCACTTGATAGATTTGTGAAATATTTTGAAGAAGATAAAATATATTTTCCAGATGACTGGGATTTTAAACCCTCAAATATAGAGGCACGAGTTGGTTGTAATCAATTAAAAAAATATGATTTTATTATTAAAAATAGAGTTATAAATGCTAAAAATTGGCTAAATAAATTACAATATGATAGTATTGAGTTTAAAGAAGACATTGAGGGATGTACATATAGCCACTGTGTTGCCTTGGTTGAAGATAGAGAAAAATGGATTGAAGAGTATAGACAAAAAGGTATTCAGCTAGGAATATTAATAGAATATTCTATTCCTTATATGAAAGCTTATAAAAAATATAAAAAAGGGGAATATTTAGTGAGTTTAGAATATAGTAAAAAATCTATAAATTTCCCAAATTGGGTGTAGAAATATGATTAGAAAAGCTAATATTGATGATTTAGATAATTTAGTAGAATTACATCTAAATAATTTTGATGAAAAAGAGTTATCAGTTATACTTGGAAAATCTTTTGTTAGAATTTTTTATGAAACCATATTAACAAATAAATTTACGAATATTAATGTTGTGATTATTGATAATAAAATTGTGGCATTTAGTACTATATTTTTTAAGTATTCTTTATTTGAAAAAATTTTTAAAAAGAAAATAATATTTATTTTTCTTAAATTCTTATTTATAAATTTTTATAAAATAAAAAAAATAAATCTGATATATAAAACTGTTACAACAAAAAATTTTCATAAATTTATTCATCAAGAGACTTATGATTATCATGTTGGAACATTTCTTCTTGATAGAACATATTCAGAAATACCAATAGTGGCTATTGAATTTATTAAAGCATATTCAGAAAATATAAAGTTAATGAATGAACACTCGTCAACTTACTGGGCTAGTTGTAGAATTAGTAATCATAAAACATTAAGATTATTAAAGAATAAAGGAATGGGAGTTATTATGGAAATGAATTCTTTTCCAGAAAATATTTTAATTACAATAAAAGAAGGGTAAAATATATGAAACAAGAAATTGAGAAAATCATAATAGAAGTATTACAGGAGTTAAATGAAGAATTAGATAATAAAAATATTAGTCCTTCAAGTGATACAAAACTTTATGGAATAAATGGTACTTTGGATAGTTTAGGATTGGTTTCTTTTATCACTGACTTGGAGGAAAGGATTTCAGATAAATTTAATATGAATATTGTATTAGCCGATGAAAAAGCTATGAGTCAAAGAACATCACCCTTTAGGGATGTTAAATCATTAACAAATTATATTATAACTTTAATTGAAGAAGAAAAATAGTTATGAGTAGAATCATTGTTATAACAGGAACAAGAAAAGGAATTGGAAAAGAACTTTCTGAGTATTATCTTTCTATTGGTAATGTTGTAGTGGGTTGTAGTAGAGGTAGCAGCACCGTAAATCATGAAAATTATAGACACTTTGAACTTGATGTATCTGATGAAAAAGCAGTGTTAGAAATGATAAGAACTACAAAAAAAGAGTTTGGGAAAATTGATATATTACTAAATAATGCAGGAATAGCATCTATGAATCATTTTTTAACAACATCTTATCAATCTGTGCAAAATATATTTGCAACAAACTTTTTTGGAACTTTTTTGTTTTCAAGAGAAGTATCGAAGGTAATGATGAAGCAAAAGTTTGGCAGAATTGTGAACTATACAACAGTTGCAAGTCCTTTACGGTTAGATGGTGAAGCTATTTATGCCGCTAGTAAAGCGGCTATTGAAAATTTTACTCAAACTATATCGAAAGAAGTTTCATCATATGGAATAACGGTAAATGCTGTTGGACCAACTCCTGTTGAAACAGATTTAATAAAGGCTGTTCCAAAAAATAAGATAGAAGAATTACTAGAAAAACAAGCTATAAAAAGATTTGGAAATTTAGAAGATATAAAAAATGTCATAGATTTTTTTATTGACAAAAAAAGTGATTTTATTACAGGACAAATTATATATTTAGGTGGGATAAATAAATGAAAAATAAGATATTAAAAGAAGATGTTGTAAAAGCAAATAAAGAGTTTTATAATTTAGAAGCAGAAGAATATTTAGAAAATGAATATTATGCATATACAAATTCTATTAAAAAAGATGTACTTAAAAATTTAAAATTATGTGCGGAAAATAGTGAAAGTAACGATAAGTTTTTAGATGTAGCCTGTGGCTCTGGATTTTTAAGTAAAATTGTAGATGATAATAATATATTTAAAAATGGAATAGGTGTAGATATATCTGAAAAACAAGTTGAACTATATAATAAAAATATTAACAACGAATCATTTAATGCACAAGTAGCTGATGTAACTAAATTAGAATTGACAGATAATAGTATTGATGTAGCTGCTGGATATTCTGTATTGCATCATTTTTTTAGTTATTATGAAGTTTTAAATGAAATAACAAGAGTATTGAAGCCGGGTGGAATTATTTATTTCGATTTTGAACCTAATAGTAAATTTCAAAAGAAAATGAAGTTTCTTATAAAACTAAGAAGAAAAATTTTAGATAATAAGAGTAATGATAGTTTAAGTGAATTGGAAAGTATGGCAGAGTATCATAATAATTACGAACCAGGAATAAATGTAGATGACTTAGTACATTTTTTAAGTAAAGATTATGAAATTATAAAAGTAGGTACGAGAATACCTGAACATAATAAATTAATGAGTTGTATATTTTATGTTCTATCTAAAGTTTCTTTTAGTTTTAGTCCTAATTTTTTCATAATAGCAAAAAAAAAGTAGAATTATGGTAGAAAAATTCAAGAATTTTGATACCAAAGTAGCCATAATTCATAATGAAAAAGAATATACATATAAACAACTTTTTAATAAAATATTAGAAATTAAATCTACCTTGATACCTTATATCAATGAAGGTGAAGTGGTATCTATCATATCAGATTATTCATTTGAAAGTATTTCTTTATTTTTAGCATTATATGAAAATAAAAATATAATTGTGCCTATTACAACTTCAATTCAAAGTGAAATTAAAGATAGAATTGAAGAGTCATTTACAGATAAAATTATTAAAATTGAAAATAAAGAATATATAATCGAGAAAAATATCTCAAATGAAAAACACCAAATGATAAAAAAGCTTCAAAATGAAAAGAACTCTGGATTAATACTCTTTTCAAGTGGAAGTACTGGAAAACCGAAAGCTATGATTCATAACTTTGATAATCTTATAAATCATTATAAAGATAAAAAAGAAAAGTCATTAAATATGATTTTATTTTTAATGTTTGATCATATTGGAGGATTAAATACTCTTTTAAATGTTCTTTCAATTGGCTCAACTATGATTCTTTTAGAAAATAGGAATGCAGATGATGTTTGTAAATTACTTCAGGATTACAAAATTAGAGTACTTCCTGCAAGTCCAACTTTTTTAAATCTTATTGTTATGAATAAATCGTATGAAAAATATGATTTAAGTTCTTTAAGGATGATAACTTATGGAACAGAAGTAATGCCAGATTCATTGTTGTCAAGATTAAAAAATATATTTCCTAAAATTAAATTTTTACAAACCTTTGGCACAAGCGAAACAGGAATAGCAAATACTTCCTCTAAATCATCAAACTCAACATATATGAAGATAGATGATCCATTATTGGAATATAAAATTGTTGAAAATGAACTTTGGTTGAAAAGTAAAACACAAGTAATGGGTTACTTAAATTCTTCAATGGATAGTTTTACAGAAGATGGTTGGTTTAAAACTGGTGATTTAGTAGAAATTATTGATGATGGATATTTAAAAATTATTGGTAGAAATAAAGAAATAATAAATGTAGGTGGAGAAAAAGTTTTACCAAATGAAGTTGAATCAATTCTTTTATCTATTCCAGAAATTAAAGATGTGATAGTTTACTCAGAACAAAATATAATAACAGGACAAACTGTTGTTTGTGATGTTGTACTAATAGAACCTATGGAAATAAAAGAGATAAAAAAAATTATTAGAAAATATTGTAAAGATAAATTAGATGGATATAAAATACCAACTAAAGTAAATATTGTAGATAAAACGAATTTTAGTGATAGATTTAAAAAAATAAGAAGATAATAAGATGCAGAATGCTTGTAAATTTATTTAAGAAAATGAAATATATACAAAAAGTCGATACTTCAAATTATAGTGAAATGAGGAAATTAAATTGATATATAAAATAATATTTTTTACATTCCTAAGTGTAATATTATACTTTACTATTAAGAATATAAATTTTGAAATATTTTTAAATAATTTTGATAACGATTTTATATTTGCTTTGTTATTAACTCAAATTTTTATTTTTATAAATTTTATAATTTTTACTAATAGGCATATCTTTTTTATAGATAAGAATTTAAAATTTACTATTGCATTTAATGCAATAGTATTAAGTATTGGTTTAAACTACATTATGCCAGGTAGAGTTTCTGAATTAATTAAAGCGACATATATTCGAGAAAAATCAAATATTGGATTTAGTATTGGAATGGGAGCTGTTTTTTTAGAAAGATTTGCAGACTTAATAATCTTAGCTTTTATTGCCGTTGTATGTATTACTTTTTTTACTATGGATTTACAAAACAATTCATTATTTATAATTTTAGTATTAATATGTTCGATAGTTGTTGTTATTTTTTGTGAAAAATATATTTTATTTATTATAGATAAAATAATTCGAAATCAAAAATTAAAAAACTTTTTAAATACAACATATTTACATATAAAAAAGCAAATACTAACAAAAAAATTTATCATAGGTCTTTTATATACTTTTATTATATGGTTTTTTTCTGCTTTAACTATTTTTATTTTTTTAAATATTGCTGGTGAAATTAAACTTGATGCAGTAGAAATTCTCATGATTTTACTTGGTGGTTCAATTGGTTTAGCAATACCTGCTTTACCGGGTGGTTTAGGCACATTTGAAGCAATCATAGTAGCTATTTTAATGAAGTATGGATATGAATTTAATTCTGCATTAGCATTAGCTATTGGCTTAAGATTAAATAATATGTTGTTTGTTGTGCCATATTCATTGTGGATTGCATTTAAAAATGGCACAGGAGTTAGAAATTTATATAAAGATATTACGAATAAGGATTCAAAACTATGATAGAAAAAGAATTTTATACAGAAAAAATGAGAATTTTAGTACATATAGTAGTATTTATTATAGGTTTATTTGCTTGGTATCAATATACATATCATTTAGATTTAAAAGATACAGTAAATGGATTTTCTCCACATGAGTGGATTATCTTATCTCGATATATTGATAATACAATAAATTATCCGTCTGGTGTAGATGTATATTTTAGTTCTTTTTTTATGTATATTTATATATTTTTCTATGATGTACTTCATATTGATGGATTAACAGCAGAAAAAATAGTAATATTTTTTGAGATATTTTCAAAAATTATTTCAGCTTATATTATAGTAAATGTAATATTTAATGATGAAGAACCTTTAAAAAAAGATTTTATTTTTATTGTTTTTTCTCTTTTTTGTATCAGCGGATATGCATTTTATTCTGATTTGTCGAGATTTGGGGAACATTATTATGCTGGATTATATTATAATGTTGCAGATGCAATGAGATTAATAGCTATTTCATTCTTCTTTAAGAGAAAATTTTTATTGAGTACTGTTTTTTTATCTCTTTCTTTGCTAACTCATCCTTTATATGGACTTATTGGATCATTTTTTATTTTTTCTTGTATTATATTTTACTTTAAGTATTTTACTAAAAAAGAGTATATTTATATATTTTTAGCTTGTTTAATATTTGTGATAACTTTAACATTGTTTTATTTTAATATTTTCAATAATAGTTACTTATTAGTAAATGAACAGACCCCATCTGAAATGTTTATTAAATGGTCTTTATTTGGTAATTATCATTGGTATCCTATAGAATTTGGACTTTTTGGAATTCATCATCAGGAAAGATTTTTAGGATTTATTACGATTAGTATATTATTTTTATACAGTTTATACTCAAAAGATAATTTAAATTTTATAGATAAACAAGTTTTTATAGGTTGGCTGAGTATGATATTTCTTACTATAGTAGGAGTATATTTTTCTTGGACAAAAGATAGTGTATTTATGATAAAACTTTCACTTACAAGAGCAAGTTTGCTAGCTTTGGAAATATCTATTTTATACATAGTCTATAGATTTATTTCAAATATATTAAATTATAAAAATCATATTTTAATTGCTTCTGTATCTTTTGTTTTACTTGTATCACCATTTTTAATAAAAGCTCCTTTTAGTTATGGAATTTCAATTCTTCTCGTTTCTTTGTATTTATTCATTAATCGAAAAGAATTAAATGTAAATATGTTTTTAATAGTTCTTTTAATGCTAATATTTTTTTCTATAGTTTTACTTATATATTATTATAACCTAGGTTATATTGACATTGATTATTATGTAAATTATATTGGGGATACGCAGTTTATAAAATTATTTATTTTGTTTACAATCATTTTATATATCATAAAATTTATAAAATTTAAAAGTCATATTTTTATTTATTTAATAGTTAGTTTATTTTTATTTTTTGAATCGTATTCTTGGTTAAATATTAGGACTAAATTAGATGAAGACACACGTACTTTTGCACAAAGTTATAAAGAAGTTCAATTATGGGCGAATAAAAATACTAAAAAAGACTCTATTTTTATGTTAGACCCTTCTTTGGGCAGTGGGTGGAGACTATATTCGGAAAGAGCTTCTTTTGGTACATTTAGAGAATGGACTCACAATTCTTGGTTATATAAAGGTGATTATAATGTTTTTAAGTCAGGTATGGAAAGATTTAAGGAGTATGATATCAATATGGAAAATAAAAAGTATAATATTGATTCGAAATTAAAACATTTAAATGTTTTAACTGAGGATATAAAATATAAATTTTATCATTTTGATAGAAATTGGTTTGATAAAATTTCAGAAAAGTATAATTTAAATTATATTGTTATGATTAAGAGTGAAATTAATAAGGAATTAAATTATCAAGTAATATTCGAAAATAAATTATTTATTATTTATAAGATAAAGGATTAAATTTGAAATTTCTTTTTTTAATGTATAATTAATTAAGAGTGTTTAAAGATTAAAAGAGGTATATTTCAAGTTCATTTCTTAAAAGGGGGGGTAAGATTTTGCATCAAAAAGTAACAGAAACATTAATTATGCAAGTTTTACTTTGTTATCAATCAGTTGAATTGAATAAAAAATGTAAATATCTTTTTGGTATCCTAATAGTAGTACATTACCAAATATCACTATATATACAGGAATGCTTTAAATATTTGACTATAAAAAAATTTGATAGTTTAATCTCAAAAAAGCTATCAAAAGAGGTAATGATTTTACCAATTAACTTTATATGTAAGCAGTGAAGCAATAGAGTGTATTGTTTAAAGTTTATTAAATTGAATAATTTTGTTTCTATAATTAATTATAGTTTAAAATATAATTCTAAAATAAAATCTATTGTAACACATGTTATTTTTGTTGATCCAAAATTTATAAATTCTGATAATTATCAAATTATTGATTGGACTTTAGAAGAAGAAAGTTCTTTTATAGATAGGTTAATCTCTAATGATAAGTAGATTAAGGGCTAAATCAGAATTTAGTAAAAATACACTTACTCTAATGATAGGGAGTGCATTAGCACAAGTTATCCCTATTTTAATTAGCCCAATACTTACAAGAGTATATACACCAGAAGAATTTGGAATATTTGCTTTATATATTGCTTTTATTTCAATAGGTGCTTCTCTTGTAACTGCTAAATATGAAACTGCAATATTGTTGCCTAAAAAAGAAGAAAATGCTAAATATTTGGTTTATATTAGTTCAATTTTTGCTTTATTTTTTTCATTATTATTTTTAATTGTATATTTAGTTTTTGATAAACAATTGAATGATTTTTTTAAAGTTACAAATAGTGTTTTTTATTTTGTTCCTTTTGGAATATTCTTGTTTGCTATTTATGCAATACTTCTTCAATGGGCAAATAGAAAAAAAGAGTATAAAAATATGAATAAAAATAGATTAATCCAATCTTCTTCAATAAGTATTTTTCAAGTATTAACTGGGATATTAAATAAAATATCATTTGGTTTAATTGTGTCAGATGTTATGGGAAGGGTGATTGCTGTTTTGTTAATATTAAATAGAGTTTTACAGCAAGTTAAATTAGAAAATTTTTCATTAAAAAAAGCAATCAGTTTGGTAAGAAGATATAAAAAATTCCCAAAGTATGAAATGCCAGCAACAGTTTTGAACATCACATCTTATGAATTGGTTTATATAATAATACCAATTTATTTTTCTTCTGTAACTGCAGGATTATATTTTTTAGTATTTAGAGTTTTAATGACACCTATTGGTTTTATAGGTTCTGCAATAACTGAGGTATTCAAAAATAGAGCAATTGAAGATCTTAATAAATATAATTCTTGTCGCAGAATTTATAAAAAGATTTTTTTATTACTTTTTTCAATAGGTATTTTTCCTTTATTAATTATTACTATTTGGGGGCAACCAATTTTTTCTTTTATTTTTGGTGAAGAATGGAAAGAAGCTGGATTATATGCTCAAATTCTAGCACCATTAGCTCTTTTTAGATTAATATCAAGTCCTTTAAGTTATTTATTTATCATAAAAGAAAAATTAGAGTTAGATTTATTAATACAATTTATATTTTTTATATTAGTTATAGGATCTTTAATAATAGGGTCTTTTTATAAAGATATATATTTATTAGTTAGTTTGTTATCTCTTTCAGGATGTATTTTTTATATGATTCAGATTATTATTTCTTATAGGTTGAGTAATGGAAATTAATTTTTATAAAATTAAATCAGTATTAATTTTTTATTTAATTTTTTTGATGAGTTTGTTTTTATTTGCAAAACAAATTCAACAAGATAATGAATATTTAGGAATGTTAAGTATAGATTTTGATTTAAGATTATTTGGAACTTTATTTATTCATTTTATAATGTTGATTTTTATAAGTGACTATAAAAATAATTTATCAAGTAATTTTATTAGTTTTTTTTTATATTTTGTTTTTATATGGTTTTTTATATTTTTTGATTTAGTGGGAAAAATTGATTTTCAAGCATATATTTTATTAAATACATTAATATTTATTCCAATTTTATTTTTTTATTTAAGTAAATATATAAGAGTTTTATTTGAAAAATTGGGAATTGATATTTATAAGTTAAATATGTTATATTTTATAAATTTAAATATTTTATTGAGTACACTACTTTTATTTACATTATTAGTAATTTCAATTAAAATGCCACTGGAATTCGGTTTTGATAGTTCTTATGAAAGAAGAACATTAGGATACGAAGTAATTACAGGAGCATATGCTTATCTGTTTTCTATTTGTATGAATGGAATAGCACCATATTTAGCATTTTTATCAATTCTAAGAAGAAATTATTTTTATTTTATTTTATCTTTTGTATTTGTTATATTTTGTTTTGGTTTTATAGGAGTAAAAGCACCTATACTATATGTTTGTTTTTTTGCTTTTTTAGGTTTTTTTATTAGAAAAGTAGATTTTAATTTATCTTATTTTATTTTAAAATTAGTTTTTTTTATTTTATTATTTGCAACTATTGAATATTTAATTTTCAATTTTTCTTGGATAGCTGATATAATAGTTAGACGAGCTTTTGTAGTTGTTGCACAAAATCAATTATATTTTATAGATTATTTTTTAAATTATTTTGATTTTTATGATTGGCTTTTTGGTAAAGGTAGAAATATAACTTATATTATAGGAGATATGTATCACAATATTCCTAATACAAATGCAAACGTAAATGCTTTATTATATGAAATAGGAAGAAATGGAATTTTAGGATATATAATAATGCTTTTATTTTTATTATTCTTTTTTTCATTTTTAGATTATATTTATTTGAAGTATAATAACAAAGATATTTTAGGTATAGGAATTTTATATATAATTTTATTACTTGAGCAATCCTATTCAACAGCTTTTATAACTTCAGGAGTATTTGTGATAACGATTTTAACTTTTTTAACAATAAATAACAAGGAATATAATGAGAAATAAAAATTATCAAATGTGTACAAGATGTGTGATGGATACTACTGATCCAGAAATCAATTTCGATGAAAATGGAGTTTGTAATCACTGTAGAGAGTTTGATGAAGTTACATCAAAAAGATGGTTCCCAAATGATGAAGGTGCTAAAAAACTAGAAGTTATCTATGAAAAGATGAAAAAAGAAAATGCAAATAAAGATTATGATTGTATTTTAGGGCTTAGTGGTGGAGTTGATAGCTCTTATCTTGCATTAAAACTTTATGAAGCTGGTATCAGACCTTTAGTTGTTCATATAGATGGTGGATGGAATAGTGAGTTGGCTGTGCAAAATATAGAAAATATTGTAAATTATTGTTGTTGGCATTTACATACTATTGTTATAGATTGGGAAGAGATGAAAGATTTACAATTAGCCTATCTTAAATCAGCTATAGCAAATCAAGATGTACCACAAGATCATGCTTTTTTTGCTTCACTTTATCATTTCGCTACAAAACATGGTGTGAATTATGTGATAAGTGGAGGAAATCTAGCAACTGAGAGTATCTTCCCAAAAGCTTGGCATTGGAGTGCTATGGATGCAGATAATCTACATGCTATACATAATAAGTTTGGTACAAGAAAATTAAAAAACTATAAAACAATAGGTTTCTATGAATTGTATTTATATTATCCATTTGTTAAAAAAATGAAAACTATAAGACCTTTAAACTTTATGCCATATATAAAAAGTGAAGCATTACAAGAGCTAAAAGATAAAGTAGGATACAAAGAATACGCTAGAAAACATGGAGAATCAGTATTTACTAAATTTTTCCAAAATTATTGGTTGCCTATGAAGTTTGGGTATGATAAGAGAAAACCTCATTTAGCTAGTCTTATTGTAGCAGGGCAAATGAGTAAGGAAGAAGCAATAAAAGAACTTGAAAGGCCATTATATGATGAAAAAGAGCTAAAAGAAGATAAAGAATATATAGCTAAAAAACTTGGAGTTAGCAATGAAGAGTTTGAAATAATTTTACAAATGCCATCGCACAAATATAGTGATTTTCCAAATATGACAGAAAAATATAATAGAATGAAAAAAGTTCAAAATTTTGTATCAAAATTACTTGGCAAGAATTTGTCAAACTATTCATAAGGTAAAAAATGATTGCAATACTTGATTATGGGATTGGTAATTTAAAATCAATTTATAATATGTTTAAAAAAGTGGGTGTAGAATCAATCATTACATCAGACATAGAAACTATAAAAAATGCTGATAAATATCTCTTACCTGGTGTTGGTTCTTTTGACCATGGTATAAATAGTTTAAAAAATGCATCTTTTTTTGAAACTTTAGAAAAAGAGGTATTAGAAAATAAAAAACCTATTTTAGGTATTTGCTTAGGGATGCAACTTTTGACAAATTCAAGTGAAGAAGGGAAAGAAAAAGGTCTAGGATGGATAGATGCACAAACTATCAAGTTTGATTTAGAAGATAAGAGTTTGTCAATTCCTCATATGGGATGGAATAAAACAAATGCAACTAATACAAATAATATTTTTAAAAATTTAGAAGATAATAGATTTTATTTCGTACATTCATATCATGTAGTTTGTAATAATGAAAAAAATATTTTAGCTTCGTCTTATTATGGACAAACTTTTACTTGTAGCATATATAAAGATAATATTTATGGGGTACAGTTTCATCCAGAAAAAAGTCATAAATTTGGTATGCAACTACTTAAAAATTTTGGAGATATGTAATGCTAGAAAAAAGAGTAATCCCATGTTTACTTTTGCATAAAGGTGGACTTTATAAAACACAAAATTTTAAAAAACCTACATATATAGGTGACCCTATAAATGCTATTAAAATATTCAATGAAAAAGAAGTAGATGAATTGATGTTTTTGGATATTGATGCAAGTGTAGAAAATAAAGAACCTAACTATAAAATGATAGAAGATATTGCAAGTGAGTGTTTTATGCCACTATGTTATGGTGGTGGAGTTAAAAATATAGAACAAATGAAGAAAATATATGCTCTAGGAGTTGAAAAAATATCTCTAAGCAGTCAAGCTGTAATCAATCCAAATCTTATAAAAGAAGCAGCTAGTATATTTGGAAATCAATCTGTAATAGTAACAATAGATATAAAAAAAGATTTTTGGGGAAATAAAAAAGTTTTTATAAATAATGGTAAAACAAATACTAAGTTAAACCCAATTGATTTTATAAAACAAGTTGAGACTTTAGGTGCTGGAGAAATAGTGATAAACTCAATAGATAATGATGGAATGATGAATGGTTATGATATTGAACTTTTAAAAGAGATAAAATCAAATACAAAAATACCTATCATAGCTCTTGGAGGAGCAGGAAATTTAAATCATATAAAAGATGTTTTTGAAAATTCAAAAGTAGATGCTGTAGCTTGTGGAAGTATGTTTGTGTATCAAGGACCACTTAAAGGAGTACTTATCAGCTATCCTCCATATCAGAAAATTCAAGAATTATTAGGGAACAAAAATGCAAACTAAAATAACTCATCTAACATCAGCACATGCTAGATATGACACAAGAATATTTTTAAAAATGTGTAGCTCTTTGGCTATAAATGAAAACTATAAAGTTAGTTTAGTAGTAGCGGATGGAAAAGATGATGAAATTAAAAACAATGTAAATATTTTTGATATTGGAGCAAAAACTGGTGGTAGAATATCTCGTATGACAAAAATTGTAAAAAAAGTTTTTCAAAAAGCAGTAGAATTAGATAGTGATATATATCATCTTCATGATCCAGAACTTATACCTATAGGGTTAAAGCTTAAGAAACTTGGTAAAAAGGTGATATTTGATGCTCATGAAGATTTACCAAAACAACTTTTAGGCAAACCATATTTAAATAAACCTGCTAAAATTTTGCTTTCTAAAAGTTTTGAAATATATGAAAAATATGCTTGTAAAAAGTTTGACTATATTATTACAGCAACACCATATATAAAAGATAAATTTTTAAAGATAAACAAAAATAGTATAGATATAAATAATTTCCCAATTTTAGGTGAACTTTCAAATGAAACTGCTTGGAATGAAAAAAGTGATGAAGTTTGTTATGTTGGAGGAATCGCTTTAATTAGAGGTATAAAAGAGATGGTTAAAGCCATGGAATATACAAATAATATTAAGTTAAATTTAGCAGGTTCATTTAGTGAAAAAGATATTGAAGATGAAGTTAAAGGTTATAAAGGATGGGATAATGTAAATGAACTTGGTTTCTTAGATAGAAAAGGTGTTTTTGATTTATATAAAAAATCAAAAGCTGGAATAGTGACACTTCATCCTATTATAAACTATCTTGATGCTTTACCTGTAAAAATGTTTGAATATATGGCTACTGGTTTACCAGTAATATCTTCAGATATTAAATTATGGAAAGATATTATAGAAGGTAATAATTGTGGAATATGTGTAAATCCATTTGAACCAGAAGAGATAGCAAATGCAATTGAATACATTATTTCTCATCCACAGGAAGCTCAACAAATGGGACAAAATGGTAAAAAAGCAGTAATAGAAAAGTATAATTGGAATGTTGAAGAAAAGAAACTATTAAGTTTATATAGTGAATTATTAAATACAAAGGAATAAAATAGGATGTGTGGTATATTTGGACAGATAGCAATAGATAAAATCAATAAAGGGAACTTTGAAAAGCTAGTAAAACACTCAGAACAAAGAGGTATAGATTCTAGTGGATTAGTATATTTGCAAGATGATAGATATAAAATATCTAGAGCTGATTACAATATAGAAAAACTTTTAAATAAAGCAAAACCTTATGAATGTAAAATAGTTTTAGGACACAGTAGACTTATAACAAATGGATTAGGGGATAATCAGCCAGTAATTAGAAATAATATTTGTGCAATACACAATGGAATTATAGTAAATGAAAAAGAAGTTTGGGAAAAGCTAACGGTTGAGAGAAAATATAAAATAGATTCTGAAGTAATTGTTGCTATTGCCGAAGAAGAAATTAAAAATAATATACCAATAGAAGATATACCAAATAAAATATTATCTACTTGTAGAGGAGTTGTTGCTTGTGCATTAGTTTTATCTGAATATGGAAAACTTTTGTTGTTTTCAAATAATGGAAGTTTATATATAGGATATATAGAAGATGATATTTATTTTGCCTCAGAAAGATATGCTTTAGACCAAATAAAGTGCAAAAATATAAGACAAATAAAAAATGAAGCTTTAATTTTAGACATCCTGTCTACAAAACAAGAATTTATAGTAATAGATGAAACTAGTAGAACAGAAGATCTTATTCCAGAATTTAAGTTTAATCAAAATGAAGAGAAGTTATTGGAATTTAAAACTTTTAAAGAGGTAAATCTGAAAAGATGTACAAAGTGTATTTTACCAGAAACAATGCCATTTATTAGATTTGATGAACAAGGTGTTTGTAACTATTGCCATAATTATAAAAAAAGAAATAAACCTAAACCAAAAGAAGAGTTATTTAAATTAGTAGAACCATATAGAAGAGTTGGAAAAGAACTAGATTGTATAGTTCCTTTTTCAGGAGGAAGAGATAGTTGCTATGGATTACACCTTATAGTAAAAGAACTTGAAATGAAACCAGTAACATATACTTATGACTGGGGAATGGTTACAGATTTAGGCAGAAGAAATATTAGCCAGATGTGTGGAGATTTAGGAGTTGAAAATATTATTGTAGCTGCAGATATTTCACAAAAAAGAAAAAATATAAAAATGAATTTACAAGCATGGCTTAAGTCACCACATCTTGGAATGATGGCGATGTTAACAGCTGGAGATAAACACTTTTTTAGATATGTAGAAGAGATTAAAAAACAAACTGGAATAAAATTAAATCTTTGGGGAGTGAATCCACTTGAACAAACTCATTTTAAAACAGGATTTTTAGGAATTAAACCTGATTTTGAAGAAGATAAAGTATATACAAATGGTGTTATGAAACAGTTAAGATATCATAGTAAAAGATTTAAAGCGATGCTTGAAAGCCCAGGATATTTTAACAGCTCACTTTGGGATACTCTTTCTGGAGAATATTATAGAAGTTTTATGCAAAAAGAAGATTACTATCATATTTTTGATTATTGGACATGGGAAGAAAATATTGTAAATGATACTTTGATAAATCAGTATGATTGGGAAACAGCTATAGATACAAGCACAACTTGGAGAATAGGTGATGGAACAGCTGGTTTTTACAACTATGTTTATTATACAGTAGCTGGATTTACAGAACATGATACGTTTAGAAGTAATCAAATAAGAGAAGGACAATTAACAAGAGAGAAAGCTTTAGAATTAGTTGAAAATGAAAACCAACCAAGATATCAAAATATAAGATGGTATTTGGATACACTTGGATTAGATTTTAAAGAAGTTATAAGAATAGTAAATTCTATTCCAAAACTTTATAAGGAAGATTAATGAATATATTATATATATCAAAGTATTCTAGTCCTTCTAAATATAGTAAATGGCCAGCAAGACTACATTTATTATGTAAAGAGTTTATTAATTTAGGACATAAAGCAACTTTAATCACATCTGATTCAAATCATTTTGGTAATTTTCCAAATACAAATAAAATATATAATTTTGAGATAATTGATAACATAAATGTTTGTTGGTTAAAAACTAAAAAATATACTAAAACAGCTTCTATTGCTAGAGTTTTAAGTTGGTTTGATTTTGAAAGAAAACTTTTTAAATTAGATTTAAAAAAAATTGATAAACCAGATGTAATCATAGTATCTTCTTTATCAATATTTACTATTGTTTATGGTTATTATCTAAAGAAGAAATTCAACTCTTTTTTAGTATTTGAAATAAGAGATATATGGCCTTTAACTATGACGGAAGAAGGTGGATTTTCAAAGTGGCATCCATTAGTTATTTTGATAGGTTTTATTGAAAAATTTGGATATAAAAAAGCCGATTTAATTGTGGGAACTATGCCTAGACTTGATTTACATGTGAAAAATATTTTAGGGTATGAAAAACCATTTCATTGTTCTCCTTTAGGATTTAATCCTCAAAATTATAAAGAAGAAATTTTAAATGAAAATAATCCTTTTGATAATATTTTCCCCAAAAATAAAATAGTAATAGGCTATGCAGGAAGTATGGGAATCACAAATGCCTTAGAACCATTTATAAAAACAATCAAACTTTTAAAGGATAATGAAAATATTCATTTTATGTTGGTAGGAAGTGGTGATTTAAAATCAAAATTTGAAAATGAACTTGAAAATTGTAATAATGTAACTTTCTTGGCAAGAATTGAGCAAAATGAAGTAAAATATTTTTTACAAAAATGTGATATTTTATATTTATCTACCAAGGATTCTAAAGTTTGGGAATATGGACAATCTATGAATAAAGTAGTTGAATACATGTTAGCTTCAAAACCTATAATTGCATCATACACAGGATATCCATCAATGATAAATGAAGCAGGTTGTGGTCAATTTGTAAAAACTTTAAGTTCTGAAGATTTAAAAGATGCTATTTTGAAAATTGTAAATTTGAGTGAAGAAAAAAGAAAAAAAGTTGGAGAAAATGGTAAAAAGTGGGTATATGAAAATAGACAATATTCAAAACTTGCAAAAGAATATATTTCAAAAATAGATTATGAAATAAAATTGCAGAATTTTACATCCTGAAATAATTGATTGAAACATGAATAAATGGCTACTTAAGAAGTTGTTTTTTTAATTAATATTGAAATAAATATTTATTTTGAAAGAATAAATAATGTAAAAAATAGGAAAATTGACAATTGGTATATTATCAAAAAGGTTTTGACTAAAAAGATGGATAATATGACAAGGCAAAAATGTCAATTATTGAAAGAAAGATTTATATCCAAATGGCTACTCTGCCAATAATACTTAAATAGTATATATAACAAAGGAATTGAACAAATGAAAAAACTTTTAATCACAGGTGCAAATGGTTATGTAGGAAGTGATTTTCTAAATCAATATAAAAACAAATATTTATTTGAAAAATTTTCATTATTAAATCAAAAATTAGAAGATATAAATTTGAATAGTATAGATGTGGTTTTACATTGTGCTGCACTTGTACATCAAAAAATAGAACATCCTTATGAAAAATATCATGAGATAAATGTAGATTATCCAGTAAAATTAGCAAGATTAGCAAAACAAAATGGTGTAAAGCAGTTTGTATTTATAAGTACTATTGCTGTTTATGCTGAAGATGAAGAAAAATTAGATGAAAATACAATTTGTGATCCAATTACACCTTATGGAAAAAGTAAATTAGAATCAGAAAAACAATTATTAGAATTGAATGATGATGATTTTATAGTAAGTATTATCAGACCACCAATGATATATGGCAAAAATGCGCCAGGGAATATAGATAGTTTAGTAAAACTTGTAAAAAAGCTACCTGTTATTCCTCTAGGTAAAATTGAGAATAAAAGAAGTTTCATATCTATACAAAATCTTTGTTATATAATAAATGAGGTTATATCTCAACAAAAAGCAGGAATATTTTTAGCAAGTGATGATGAGCCCCTTAGCACATCGAAACTATGCGAACTTATATCAAAAAATTTAGATAAAAAAATATATTTGATAAGAATACCCTTTTTTGAGACTTTATTGAAAATTTTAAAACCATCATTTCACAAACGACTTTATGGAAGTTTGGAAATAGATAACACTATCACGAAAGAAAAATTAAACCTTATAAATCCATATAGTGTAGAAGATGGCGTAAGGTTAATGATAAATGGTGAATAGTTGTATAATTTACTTTACAAATTTTAGTAAATTAAGATAATTGTAAATTAATTTGTACAAGGTAGTGAAATGATAGAGATATCTCACCACCAAAAAAGAGTTCTTGGGCTTCGTGATTGATATTAATCCATCAAATCATTTATAACATAATATATATTGACAATAAAGTATGAAAAATAGTACAATAAAAAATACTAAATAAGGATTGATATATGCAACCAATATTAGCAAACTATACAGCAAGTATAACCGAACTTAAAAAATCACCAACTCAACTACTCAAAGATGCTGGAGATGAAGCAATAGCTATACTCAATCATAATGTAGCTTCTGCTTATTTAGTTCCAGCAAGTTTGTATGAAAAGATGATGGAAGTTATGGATGATTACTACCTAAGCAAAGAAGTTGAGGAAAGACTTAAAGACAATAAAAAACCAATAAGAGTAGAGCTAGATGAGTTACTTTCTTGATTTTCATCCGAAAGCTTTAAAAGAGTGGAAAAATCTTAATCAATCTTTAAAGATACAGTTTCATAAAAAACTAAAAGAACGACTTGAAAATCCAAGAGTGTCAAAAGATAAATTAAGTGGATATGAAAATGTTTATAAAATAAAATTAAGAAGTTCTGGTTTTAGACTTGCTTATGAGGTTAAAGATTTGGAGATAATAGTATATGTTGTAAGTGTTGGTAAGAGAGAAAATAATAAAGTGTATGAAAATTTGAAAGATAGAATATGATATATTTAATACTATTTTTAGCCTCATTTTCACTTACATGTTTTATAAAAAATTACATGATAAAAAAATCACTTGTTGCTACTGTAAATGAACGAAGTTCTCACACAACACCAACTCCACACGGTGGAGGAATTGCCCTTGCAATAACTTGGTTTATAGGTTTGTTTTATCTTTTTATTACAAACCAAATAGAGCAAAATCTATTTTATGCTCTACTCTTTGGTGCAGTTATTTCAATAGTTAGTTTTTTTGATGATATTTACGAATTAAGCCCAAAAATAAGACTGATGGTTCAAGCTATTGTAGCTATTGGAGGATTATATTTTTTAGGTGGATTTGAGACTTTTACTTTTGGTATTTTTGATATACAAAATCCTATTTTTACAAATATTTTTGCATTTTTTATGATAATTTGGTTTATAAATCTTTATAACTTTTTAGATGGCATAAATGGCTATGCAGGAAGCGAGGCTGTTTTTTTAGCAGTTGCTGGATTTATTTTATTTAGTGGAAATCATTTTTTAGTTTTGGCTGTTGCTGTTTTAGGGTTTTTATTTTGGAATTGGAACAAAGCAAAGATATTTATGGGAGATGTTGGAAGTACTCTTTTAGGATACAATATTGCAATTTTTACTATATATTATGCAAACGAAGAATCAATAAATTTTTGGATATGGATTATACTGTTTGGAATTTACTGGTTTGATGCAACTTTGACTTTAATACGAAGAAAACTAAATAAAGAAAAATTATCACAGGCACACAAAAAACATGGATATCAAAGACTGACACAAGCTGGTTGGAGTCACTATAAAGTTACAAATTACTCTATAGGATTAAATATGATTTTATTTTTTATAGTTTATTTTGTATCAAATATTTTTATAGCTTTTATACTTGCTTTACTAGTTTTAGCTTTAAGTATGAAGTTTGTAGATAATAAGAAAGCATTTGAGTAATGACAAAGCAAGAACTGCAAAATAAACTTCAAGATATAGAGTGGGAAGATTTTGAAGTAAAACTAGCAATTGGTGGTGTACCAAAAAGCGTTTGGGAAAGTGTTAGTGCTTTTTCAAATACTGCTGGTGGTTGGCTTATATTTGGGATAGAAGAAAAAAATGGTATTTTTAATATAGTTGGAGTTTCTAATCCTTCTAAAATTGAACATGAGTTTTTAAATAGTTTAAATGGAGAAAAGTTCAATATAAAAATAAGAGTAAATTCTTATAAATACAATTTTGATGATAAAATAGTTTTAGCTTTTTATATACCTATTTCAAAACAAAAACCAGTCTATTTTAATAGTTTATCAAATAGTTTTATAAGAAGTGGAAGTGCAGATAGAAGAGCTACAAAAGAAGAGATAGATACTATGTTTAGAGACCAAAGTTTTGGAACAAAAACTTCTGAAACTATAGAAAACTATTCTATTGAAAATCTATCATCAATTTCTCTAAAGCAATATAAAGAGTATTTACAAATATCAAATCCAACTTCAAACTACAATAAACTAAATATGGAAGAGTTTTTACATAAAGTTTTAGTTTTAATCGATGGTAAACCAACATATGCTGGACTTCTTTTTTTTGGAACAAGAGATAGTATTCAAAGATATTTTGTAGATTTCAGAATAGATTTATTTGAAATACCAGGAATTAGTATTTCAGATGCAAAAGTAAGATATACATATCGACTTCCAGAGCAAGAAAATCTTTGGGATTATTATTTCATACTTTTTGAGCGAATAACTATGAGAATAAATAAGCCATTTAAGTTGGATAATATGGGCTTTGCTAAAGAGGATTATCCTTATATAGATGCACTAAGAGAAGCACTTGTAAATATGCTTATGCATGCTGATTATTTTTCACCTATAAAATCAAGAATAAGAGTTTTTAGTGATAAAATAGAGTTTTTTAATGCTGGAAGTTATCCAAAACCAATAGAGTATTTTCTTCATAGTGATACTTCAATGCCACGAAATCCAATTTTAGCAAAACTTTTTCGTGCAGTAAAACTTGCTGAAAATGCTGGATATGGATTTGATAAAATGATAGATGGATGGAAAACATATACAGATATACCAATAGATTTTAAGACAGATATGGATACAAGCTTAACTACTTTTTATATAAATAATAATTTTACCGAGCAAGCTACCGAGCAAGCTACCGAGCAAGCTACCGAGCAAGCTATTTTGGACTTTTGTATAGAACCAAAAAATACAAATGAGATTATGGAATATATTGGTTTGAAACATAGAGAGCATTTTAGGTCTTCTATTTTAAAACCTATGATTTATAATGGTTTGCTGGAATTAACTATTCCAAATAAGCCAAAAAGTCCAAATCAAAAATATAAAACAATAATAGTTAAAAAATAATAACGATAGGGTGCTTTAGTAATGAAATATACAAGATTAGAGATACCAGATTTATTACTTTGTGAACCTAAAATTCATGAAGATAATAGAGGATTTGTCTTTGAAGCTTTCAAAAAAGATAGTTTTAATAATTTTTTAGGATTTGAAGTAGATTTTTGCCAAGATAATATCTCTTATAGTAAATATGGAGTTATTAGAGGACTTCATACAAATACTCTTGATTTTGCTCAATCAAAACTTGTAAGTGTATTACAAGGAAAGATTTTAGATGTTGCAGTTGATTTCAGAGTTGGAAGTTCAACTTTTGGAAAAGTTATTTCTGTAGAACTAGATAGTTTTGAAAATAAACAACTTTTCATACCAAGAGGATTTTTACATGGTTTTTCTGTTTTAAGCCAAGATGCTATTGTGAATATAAAAATAGATAGATATTTTGCAGCAGGTGAAAGTATTGGCGTACGATATGATGACAAATATTTAAACATTGATTGGAAAATAAAAAAAGAAGATATGATTTTAGGTGAGGGCGATAAGAACTTAAAAAGTTTTAAAGAGGTAAAATCACCTTTTATGTATGATGATAATTTATATAAAACTATAACTAAGGAATAAATAGTATGATAAAAGATAAAAGATTTTTAGGGGTAGTTGTAAATATAGCGGTATCTATATTTTCTTTATATTTAGTAGCATTTTTACTAAATATTGAGCTTAGTTTTACAATTTTAGTTGTAGTTATAGGTTTTAGAATATTAGCCTCTTTTTTACTTTTTGATGATTATAAACTATCTTGGTCAAAAGCTTCTACAAAAACAGGACTTATGAAGATAGTTTTAGCTTTACTTGCTTTTGCTATTTATACACCGATTTTATACTATTTTTACAGTGTACCTTTTAATCTTCTATTTATAGATGTTGTTTTTTATACATTTATGATAAATATTTTAGTTTATGTTTATAAATATTTTTATTCAATAAAAGGAAATAAGAAAACAAAATCACTGGTAATTTATGGAGCAGGAAAAGCAGGACTTCAATTACAAAGAGAGTTTTTAAGTAGTGAATACAAGCTTATTTGTTTTATAGATGATGATCAGATTTTACATCACAGAAGTATAGATGGTATATCTATTTTTTCAAGAGAAAAATATAGTTTAAATTATAAAAACAGATTTGATTTGATGATTATTGCTATGCCATCAGCATCTCAAGAACAAATTAAATCAATATATGAATCTATGCAAGATAAGTTTGAAAAAATAAAAATATTGCCAAGTATGCAAAATATTTTAAAAAAAGAACTATTTGTAAAACAGTTAAAAGATATTGGAGTTGAAGATTTACTTGCACGTTATCCAAAAGATTTAGATAAAAATGCTATACAAAATTTTATTAAAGAGAAGATAGTTTTAATAACAGGAGCAGGTGGGAGTATTGGAAGCGAAATATCAAGACAATGCAAAGCTTATGGAGCAAAACAACTAATATTAGTGGATCATAGTGAGTTTAATCTTTATTCAATTTTAGAGGAGTTACAAGATGAAAATATTATTCCTATTATGCAAAGCGTTAAAGATATAGATATTTTAGAGAGTACATTTTCTAAATACAGACCTCAAATTGTAATTCATGCAGCTGCTTACAAGCATGTTCCTTTGGTAGAACACAATATTTTAGAAGGTATTACAAATAATATAATAGGTACAAAAAATACCATAGATTTATCTATAAAATACAAAGTTGAAAAATTTGTTTTAATATCCACAGATAAAGCTGTTCGACCAACAAATGTTATGGGAACTACAAAAAGAGTTTGTGAACTGTATGCTCAAAATGTTGATTCAAAAAATACAGAAATAGTTGCAGTGAGATTTGGAAATGTTTTGGGAAGTAGCGGAAGTGTAATTCCAAAATTTAAAGCTCAAATAGAAGCTGGTAAAAATATAACTGTAACTCATCCAGAAATTACAAGATACTTTATGCTTATTCCTGAAGCTTGTGAGCTTGTACTTCAAGCAGCTAGTATTGGAAAAGGTGGAGAGATATTTATCCTTGACATGGGAGAACCAATAAAAATAGTTGATTTGGCTAAAAAAATGATAGAGCTAAGTGGAAGAAGTGAGATTGAAATAGAGTTTTGTGGTTTAAGATGTGGTGAAAAACTATATGAAGAGCTTTTAATAGATGATAGTGATAAAAAAACACAGTACGAATCAATAACAGTTGCTAGTCCAACTTTTTTTGATATAGAAGAATTAAATAAAAAAATAGAAGAGTTGCTTGTTTGTGAAGATAAAATATCAAAACTTAAAGAGATAGTTCCAGAATTTGATCATAGGTTGAATTAATTTTATTCTTACTTTAGTGTGATAAAATGTGTGAATTATAATCATAAAGGAGTCTAAAATGTTAAGAAAAACAGTAACAATAAATGATAATTTATATAATATGTTAATATCTTCTAAAATTACAGAAAAATATAGTTCTTTTTCTGAATTAGTTTCTACTTCATTGGAGCTTCTTATTGAGAAAAACAAAAAAGAACAATATAAAAAAGCTATGATAGAAGCCTCTAAAGATAAACTTTATCTTAAAGATATGGAAGATATAGAAAATGATTTTAAATATGTTGATTTTGAAGAAAAATAGATGCAACAATATGATATTTATCTAGCAGATTTAAATCCTACCATAGGAAGAGAGCAAAAAGGTACAAGACCAGTTTTAATAATATCAAATGAATATGAAAATATTTTAGATATTTTAACTATTATTCCAATAACTTCATTGAAAAATGGAAGAAAAGTATATCCAAATGAACTTTTTTTAGAACATGAATTAGAAAAACCATCAATTCTTTTATGCCAACAAATAAGAACTATTTCTAAAGAAAGATTGGTAAAAAAACTAACAACTATTTCTAGTTTCAAAACGCAAGAAAAAATTTTACAAATACTTTGTAATAGATTTGAAAAAATATAAAAAGATGAGATAAGAAATAATACTAATCACATGCAGAGAAGTTTATATTCAGATATTTAAATGATAGTAAATAATAAAATTAAACATGTTTTTGATACAATCTCATGCTTAAAAAATAAAAGGAATCAAAAAATGCAAGAAAACAAAATTTTAAATGAAGATGAGATAGATTTAAGGGAGTTATTTAAAACTATTTGGGATAAAAGATTTTTTATCATTATTTTTACTTTTATAATAACTTTAATCTCTTTTATCTATGTTTTACTAAAAAATCCAACACCAGTTTATGAAGGAATTTTAAGTGTTCAAATAGGAGAAATACAAAGCGAAATTTTTGGAAATAAAATTATAGAAACTCCTCAAAATTTATCTTATATTCTAGAAGTAGAGTTTAAAGTTAATCCAAATATTGCCAAAGGAACAACTTCTATTCTTGAAATAAAATATTCAAACGAAGATAAAGCAAGAATAAAAACTATTTTGGAAGATGTTAAAAATTTTATTATAACAAAGCATGAAAATGATACTTCGTTTTATAAAAATAAAATTATGACAAAACAAATTGGAGATATTAAAATATCAGAAGAAGCTATAAATAAACCTAAAAAAGCTTTAATTGTAACAGTTGCTTTTATAACTGGATTTATTCTTTCAATATTTTTAGTATTTTTTATCCAGTTTATTCAAAGTATAAAAAAAGAGTCTTAAACTCTTTTTTATACCTAAAAATCCCTTTGCTCTTTTTTATTGTCTTTTCCCAAATGTAATAGCATAAGCTTCAAATAAAAAATATATAAAAGCTTAATTAAAATATTGTAAGAAAAGTATTAAAAATAGTGCAGCAACTATTGTTTGTACAGTTATTATTGATGTTATTAAAGGTAAATCACCACCCAATTGTCGTGCAAGAATAAATGAACTAGGAGCAGTTGGCATAATAGCAAAAAGAACTAATATCGCAATCATTAAATTATCTAGTAAAAAAGAGATTGCTAAAATATAGATTATAAGTGGTAAAACTATAAACTTTGCAATCATAGTGACAGTTAAATCTTTTTTTGCACTTTTTATCTCTTTTAAAACTAATGTATAACCAATAGATATTAAACCCAAAGGAAGAGCTGCACTACTTAATATTTTTAGTAGATTTTCTATACTAATTGGTATTTTTATTTCAGAAAAGTTTATTAAAGCTCCTAAAACACAAGCAATTATCAAAGGATTTTTTACAATAGATTTAAATAAATAGAAAAAATCAATTTTGCTATTGTTTGAGTATAAAGCAAATATTGAAATAGATAAAATATTTAAAAAAGGTATTGCAAAAGTTATAATAATTGCAGCTAATACTAAACCTTTTTCTCCAAAAATAGAGGCACTAAGAGCTAAAAATACATAAGTATTAAATCTTATTCCACCTTGAACTACTGAAGTAAAAGAGCTATTTTGGGTAGGACTTATTTTATTAAATATCATCAAAATTATCATAGTGATAAATATTGCAAGAAGGCAAACAGATATAAAAGTTATGCTACTTGAATCAATTTTAGCTTTTGATAGCGTAAAAATAAGTAATGCTGGCATTAAGATATAGTATGTAAGTTTATCAGCCATTGGCCAAAAATCATGTGATGGGAAACTTATTTTTTTAAATAAGTACCCAATCACAATTAGTGAAAAAATAGGAATAAGGCTAGTAAATATATGTTCCATTTTTTAATTTTTGTTTTTTAACATCTCTTTCAATATAATTTTTCCACCTTCAACACCTGGTTGATCATAAGTGTTTATTCTTAAGAATTTTCCTACAATTGAAGTTAAAAGCTCATAGTAAAATAGAAGTTTTCCTATTTCATATTCACTTATCTCTTCTAGTTCTATTAAATCAATAGGAATATCTTTTTTATACTCTTTTACTGATGCTATAGTAGCATCTGCTTGAAGATTTATTAACTCTTTAAAATCAAGATTATTTATATAATCAAGTTCTTCTAATCCACTTAAACTAATAGGAGCAATTTTTGTATCATCTTTAAAATCTTTAATTTTTATAAATGTTACAGTTTTATCTCTTTTACCTTCTACAATTAACTGTAAAAATGAGTGTTGATCAACAGGTCCTAAAAGTCCAATTGGAGTTAAACCTTGATTTGTGTTATTTGCATCAATTTTTCCAAGGCTTTCTCCCCAAAGTTGAATATACCACTTATTAAAACCTTCAAGAAGTTGAGAGTATGAGAAAACTGCATTTATGTTGTAAACATCTTTGTATTCATAGTAAGTTCTAGCTTTTTTTATTAAATGAGTAAAAAGTTCATACTGTTCAAAAAATGAAGTAGATATTTTTCTAGCACCATTTAAAAGCTCATCAATATCAAAACCAGCTAAATATAAAGGCACTAATCCAACATTTGATAAAACAGAAAATCTTCCACCAACATTTTTTGGAATATCAAAAGTTTTTATATCGTTTACTTTTGCAAAACTATTTAGTTTGCTATCATTTTCTGTTATTACTAAAAGGTTTGATTTATCCATTTTTATAATAGAACTTAAGTATTTAGAAATAGAAATAGTTTCAATAGTTGTACCAGATTTTGAAATAACTATAAATAAAGTATCTTCTAAATCAAATTGAGAGATTGTTCCATTTAAGTTTACAGGGTCTGTACTTTCAAAGAAAAAAATCTCTTTTTTTAAAGATTTATTTTTTTGTTTATGGTATTTTAAGAAATTGTATATTGCATAAGTACCTAAAGTACTTCCACCAATTCCAACTATTGCAATATTTTTTTGTTTAAAATCAAGAGAATCTAACTCTTTTTTTAAGTTTGTTATATCACTATGAGGCAAAGAGTAGTAACCTATCTCTTCACGCTCTTTTTTTATCTCTAAGAAAATATCTTCATCACTTAGAGATACTTTTGGATAATATAGATTGTTTTTCACTATTTTTTCCCGTTATCTTTTTTTTCTTCTTTTTTCTCATTTTTTATAGATTTATCATAAAAGTAGTTTGTAGCTTTTACAAATCCATCTATACTTCCACAGTCAAATCTTTCACCTTTAAATTTATAAGCTAAAACCATACCATTTTTTGCTTGAGTTAAAAGTGCATCAGTAATTTGAATCTCTCCACCTTTACCTGGTTTTGTCTCTCTTATAATATCAAAAATATCTGGAGTTAAAATATATCTTCCAATAATTGCTAAATTTGAAGGTGCAGCTTCTGGTTCAGGTTTTTCAACCATATCTTTTACCATGAAAATCCCAGGTTCTATCTCATTTCCAGCAATTACTCCATATTTATTTGTATCCTCTTTTGGTATCTCTTCAATAGCAACAATTGAGCAGTTATATTTTTTATATAGTTCAACCATTTGTGATAAAACACCTTTATCTGGTGCATCACATAAGTCATCTGCTAGAAGTACAGCAAATGGTTGATTTCCAATTAAGTTTTCACCACATAATATTGCGTGACCTAAACCTTTCATCTCTATTTGTCTTGTGTATGAAAAAGTACATTTTGTAATAACACTTCTAATCTCTGTTAAATAGTGCTCTTTACTAGTCCCTTTAATTTGGTGTTCAAGTTCATAAGATATATCAAAGTGATCTTCAATTGCTCTTTTTCCTCTTCCTGTTACAATAGACATATTTTCAATACCAGCAGCTAATGCCTCTTCAACGCCATATTGAATAAGTGGTTTTGTAAGTACTGGTAACATCTCTTTTGGAGTTGCTTTTGTTGCTGGTAAAAATCTTGTACCATATCCAGCAGCTGGGAATAGACATTTTTTGATTGGATTATTTGTATTGTTCATATTATTTTCCTTGTAATTTATTAAATAGATTTATTAATGCATCTTCATATACTTTTGCATTTTCTTGATTATCAGCCTCAAATCTTGTTACTAATTTTGGAGTTGTGTTACTAGCTCGAACTAATCCCCAACCTTTTTCAAAAATAACTCTTACACCATCAACAGTAATTATATCCTTGATTTTTGGAAAATCTGAAGGTGGATTTTGTAAAGCAACTTTTAAATCTTCAATTATTTTAAATTTTGTATCTTCTGTTACAGATATATTTATTTCAGGTGTTGAGTAAACTTGTGGTAGAGCTTCATACTCTTTATCAAAATCAAAACCAGCATCTATTAACTCTAAAGCTCTAAAAGTTGCATAAATTGCATCATCGTATCCAAAATATCTATCATTGAAGAATAGATGCCCTGATACTTCAGCCGCAAAATCTGCATTTGTCTCTTTAATTTTAACTTTTAAATTTGAATGCCCTGTTTTATACATGATAGCTTTACCATAAGAGTTTATAGTGTCATACATAACTTGCGAACATTTTACTTCACCTATAACTGTTGGGTTTTTCATATGTTTAGAGAAGAATATTGCTAATATATCACCTTTGAAGTTATATTTTTTTGAAAGTAGGGCAATTCTATCTGCATCTCCATCATAAGCAAAACCAAAATCAAACTCACCACTTGCTAACTCTTTTTTAATATCTTCTAAAGTGTGTTCGTCACTTGGATCTGGATGATGATTTGGAAAATTTCCATCTGGCTCTTCAAATAAAATTTTATTTTTAATATTTAATTTTGTTAAAATTTCACCTAAAACAACACCGGCAACACCATTTCCACAATCAAAAATAAACTTTTTATTTTCAAGTTTTAAATGTTTGAAGCTTTCAACTATGTAATCAATATATCTATTTTTTGAATCAATTTGTATAACAGCTTCGTTATCACTAATATTTGAATTATCTGCTAAAATATCTCTTCCTAAAGAGTAAATATCTTCTCCAAAAAATGGCTCTTTATTTAATGTTATTTTAAATCCATTATATTCAGGGGGATTGTGGGAACCTGTAATCATAATAGAACCATCACATCTATATCCATCTATTTCATTAAAATTAGCAAAGTAGTTTGCAGGAGTTGGAACTAATCCCATATCTAAAACTTTTAAACCAGCTTTGTTTATTCCTGAACTTAACCAACCTTTTAAAGTTGGTGAATGAAGTCTTGCATCATAACCAACAGCCAAAAAAGAAGCATTTGGAACTCTTTTTAATAGTGCCTTTGCTAAATAAAAACCAATTTTTTTTACAATATCTTCGTTTAATTCCTTTTGAAATATCCCTCTAATATCATACTCTCTAAAAATAGATGAACTCATTTATATTACAACTCCTATTGTATAATTAAAAAATTGTGGAATTTTATCTTAAAATCGTTAAATAATTGTATAAAACCTAAAAAAACCACAAATTCCGAAATTTAACCAAAGATTAAGCTAAGACCTCTTGACAAAAGAAAAAAAAGGCACTATAATTCCCGTCCAATTTGACCAGAGGGTTAAAATTAGAGTTCTTTAAAATATGTATGAAGTTTATAAGTAATCTTTGTAAACTAAATATAATGATTGTTAAAAGTAAAAAAATTGAACAAGATATAAATATTGTAAAAGATATTTATTAACTTGTCTATAAATTTGAGTGATAATTTTGTAATTAAGTAATTAAAAACAAAAATGTCAGTTTCATACACTACATAATGATTAAATAAGATTTAATCAATAATTTATGGAGAGTTTGATCCTGGCTCAGAGTGAACGCTGGCGGCGTGCTTAACACATGCAAGTCGAACGAGAACGGGTTATAGCTTGCTATAATTGTCAGCTAAGTGGCGCACGGGTGAGTAATGTATAGGTAATATGCCTCTTACTAAGGGATAACAAATGGAAACGTTTGCTAATACCTTATACTCCTTATTAACAGAAGTTAATAAGGGAAAGATTTATTGGTAAGAGATTAGCCTGTATTGTATCAGTTAGTTGGTGGGGTAATGGCTTACCAAGACTATGACACATAACTGGTTTGAGAGGATGATCAGTCACACTGGAACTGAGACACGGTCCAGACTCCTACGGGAGGCAGCAGTGGGGAATATTGCACAATGGACGAAAGTCTGATGCAGCAACGCCGCGTGGAGGATGACACATTTCGGTGCGTAAACTCCTTTTATATGAGAAGATAATGACGGTATTATATGAATAAGCACCGGCTAACTCCGTGCCAGCAGCCGCGGTAATACGGGGGGTGCAAGCGTTACTCGGAATCACTGGGCGTAAAGAGCATGTAGGCGGATTAATAAGTTTGAAGTGAAATCCTATAGCTTAACTATAGAACTGCTTTGAAAACTGTTAATCTAGAATGTGGGAGAGGTAGATGGAATTTCTGGTGTAGGGGTAAAATCCGTAGAGATCAGAAGGAATACCGATTGCGAAGGCGATCTACTGGAACATTATTGACGCTGAGATGCGAAAGCGTGGGGAGCAAACAGGATTAGATACCCTGGTAGTCCACGCCCTAAACGATGTACACTAGTTGTTGTGAGACTTGATCTTGCAGTAATGCAGTTAACACATTAAGTGTACCGCCTGGGGAGTACGGTCGCAAGATTAAAACTCAAAGGAATAGACGGGGACCCGCACAAGCGGTGGAGCATGTGGTTTAATTCGACGATACACGAAGAACCTTACCTGGACTTGACATAGTAAGAACTTTCTAGAGATAGATTGGTGTCTGCTTGCAGAAACTTATATACAGGTGCTGCACGGCTGTCGTCAGCTCGTGTCGTGAGATGTTGGGTTAAGTCCCGCAACGAGCGCAACCCTCGTGTTTAGTTGCTAACAGTTCGGCTGAGAACTCTAAACAGACTGCCTACGCAAGTAGGAGGAAGGTGAGGACGACGTCAAGTCATCATGGCCCTTACGTCCAGGGCTACACACGTGCTACAATGGGATATACAAAGAGCGGCAATACGGTGACGTGGAGCAAATCTTATAAAATATCTCCCAGTTCGGATTGTAGTCTGCAACTCGACTACATGAAGTTGGAATCGCTAGTAATCGTAGATCAGCTATGCTACGGTGAATACGTTCCCGGGTCTTGTACTCACCGCCCGTCACACCATGGGAGTCGAACTCATTCGAAGCGGGGATGCTAAAATAGCTACCTTCCACAGTGGATTTGGCGACTGGGGTGAAGTCGTAACAAGGTAACCGTAGGAGAACCTGCGGTTGGATCACCTCCTTTCAAAGAAATATTATTAAGATTTGTTTCTTAATATATAAATAAAAAGAAAAAAACTACTTTTAACAACATATATTTAGTTTGTAAAGATTATTTGAAGAACTACAAATAATTTATAGGTAAATATGGGCCTATAGCTCAGCTGGCTAGAGCGCTCGACTGATAATCGTGAGGTCTCAGGTTCAAGTCCTGATAGGCCCACCATCATGGGGAATTAGCTCAGCTGGGAGAGCGCCTGCTTTGCACGCAGGAGGTCAGCGGTTCGATCCCGCTATTCTCCACCATATATACTATAAGAATAAAATTAGATATAAGCTTTTATATATAAGAGTTTATATCTGGTTTTAATCAGAAGCGTTACCTTGAAATAACTTTAGTTATTTTAAGTAATATGATATTTAAAAATATAATGTTAAAGTCTTTAAAATTTTTTCGTAAAATTAAATAGTAATGTTTAATTTTAAATAAAAAAATTTCATATCTAAAATTTAATGTAAAAATTAAATTTAACTATAGATAACACAACTAACTTATTATAGTATGTACTTGTATATATGTTTAATAAGATAGTAGCCAAAGAATATTATCAAATTTAGAATAATTAGAAATAATTATTCTGGCAATTATAAGCTATTAAGGGCTAATGGTGGATGCCTTGACTGTAAGAGGCGATGAAGGACGTATTAGGCTGCGATAAGCCTCGGGGAGCTGCCAAAGAGCTTTGATCCGAGGATTTCCGAATGGGGCAACCCAGCATATAGAGATATATGTTACCCTACGGGGAGCGAACCTGGTGAAGTGAAACATCTCAGTAGCCAGAGGAAGAGAAATCAAATGAGATTCCCATAGTAGCGGCGAGCGAACTGGGATTAGGACAAACCCAATGCTTGCATTGGGGGTTGTAGGACTATAATGTGTAATTAAAGAGAATAGATGAATTAGTTGGAAAACTAGAGCATAGAAGGTGATACTCCTGTAATTAAAATTCTCAATAATACTAATAGTATCCTGAGTAGGTCGGAACACGTGATATTTTGACTGAAGCTGGGGGGACCACCCTCCAATCCTAAATACTACTTACAGATCGATAGTGAACAAGTACCGTGAGGGAAAGGTGAAAAGTACTGCAGCGAGCAGAGTGAAATAGAACCTGAAACCATTAGCTTACAATCATTCAGAGCCCTATGATTTATCAGGGTGATGGACTGCCTTTTGCATAATGAGCCTGCGAGTTGTGGTGTCTGGCAAGGTTAAGCCAAGTGCGAAGCCGTAGCGAAAGCGAGTCTTAATAGGGCGACATAGTCAGATGCTGCAGACCCGAAACGAAGTGATCCATCCATGAGCAGGTTGAAGCTGGTGTAAGAGCCAGTGGAGGACCGAACCCGCTGACGTTGAAAAGTCTTGGGATGACTTGTGGATAGGGGTGAAAGGCCAATCAAACTTCGTGATAGCTGGTTCTCTCCGAAATATATTTAGGTATAGCCTTGTGTTGTAGCATATAGGGGTAGAGCACTGAATGGGCTAGGGCTGCTTACCGCGGTACCAAACCCTATCAAACTATGAATACTATATGTGGAATCACAGGAGTCAGGCGGTGGGTGATAAAATCCGTCGTCAAGAGGGGAACAACCCAGACTAACAGCTAAGGTCCCTAAGTTACATCTAAGTGGAAAACGATGTGGAGTTACTGTGACAACCAGGAGGTTGGCTTAGAAGCAGCCATCCTTTAAAGAAAGCGTAACAGCTCACTGGTCTAGTGATTCTGCGCGGAAAATATAACGGGGCTAAGATGTACACCGAAGCTTTAGATTCAATTTTTAATTGAGTGGTAGGAGAGCGTTCTATTCAGCGTTGAAGGTATACCGGTAAGGAGTGCTGGAGCGGATAGAAGTGAGCATGCAGGCATGAGTAGCGATAATTAAGGTGAGAATCCTTAACGCCGAAAACCCAAGGTTTCCTACGCGATGCTCGTCATCGTAGGGTTAGTCGGGTCCTAAGTCGAGACTGAAAAGTGTAGACGATGGCAAATTGGTTAATATTCCAATACCAACATATAAGCGCGATGTGGGGACGCATAGAGTTAGTCGAGCTCACTGATGGAATAGTGGGTCGAAGGATGTAGGTTGTTAAGTAGGCAAATCCGCTTAACGTTAGACCGAGATCTTACAGGCTCTTGACACTCTTCGGAGGAGATGGAGAATCGATGATACTGTCGTGCCAAGAAAAGCCACTAAGTTTATTATATGTTGCCCGTACCGTAAACCGACACAGGTGGGTGGGATGAGTATTCTAAGGCGCGTGGAAGAACCCTCTTTAAGGAACTCTGCAAAATAGCACCGTATCTTCGGTATAAGGTGTGCCTACTTTGGTATATGAACTTGCTTCAAAAAGCTAGAGAGGTTGCAACAAAGAGTCCCTCCCGACTGTTTACCAAAAACACAGCACTTTGCTAACACGTAAGTGGATGTATAAGGTGTGACGCCTGCCCGGTGCTCGAAGGTTAATTGATGATGTCAGCGCAAGCGAAGCATTTGATCGAAGCCCGAGTAAACGGCGGCCGTAACTATAACGGTCCTAAGGTAGCGAAATTCCTTGTCAGTTAAATACTGACCTGCATGAATGGCGTAACGAGATGGGAGCTGTCTCAAAGAGGGATCCAGTGAAATTGTAGTGGAGGTGAAAATTCCTCCTACCCGCGGAAAGACGGAAAGACCCCGTGCACCTTTACTACAGCTTGACACTGTAGCTTGGATATTCATGTGCAGGATAGGTGGGAGGCTATGATGACTAGACGCAAGTAGAGTCGGAGCCATCCTTGAGATACCACCCTTGAATATTTGAGTTACTAACTGCGATGAGTTATCCTCATTCAGGACAATGTCTGGTGGGTAGTTTGACTGGGGCGGTCGCCTCCTAAATAGTAACGGAGGCTTACAAAGGTTAGTTCAAAGCGGATGGAAATCGCTTGTTGAGTATAATGGCATAAACTAGCTTGACTGTGAGACCTACAAGTCGAACAGAGACGAAAGTCGGTCATAGTGATCCGGTGGTTCTGCGTGGAAGGGCCATCGCTCAAAGGATAAAAGGTACGCCGGGGATAACAGGCTGATCTCCCCCAAGAGCTCACATCGACGGGGAGGTTTGGCACCTCGATGTCGGCTCATCGCATCCTGGGGCTGTAGTCGGTCCCAAGGGTATGGCTGTTCGCCATTTAAAGCGGTACGCGAGCTGGGTTCAGAACGTCGTGAGACAGTTCGGTCCCTATCTTCCGTGGGCGTAGGAAAGTTGAAGAGATTTGTCCCTAGTACGAGAGGACCGGGATGAACCAACCACTGGTGTACCAATTGTTCTGCCAAGAGCATCGTTGGGTAGCCACGTTGGGATGTGATAAGAGCTGAAAGCATCTAAGCTCGAAGCCAACTCTAAGATGAACTTTCCCTGAAGTTCCCAGCAAGACTAGCTGGTTGATAGGCTGGATGTGTAATGGGTGTAAGCCCTTTAGCTGACCAGTACTAATAGAACGTTTGGCTTATTTTTAACAATTTTCTTTGGTTTACTATCTTATTAAGCATATTTCTTATGTTTAATTTGTGTTGATTATGTATAGATATACAAATATGAAATTAGCTTTTTAAAGCTACAAAGACTTTAGCATTAAATTTCTCAATCTCGCAATTTGAGTATTAAGAGTTTACAAAAGCTTTTAGTACTCAAATTTGCTGGTGGTTAAAGAGAAGTGGAAATACCCAGCCCCATTCCGAACCTGGTAGTCAAGCACTTCATCGCCGATAATACTGCTGGGTCCCCCGGTGGAAACGTAGGTCGCTGCCAGCTCATTGAGTTTTTATTAAATCCAAAGAGCTTATCTTGTCTTACTATAGTTTTAGTAGGTCAAGGTAAGCTTTTTTATTTTACTTCTTGTTTTATCTTTTTATATATTTTAAAATTTAAAAACCGTATGAATTAACATACGATTTAAAATATAACAACTTATTTTCTATTTAAAATTTCACAAACCTCTTTTGCATGATATGATATTATAATATTTGCACCAGCTCTTTTAAAAGCTATCATAGTCTCCATCATAACTCTTTCATAATCAATAAGTCCTGCAATTCCAGCATGTTTTAACATAGCATATTCACCACTTACATTATAAACACATAATGGAAGTTTTGTCTCATTTCTTATATCTCTTACAATATCCAAAAATGCTAAAGCTGGTTTTACCATTAAAATATCAGCACCTTCTTTTTCATCTTCAAGTGATTCACTAATTGCTTCAAGTCTATTTGCCACATTCATCTGATATGTTCTTCTATCACCAAAGCTTGGAGTTGATTCAGCTACATCTCTAAATGGTCCATAATAACCACTTGCAAATTTTGTTGAATAAGCCATAATTGGTAAATCTTTAAAACCATTTTCATCTAAAGCATTTCTAAGTGTTGTAATAATTCCATCCATCATTCCAGATGGTGCAATCATATCAGCACCAGCACGTGCGTGAACAAGTGCTTGAAGGGCTGATATTTCAAGAGTTTTATCATTATGTACACTTTGTGTTTTTGGATCTAATATTCCACAATGCCCATGGTCTGTATATTCACAAAAACATAAATCTGTTACAACAAACATATTTGGAAATTTCTCTTTAACTGCTTTTATTGTTCTTGAGATTATACTTTCCTCACATAAACATTCACTTCCAACTGAATCTTTAATATCTGGAATTGCAAATAGTATAATAGAGTTTAATCCTATTTTTTGTAAATATTCACACTCTTTTAAAATCTCATCAATACTCATTTGAAATACACCTGGCATTGAAGAAATTTCAGTTTTAATACCTTTTCCTTCTCTTACAAACAGTGGATATATAAAATCATCTTTACTAATTGTTGTCTCTTGAACTAAATTTCTTAAAGTATCATTTAATCTTAATCTTCTAAATCGTTTAAACATAATATTTACCTCTTTTTGATATAATCTTCGGATTTTAACAGTTTAAGGTTTAAATACAAATGAATATAATTGAATCAAATATAGCAAACCTTCCTACAAAATATGGAAATTTTAGAATAAAAGCATATAAAGATGGTAATCAAGAACATTTAGCAATAATGAGTTTAGATTTTGAAACTTTAGAAGCTCCATTTGTGAGAATTCACTCAGAGTGTCTAACTGGTGATACTTTGGGAAGTTTAAAGTGTGATTGCCAAAACCAACTAGATCTCTCTTTAAAATTTATTGCAAAAAATGGTGGATTAGTAATTTATCACAGACAAGAAGGCAGAAACATAGGTCTTGTAAATAAGGTAAATGCTTATGCACTGCAAGATAAAGGAAGAAACACAATAGAAGCAAATATAGAATTGGGTTTCAAAGAGGATGAGAGAGATTATAGAGTTGTTGGATATATTTTTGAAAATTTAGGAATAAAAAAATTAAAACTAATTACAAATAACCCAGCAAAATTAAAATATGTTGAGTCTTTAGGAGTTGAAATTGTTGAGAGAATTCCAGCAATTATAAAAGCAAATAAGTATAATGAACTATATTTATCTACAAAAAAAGAGAAGATGGGACATCTAATTTGAGTTTAAAATCTTTACTTGAAAAAAATAGTTTAAACTTTGAAGATGTTTTTTACAAAGATTGTGAAGTTTTTGTTGAACTTTTGCAAAAGTGGGGAAAGGTTCATAATTTAAGCGGAAGATTGAGTGATTATGATATCTATGAAAATATTTTAGATTCACTTTATCCTCTTAACTTTATAGATGAATTTAATAGTTTTGCTGATATTGGAACAGGAGCTGGTTATCCTGGACTTATTTTGGCAATTGCAAGAAAAGATGTAAAATCGTATTTAATAGAACCAAGAGTAAAAAGAGTTGCTTTTTTAAACTTTGTGAAAGCCAGTTTGGGTTTGAATAATCTTACAATTTTACAAAAAAGAGCAGAAAATGTAGAAGGTTTAGAAGTTGATTTAATAACAAGTAGAGCAGTTACAAATACAAATTTACTTTTAAATATCACTTCTAAGATAAAAAAAGAGGATACATCTTATCTTTTTTATAAAGGAAGTATGCTAGAAGATGAGATTGAAACTTCTAAAATATCTAACTATAAAGTTGTTTCAAGATGTGAACGAAATTATTTATATATTAAAGGAAAAAAATGTTGATAAAAGTAATAGCTGTTGTTTTGGCTGGTTTTGTTGTATATTTGCTATTTTTTAAAAACAAAAGAGTTGATGGTGTTAAAAAAAATGATAAATTAATCTCTGATGAGATGGTAGAGTGTCCTACTTGTAGTACGTTTGTATCTTCTAAAGAGGCTATTGTAAGTAGTGGAAAGTTTTTTTGTTCAAAAGATTGTTTAAATAACAAAAAGGCTTAAAATGAAGATAATTGGAGATAATTTAATCCCATTTGAACCTTTTTCTAAAGTTACAAGTATTGAAGATATTAAAAATACAAAACCAAATTCAATGATTTTTTTTGATTTTAATGAAGAACTTTTAAAATACTCTTTTTTTCAACATTTAAATTTTTTGGTATATGTTAAATCTATAAAAGAGGCTATTTATGCTTCAAATTTTAATGCAAAATATATAATTTGTGAAAATGAATTAGCTAAAAAATTACAAAAAATAGCTGATAATTATATGTGGGATTCAAAAATTTTGACTATTATAAAATCTAGTGATGATTTTGAAAAAGTTGCTTTAGAAGAGATTGATGGAGCTATTTATAGTTATTTATTGGAGATAAAAGTATGAAAGATATTTTAGATTTTGTAGTTTTGGCTCTATTTGTTTTTATGGTTGCTATGTTTATTATAAATTTTAATCGGCAACAAATTAAAAAACATACAGATAAACTTGAAAAATTAGAAGAAATAGAAAAAAATAAAAACCAAGATAAGGAAAAAGAAAATGCTTAAACCACTTTTAATAGAAATTGGAGTTGAAGAGTTACCAGCTATTCCATTTTTAAAGGAGTTATCAAATATAGAGAAAAAATGGAGTGATATTTTAGAAAAAAATAGTTTACTTTGTAATTTTGAGTTATTCTATACTCCAAGAAGATTGGTTTTATGGCATAGAGAGTTTCAAGTAAAACAAGAAGATAGTGAAGTTGAAAACATTGGTGCTCCAAGAAGTATAGCTTTTAAAGATGGTGTTGCAACACCTGCAGCTGCTAGTTTTGCATCAAAATGTGGAATTAGTGTAGATGAAATTTTATTTAAAGATTTTGGAAAAGGTGAAGTTTTATATCATAAACAAAAAATATCTGGAGCTTTTTCAAAAGAGCTTTTAAATAATATGGTAAATGAGTTTGTAGCAAGTTTAAATTTTGGAAAATCTATGAGATGGGGAAGTAGAAGTGATAGTTTTATAAGACCTATTAGATTTTTTTCGATAATGATGGATAATGAAATTGTAGAAGGTGAGCTTTTTGGAGTAAAATCTTCTAATTTATCTTATGGTCATAGAATGGATAGTTATGAACCATTTATTTTTAATGATGTAGGTGATTATTTTTGTAAGTTAGATAAATATGGGGTAGTTTTATATCAAGATGAAAGAAGAGAAAAAATCTTAAAACAAATAAAAGATATTGAAATAAAGCATAATGTTAAAATAGAATTGGACTTAGAGTTATTAGATGAAGTTGTCGCAATTACTGAGTATCCAACAGCACTTTTAGGAAAATTTGATGAGGAGTTTTTGGAACTTCCAGCAGAAGTAATTGTTACATCAATGAAAGCAAATCAGAGATATTTTGCAGTTTATAAAAATGAGAAACTTACAAACAATTTTGTAGTTATTTCAAATGCATTAACAAATGATTTTGGATATATAATCTCAGGAAATGAGAAGGTTTTAAGACCAAGATTAGCAGATGCAATGTTTTTTTATAAAAATGATATTAAAAATGGTTTATCAAATGAAGGACTTAAAAAACTTGTATTTGTTGAAGGTTTAGGAACAGTTTATGATAAATGTGAAAGAGAGGCAAAAATTGCTTCATATTTGGCAGAGATTTTAAAAATAGATAAAAAAGATATTGAACTATTGCAAAAAGCTGTAATGCTTTCAAAAGCTGATTTAATGAGCGAAATGGTTTATGAGTTTACAGAACTTCAAGGGCTTATGGGTTACTATTACTCTAAAATTGCAAAAAATGATGAAAAGATTAGTTTGGCACTAAAAGAGCAGTATCTTCCAAGTGGTGAGAATAGTGAACTTCCTAGTTCAATTTTCTCTTCAATAGTTGCTATGTCAAATAAAATTGATAATCTTATGGCACTTTTCAGTGCTGGAAAAATCCCAACAGGTTCAAAAGATCCATTTGCATTAAGAAGAGCAGCTTTAGGAGTTGTAAAAATTGCAATAGAACATAAATTGGATATAGATTTTAAAGCTATTTTTGAAGATTTAAAAGAAAATTATAAAAATCTTGATTTAAAAGTTTTAAATGAATTTTTTATAGAAAGACTTTATAAAATTTTTGATAGTGTAAATCCAACTGTTTTAAAAGCTGTAATAAGTAGTGGAGAGAGAAATATTTATAAAATTTATCAAAAAGTAGAAGCTTTAAATCCATTTGTTGAAAGTGATAATTTTAAAGATTATAGTGCTACATTTAAAAGAGTTGCAAATATTGTAAAAGATATTGAGATTAATAGTTCTTTAAATATTGAAGAAATACTATTTGAACAAGATGAAGAGAGAGATTTATATAATAGTTTCAAAAAAATAAAAACTTCAAACTTTGTAACTTTTGATGAGGAACTTGAAGCTCTATTTTCTTTAAAACCACAACTTGATAGCTTTTTTGAAAAAGTTTTTGTAAATCATGAAGATGAAAAAATTAAAACAAATAGAAAAAATCTTATTGCACAAGTTTATTTAGGATTTAGGAATATTGCAGATATTAAAGAGATAACAATTTAGTTTTTTTATATTTTTTAGATAGTTTTATTTTATGTAGAGATTAACTCTCTACATAATTTTTAAGATTTTTACCAACTTTTGGGTGTTTTAATTTTTTAATAGCACTTGATTCAATCTGTCTAACTCTCTCTCTTGTAACAGAAAGTTCTTTTCCAATCTCTTCAAGAGTTCTATCACTAGCATCATCCATAAGACCAAATCTCATTCTTATAACTGCTTGTTCTCTTTCGTTTAATTGTCCAAGAATTTGGTCAATTTGACCTTGTAAATCCTCTTTCATAATGTTATCAATTGGAGTCGGAGCTTTTTCATCTGGTACAAAATCTCCAAATTTACCATCATCATCACTTCCTATTGGAGCTTCTAAAGATACAGGCTCTTTTGTGATTTTTATAACTTGTTTTACTTTATCAACAGGTAATCCAACCTCTTTTGCAATCTCTTCAACATCTGGCTCTTTACCATTTTCTTGAATACCTTTTCTAATAATTTTATTGATTCTATTAATAGTTTCAATCATATGAATAGGAATTCTAATAGTTCTTGCTTGATCTGCAATTGCTCTAGAGATTGCTTGTCTAATCCACCATGTAGCATAAGTAGAGAATTTATAACCTTTTTTATATTCAAACTTATCAACTGCTTTCATAAGACCAATGTTTCCTTCTTGAATTAAATCCAAGAAAGCTAATCCTCTATTTGTATATCTTTTTGCAATAGATACAACAAGTCTAAGGTTTGATTTTGCCATTCTATCTTTTGAAGTATCAGTGATTTTTTTACCTCTTTTAATCTGCTCTAAAACAGCTTTTAGCTCTTCAGGTGTTAAATCAAAACCATCTTTACTAGCTTCTGCTGTTTGGAAAAGTTTTTTTATCTCCATATATGTTGAAACCATTGTAGCTTCAGGAACCATAGCAGTAATTTGAGCTTTTGATAAATTTATTATATTATCTAGAATCTTTTGGTGATTTTTTTGTAATGTTTCATTAAAAAGTGGTAGTTTGTACTCTAATCTTTTTAATTCACTATCAAAACCAACATCAGATTTTAAAGATGTTTCCATTGCTTTTACTATTTCAGTTATTAATTTTGAAGTAGGTCCTAAATCAAGTAAAGCATCTTTTAATAATCTCTTTTTAAATGCAACTGCTAAATCAAAAGTCATAACATCTACTTCATCATCAGATTTAGGTACTTCTTTTGCTTGAAATTTTAGCCACTCTTTTTTCTGTTTTTCAAGATTTTTAAAAGCTTCTATAATTGTTTGAGCTCTTTTATCTAGTTTCTTTTGTTTTGCACCAGATAATTTTTTCTCATCATCTTCTACATCAGCAGATAAATCATCTTCATAATCTTCAATTTCTTCCTCTTCTTCCTCTTCTTCCTCAGTATCATCATCGAAGTTTTTGAATAGCTCTTTTACTTTTCGCTCTCTATTTACAAGAGGTTCTTTATATTCTAAAATAAAGTCTATTAGATAAGGAACATAACAAATAGCATCAAGAATAATATCCTCACCCATCTCGATTCTTTTTGATATTTCAATCTCTTCATCTTTTGTTAAAAGTGGTATTTGTCCCATCTCTCTTAAATACATTCTTACAGGGGAATCAGATCTTGACCACTCTAAAAGCTCTTTGTTTTTTAGTAAATCAAACTCATCATCTTCTGCTTCGATTAGTTTTTCTCTTTGCTCTTTTCTTTTTTTAGCCTCTTCATCATTTAGAAGTTTTGCTTGTTCTTGAGAACTTATAACTTTTACATTATATAGCTGAACAAGAGCAAGAATTTTTTTAATTGTTGCACCTGTTGGAGCTTTTGGAAAAATTTTTATAATTTTCTCATAAGTTAATATTGAGTCTTTATACTCTTTGATTAACTGCTCGATAGTTTTATTTATATCTTTAGTACTCATTGTTTTAGGAAATCCTCCTTTTTAAATAGGAGGACATTATACCGAAATTATTTAAAGATATGATTATATTGAACTATCTAGAAGAGTGTTTAAACAAAGTTTACTAAAAGTTAGGATAAAATTTTTACTTAATATTTAATGGTTAATAAAAATAAGGAATTAGGTATGAGTAAAATCACAGGTAAAGTTTGGAATTTTGGTGCAAATATTGATACGGATGTTATTATAGCTGCAAGATATTTAAATAGTTCAGATCCAGAACATTTGGCAAAATATGTTATGGAAGATGCAGATCCTGAGTTTCCAAAGAAACTAAAAAAAGGTGATATTATAGTTGCTGGTGAAAATTTTGGATGTGGTTCTAGTAGAGAGCATGCACCAATTGCTCTAAAAGCTGCTGGTGTTGCTGCTGTTGTAGCTCCTTCTTTTGCTAGAATTTTTTACAGAAATGCTTTTAATATGGGACTTCCTATATTTGAACTTCCAGAATCTTTAGAGATAAAAGAGGGTGAAGAGATTAGCATTGATTTAGATAATGGAGAGATTACAAATAATACAACTAAAAAAACTTATAAATTTATACCAATTCCTCCATTTATGCAAGAGTTAATCTCAAGTGGTGGATTAATAAACTATGCAAAAGATGAAATGGGAAGAGGAAATAAATAATGAAAAATTACAATATTTCAATAATCAAAGGTGATGGAATAGGTCCTGAAATAGTTGATGAGGCTATTAAAGTTTTAAATGCAGTTGCAAAAAAATGTGATTTTACACTTTCATATAAAGAGTATTTAATGGGTGGAATTGCAATTGATACAACAGGTGTTCCTCTTCCAGATGAAACTGTTGAAGGTGTTTTAAACTCTGATGCTTGTTTATTTGGTGCAATTGGTGGAGCAAAATGGGATACTCTTCCAAGAGATTTAAGACCAGAAACTGGACTTTTAAATTTTAGAGAAAAAATGGGTGTTTATGCAAATTTAAGGCCGGCTATTGTTTATGATGAACTTTTAAATGCTTCAACTTTAAAGCCTGAGGTTATTAAAGGTTGTGACATTATGGTTGTACGTGAGCTTATTGGTGGTATCTATTTTGGAAAACCAAGAGAGAATGATGGATTTAAAGCATTTAATACAATGGTTTATACAAAACCTGAGATTATAAGAATTGGAAAAACTGCTTTTGAACTTGCACAAAAAAGAGATAAAAGAGTTTGTTCTGTAGATAAAGCAAATGTTTTAGAAGTTTCTCAACTTTGGAGAGATACTATGAATGAACTTTCACGTGAGTATCCAGACGTTGAATTAACTCATATGTATGTTGATAATGCTGCAATGCAGTTAGTACGAAATCCAAAACAGTTTGATGTAATTGTAACTGGAAATATTTTTGGAGATATCTTAAGTGATACAGCTTCTATGGTAGTTGGTTCTATTGGACTTTTACCATCAGCTTCAACTGGAGATAAAACTGCAATTTATGAACCAATTCATGGTTCTGCTCCTGATATTGCAGGGCTAGGAATTGCAAATCCAATAGCAACAATTTTAAGTGCTGCTATGATGTTAAAATATACATTAAATGAGCAAAAAGCTAGTGATATGATAGAAAAAGCAATAAAAGATGCTTTAAAAGATGGATATAGAACAAAAGATTTAGCAGCTTTTGATGCAAAAGAGGTTTTAAATTGTGTTACTATGGGTAATAAAATAGTTGAGTATATAAATAAATAAAGGTTATTAATGAGTGAAAAAAAGTACAGACTTGTAACACGAAGTGATATGGATGGACTTGTTTGTGGTACGTTGCTTAAATATCTTGATATTATAGATGAAATTACTTTTGTTCACCCAAAAGATATGCAAGATGGGTTGATTGAGATTACAAATAATGATATAACAACTAATCTTCCTTATGTAGATGGAGTTTATTTAGCATTTGATCATCACTTTAGTGAAACATTAAGAAATGAAAAAAGAGATAATCATATTATAAATCCTAATGCTCCTAGTGCTGCACAGGTTGTTTATGATTATTATGATGGAGATGAAGTTTTCCCTGGATATTTTACATCTATGATGCAAGGTGCAAATAAAGCTGATAGCGCAAATTTTTTATATGAAGATATTGTAAGACCAAGAGCTTGGACACTATTAAGCTTTTTAATGGATAGTAGAACTGGACTTGGAAGATTTAGAAATTTTAGAATATCAAACTATCAATTAATGATGGATTTAATAGACTATTGTGCTAGACATAATATTGATCAAATATTAGAACTACCTGATGTAAAAGAGAGAGTTGATTTATATTTTCAATATGAAGATGAATTTAAAGAACAGCTTAAAAAATGTACAAAAGTTTATAATAACTTAGCAATAATAGATTATAGAGATGAAGAGATTATATATCCTGGAAATAGATTTATGGTTTATACACTTTTCCCTGAACAAAATATATCTATTCATATCTTCTATGCAAAAGATAAAGATAAAGTAGTATTTAGTACTGGAAAATCTATTACAAATAAAACTTCTAAAACAAATATTGGTGAACTAATGCTTAAATATGGTGGTGGTGGGCATGAAAATGCTGGTGCTTGTCAAATTTATAAAGAAGAATCAGAAAAAGTTCTAAAAGAGTTAATAGAAAAAATCAACCAAGATGGTTGATTGATATTTAAAAAAGAGTTAAAAATATTTTTTTAACTTATCTATAAAAATTTCAAAAGAGGGTAAATCTAAGTTTGCCTCTCTTTGCTTTTTGCCCCACATTGGTTCTGGAAAAAAGCTATCTTCTTTAAATCTTGCCATTATATGAAAATGTACATGAGGAACATAGTTTCCAAAAGATGCAATGTTTATCTTGTCTGGATTATAATACTCAATCATTTTTTTCTCTATAATATCAAGATATTTCCAAATTTCTTGTTTTGTTTCATTATCGCATTGTGAAAACTCTTTAATATTTTTATTTGTAAAAATCTTTAACCAAGGAATTTCACTATTTTCTATCTCTATATTTATTAAATCGTTTTTAAATAGTTGCATATTTTACTCCCAATATTTATATTCTTGAAAATTATAGCATATTAAACTATCCTTAAGCAATAATTAAATACAATGCAGTTCCATTTTTTCAACCATGAAAGAAGTTTTTATAAAATTAATCAATTAAATTTGTATTTTATAGAGAGTTGGAAGAGTTTTATTTTAGATTTTTCCTGTTGAAAATTGGAAAAAAACACAAACAAAGAAGGACGAGACTTATGAAAGTAAGAGCTTCAGTTAAAAAAATGTGTGATAAATGTAAAGTTATCAAAAGAAGAGGTATCGTAAGAGTAATCTGCGAAAACAAAAAACATAAACAAAGACAAGGATAAGACACATGGCAAGAATCGCGGGTGTTGATTTACCAAATAAAAAAAGAATGGAGTATGCTTTAACATACATCTTTGGAATTGGATTACATAATTCAAGACTAATCTTAAATGCAACTGGAATTGATTACAATAAAAGAGCATTCGAATTAACAGAAGATGAAGCTGCTTTAATTAGAAAAGAGATTCAAGAAAACTACCTAGTAGAAGGGGATCTTAGAAAAAAAGTTGCTATGGATATTAAGTCTTTAATGGATTTAGGTTCATATAGAGGATTAAGACACAGAAAAGGTTTACCTTGTAGAGGGCAAAAGACTAAAACTAATGCAAGAACAAGAAAAGGTAAAAAGAAAACTATTGGTGCAGCAAGTAAATAAGGATAGATAATGGCAAAAAGAAAAGTTACTAGAAAAAAAATTGTAAGAAAAAATATTGCTGACGGTATCGTTCATATAGCTGCAAGTTTTAACAATACAATGGTTACAGTTACAGATAACATGGGAAATGCAATAGCATGGTCAAGTGCTGGAAACTTAGGGTTCAAGGGTTCTAAAAAATCAACTCCATTTGCTGCTCAAGCTGCAGTTGAAGATGCTATGGCAAAAGCAATGGAACATGGAATTAAAAATGTAGGAATTAAAATTCAAGGTCCTGGTTCTGGAAGAGATACTGCTGTTAAATCAGTTGGAGCTATCAGTGGAATTAGAGTTACTTGGTTAAAAGATGTTACACCATTAGCGCATAATGGTTGTAGACCTCCTAAAAGAAGAAGAGTGTAAGGAGTAAAATATGGCAAGATATAGAGGACCAGTAGAAAAAATCGAAAGAAGACTTGAAGCAGACCTTGGTTTAAAAGGTGAGAGAAGACTTTCAGGTAAAAGTGCTTTAGAAAAAAGACCATTTGCTCCTGGACAACATGGACAAAGAAGAACTAAGATTTCTGAGTATGGATTACAATTAAGAGAAAAACAAAAAGTTAAATTTATGTATGGTATTTCTGAAAAACAATTCAGTAACTATTTCAAAGAAGCAGTTAGAAGAGAAGGAAATACAGGATCAATTTTAATTACTCTAATTGAGCAAAGATTAGATAATGTTGTTTACAGAATGGGATTTGCTACAACTAGAGCATTTGCTAGACAAATAACAACTCACGGACATATCTTAGTAGATGGTAAAAAAGTTGATATTCCATCATACATAGTAAAACCTGGACAAAAAATTGAGATTAGAGAAAAATCTAAAAATAATCCACAAATTAAAAGAGCTATCGAGCTTACAAATCAAACAGGAATGGTTGATTGGGTAAATGTGGATAAAGATAAAGTATTTGGAATTTTCACAAGAATACCTGCTAGAGAAGAGATAGTTATTCCAGTTGAAGAGAGATTAATTGTTGAGTTATACTCTAAATAAAAAATAAAAAGGTAGCCAATGAAAAAGTTTGCAGAAACTCCGTTTTTACCAACTGAAGTTGAAATTGAGGCTATTAGTGCTAATGAAGCTAAAATTACAGCTTATCCATTTGAAGATGGATTTGCTATAACTTTAGCTCATCCGTTAAGAAGATTACTTTTAAGTTCATCTGTTGGTTATGCACCAATTGCTGTTAAAATTGAAAGCGTTACTCATGAGTTTGACTCATTAAGAGGAATGCTTGAAGATGTTGCTATGTTTGTTATAAATCTTAAAAACATGAGATTTAAAATAAATGGTGATAAAAATCAGGTTTCTGTTGAGTACTCTTTTAACGGACCTAGAGATATTAAAGGTGAAGATTTAATTAACTCTGAAGTTGATGTTGTATCAACAGATGAACATTTAGCAACTATAAATAGTGATTGTAATTTAACTTTTACAGTTATTATTCAAAAAGGTATTGGATATATGCCATCTGAAGATATTAGAGATATCGTTGGGCCAGATTTTATACCAATTGATGCTTTTTTTACACCAGTTAGAAAAGTTGTTTATAGTATTGAAAAAATGTTGGTTGAAGATAATCCAAACTTTGAAAAAGCTGTATTTAATGTAATCACAAATGGGCAAATTAGTCCAATTACTGCATTTAAAGAGGCTGTTAGTGTTATGTATTCACAAATGTCAGTATTTAATAAAGTTTTTGATTTATCAGAAGTATCAATTAATGATACAAGTGATGATAATGTTGAGCTTAAAGATTTAGTTGTAAAAATTGAAGATTTAAACTTGACTGCTAGAAGCTACAATGCTTTAGATAGAAATGGAATTAAATATTTAGGTGAGTTAGTACTTATGAGTGAAGTTGAAGTTAAAAATATCAAAAACCTTGGAACAAAATCTTATAATGAAATAGCTGAAAAGTTAGAGTCATTAGGTTATCCAGTTGAAAATACACTTCCAGAAAATATTGCTTCTTCTTTAAGAAGAAAATTAGAGCAATTAAAAGCATAAATTAAGGGTTTAATATGAGACATAAGCACGGTTATAGAAAGTTAAATAGAACTTCTGCTCATAGAAAAGCATTGTTAAAAAATTTAGCAATTGCAATTATTGAGAGAGAAAAAATTGAAACAACTGTTCCAAAAGCAAAAGAATTAAAAAGATTTATTGAGAAATTAGTAACATCTGCTAGAAATGCTGATTTAAATACACATAGATATGTATTTGCTGCATTACAAAGCAAAGAAGCTACTAAAAAACTAATAAATGAAATAGCACCAAAATACGAAGGTAGAAATGGTGGATATACATCTATTATTAAAACAAGAATCAGAAAAGGTGATGCTACTCCAATGGCATTTATCTCTTTCATCTAATTTTTAGGGGATAGTTTCCTATCCCTTTTTTTTATTAAAAAAACTCTATTTTCTAAAAAAATAACCTTTCCAAAATTCACTTACACTTTTTTTAAACAAAATTTAGATAAAATCAGGCGTTTATTATACCTAGAAATCTTAGGAGAACCAATTTATGACTTTAAAAGAAGCACTCAAATTAAGTAGTGAAGATATAGAAAAATTAAAAGATGATTTAAAAATAAAGATTAAAAATAGTAATGTAGGCGCTTATATTGAACAATTAGAGAATAAAGATATTTATAGTTATGGAAATGGAATTCCAATAGCTATTAAAAACAATATAAATGTTAAAAATTGGGAACTTACTTGTTCAAGTAACATTTTAAAAGGTTATATTTCACCTTTTAATGCAACTGTTATTGAAAAATTAGAAAGTTCAGGACTGAGTCCTTTTGGACTTACAAATATGGATGAGTTTGCAATGGGAAGTTCTACAGAGAGTTCAGCTCATGGAAAAACTTTAAATCCTATTGATAATTCAAGAATTCCAGGTGGAAGTAGTGGTGGTAGTGCTGCAGCTGTTGCAGCAGGAATTGCTATTGCTGCACTTGGAACAGATACAGGAGGAAGTATTAGACAACCTGCAGCTTATTGTGGTGTTGTTGGAATGAAACCAACATATGGAAGAGTTTCAAGATATGGAATCGTTGCTTACTCATCATCTCTTGATCAATGTGGACCAATTACTCAAAATGTAGAAGATGCAGCAATTTTATATGACATAATAGCAGGACATGATGAAAAAGATTCTACTAGTGCAAATATTGATTATAAAAAAGTTACTCCAAATTTAGATATTAATAAAAAATTTACAATTACAGTTATTGATAATTTTGTTGAGCAGGCTTCTAGTGAAATACAAACAGCATTTAATAATACTGTTGAACTTTTAAAAGCTCAAGGACACAAAATTGTTCATGCAAATATGATAGACACAAATAAAATAATTTCAACATATTATATTATCTCTGCAGCAGAAGCAAGTGCAAACTTAGCTAGGTTTGATGGAGTACGATATGGTTATAGAGCAGATAGTACAAGCTTAAAAGATATGTATTTTGATACAAAAACTCAAGGTTTCGGATATGAAGTTAAAAAAAGATTGATGGTTGGATCTTTTGTTTTAAGTTCTGGATATTATGATGCTTATTATATAAAAGCACAAAAAGTTAGAAGCCTTATAAAAGCGGAATTTGATAAAATTTTTGAAAATTCTGATTTAATTTTATCTCCAGTTGCTCCAACTACTGCTCCAAAATTTGGCTCATACTCAAATGCTTTGGAGATGTATTTGGCGGATTTATATACAATTGGTGTAAATTTAGCAGGTCTTCCAGCTATTAGTTTACCAGTTGCAAAAGATAGCGAAGGACTTCCAATAGGACTTCAATTAATTGCAAATAGTTATGAAGAACAAACTTTATTTGATGGTGCTTTATCTATGGAGAAAGCTGTAAAATATACAAAATAATAAAATATAATTAGGATATAAAGATGAGAATTAGAAAAAGAGCTTTAACTTTTGAAGATGTGTTACTTGTTCCTGCAAAATCAGCAGTTTTACCAAAAGAGGTTTGTACAAAAACAAAATTAACTAAAAATATTGAATTAAATGTTCCTTTTGTAAGTGCTGCAATGGATACAGTTACAGAGTATCAAGCTGCAATTGCAATGGCAAGACTTGGTGGAATTGGAATAATTCATAAAAATATGGATATTGAAGCACAAGTTTTACAGTGTCAAAAGGTGAAAAAATCTGAGTCAGGAATGATAATTGACCCAATTACAATAAAACCAGAGCAAACTTTACAAGATGCTGAAGATATTATGGCTACATATAAAATATCTGGAGTTCCTGTTGTTGATGAAAATGGTATTTTAGTTGGTATTTTAACAAACAGAGATATGAGATTTACAAAAGATTATAGATTTAAAGTTTATGAAAAAATGACAAAAATGCCATTAGTTACAGCAGTTGAAGGTACAACACTAGAACAAGCTGCTGAAATTATGCATCAAAATAAAATAGAGAAACTACCAATTGTAAATAAAGATAACAAATTAATTGGTCTTATTACAATAAAAGATATAAATAAAAAGATAGAGTATCCAAATGCATGTAAAGATGAGTTTGGAAGACTTAGAGTTGGAGCTGCTATTGGTGTTAATCAACTAGATCGTGCTAGAGCTTTAGTTGCAGTTGGAGTTGATGTTTTAGTTTTAGACTCTGCACATGGTCATTCAAAAGGTATTTTAGATACTGTAAAAGCTATAAAAGCTGAGTTAAAAGTTGAGTTAATAGCTGGAAATGTTGCAACTGCTGAAGCAACAAGGGATTTAATTGCAGCTGGTGCTGATGGTGTTAAAGTTGGAATTGGACCTGGAAGTATTTGTACAACAAGAATTGTTGCAGGTGTTGGTGTTCCTCAAATGAGTGCTATTGATGAGTGTGCTATTGAAGCTAAAAAAACTGAAACACCAATAATTGCAGATGGTGGGATTAAATATTCAGGTGATGTTGCAAAAGCATTAGCAGTAGGTGCTAGTTGTGTTATGATGGGAAGTGCATTAGCAGGAACAGATGAGTGTCCAGGTGAAGTAATTCTTTATCAAGGAAGAAAATTTAAATCTTACAGAGGAATGGGAAGTATTGGTGCTATGACAAAAGGAAGTACTGATAGATATTTCCAAGAAGGAACTGCTGCTGATAAACTAGTACCTGAAGGAATTGAAGGAAGAGTTGCTTATAGAGGAACTATTGCTGATATTATTCATCAAATGGTTGGTGGTTTAAGAAGTTCTATGGGGTATTTAGGAAGCAAAGATATCGCAACTTTCCAAGATACAGCAGAATTTGTTGAAATTACAAGTGCAGGACTTAGAGAATCTCATGTTCATGATGTAACAATTACAAATGAAGCACCAAATTATCACGTATAAAAGATGATAAAAAACGGATATTATTCCGTTTTTTATTATAAGAATTTAAAACCTTTTGAATAAATTTAGAATTAGTCTATATTTTTTATCATTTTGCATGTCTTGATGACATTCTAAAGTCTCTTCTTTTTAAAGCATCGTTATATCTTCTTTTATCATCTTCTGTTATAAGTTCTAATTTTGGAACAGGGACAGGTTTTCCATCTTCATCAACTGCAATCATTGTAAAATAGCAAACATTTGTATTTTTCATAGTGTGATCTTTTATATCTTCTGATATAACTTTTATACCTATTTCCATAGATGTTCGTCCTGTGTAGTTTACTGAAGCATGAAAAGTTACCAAAGAGCCAATTTTAACTGGATTTTTAAATAGCACCATATCAACAGAAAGCGTAACAGCATAGTGACCAGAATATCTAGCTGCACAAGCATAAGCTACTTGATCAAGCATTTTTAATATTTCACCACCATGTACATTTTTTCCAGAAAAATTTGCTTTATCTGGAGTCATTAGCATAGTCATTGTAATAGATTTTTCTCTTTTTATCTCTTCGTTCATCTTTTATACCTTAAAATATTTTTGATATCGTATTTTATTGAATTAATCTTATTCAACAGTTTTATTTTATTCTATTTTATATTTTTTTCTAAGGAAAGGAAAAAAAGTAACACAAAATTACGCATAGCTTTTTACTATGCGTAATTAAATTTTAAAAACTCTCCCACTCGTCATCATTAGAATTACTTTTTATCTCTTTTGTAGAGTTAATATTTGGTTTTGAAGGTTTGATTATTTTTTTAGGTGATGAAGCTATTATATGCTCTTTTACCTCTTTTTTGTCCCTACATCTTTTGCTTTTACTTCATTTTTCCCTTCAAACTCTTTTTGGTTTGCATCTTGCACTATTAGTTTTGCTATCTCATCTGTGCTTTGTGCAATATCATGAGATTGAGATGCTACCATTGCATTTTGTTGTGTTTGTTGATCTAGTTGATTTACTGCATCATTTATCTGTTCAATTCCAAGAAGTTGTTCTTTAGATGCATTTTCAATATCAGATATTAGATTCATTGTTGAAGATATATTACTATTTAGGTTTTTATACCCTTCAATCATATTTGTAGCAATCTCTTTACCTTCATTTGCTTTTATAGTTGCTCTTTCTACTATTGCTTTTATCTCTTTTGCAGCTTCTGCACTTCTTGTTGCTAGATTTCTTACCTCTTGAGCAACAACAGCAAATCCTTTTCCAGCTTCTCCAGCAGTTGCAGCTTCAACAGCAGCATTAAGTGAAAGAATATTTGTTTGAAATGCAATATTATCAATTACTCCAATAGCTTCATTTACTAAATTTACTTGTGTATTTATCTCATCCATTGCAGTTGTTGTTTGATTTGCCATAGCTTGACCTTCATTTACTGCTTTTGTTACACCATTTGAAAGTTGAGACATCTTTGCAATACTCTCTGTATTATTTCTAATATTACTTGTTATCTCTTCTAGTGCTGCTGCTGTCTCTTCAAGAGAAGCTGCTGCTTCATTTGAGCTTATATTTAGTTTGTTTACATTAAAAAGAAGCATTTTTGAACTCTCTTCTAGTGTAAGACCATTTGATTTGTTTTCAACTAACATATGATTTATAATATTTGAAAGATTATTTATTCCAGCTGCAATCTTTCCATTATCATTATCTATTTTTACTCTAAAATCAAGTTTAGAGAAACTATCTAATACACTTAAAACTTTATTTATATCTGAACAAACATTTGATTTAGTAACTTCAAGCATCTCATTGAAACTACTTTTTAACTCTTCTAACTCATCATTTATAGTTGATTTTTCTATTTTTATATTTAAATTTCCAGATTTTACCTCATTTACAACTCGTTTTACATCTTCGATTAGAACATTGTCTTGATTTATTAAATCTTGTGTTTTTTGGATATTTTGGTTTATTACTTTTGCCATTATTCCAAACTCATCATTTCCATCAAGATTTATTAATTCAACATTTGAACTCTCTTTGTTTGAAAAAGCAAAAAAACTTAAAAGACCATTTTGGAAAATATTAAGACTAGATACAATATTTCTAGTAATTAGCTGAATTGTTACTAATATACTTAAAATAGTTATAAGTAAAATAATTAATATAAAAGTTGTAACACTTGATACTGTTTTGTTTAACTCTTCTTTAATCTCTTTATTTCTTTCAAGATTTCTCTCTTGCCATTTTAGTAAAGCAGCTTTTAGTGGTCTCCACTCTTTTGTTGAAAGAGTATTATCCTCTTTTGTTAAAGCTTCATTGTTTTTTATTTTTTCAATTATTTTATTTAATACCTTGCTTTGAGAATCATATAAAGGAGCAATTTCAAATTTTTCAAAACCCGCATATTGCTTTTTACTATCTTTTAAAACTAGCATTAAATCATCAAGCTCTTTTACTGCTTGTATAAAGTTCTCTTTTGCTTTTGTATCATCTGGATTTACAATTATTCCTCTTAAAGCATTTGAAACTTGAAGTCCTTGTTCGCTAGTTTTTGTAATAGTAAGAGCTAAATTTGATATAGAACTACTATTTTCAAAACTATTGTTGATTTTAGACATACCATTGTATAAAACAAATATTACAATACCAAGTAAAATTATTGTAATTAAAGATATTATATTTATTTTATAGCTTACTTTTAAATTTTTCAGACCCATTTTTATCCCCTTTAGAGTATTAAGTAGATAAAAATAGTATCATATAATCTCTGATATTATTATTAGGTTGAATTAATTTCGCTAAATAATAAAAGATTATAATTTTATTTTTTATAAAACTATTGCTCCATTTTCACTTTTTCTTACTTTTTCTAAGCTAAAACACTCATTAGAAAGGTTTCTTACGCTTGTGTCTTTATATAAATTTATAACTTTATGAATAGATTTTAACTCATCAGATGTAAAAATAGTTTCATCAAAATCTTCATCTAGTTTTGAAAATTTAAGCTCTTTAAATCTCTCTTTTTCAACTATTTCAATCTCTAAAAAATCCATTAACTCTTGAATAAAAAATACTCTATCATCCTCTTCATCTTCAAACTCTACTTCATCTAAAATTAGTGTAAAAAGTTCATCTAAAACTTCAGCTTTAACACCTCTAGAAGTTTTTATAAATGTTTCACCCAAAATCTTTTTTCCACAAAAGTTTAAGTGATTTAATTCACAAAAAAATATTAAAAGCTCTATTTTTTTGTGATTTAAAGCTTTCACTTGTTTGTGTAGCATATATAATATAATATTTGCTATTTTTGTCATATCTATATTCATTAAAAATCCTTATTGCCCGTAAGCTTGCATTAAAATATCTCTATATTCATTTAATTTTTTCATTTTTTCTTCATCTCCACCATTTAAATCAGGATGATAAATTTTTGCTAACTCTTTAAATCTCTTTTTTATATCATCTTTTGATGGAGTTGCTGAAAAACCAAAAAACTCTTTTGCTTCTTGAAGTTTTGAACCCTTATTATAGAAGTTTCCTTGAAAATTTTGGTTATTAAAATTGTTGAAGTTTTTAAAATCAAAATTATTGTAATCTTCTCTTGTAAAACTATTAAATTCAAATTGAAACTGTTGAGCTCTTTTTCTTAAAGCTCTTTTTACAAAATATATAATAATTATAAAAAATAGAACAATTCCACCAATAATTGCTAAAAATAGTCCAAAATTTGTGAAAATTAAATATAAAATACCAATAAATATAGCAATTCTAATAAACGAAGCTAAAAAATTCATATATAAAAATACCTTTTTAAAAAAATTTTGGCATTATACAATAAGTAGATTAATCATAATATTTTTGTACAATATCTTCTTTAAAGGATTTATATGAACTATGATGATTTTATGAAAGCTGTTGAACTGTTTGGAATTATTTCAAATATGAGCAAAAAAGATATAAAAAAAAGATACCTAAAACTATCAAAAAAGTATCATCCAGATATGAGTGGTGGAAGTAATGAAAAGTTTATGGAGCTTAAAAAGTCTTATGAAATATTGCAAGAGTATATGGATAGTTACAGTTTTTCTTTTGAAGAGAGTGAGTTTAAAAAGCAGTTCCCAGCATTTACAAATTACAAGAATTGGGTTAAATAGGAGGATTTATGAGAGGTTTAATAATTGTTTTATTTATGATAGTTTCAAGTTTTGCACAAGATAACTATTCAAAAAAAGATATTGAAAAAATGATAGCAAAAATGGTTGTATTAGGATTTACTGGTACTAGTATAGATAAAAATAGTCAAATTTATAAAGATATTGAGTTTGGTTTAGGTGGAGTTATACTTTTTGATAAAGACCCAAATGATAAGACAAAAGCAAAAAATATAGAGAATAAAGCTCAACTAAAGAAGCTAAATCAACAACTACAAAGTATTAATAAAAGTAAACTTCTTGTTTCTATAGACCAAGAGGGTGGAGTTGTTCAAAGATTAAAAAGTGAAGCTGGATTTGTAAACACTTTAAAAGCTAGTGAAATATCACAAAATGGTAAAGTTTTTGCAAAAAAGAGCTATGAAGCAATGGCAAAAGATTTAAGTAGTGTTGGAATAAATCTTGATTTTGCACCATCTGTTGATTTGGCTATAAATAAAGATAATAAAGTAATTGTTACACGAGGGCGAAGTTTTGGGGAAAATCCACAAATTGTTATTAAATATGCTTCTATTTTCGTGGATGAACTAAAAAAAGAGGGTGTGATTTCAACTTTAAAACATTTTCCAGGACATGGTTCATCTTTGGCTGATTCTCACTTAGGTTTTGTAGATATTACAAAAACATGGGATAAAAAAGAGCTTGAACCATACAAATATTTTATTAAAAACAATAAAGCAGATATGATTATGACAGCTCATGTTTTTAATGAAAACTTAGATAAAAACTATCCAGCTACACTATCTTATAATATAAATACAAAACTTTTAAGACAAGAGCTAGGATTTAAAGGTGTTTTGATAACTGATGATTTACAAATGAGTGCTATTAGCAAACATTATGATTTAAAACAGACTCTTACTTTGGCTATAAATAGTGGTGTAAATTTACTACTTTTTGCAAATCAACTTGCAAAACCAATTACTTTAAAAGAGATAGTTGATACAGTTTATAGCCAAATATTAAGTGAACAAATTTCTTTAAATAAGATAATAGAATCAAATAAAAAAATAGATTTATTGAAAGAAAAAATTAAATAATCTTTTCTTGTCCCAGTCTATATATCGCAAAATCATATTTTATAGGGTCGTTTGCATCAAACTCTCTTAGTTTTTGCGATATTTCTAAAGCAGATTTTAGATTGTAAGTTCTGTTTTCTAAAAGTCCCAATTTTTTTGAAACTTTAAATGTGTGAGTATCAAGTGGTAAGATTAAATCTTTTTTATCTATTTTTTTCCAAAGTCCTAAATCAAGAGTATCAAATCTTACCATCCATCGCAAAAACATATTCCATCTTTTATATGGTGCATTTGAATCTTTTATTTTTCCATTTTTATCTCTTTTTAGTGGATTGCCAACTAAAAAATCAAAACCTTGCGAAGAGTAGTTTGCTGTCTCTTTTATTTTTTGTATAACAAAATCTATACCTTCTAAAACACTATTTTCATTTTTATAGCCTTCAAAAAAAAGTTCTTCAAGGCTATGTTCTTTTTTTAATATTCTAAAAGTTTTAAAAACTGCTAAAACATCAGAGCTATTTTGAAATCTATAGTAGTGATTCTTTAATTTTTCTTCAATCTGTTTTTCACTTTTTTCTAGAAGTGAAAAATCTAAACTATCCAAAAACTTAACTATTTGTTTAGCATTTCCATAAGCAAATAAAGCACAAATAAGTATTGCATACTCATCTTTTTGTTTTTTTGCAACCATCAAAGGGTCTGGCTTTTCATAACTTAACTCAAAACAATTGTTTCTACTATTTGCTTCAATATCTAATAATTCTTTTAACTCTTTATCTTTTTTTGTCATTTTTTGCTCAAATAATTTTTGGGTATAATAGCCAAAAATTTATTAGGAATTAAGTTGCAAAATATATTAATAACTGGATGTTCAAGTGGAATAGGACTTGAAACGGCACTATTTTTACAAAAAAATGGTATAAAAGTATATGCAAGTGCAAGAGAGCAAAAAGATGTAAAAATGCTAGAAGATTTGGGATTAAAAGCTTTTAAAATTGATGTTAGAAACAAAGATGAGATAAGTTTTGCATTAAATTGGATTTTAAAAGAGGATAAAAAACTAGATTGTGTTTTTAACAATGCTGGTTTTGCAGTTCCAGGTGCTGTTGAAGATATAAATACAAATATTTTAAAAGAGCTATTTGATACAAACTTTTTTGGGCTTCACGAAGTTACAACTCAAGCTATGAGAGTTTTTAGAGATCAAGGATATGGAAAAATAATTCAGCATAGCTCTGTTTTAGGAATCATATCTTTAAGATTTCGTGGAGCATATAATGCTAGTAAATATGCTATTGAGGGACTTTGTGATACTTTAAGACTTGAAACTTTAGGTAGTGATATTTTTATAAGTACTATAAACACGGGTCCTGTTACTTCAAAGTTTAGAGAAAATTCTTTAAAAAATTTTAAAAAATATATAAATATAGAAAATAGTTTTTGGAAAAGTTCTTATGAAAAAGAGCTAAAAGCAAGACTTGAAAGTAGTGATGATAAAGGAGTATTTACTCTTCCACCAAGTAGTGTTGCAAATGTTGTTTTAGAAATAATAAAAAGTAAAAAACCAAAACCTAGATATTATGTGACAAAGGCTACATATATTTTAGGTTTTGCAAAAAGAGTTTTAAGTCAAAAATGGCTTGATAAATTACTTCAAAAAGTATAAGAAAAATCATTTTAGTTTAAATTTGTTATAATCTTTTTTATGAGAATAGATAAATTTTTAAACGCTGTAAATATAACAAAAAGAAGAGCAGTTGCTGAAGATATGTTGGAACACAAAGTTGTGTTTTTAAATGATGTTTCAGTAAAAAAAGCAAAAGAGGTAAAAGTTGGAGATATTATTGAGATAAAATATCTTGAAAAAAGTGAGAAATTTAAAATTCTTCAAATTCCAACGACAAAATCAACTCCAAAATCAAAAATTGATGAGTATGTACAAAGGTTAAATTAGATGTTTTTAGAGACAAAAGCAAAGTTTGATGAAATTTTTCAAGATAAGTTATCTCATGATGAGATGAGAGAATATTTTTTAGCTCTATATGAAAGAGGTGAAACTGCAAGTGAGCTTGCAGGAGCTGCTAGTTCTATGAGAGATTTTGTTATACCTCTTCCTATAAGTGAAAGTTTAAGAGAAAAAGCTATTGATATAGTTGGAACAGGTGGAGATAAAAGCTATAGTTTTAATATATCAAGTACAGTTTCAATTTTACTTGCAAGTGCTGGTTGTTTTGTTGCAAAGCATGGAAATAGAAGTGTTACAAGCAAAAGTGGAAGTGCTGATATGCTAGAAGCTCTTGGAATAAATCTAAATTTAAGTTTAGAAGATACAGCAAAGATGCTTGAAGTTACTGGTTTTGGATTTATGTTTGCTGCAAATCATCATCCTGCAATGAAATATATCACACCTGTAAGAAAAACTATAGACCATAGAACTATTATGAATATTCTTGGACCACTTTGTAATCCAGCTGGTGTTTCTAAGCAAGTTATTGGAGTATTTAGTAAGGATTTTATAAATAAAATTGCAACTGCTTTGGATATGCTTGATTGTAAAAGAGCTATGGTATTATCATCTGCTGATGGTATGGATGAAGTTTCAATCTCTAGTATTACTTATGCAACACTTTTAGAAAATGGAAAACAGAGTGATTTGGAGATAAATCCAGAAAATTATGGTTTAAAATTAGCTTCAAAAAGTGATATAGTAGGTGCTGGTCCAGAAATTAATGCACAAATTACAAGAGATATTTTATATGGAAAAGAAAATGGTGCAAAGCTAGATATTGTTTTGATAAATTCAGCTGTTGCATTACTTGTAGATGGGAAAGCAAGAGATATAAAAGAGGGTGTTGAAATAGCAAGAGATGCTATAAATGGAGGAAAAGCAAAAAGAAAACTAGAAGAAATTATAAAATTTTCTCAAAAGTATTCTTGCTAATGAAAAGAGAGTTTTTGCTTGATTTAAGCAATATTTCAATTTTTGTTGATGAGCTTAAAAAAATATTGGAAAATAGAGATTGTATTGTAATATTAAGAGGAGATCTAGCAAGTGGTAAAACAACACTTGTTAAACATTTTGTAGAGTCTTTAGGGATTGATGATGTTGTAAATTCTCCAACTTTTTCTTTGCAAGTTTTATATGGTGAAGATATTTTTCACTATGATTTATATAATAAAACCTTAGAAGAGTTTATCTCTTTAGGTATGTTAGAAGAGTTTGAAAAAAATGGTTTACATTTTGTTGAATGGGGTGATAGTAAGCTAGAAAATATTTTAAATGACTATGGTTTTGATGTGGTTGTTATAAATATTTTAAAAAATGATGATAAAAGGTTGTATAAAATAGATGAATAATTTAAGAATTGTTGATATCAAAAAGAGTATTAAAAAAACTGAAATATTACATGGAATTTCACTTGAAATAAATTCAGGAGAGATAGTTGGTCTTTTAGGACCAAATGGAGCTGGGAAAACTACAACTTTTTACACAGTTTGTGGACTTGTAAAACCAACTAGTGGTAAAGTTTTTTTTGATGATGAAGATATTACGGCAATTCCACTTCATAAAAGAGCTTTAAAAGGAATAGGGTACTTGCCTCAGGAATCATCTATTTTTAAGGATTTAAGTGTAGAAGAGAACCTTCTTTTAGCAGCTGAAATTGTAATAAAAGATAAAGAAGAACAAAATAGACGAGTTGAAGAGCTGTTAGAACTTTTGGATATTGAACCTATTCGTCAAAGAAAAGGAATCTCTCTTTCTGGTGGTGAAAGAAGAAGAACTGAAATTGCAAGAGCTTTAGTTTCAAAACCAAAATTTTTACTTCTTGATGAGCCTTTTGCAGGAGTTGATCCAATTGCGGTAAAAGATATTCAAGATTTGATAAATGAGCTTACAAAGATAGGAATAGGAGTTTTAATAACTGACCATAATGTAAGAGAGACTTTGCAAATTTGTCATAGAGCTTATGTTATGAAAAGTGGAAGTTTACTTGCTAGTGGAACATCTGAAGAGATTAAAAAAGATATAAATGTTAAAGAGCATTATTTAGGAGAAGATTTTAATTTTTAATAAAATCTTCTTAGATTAATAACTGTTTTTAACAATTAAAAAACATACCCGACTTGAAACATAGCTCTACTATTATAATTATCTTGAGAAGTTACTTCATTTCCTATATTGTAAGCTAAATAACTATTTGCAAAAAAGTTTTTATAACTAACTTTATATCCAAGTCCTATATCTTGAAGTGTTTTTGATTTTTCTTGTGTAATATTTTTACTCATATAAACACGACCTATATCATAAAATATAGATATTTTATTATCAATTCCTGCAATTATTGGCAATGTGTATATAAATTCTGTGTTATAGATATATCCATTTTCAGCACTTTCTTCACCATCTTGATAAAATCTAACTCCATTTATTCCACCAACACTTAAATCTTGACTTCCATCTAGGTTTTTATTTCCAAGTGCATATTGCATTTGTAAACTATTACTCCATTTTAAGCTATCAAAAATATCTATATCTTTACCCAATTCAAGATTTATTTTTGAAAATTGTCCTTGAGTATTTGCTCCATTTTTATCAGTTTCTTTGTCATCTTTATCATTAAAATTTAGTTTTCCAAATGTAATTGAAACTGCTGCTCTTGTTTGAGAATTTTTATTAAAAATAAGCGAATCTTTTGTGTAATCAAGTCCAGTTGTCGCTATATATGAATCTTTTTTAACTTTTGAATCAACAGATTGAATTTCATCTTTCATTTTATTATATGAAACTTCTACATATGAATCTAAATTTTCAACTCTTGTTTTTAAAATAGGATAAGTAACTCTTGCTGTTAAGCTATCATTTTTTCCAATTGCATCTAGCTCTTTATAGGAACTTCCTAGCTCATAAGTAGTTTTAGAGTAGCTAATCTCTCCTCTTGTTCCATTTGCATGAATTGGAAAATCATAAGATAGTTTTCCGCTTAAAAGTCCCTCTTTTTGGGATGTAAATCCAAAAGCAGATATTTTATCTCCAATATTAAAAGGAGAGTTAATATCAACTGCTGTCATTATTCTATGTTTTCCTGTATATTGTGAACCATAGTTGTCACCTATTAAATATCCATTTACTCTATTTGTTTCTTCCGTTCCTATTAAAAAATCACTAGTACCCACTTCTTTACCAGGTCTTACATCGGCTTTTGTAACAACAGCTCCAGCAGTATCATTTATTATTAACATTGCACGTTCTAGTGTATTTGTTGAAACAATATCTTTGTCTTTTATATCATCAAGATTTGATTGAAGAATTGAGTCTTTAACTAGTGATTTATTTTCTAATTTGAACTCTCCATAATTTCCCTCAATAACATTAATTTTAAGTACTCCATTTTGAGTATAGATATTTTGTTCAGGAATGTAAGCCCTTGCTACAAAGTAACCTTTTTGTCTATATGTTTTTGTAATAAGAGTAGTTATTTCTTGAATTTGATTAAAACTTAAATCTTGTTTTTCATAAGGAGCTACTATTTGTTTTAATTCTTCATTGCTCATATGAGTTGCACCACTTATTAAAAATCTTTCAATTTTTACTTTTTTATCATCTTCAAATCCTTTTGGAGTTGATATTTGTTCTTGCTTTATTTTTGGTATCTCTCTTTTTTCTTTTTCTATTTTAGGAGGAGTTACCTCTTTTAAAACATCGGAAATTTTTGGTGGTATTGGATTTGCATAAATTGTGCTTGCTAGCAAACTTGATAATAATATACTATTTTTGATTTTCATTATTTTTCCTCTTGTGTATTTGAATTTGCTAAATAAAACTCTTGTTCTACACCACTTGGAAGATTAACTCCACCATCAATAAGCTGTATAATTGAACTATTTGATAAAGGAACTATTACTTCTTCACTGCTTCCACCATTTTGTATTTGCATTTGTCTAGCTTCGCTTAAACTTACTCTTTGAGTAGATTGTCCTTCAATTGGTCTTGAAACTAACATTTGATTTTCACCTTGTACAAAAATAATATTTACATTTTTTCCTATATTATTTGGAGTAGTGTTTGCTTCTACATTAGGTAAATTTATAGTTATAGCTGATTGATTTGTTATTGAATCAACTATTTTTTTAATTTCTGGTTTTGGATCAACTGAATCTGGTGTTGGAACAGCAGTAATATCTGCTGTTGTACTTGATATAGTAGATAATAAATTATAATTATTTACATCATCACCACCTAAAGCTAAATTTGAAATATTTACTATTTTATTTGTTCCTACACTCTTATCTTCGAATGTTCCTTTTGAAGTAGCAATATTTAATTTATCATTAGTAAGCATCCCTGTAAATTTTGCATTTGTTGTAACTAATGTTGCATCTGTAGTTCCATCATAAGTTTTATTTAATGCTGTGATATCTGTAACTGCTGTGATATCTTTTTTACTTATATTTGCTGTTGTATTAGCTTGGTTTGTAATATTGTAGTTATCTTTATCTGCTCCATTTATTGTAACTCCACTTATTGTTATAGCTTTATTGTTTCCTGCATTTTTATCTAAAAATACTCCAGATAAAGAAGAAAAATCTCCACTTACTATATCACCAGATACTAAACCTATTAGAGAATTAGTTCCTGATATAAGTGTTGCATTTGTAGTTCCATCATAAGTTTTATTTTCTGCTGTTATTCCACTGATTGTTAATACTTTTTTAGCAACTTTTAATTCATTATTTGTAGAGTTATCATCACTAATAGAATATCCCAAAGCATTTGTAAGTCCACTATTATAAGCTATATCATGTTCTCCAAATATGTGATGTCCTGATGTTGATTTTGTACTATTTATATTAAAACTTGCTGTTCCTGCTAATATGTTTGCATCATCTCCATTTACAAATCCACTTGAGCCATAAGTAAGACCTGAAACAGTGTCTCCATAAGTTATATTTTTTGAATCTGGCGAAATTTTAATCGTTGGTTGTTCTCTATATACTACAAAAATTCCACTTCCTAAAGATTTTGTATAATTAGTTGCTGCTTCATCTGAGTTATATCTAAAGTTACCACTATTTACTAAAGAACTTACTCCTGTACTTTCACTAATTCCACCTGTAAATAAAGTTACTCTTCCATTTGTTCCTGTTGTCAATATTCCATTTTCATGAATAATATTTCCACCTGTTTTTATTCCAGAATTACTATTTTTACCAGCATTAAGAACAATTGCATCGTTTGTAATTGAAGTAGTTGAGATATTGTTTTTTATTTTTAAATCACCATTTAAAGTTGCAATATTTATATTGTTTACTGAAGTGATTCCACTTATTCCTTTAACTGTTCCTATACTTAAAGCTTGTGTATTTTGTAGATTCAAACTTTTAACATTTGCAGCAATTACTCCAATTTTATTTGATTCATCAAAGACTACATCCGCATTTGAAGCATTAATTGCAAGATTAGTAACTTCAACAACACCTGCATCTGTAATACTATTACCCGTAGTTGTTACTTCAAGTGATTTATCATTTTCTATTTTGATTGCGCCTAAAGTCACACTATTATTTGATTTAATTTGTGTATCTTGATTAAAAGTATAATTATCCAAAACTACACTTCCTGTTGTTTCTGAACCAAAGATTAGTTTATTAAACTCAGGTGTAAAAAGTCCATTTACTCCAAACATGGAGTTAGGATTAAACCAAGCATCACTTGTATTTGTGGGTGTACTATTTTGAATATAAAGATTTTTACCAATAGTTTTAGGAGCTAAAGTCAAGATACCACTACTTTGAATCTTACTTGCTAAGAAGTTTCCAGTACCAAAAACTTGACCAGCTTTTATAGTATCTGCAATAATATTTATATTGCTACTAGAAGAAGTTACTGGAGAAGAAGATATTCCAAAACCACTTGGCAAGGAGTCTATATATCCTATAGTGTTGTTGTTTACAACATCAGCATAAGTAGAGATAGTTCCTTTTTCCCCAGTTATAGTTATATCACCACTATTTGCTAAAACAAAAGCATTAGGTTCTAAGTGCACTCCACCAGCATTAGTTATACCATTTCTTCCATATCCTTCTAGGTATATATTTCCTCCACTTGTTGCTGCGAGTAAAATTCCACTATTGCTAGTTCCCCAAAGAAAAGTTCCCCAACCGTTTGATGATGTTCCAGTTCTTGCATCTCCATAAAACTTAATAGCATCTCCTGAAGTAGCAGATGATAAAATCTTTGTATATCCAGAAGAATTTGTTTCAATACCATTACTTGAGCCATCAATACCTTGAGCTACTCCTACAAAAGAGATTTTTCCTGTTCCTGAATCAATTGTATTGCTTCCATGCAATCTTATTCCATTATTATTTGTAGTATTTGAATCATCTGAAGAATTATATGAATTATAAAGTTCAGCACCTTTACCTCTTAGTGTTATATCTCCACCGTTTGTTGTTATAGTTGCTGAATCTATTGTGATACCATTTCCCATCACATTATCCATACCTTGTGCATAACCTGTTGTTGTATCAATGCCACCAGAAAGAGTTAAAAATCCACCATTTGTATTTATAGTAGCTCCTTGAAAAGGATTGTTATATCCATTCCCTTTTAGCCATATAACTCCACCATTTGTTCCATCGCTATCTGAATGTAAAGTAGTATTAAGTTCTCCACTAGTGGATTCTATTTTAAAACTTTTTTCCATAACTATATGGTCTGTGGCTTTAAGTGTTAGATTTGAAATACCACTTCCAGATTTATTTATTTTTCCCAAGTTTAAATTAATTCGTCCAGTAGCATTTGCATTCACAAAGCCTGAACCTGTTATATTTATAGCACTTCCTGCTGTTGAAAAATTAATTCCATTTGCACCTGTACCTTTTTTGCCATTTAAAGTAAGTGTTCCATTTTGTATGTTTATTGTTGCAGGATTACTATCGCCTATTCCTATACCGTCAGATGATGTATGACTAATACCATCAATAGATATATTTCCACTACCATTCGTAGAAATAGTTCCGCCTATGCTAATTCCTCGACCTGCTGCACCAGAATAAGGACCTTCTGCTTTTATAGAGATATTTCCTCCTTCTGCATTAAGTAGACCATTAATGGTTACTCCTCTGTATATTGCATTTGTTTCAGCCGAATTAAGTGCTCCAGCATATGAATAACCTGTTAAGGGATCTATTCCTCCACCAATAGTTATGTCACCACCATTTGTTTGTATACTAGCACCTACTGGTACCCAAACAGAACCTTTTCGATATAAATTTGCCTCAGTTGCAGCATCATCAGCACGACTCCAAAGCACTACATTTAATGCAGCATTATTACTACTAATACTTCCTTTTTGTGAAGGTTGAGTTCCATTTGTTCCATTTGTTCCGTAAGTTCCATATTCATTTGCAAAAACAATATTTCTATATGCTTTAAGAGTTAAGGTGCTTTCATTTGTTCCTGTGTAATTAATATTTGAAGCTACAAATATATCTCCATAGTTAAGAATCTCATTTCCTGAAGTATCAGGAGTATTTGCTGCACCCGTTTCAATAGTAACATTTCCACTTCCAAGTTGAGTAGCTATTGCACCTGCTAAAGTATCGTTAATAGTAATATCTACAGGATCAATTAACCATTCAGCTGTTTCTATTTTTGCATCCTTATCAATACTAAAATCTCTTCCTGATGTTTCTATAAATCCTTCTTTAGCTTCAAGTTTTCCACCAACTTGAACTTCTCCCCCATGAGCAAATAGTTCTACATAACCAGTTATTCCAGCCAAGCTATTTGCTTCAATAACTCCTGTATTATTTACTACACCTTTTAGAAGATCATTTACAGCATTTGTTGTAAGATATACTTCTCCACCATTGCTTATTATTGTTCCTGAATTTTTTACAAGAGAATCTAATACCCCTTTATTTACCGTTAGGTTTACAAGTGAGTTTCCATTTAAGTTTACTGTATATTCATCTGCACCTGCTAAGTGGATTTTTCCTCTTATTGCTTTTATCGTACCTTCATTTCTTACTTCATTTGCAGCAAGGATTACAGAACCGCTATTTATTACATCTATAGTTCCTAGGTTTATTACTGATTCTTTTGAGTTACCTTTAAAGTTATAGTTCCCTGCTTGAAAATCTGCATCACTTATATCTTTTGTAGTTGCAAGAAGTCCACTTGTATTAATACTTGCACCTTTGCCAAACAATACTCCATTTGAGTTTATAATCCACACTTGTCCATTTGCATTTAATGCTCCATTAATAATAGACTTTTCATTTCCTACAACTCTATTTAATGTAATAGAAGAAGAGTTTGGTTGTTTAAAATTTACTGTTTCATCACTAGCAATATCAAACTTATTCCAATTTATAGAGGCTTTTTGAGTAGATTGGCTTATATTTGTAACTTTTCCAGCTTGAGATATATTTGCATCTCCACTTGTTACAACTCCACCACTTGGAGCTGCAAAGCTTAGAGTTGTTCCCGCTAGAAAAGATGAGACTACAAGAGATATTTTCCCACCTTTTAAAATACGGAAACTATTTTTATAGTTAGGTATAAAGTTCATTTTTTATCCTTAATAATATTGATAGCATTACTTTATTAAAAAATTATCTTAAATCTGTCGGATTTTATAGTTGTTTTTTATGTTAAAATCTTGTTATTCTAAATTAAGGCAAATCTTGAAATATCTTATATCTATATTTTTATTTATTAATTTTTTATATGCAAACTCTTCAACACTTGTATTAGAAAATGGATTTAGCTTTAATGAGAACTTTGAAATATCTTATTTGAAAGATTCAAGTAATGAATTAAATATCCAAGAAATAGCTAATTCAAATGATTTTCAAAAACATTCAAATAAGTTCTCTTTAGGTTATTTAAAAGATACTATTTGGATAAAAGTTGATTTAAAAAATAAAAGTTCTAAAGAAGATTTTATTTTATCACTAAATGAACACTTTTATGAAAAAGCAAATATGCACTATTTTGATGAATCTGAAAATTTGTGGAAAACATTAAAAAATGGTGTTTTTACACCAATAAAAGAAAGAAATATTGAAACTTCAAAACTAGCTTTTAATTTTAAAATCCAACAAAATAGCTCACAAACAATATTTGTAGAATTAAAAGCCAAGTATCCATATTTTGGAAATATTGCTGTTTATTCAAAAGATTATTTTTTTGTAAGTAGGATTTTAAATATTGACTCTTTTTTCATATTACAATTTGGTATTTTATTAATTATTATTATATTTAATCTATTTTTATGGATTAGTTTAAAAGAAAAAGTATATATTTATTATGTTGGATATACTTTTTTTGCACTTGTTTACTTGATAAATATTAGTGGACTTTTAATATATTTTGATTTACAACACTATATGTATAAACTGCACTTTTCAGTCTCATTATGTATCATATTTTTATCTTTGTTTTCTATTGAATATTTTGAAGCAAAGAGATATTTTAAAGCAAGTGTTTTTGTTATTAAAATATTAATATTACTTCTTTTTGTGTTTGCTTTTATGATGGTAGCAGTTTCATATAGTCCTTGGAATAACTTTATGAATCACATAATAACACTAATACTAATTACTTTAATAGTCTCATCAATAAAAATTTATAAAAAAGGTCAATATTTTTTAAAGTATTATATTTTTGCAATATCTATTTATTTTACCTCTGTAATTATTTTTATTTTGTTTTTAATGGGAATTATAGAATATAACTATTTTAATAGATATGCATATATATATTGCTTATCTCTTGAAATAATAGTTTTTGCATTAATACTTTCTAATCGTTATAATATTATAAAGAATGAGAAAATAAAAACTCAAAATGAGTTAATTTCTTTGCAAATAAATCAAAATAAACTACTTGAAAATGAGGTTGAGAAAAAGACTTTAAAACTAACAAAACTCGTAAAAGAGAGAGAGCTTTTAGTAAAAGAGGTATTTCATCGTGTTAAAAATAATTTCCATGTAATAACTGCTTTTTTATGGTTTGAAAGCAAAAAAGATGATAATAAACATAGATTTACAGAACTAATAAATAGAATAAAATCTATGTCTTTAATTCATGAATATCTTTGTAACTCAAAAGATTTAATAGATATTAATTTAAAAGAGTATATAGATGAGCTTGTAAAAACTATTATACAAACATATAGTATTCCAACTTTAAAAATTAATACTAATATTGAAAATATTAATCTTGAGTTTGAAAATATAATGTCTTTGGGAGTTGTTGTAAATGAGATAATAAGCAATAGTATAAAGCACCATCCAAAAGAAAATAATATTGTTTTAGAGATTAATTGCTATAAAAAAAATGATAGCGTAATTTTAATTATCGTTGATAATGGACTTGGATTTGATGAAAATATTCAAAAAACTGGATTAGGACTTGAGCTTATAAAAGATTTTATAAATAAACTTCCAAATGCAAAATACTCTTTTTATAAAGAAAATGGAACAGTATTTGAACTATCATTTAAGGATATAAATAATGAAAATTAAAGATTACTCCATTTTAATTGTAGAAGATGAGTTTATAGCTTCTGAGTATCTATATCAAATACTTGATTCCTTTGGAGTAGAAACTATTTTCAAAGCAAAAAACTCAAATGAAGCACTTGAAGTTGTAAAAAATAATCATATAGATTTAGTTTTTATGGATATAAATATTCAAGGTGGAATAGATGGAATAAAATGTTCTTTTTTATTAAATCAAGAGTATTTTATACCAGTAATATTTGCAACAGCATATGCAGATACAGCAACGATAGATGAAGCAAAAGATGAAAATATTTTTGGATATTTAATAAAACCTTTTCAAATATCAGATGTAAAAGCTACTTTAAGTGTTGCAATTTCAAATATAAATCGTATTAGAAAACTTCAAGAACCAAAAAAAGATGAAGAAATAGATGTAAAAGAGATTGACTTGAGTGAAAACTATACTTACTGCTTTGATTCAAAAACTCTTATTTTTAAAAACTCTGTTGTAGCTCTTACAAAAAAAGAGTTAGAAGTTTTTCATATTTTGTGCAAAAATATTAACAAAAATATCTCTTATGAGTATTTAAAAGATCTTGTATGGATTAACAAAAATATTTCTGATTCAACAGTACGTGATGTTGTTTCAAGGCTTAAAAAAAAGTTAGTTAATATAAATATAGAAAATATATCTAACTTTGGTTATATATTAAAAAACTAGGATTTTATACCTACTAAAAATAAAATATACGAAAAAATGACAAAAATCAAAATTTGATTAGTTGTTTCACTATTGCTACTTATTAAATATTTTTAAAGCTCTTTCTAAATCCTCTTTTGTATCTATTCCAAAAGATTTTGAATTTACTTTTACCATAGCAATTTTAAACCCATTATCAATAGCTCTTAGTTGTTCTAGTTTTTCAATATTTTCAAGTTTTGAAGAGTTTAAACTACAAAATTTATTTAGAGATTTTTTTGTAAATCCATAGATTCCTAAATGTCCAAAATAAGTAGAATTTTCATCACCATCTCTATGATATGGAATTTTTGCTCTTGAAAAATATATTGCTTCTTCAAGATTATTTATTACAACTTTAACTAAATTAGGATCATCTGCATTTTGACTATTTATCTCTTTGTAGCAAGAAGTTATTAAAGTATTTTGACAATCTTTTACCTCTTTTACTCTATTTATTACAGCTTTTACAACATTAATTTCAATAAAAGGTTCATCTGCTTGAACATTTACAATAATTTCATCATCACTTAGGTTTAGACTATTTACAGCTTCATTTATTCTATCTGTTCCACTGTTATGGTCAATACTTGTCATAACTGCTTCAAAGCCATGCTCTTTTGCTAAATCATAAACCTCTTTTGTATCTGTTGCAATTACTACTTTATCCAATGAACTAACCTGTTTAGCAGTTCTTATAACCATAGGAAGTCCAAAAATATCTACTAAAATTTTATTTGCAAATCTACTTGAATTTAATCTTGCTGGAATTATTATCATAACAGTTTCTCTTTCATTATTTTTTTATTTTATTATATAGTTTTATATCTTTAAAAATTTATATGATTGCTTTTAAACTTTTTGTATTAAATAGTCTTAGTGAATCACTTTTTAGGTTTTTTAGCTCATTTGAACAGCCATTTTTTGAAAATATAACAATAATATCAGCAGATATATCTTCACTTTTTAAATCTTCTAAAAATTTATTAAATTCACTCTTTTTTACTTTATTGTCACTATATTTACAAAATCCTGCAACTATTTTTCCTGAAGTTGTTTTTGCTATTATTGGAATTTGGATTTTTTCACTCCAATATTGTCCATGTTGTTTTATAGGGTCTTCAATAAAGCTATTTTTTACAAAACTTAAAGCTAACTCTTCAAATATAAAATGACTAAAATCAGACTCTCTTCCTTGAAACTTTGTTTTAAACTCTTCATAGTTTCCATCTTTAATACCTTTATAAATTGGAGATACAAACGCAAACCAAAATCTAAGAAATGGATTTATAAAAATCAATTTTTTTACAGCTTTTGAATCGCCCCTTTTACCTAATAAAAAATGTTCAGAAGATTCAATATCTATAATAGCCTTTTCATAAAGTGAATCGACACATTTCATACCCTCATCAAAACTAACATGAGCTCTTTTGAAAGCATTTGTTGTTTTTCTATCTCCTAGTGCAATTCCTGAAAGAATTGCATGTTCTACATGATAACCACCTGTTATGTGATTAACTTCACTTCTTAAGTAGTTATAGTTGCTTAATATATGTTTTTCAATTAGTTCTAAAATAGGTTTAGTTGTATCGATTTTTATATCAAGTCCACCAAATACAGTGAAATATTGTATTGCAACTTGCATATTTTCTATATTATTTGTTGTACAAAAATCTTTAAAGAGTTCTTTGAATGATTTATCTAATATAATCATAGTTATTTGTATTCCTTTTTTTAAAAATCAATTCTACAATAACAAATATCATATATGGATAAACCATAAATTTCTTTGACATTAAAACTATTTTTTGTTATTATTTCGCCTAATAAATTATTTATAAAGAGTAAAAAATGGAAAACAATATAAAAAATATAAGAAAAAGTAGTAATACTAAAATAATTATAGTAAGTGATGATAAAACAATTTTAGAAAAAGATATTAAAGATCTCTATTCAGATTTTGAAGAGTTAAAAATTATATCAAGTAGTGATAGTATTAATTATAAAAATATATCATTTAATGATTTACTTGTTTTAGATATGGATATGCCTAAAGAGAATTTTGACAAAATAGCTGCAAAGGCAAATAGTTTACTTGCATTAACTCCAAAAATTGTTATTTCATCGAAAAGTGATGATGAAAATATCTCTAAAGCTGTAAATTTACAAGCTTACTCATTTTTATTAAAACCTTTTAATCCAATGAACTTAAAACTTGCGATTATTATGTGTATAAATCAGACAAAAAGATCAGATAAAGTTGAACTTGGTAATGGAGTTTATTTTGATGAATATAGAGATCAATTCTTTAAAAAAGGTGGAGTTTTAATCGATTTTACTAGACTTGAAAAAGGATTTTTAAAACTTTTAATTGAGAGAAGAGATGAAATTACTGATTATGATACTATAAAAGAATTGGTATGGAAAGGTAAAGATATGTCTATTTATACTATGAGAAATATTGTAAATAAGATTAGACAAAAAACATATTATGAAATAGTTAAAAATCACTCTAGCAGGGGTTATACTATAGATATTTTAAGAAAATAAAGGATTCTTATTGCAAGAAATTATTGTTTCAAAAGAGGAGTTAATAGAGCTATTTGAAAAAGAGAAAATCATAGATACTGGCAAAGGTTGGTATATGGATGATAGTTTTATTGATATAATAGCTCTACATGAAATTGAACCAAAATTTCTGCAAGACCTTGCAAATGCAAAACTCTATAAAATAATAAAAAAGAAGAATAACTAAAATCTCTTTTTTATTAATTAAAATCTATTTATAAAGAAAAAAATAACTTATTTTTGAATATAATTTACATCTTATTAAACATAAAGGATGTATAAATGAAAAAGATAGTTTTATTTATAATATTTGCTCAATTTTTATTTGCAAATGGAGTAGGTATTTCTGTAAATGGTGGTAAATATGGCTCAATTGATACATTTAGATTAGGAGTGTCAAAAGCTTTTGATGAACCAATATATAGTGGAGATATTGTAGCCTTAAATGGTTTTCATGAAGTTGGTTTTTCATATTTTAGCAGTGAACACAACAATATAAAAGCAATATCATATTCTCCTGTTTTTACTTTAGATTTTGTAAGTTTTGATATTGCTTCATTTAGACCATATTTAGAAGGAGCAATTGGAGTTGCGTATTTATCTGATACGAAAATAGATAATAAAGATTTATCTACTAGATTTCAATTTGAAGATAGAATAGGAATAGGTTTAAAAAATAGAAATTTAAATTTTTATTTAAGATTTATGCACTATTCAAATGCTGGAATTAAAGAGCCAAATGATGGATTAAATAGTACAATGGTTGGTTTTTCTTATAGATTCTAAAAAAAAGATAACAGCCTTAAAATTAGGCAGTTATCTTTTTGCTTTTTATTGCAAAAATAGTTAAACAAATTAATAATATTGCACCTGATTGTAATATTCCCATTGTTAGCCAATTTCCAGCTATAAATCCAATTTGAGGATCTGGCTCTCTATAAAACTCTGCAATTATTCTTGCAATTGTATAAAAAATACCGTACATTAAAGCTAATTGTCCATCGAATTTTTTTCTATTTCTAAAGTAAACAAGTATTAAAAATACTACAATTCCCTCTAAAAATGCCTCGTATAGTTGAGAAGGGTGTCTTAAAATTCCATCAACATAAATTCCCCAGCTAACATCTGTAACTCTTCCTACAAGCTCTTGATTAAAGAAGTTTCCAATTCTTCCAAAAACATAAGCAGCACTAACACCTAAAACTGCAATATCAGTTATAAACCAAAAATTAATATTTTTTCTTTTGCAAAATAGAATTGAAGCAATAATAAATCCAATAAAAGCTCCATGATAACTCATTCCAGCTATTCCAACATAAGTTCCATTTACATAAGGATTAAAGATTTGCCAAGGATTTGTTAAATAGTAAGTTGTATTTGAATCATAAAAAAGAATATATCCTAGTCTTGCTCCTAAAATAACTCCAATTTCAGCCCACCAGATATATGAGTCAAAAATATCTTGACTTATATTGATATTGTCATATTTGATAAACCATTTTGCAATAAAAATAGCACTTAAAAGTGCCAATGCATACATAATTCCATACCAATGAACTGCAATATCACCAATACTAAAAGCTACTGGATTAAAATGAGAGTATATATTTTGCCAAAATTCCATTTTTTAATCCTCTAAAGCTTCAGCTATTAATTCTATTGGGTTTTTAAATACAACATCAACATCAGCTAGATAAAGAGAATTTGTTATTTGCATTCTACAAGCACTACATTCAGCACTTACAATTTGAGCTTTACTATCTCTTATCATAGCAGCTTTTGGAGCTCCAGCAGCTTTTGAAAACTCATATTTTTCTGTTTGCATAGTAACACCACCAAAACCACAACATCTATTTGAATCACTCATCTCTTTTAAAACATAGTTTTGTTTTAGAAGTTCTCTAGGTTCCTTCCAAACATTTTGCATCTTTTTTGCATGGCAAGGGTCATGATAAGTTACCATTTGATCAAATTTTTTACCGCTTTTTGCTAATAATTCTTTTAATTTTGTATTGTTTTCAAGCCATTTTGTTGCTAAAAATATCTTATTTGATAGTTTAATAGCTCTCTCTTTCCACTCTGGTTGGTCATGTAAGTAGTGTTCCCAGTCTTTATTTATCATTGCACTACAAGTAGCTTCTGGAATAATAACAGCATCAACGCTATCTATCCAAGATTCAAAATATTCAATATTTTTTTTAGTTAAATAATCAACTGTATCAAAAGCTCCTGTAAAATAAGCAGGTGCCCCACAACATAACTGTTTTTTTGGAATAAAAATATCAAGCTCTAATTTTTTTAATATTTTTACTAAACTATCTCCTGTATTTGTGTATGTGTAGTTACTCATACATCCAATAAATATAGCAACTCTGTTTTTCTTAATATCATCAATATTTTTTGAAAACTTCATATTTTCAGGATATTTGTTTAAAAAACTAATACTATCTGCATATGGTAAAGCACGATTCTTTTTAACTATTGGAAGAGAAAATCTAGGAGTTGCACTCTGTTTTTCTTCATTTATTTTGATTCCACATGTTTGAAACATATATCCTAGTTTTGACATAAAGTCCATAATTTTTCTATGTCTTAAAAGAAAGAAAAATAGTCTTTTATACCAAGCTATTCCAAACTTTTTGGCAATATCACTTCTAACTTGCTCAATAATCATATCTGTTGGTAAATCATTTGGACAAACTTCAACACAGTTTGTACATAAAAAACATGATTCAAATATATTTTTTGCATTCTCATCAAGTTCTAATTCATCTCTTTTGTAAGCGCCTAAAAGGTCTATAAATCCTCTAGGACTTGTAGCTTCATCTTGATTTATATTAAATATTGTACAAACAGGTTTGCACTTTCCACACTTCACACAATCGTCAGAAATCTTTGTATAATCAAATTTATTCATTTTAAAAAAGCCTTAAAAATTTTATAATAAAGGCTTAATATACTTAAAAATTGGTTAAAAGTTGTTAAATAGGCAATATATAAGCTCTTAAATTAAAAAACGATACTATTTATGAATTTATATGAAAGGTTTTATATGTACTTGTTTGGATTTGGTTCGTTAGTAAATATAAAAAGTGCTCAAAATTCATTTAAAAATAGAGAGCTTAAAAAAGAAGATTTAATTCCAGTAAAAATAAGAGGATATAAAAGAGTTTGGAACTCTATAGAGTCTATTTGTTTTGAAAAAGAGATTGTAAATGGTATCTTTTTAAATATACAAAAAGATGAAAATTCTTATATTTTTGGGGTTATGATAAAAATAAGTGAAGAAGAGTTTGAAGTTTTGAAATTAAGAGAGAAAAATTATAGTTGTGTAACTATAAAAAAAGAGTCCGTTATAAATCAAAAATTAGATGATGACCTAATTGCTTTTATGACAACAAAAGAAGATAAAATAGCAAAAATTGGACAAGAAAACTGTTTTATTCCTTCAAAATATATCAAAATTGTAAAAGAAGGAGTTGAAAATTTCTCAAAAGAGTTTCAAGATAACTTTGAAGATATTTTTTCTAATTTTCCATTTGAAATAAAAGAGGGTATTTATACTTTTAGTGATCCAATTCAAAATCAAGCTGCAAAAAATAGTAAGAGATTATAATGAATAAAAATATAAATTGTTTTATTGTCACATCAAAATTATCACAAAACAGAAGAGAAAAAAAAGAAGATAGTTCAATTTCTAAAGAAAAAAATAGTTTAAATATAACATATTGTGAAAATGACTCTTTGGATAAATTTGGAGAAGATATAAATAGTTTGATTGGAAAAAATAGAACTTTTTCCTATTTTGTAAATAAAAGATTTATTCCTTTAGCTATCTCATTTATCTCAGTATTTATAATTTTAATTGCATTTTTAACAATCTCAATTTATGAAGATTTTTTAAAAAAAATAGTTCTTGAAACCCCAAGTAGTTTTGAATTAAAAGATTATATATCTTTAGGATTTGTGATTTTTTTATTTTTATCTCTTCTATTTATGCCAAAAATTTTGGATTCAGAAGGAAATGAACTAAAAAACTTGATTAATTCATGGTTTAATAAAGATATTAGAAAATCAAAGCGATTAAAAATAGCTTATTCAAATTTTAATATAAAATCAGAAATTCATCTATATAACTTTGACTTAGAGGAGCAAAATCACTGGCTTTGGACTATTTTTGTAAATATGATTTTAAATAGATTTGAAAATATATATTTTTATGTAAGGTCTGATAAAGTTCAAGCTATTCAAAAAAATCTTGAAAATATAGGTGTAAAAAATATAAAAATAGTTAAAAATGATAAGATAGAAAAAAAATCAAATATTGATGTTTTATTATCACAAAAAGAGCAAATTTTTTACTCTTTGCTACAACTTTGCTCTACAAAAATTGTTAAAAGTAAAGATAAAAAGATATTTACATCTTTGGAACTTTTTGAATATTGTGGAAAAAATTTCATAAAATCTGAAGATGAAAATAATTTAAGTTTTGGTTTCCAAAGTTTTATAAATAGAAGTTTTGAAGATTTTAATTTTTTAACTCAAGAAAAATCTTTACAAATCTTTTTTACAAATAGTGTAAAATTTAAGGATTTAAAATCACAAAAAAAAGAGTTATCTCAATATTTGAGAAATCATCTTGAAGATTGTGTTTTCAAATTTGAAAATCCAATCTCTCTTTTAATTTTATATTACTATGTTAAAGATTTAGTTTTAGATGAAAAAAGAGTTATTAAGATATTAGAAAAGTTTATAGTCTCAATCAAAGATAAACAACAATATGAATTAATAAATGATTATTGGTTTGAAATAGCTGGATTTATGTTTGATTCAAGCGATATTAATAGTTTTGAAAACTCTTCAAAATCTTATTATAGAAAATTATCAATAAGCACTTTAAATGATTTGGTATTTTTATTTGAAAGAAGTGGATATTTTGAACAAGCGATACTTTTAAATAACTATTTATATGAGATTAATCCAAATAAATATATATTAAATATATGCTCTTTATATGAAAGAATGGGGCATTTTGAACAAGCATATAATAGTTTACCAAAAGAGTTAAATATTGGTAAAAATGAGAGACCATCAGATATTGAAGTAAGATATTATCAAAGAAAAGCGGTTTGGATTATAATTTCTCAAAGAAATTATACTTTAAAACATGAGGCAATAGAATCTTTAGAAAAACTAGAAAAATTACTTTTTTCTCACAATGAAGACAATGTTCCTTTATGGTTGTGGCATTTTTATAATATCAAAGCAAATCTTTGTGAATGGGAAGAGAACTATGATGAAGCTATAAATTTTTATAAAAAATGTTTAGCAATACCAGCTTTGGGACCTTTTGAATATGGAGCAACTTTTGTAAATATGGCAATATCTTATAGATTTAAGTATATTTTAGATGTAAATAAAAACGATGAAACCATAAATAAAGCTATAAATTTAGGAAAAATTGGATTGAATTTAAAAGAGTCTGTTGGAGATAGAGATGAGATGCCAGTTGTTTTACATAATTATGCATTAAATATTTTATATAAAATCTCAAATATTTTTGATGAAGAACTTTGTAATATTGTTTTAAAAGAGACAAATGAGGCTCTTGAAATTTTAGAATATACAAAATCTATAAAAAGATTAGGAATGGTTTTAATAGAAAATTATATTGCAAAAAGTTTATTGCAAATTGATACAAAAGATGTTGTAGATAAACTTAAAAAAAATATCTCTATATTTAAAGAGAGTGAATTAAAACAGATGATGCATATTTATAATCAATTTATAAAAAATAATAAAATAGAAAAGTTAGATTTTTTATAAAATGTTACTTTTTAAATATATATATCTTCCTAATATAAAAAATGATAATATTTTGGCTTTAAATTTAATTTAGGTTAATAAAAAATATTGTTAAGGGTGAAGATGAGATTTTTTGATGAATTGAGCTATATAAAATATAAATTAGGAATTGGAAAAATATTAATAGCAATAATTTTAATATATATTTTAGTAATTGTTTCAAACTCTTTTCTTGTACATTTCACAATAAAAACCATAAGTAATGATGCTGCTTTGATAAATAGTAGTGGTAAAATAAGAGGTGGAATTCAAAGAGCTGTTAAATTAACTCTACAAGATAGATATAGTAATGAGAATATTTTAATAATAGATAAGATATTTAAAGATTTTTCAAGCTCTTATGAAAAATCTACTTCAAAAGATATTATGAAAGATTTTTATATAAAACTAAAAGAGTTGGAGTACTCTTGGAGTGATTTAAAGATTTTATTATCAGCATATGATAAAAATAAAACTTTTGATTTGAAAGAGAAAATTTTAGATAAAAGTGAAGAGACTTGGGTTCTCTCAATGGAAACTTTAGATACTGCTCAAAAATTATATGATGAAAAAATAGGCTCTTTTTTATCTGTATTTATAATTTTTACAATAAATTTATTTTTTGGTTTTATAATTATTTATATTGTAAATAAAAGTATTAGATTAAATTTAGAAGTTATCTCGACAATTGATACTCTTACAAATATAGGAAATAGAAATAGATATAATGAAGCTATTGAAATTTATCTAAATTTGTTTAAAAAGTATAATAAAAAGATAGCATATATATTACTTGACATAGATTTTTTTAAAAGCATAAATGATAACTTTGGACATGATAAAGGCGATGATGTTTTAATTAAATCTACAAAGGTGATATTAACAAATATTAAAAAAGATGATTTATTTTGTAGAGTTGGTGGAGAAGAGTTTGTAATAGTTTCAGAAAATATAAATACAAAAGATGAACTAGAAAAATTTGCAAATAAAATAAGAACAAGTGTTGAAAACTTTGATTTTGAGCTTGAAAGAAAAGTTACAATAAGTCTTGGAGCTACTTTTATTGAAAAAGATGATACAAAACATAGCCTGTTTAAAAGAGCCGATGAAGCTTTATATATATCAAAAAATAGTGGAAGAAATAGGGTGACAATTCTTTAAAATTTTGTATAATCTATTATGATTATTCAAAATTTACAAATATCAAAAAATAGTCTATTTTTTACTCTTTTTCTACTTTTTGTTTTTATGATAAATATTTTATTTAACTATTTGTCATATAAAGAGTTAAAAAAAGAGTATATTTTTGAAACAAAAGCCGAAGTCTTAAATATCTACCCAAAAGAAAAATTTGATGTTATAAAGCTAAAAGGCGATGGTTTTGAATTTTTTGCCTCTTTTTCAAAAGATGAAAATATTAAAAAACTAGATTTTCTAAATGTAGTTTTTGATACTAGAAATATCACATTTTATACCTATCTAAAAGGTTTTTTTACAAAAATCTTATATTTTGAAAGAGGTGAAAAAAATAATAGCGTAAAAGAAAAAATTATTAAAAATATTGAAGAAAATCATGATGATTTTATGATAAGAGAGCTTTTTAATGCTCTATTTCTTGCAATTCCAGTATCAAGTCAATTAAGAGATATTATAACAGCTTATGGAATTGCACATGTTGTTGCCTTATCTGGATTTCATATAGTAGTTTTATCTTTTGTAATTTATTGGATTTTATATTTTCCTTATAGTTTTCTGCAAAATAGATATTTTCCATACAGAAATAGAAGATTTGATATTTTGCTAATAACTATGGCAATACTCTTTTATTATTTACTTTTAACAGACATTGTTCCATCGCTTTTAAGAGCATTTGTACTTTTTAGTCTAGGGCTTTATCTTTTAAGAAGTAATATAAAAGTAATCTCATATCTAACACTTTTTTATACTTTTTTGATAGTTATTGCACTTTTCCCACAATATATTTTTAATATTGGATTTTGGTTCTCTATTTTTGCAGTTTTTTATATCTATTTGTTTATTCAATATTTTAAGAATGGAAATAAAATTTTACTTTATATATTTTTTAATATTTGGATGTTTTTAATTTTTAATCCAATAGTTCACTTCTTTTTTGCTCAAACAGCTATTGAGCAGTTTTACTCAATTCCTATTACTATATTTTTTACAATATTTTATCCACTTGAAATAGTTGCACATATTTTTAATATATCTTCCTATTTTGATGATTATTTAAAAATATTTTTAGAAAATAAAATCTATGTTTATGAAGTTTTTACACCTTTATATTTTTTTATTTTATATATTTTGTTTTCATTTTTTTCAATTTGGAGAAAAAAATCTTTTTTTATATTAAATATTTTGATGATAGGATTTAACTTTTATTTATATATAAGTGGGTATATTTAAACCCACTTATTGCTAATTTGGCATATCTTTTATTTTTAAGTTTGCTCTTCGATAAACATTTCCAGGAGGGTAGTTTGTTTCAAGATAAGTTAAAATTTCATCCTCTATTTCTGGAGTGAATTGCCATAAACCTTGAGTTCTTTGCATCCAAACAATCATAGCTTTCCAAGTATCTCTATCACCTTTTTGAGTAGTAATAAATTTTGCACTATGACAAACAGTACAGTTTGCTTTTACCGTTTCAAACCCTCTTGCAATAATCAATCCAGATTCGCTATCAATTTTTTGTGCTTGAAGGAAAATAGATGATGATGCTAAAAGTATTAGTAATACTTTTTTCATATACAACTCCTTTTATACAACTTGAACAGCGATTCTGTGACAAGCGTTGTTTAGATAACCTCTTGGATTCCATCCTGGTAAAATTATTGGTTGCATCTTACCATTGCTATCAGTTGCTCTTGCCCAAACTTCATAGTATCCTTTTTGTGGGAATTTAACACTTGCTTCCCAAGTTTGCCATGCAGTTTTATTTAGTGGTTTATTAACATTTGCTTTTTCCCAAGTTGCACCAAAATCTATAGAAACATACATCTCTTTAACTTTTAAATCTCCAGCCCATGCTTTTCCATTTAGCTTTAATTTATCATTTAAAGAGTGAGTAAGACCTGATTTTGGGAATGTAATTAGTGATTTTACAGGCATAGATTCTATTATACACATATTTTCATTTGGTACAGTAGAACCAGGAGCAACAGGTTCACAAGGCATTCTATATGATTGTCCCATCATTTTTTCACCATCATGAACTTTATTTCTAACTACAATTTTACTTAGCCATTTTCCAGAAACAGAAGCAGGCCATCCACCAATTACTAATCTTAAAGGATAACCATTTTGGTATGGAATATTTTGACCTTCATAAGCCCAAGCTATTAAAACTTCATCCTCTAAAGCTTTTTTAATAGGAACTCCTCTACTAATAACTACTTTAGTAGGGTCTCCACTTAAGTGTGTATCTTTACCATAGTAACCAATATATACAGCATCTTTTTTAATACCACAAGACTCTAAAACATCTTTTAATCTAACTCCTGTCCATCGTCCACAACCAACTGCTCCAAGTTCCCATTGATTTCCTTTTGTTGGTGAATTAAACTCAGCTCTTCCATTTCCACCACACTCTAGTGTTAATGCATAAGTGTGATGTTTAAATTTACTTTTTAAATCATCAATAGAAAAAGTTGTAGGATTTTTACAACTCTCACCCGATATTTCTAAAGTCCAGTTTTTAATATCTATATCTTCTAGAGCAGGTGGTGTTCCATTATTTCTAACAAAGAAATGTTTATCTGGAGTAAACTCATCATTTAACAAATGAGGAGGTGTCTCTGCATTTATAGGTCTATCATTTAAGTAGATTAATCCCTCTTTCCCTGGAAGTGAAAAAGGGATATCAGAGTTTGCAAGTGCTGCTGGTATTAAACCACCTGGCATATTTTGTGCAAATGGTATGTTTGAACCAACAATAGCTGCCATTGCCAATAAAGAACTTTTTTTTAAAAATCCTCTTCTAGAAGTTGGTTCAACCTCTCTATCAAATATATCCAAATCAGCTTTTATAGGATCTTTCATATAAGCTTCATGAATTCCAATAGTTTTAATTTTTTTATTTTTCAAAACTCTCTCCTTAGAATTAAATAAGAAATATATGATAAATTTTGATTTTATAAGTTTAGTTTAATCTTTAAAAGTAAAAATATGTAACATTTTTACTTTTTTATACTCTATTTTTGCCTTAAAATTATAATTGTAGCAATTGTTGAAAGCAAAATACCTATAAAAACTCCTAAAGAGATTCTCTGTTTTTCAAAAATAAACATTATTAAAGCAACTAAAGATGGACTTATATAAATATATGCCATAACTTTTTTTGGTCCTAAAATAAGTGTTGCTTTTTGATATAAAAATAGCGTTAAAATAGTTGTTGCAACTACTAAATATAACATTGAAAATAGTAAATTACCCTCAATTTTTCCCCACTCATAAGGAATACCTAAAATCCACATTGTAAAGCTCATCCAGATTATTCCAGCCATTAAAGTAGAAAAAATAAGCACAATAATATCATCATCTTTTTTATATAAAACCTTTAAAAATATTGAATAAAGTGCCATAGATAAAGAGGCTATTAAAAATATAATATCTCCTTGATTTAGAGAAAATTTTAATAAAAGTTCTAAATTGGCTTTAAAAACAACTATTAAAGTAGAGATTATTCCTATAATATAAACAAACAACTGAGCTAAAGGAATCTTCTCTTTAAAGAAAAAAATACATAAAATTGCAGTCATTAAAGGAACTAAAGTATAAATAGAGCCTGTATTTAAAACTGTTGTATACTCCAAAGCTTTGAACATTCCAATAAAATATAAAGAGTAGAAAAGGCTTATAACCATAGCTTTTGGTAATAATTTTGGTACAGCTTTTACTCTATTTTTATTAAAAATCACAAGTGGTGATAAAAAAATAAGTGCTAAAACAAATCTATAAAGAGTTAATGATATTGCATCTATTGTGCTTGAAAGTTTATATGATGCAAGAAATGATCCTGCTATAAAAATTGTTGCTATTACTACATAAATATGAGCTTTTGTTGATTGTTGCAAAACTTTACCTTAATTGATTTTTATTTATATTTTATCTAATATTTACTAAAATAGGCTTCTACAAAAGCTAGGACGACCTAGCCTCTTTACTCATTCAAGGACGGCCTTAAATTTTTCAAAAGGATTTTTATGAGTTGGACAATACTATTTTTAGCAGGTATTTTTGAGATATTTTGGGCAGTTGGTTTAAAATATAGTGATGGGTTTACAAAACTATTTCCAACTATTTTTACTATTGTTACTATGATTATTAGTTTTTATCTTCTTAGCCTTGCTTTAAAAGCTCTTCCTATTGGTACAGCATATGCTGTTTGGGTAGGTATTGGAACTGTTGGAACTGTAATTGCTGGAATTATGCTTTTTGGTGAATCTATGAGTTTAATTAGAGTTATGAGTATTTTATTTATTCTTATAGGAATAGTTGGTCTTAAATTTACTACAAACTAAAAATATATTTAAAAGTTGAGCCTTGATTCTCTTTTGAGTCTAGCTCAATTTTTATACCATTCTTATCACAAATATTTTTTACAATACTAAGTCCTATTCCAAATCCACCTGTTATATTATCGCCTCTATAATATCTTTTAAAAACAGTTGATGTATCTTTTATACCAACTCCTTCGTCTTTAAAAACAAGCCTTATATTTTTATCATCTTTTATTAAACTAACATAAATATTTGAATCATTTTTTGAATATTTTATAGCATTTGATAGATTATTATCAATTATTCTATAAGCTTCAATTTCATTAAAAACTATCTCAATATTTGCTTCAATATTTTTATGAAAAACTATATTTCTAGCAACTGCTAAGTCATTGAAAAACTCAACTCTTTTTTCTAAAAATGAAGATAAATTAATATTTGTTTTTAGCTCTTTTACCTCATGTTGTTGCATGTAATACTCTAAATCTTCATAAATAATTGTCATATTTTTCAAAGCAGATTTTACTCTTAAAATATTTTTATCATTTCTTAATCTCATTGATAACATATCAATATTTATTCTAGCAACTCCTATTGGAGTTTTAAGTTCATGCATAGCATCTTTTAAAAACTCATCTAAATAGATATTTAATTTTTTATATGGCTCAATGCTCTGTTTTATTACAAAAAATGAGAGTAAAAATATAAAAAAAGTAACTATTGAGATAAGTATTAAGGCATTATAAATAACCTCACTATAATCAACCTTTTTGCAAACAATTAAAAATGAAGCATCTAAAATATTTTGATTTAACTCTTTTTGATAACAAAATCTATCTTTAAATTTTTTAAAATCTTCATAAAAAAACTCTAAAGATTCATTTGAAGAGAATATTTCATTTTTATTTTTATCAAAAATTGAAGAGAAATATATGTTTGATCTTGGATAATAAAATATATTGTTGTTCTGTCTTTCAAAATAATCTATTTTCAAAACAATTTGATTTGCATAATTTTGTAAATCTATCTTATCTTTTATATCTTGATTATTTTTTGTTGCATCTATATAAAAATATATTGGAATTAGAGCTATTAAAAGAGTAATTGTTACTTGAATTACAATATATTTTAGTTCTGATTTACTATTTATCAATTTTATAACCTAAAAATCTCTTTGTTTTAATAAAATCTTTGTCTGTTTTTTCTCTAACTCTTTTTATACACATTCTAATATCTGCATAAGATATATCTTTATTCTCCCAAACATTTTCATGTAAAGACTCAATAGATACAAAAAAACCTCTATTTTGTACCAAAAAAGATAGAAGTTCAAGCTCTTTTGCTGATAAATCAACCACCTCTTCATCTCTATAAAGAAGAGATTTCTTTATGTTGTATTTAAATCCTAACTCAAGCTCAATGCAATCATCACTTGAATTAAAATGATTTTTTATAAGTGCCTCTATTCTAAATTTTAGCTCAATCATATCAAAAGGTTTTCTAATATAATCATTGCAACCAAGAGTGTATCCACGGCTTAAATCTTTTATATCTGTAAGTGAAGTTAAAATTATAATTGGAGTATCAATAGAGGCTTCTCTTACATGCTTTACAAGCTCAAATCCATCCATCTTTGGAACTCTTATATCAAGTAACAACAGATCATACCTTTTTTCAAAAATTGAGTTTAAAGCATCTTCTCCATTATCAAAATCATCAACTACAAAATCAAGCTCTTCTAAAAACTCCTTAATTGAAATTTTATATAAATAGTCATCTTCTAGCAACAATATTTTTATCATCTAATTATTATCTCTTTTTTTAAAATATCTTTATTATCATTTTTTTCATCTTTTATTTCAACATCTATAAAGTAATCATATTTTGGTAAATATCTAAAGTTGTTTATATTTTTATCAAAACTAATAAACAAAACTCCAACACTACTATTTTCAAACTCTCCTAAAGGAATTTGAGTAAAAATCCTACTATCTAGTTCATAATAAAACTTATCTTTTTTTAAAAATTGTGGATTTTTTTCTAAAATATCTAATAATCCTTTTGTAAAACTACTCTCCAAAATAGCGTAATCTTTAAACTTTTGATTATTTTGGTGATAAGTTGCAATTTTTAAATAATCTTTCTCTAGCATAACTATAGAGTCTATCCCTAAAGTTTTAAGCCTATTTACAAGAGATTTAAAATCAACTATTACTTCAAGAGAACCTATAAATATATTTTTATCATTATAAATTGGTACAATCGCTTTTATGTTAAATCGTTTTCCTAATTCACTTGAAACATAAGGTTCCTTTTGGTTTTTAACCTTTACAAGACCCTCTCTAAAACTATCAAGTTTTAATCCAAAATCTTTATCTTCCCAACTTCTTGTAAATACCTCTAAATCTTTTGTATGAATTTGAACATCTATTCTATTTTTCGTATATGTTTCTATAATATTTAAAAATTTTAAAAGCTCTTTTTTTAACTCTATACTATTTTTATTTTCTAAACTTTTAATAATCTCTTGATTTCGTGAAAACATTAAAGCTAAAGACAAAGCTTGATTTTTTTGGTTTTCTAACTCATTTTCAATAATTTGGATTTGATTTGATACAAATATGTCAAGATTTTTTTTATCTAAAATATTATTGTATTTATTTAAAAAGTATATAAAAAAAATAACCAAGATAATAAAAAGTGTAGCTATTTTTTTGTAAGTTTTTATAAAAGGAAGTATCATAAAGATACTCCTTTTTTATTTATTAGTTTTGATAAATTGTCCAAATGGTCCAAATCTTCTATCATCTGAATCTTTTCCTTGTATATAAGCATCAGGAGCTTTTACAGCAGCATCTGGAAAATCTTTTTCTCTATTTGCCTTTTCTGGTCTTTCGTGTTCGTTTAAATTCATATAAACAGCAACATTATAAGCCTCTTCATCAGTTAAAATTGGATTTTGATGAGTTGCTCCTAAAGGCATATTTGCTTTTATAAAATCCATAGCTTTTAAAGTTCTGTACATTCCAGCGCCTTTATTGTAGCTATCTTTCCCCCAAAGTGGTGGATATAAATAACCATTTGCAAGACCTTCGTTTTTAATACCTTCTCCATTTACTCCATGACAAGAAGCACAATGAACATCATATACAGCTTTTCCTTTAACAGGATCTGCTTTTGTTGTTTGTATCATTTTTCTATTTACTTCAGCCAAACCAATTCCTTGAACTTTTGCACCAATAGGTACTCCTTGACTTAACCAATAAATATAAGCTTCCATAGCCTTCATCTCTTTGCTTGAATTTGGCAGTGGTTTTCCATTCATACTTCTTTCCATACAACCATTTATTCTATCAGATAAAGAACCTATTACATTCTCTCTAGGTCTATACTGTGGAAAGTTTCCGTAAATTCCTACAAATGGTGCAGAATACTCTTTTGTGCCTGCGTCTAAGTGACAACTTTGACATGAAAGATTATTTCCAGCATATCTCATATTTTTGTCTTTAACTTCAGGACCTATATGTTTATAAGTATGAACTACTAGCTCTTTTCCATATTTAATTAAATCTCCAAATTGGTTATTTGGGATTGTACTTTCATCTGGAATTTTATAATCAAGTTTTTCACCTTCATATTTGTAACCAATATTGTTTCTTTCTTGTATAAGTTTTTTATCAAACTTCACAACTTCAGAAGCAAACAGCGAACTAATGCTTAATGCACTACAAACTGCAACCGTTAAAATCTTTTTCATAAATAACTCCTCCTACTATTTAATGATATAAAGAATGGTAGCTTATTAATATAACTTGAATGTAACAAAAAATAGATAGATGTGAGAATCTATCTATTTTGCTTCATTTCCAATCTTATTTATTACAGTTTGAATATCTTTTGTTCTATTTTGTGAACTTGGATGCGTAGAGAAAAAGTCATTTCCTCCACTTTTACCCTCGCTCATATTTTCCCAAAATTTAGTAGCTTCATTTACGTTGTATCCAGCCTTATGCATTAGATAAATACCTATTTCATCAGCTTCACTCTCTTGCATTCTTCCATAAGGAAGCATAACTCCCAAATTTGAACCTAAACCATAGGCTTGATTAAATGCATTTTGATATTGTGGAGCAGTTGCTGCAACTGCTACACTTCCAATTAATCCAACACCTTGTTGTATCATTCCTTGTGTTACTCTTTCAGCTCCATGACGCGCTAGTGCATGAGCTACTTCGTGTGATATTACAGTTGCTAATTGGTCATCATTTTTTGCATATTTTAAAATTCCTGTATATACAACAACTTTTCCTCCAGGAAGACAAAAAGCATTTGCTTGGTTATCTTCAACTAAATTAAATTCCCACTTATAATTTGGTTGATTTGCAGCAACTGCAATTTTTTGACCAATTGTTTGAACTCTTAAAGCATCTTTTGTGCCTGTTATAACTTTTAGTTCACTTAAAGACTCTTTATATGATTTTTCACCCAAAGCTAACTCTTCTTGTGATGACATAAGAATTAGTTGTGAACGGTTTGTATATGGAGTTTTGTGTGTACAAGCTGAAAATAAAATAGCCACAAATGTAGCAAATATAACAATTTTAAAATATCTCATTTTTTTCCTCTTTGAAATAAAATTTTACTATTTAATCAAAAAAAAGTATAAAAATAGTTTAATTTAATATTGTACATAAATTGTACAATATTTAAGATACCAAAATCTATAAAGGGTTTATATAAACTACAAGTGTAACTTTTATTTACAAAATATAAATTTGTACAACTATAAACAATAATTGTACAAAGATATTTAGAACTTTGTGATATAATTCAACCAAATTCTTAAAATTTAATAGGAGAAAAAATGAGTTTATTACAAGAGTATAAAGCACACGAAGCACAAAGACAAAGCGAAGGTGGATTACCAGGTCTTGCTCTTACAGCTGCTCAAACTGCTGATTTAGTGGAGATTTTAAAAGCTAGTAAAGTTGAAGATGCACAATATGCATTAAATCTATTTAAAAACAAAATTAACCCAGGTGTTGATGATGCTGCTTATGTTAAAGCTGCTTTTTTAAATGATATAGTTCAAGGTAAAGTTGCATGTTCTGTTATTTCAAAAGTTGAAGCTGTTGAAATTTTAGGAACAATGATGGGAGGATATAATGTACCACCACTTGTTGAAGCACTAAAAGTTGCTGAAGTTGCAGATGCAGCTGCTAAAGAGTTAAAAAATACAATTCTTGTTTACAACTCATTTAATGATGTAAAATCATTAATGGATTCTGGAAATGCAAAAGCTAAAGAAGTTATTGAATCATGGGCAAATGCTGAGTGGTTTACAAATAAACCAGCTTTAGAAGAAGAGATTACATTAACAGTTTATAAAATTCCAGGTGAAACAAATACAGATGATTTATCTCCAGCAACTGTTGCATTTACAAGAGCAGATATTCCATTACACGCAACTGCAATGTTACAATCAAGAATGGAAAAACCTTTAGAAAAAATGGAAGAATTAAAAGCAAAAGGTTACCCTTTGGCATATGTTGGTGATGTTGTTGGAACTGGATCTTCAAGAAAATCAGGAATCAACTCTGTTCAATGGCATATGGGAAGAGATATTCCAGGTGTTCCAAATAAAAGAACAGGTGGAGTTGTAATTGGATCTATCATTGCTCCAATTTTCTTTAACACAGCAGAAGATTCAGGATGTTTACCAATCGAAGCAAATGTTGATAATTTAGAAACTGGTGATGTTATCACAGTTAAACCATATGCTGGTGAAATCTTAAAAGATGGAAAAGTTGTTTCTACATTTAAATTAAGTCCAAACACTTTAACAGATGAGATGAGAGCAGGTGGAAGAATTCCTTTAATTATTGGAAAAGGATTAACTGCAAAAGCTAGAGAAGCTTTAAAATTATCAGCTTCAACTGCGTTTATTGCTCCTGAGCAACCTGCAAACAATGGTAAAGGTTATACTCAAGCACAAAAAATGGTAGGACGTGCTTGTGGTGTTGAAGGTGTTAAACCAGGAATGTATGTTGAACCAATTGCAACTACTGTAGGAAGCCAAGATACAACAGGACCAATGACTAGAGATGAGATTAAAGAACTTGCTGCATTATCTTTTGGTGCTGACATGGTTATGCAATCATTCTGTCATACAGCTGCTTATCCAAAACCAGCAGATATTAAATTAAGACATACTTTACCAGATTTCATCAACTCAAGAGGTGGAGTTACACTTAAGCCAGGTGACGGTGTTATTCACTCATGGTTAAATAGATTATGTTTACCAGATACTGTTGGAACTGGTGGAGATTCACATACAAGATTCCCAATTGGTATATCTTTCCCAGCTGGTTCAGGTCTTATTGCATTTGCAGGTGTTACAGGTATGATGCCTTTAACTATGCCAGAATCTGTTTTAGTTAAATTTAGTGGAAAAATGCAACCAGGAATTACTTTAAGAGATTTAGTAAATGCTATTCCATACTATGCAATTAAACAAGGATTATTAACTGTTCCTAAGAAAAATAAAAAGAATATTTTTGCTGGAACAATTATTGAAATTCAAGGTTTACCAGACCTAAAAGTTGAGCAAGCGTTTGAATTATCAGATGCATCTGCTGAAAGAAGTGCTGCGGCTTGTTCTGTTCAATTAAACAAAGAGCCAATTATTGAATATTTATCTTCAAACATTGCTTTAATTGAAAAAATGATAGAAGAGGGTTATGAAGATTCTAAAACTCTTCAAAGAAGAGCGGATAAAATGAAAGAGTGGATTAAAAATCCTCAATTATTAGAGCCAGATTCTGATGCTGAGTATTTAGCTACAATTAATATCAACCTAGATGATATTAAAGAGCCAATTTTAGCTTGTCCAAACGATCCAGATGATGTTGCAACATTATCAGAAATTTTAGCTGATGACTCAAGACCTAAAAATATTGATGAAGTATTCGTTGGTTCTTGTATGACAAATATCGGATTATTCAGAGCTTTAGGAGAAGTATTAAAAGGTGAAGGTGTTGCTAAAGCAAAACTATGGGTTGCACCTCCAACAAAAATGGATGAAGCTCAATTAACAGAAGAGGGATACTACGCAGCATTTGCAGCAGCAGGTGCTAGAATAGAAATTCCAGGATGTTCATTATGTATGGGTAACCAAGCACAAGTAAGTGAAGGTTCAACAGTATTCTCTACATCTACAAGAAACTTTGATAACAGACTTGGTAAAAACTCTAAAGTTTATTTAGGTTCTGCTGAAGTTGCTGCTGTTGCTGCACTTTTAGGAAGATTACCATCTGTTCAAGAGTATTTAGATATCGTTGCTAAAAAAATCAATGAAAGCAACAAAGATGGAGTTTACAAATACTTAAACTTCCACCAAGTTACATCTGAACACTTAACTACACTTTTAACTTCAAGATAAGAAAATATAAATATATAAAAAGAGGGTTCCTCTTTTTATATAAATTAAACTCACAAAACCACAAAATAAGCAATAAATTGTTAATATATCTTTTTTAAATAAAGGATATTTTTTTGAATAAAATATATTATAGTTATGAAATGTGTAAAGAAGATACTCAAAAACTAGTAGATATTTCTAAAAGTTTCAAAGCAGATGCATTTTTAAGTATTGCAAGAGGTGGATTAACTCTATCTCATCTTATGTCACAAGCACTTAATCAAAGAAATGTTTTTACTATAAATTCAATATCTTATGATAGAAAAAATCAAAAAGATAGTATAGAGATTTTTAATATTCCAGATTTAAGTAGTTTCAAAAAAGTTTTGATTATTGATGATATAGTTGATAGTGGTAAAACGATGATAGAAGTTTTTAAAATATTAAATGAAAAATTTCCAAATACAGAGTTTAAATTAGCTACACTTTTTTATAAAAAAACAGCTTTGATAAAACCAGATTTTTATATAAAGCAGACGGATATGTGGATTGAGTTTTTTTGGGAAGTTGATATACAAATTAAAGAAGAGAGATAGATATGATTTTTGATAGAAGAGCTAGAATTTTTTTAGCAATTACAGCTTTACTTATGGCAAGTGCAATAGCTTTTGGAGCTTTTGGAGCTCATGGATTAAAAAAGATTTTAACTGCAGAGATGTTGAAAGTATTTCATACAGGCGTTGAATATCAATTTTATAACACTTTTGGGTTGTTTATGACAACAGTTTTGACAATGTTAAGACCATACAATAAAAAATTAAAAGTTGCTCAACTATTAATTTTAATTGGAACACTTATTTTTAGTATATCTTTATATCTTCTTACAATTTTAAATCTTCCAATTTTAGGTGCAATTACACCAATAGGTGGAACTTTACAAATTATTGCATATGTTCTTTTGGCTTATGCAATATTAAAAGATAATCAATAAAAAGGAGAAAATAAAAATGGCAGTAAAAGAACATTCACTAGATATTTCAGCAAAACTTGATATGCAAGAGATGAAAAATGCAGTTATTCAAGCACAAAAAGAGATAGATAATAGATACGATTTTAAAGGTATAAGCAAAGAGATAGATTTAAATGTTGGAGCAAAGACTTTAACTCTTATATCTTCAAGTGATAATAAAATTGATGCAATGCTTGATATTATGATTTCAAAAATGAATAAAAGAGATATAAGTATCAATTCACTTGAAGAGCTTAAAAAAGAGGATAGTAGCGGTGGAAATAGAAAATATAGCTATAAAATAATTGATAGTATAGAAAAAGATGAAGCAAAAAGAATTCAAACAGAGATTAAAAATTTGAAACTAAAAGTAACTGCTGTAAATCAAGGTGATACAATAAGAGTTACTGGAAAAAATATTGATGATTTACAAGCAGTTATGAGACATTTAAAAAGTTTAGATTTAAAAGCTCCTTTGGTTTTTGATAATTTTAAATAGTGGATTTTTATGAATAACATTATTGAAGATTTAAGAATCAGTCCACTAAAAGAGACAAATTATATAAAACCTTTAAAAGTAAACTTTACTTTAAATGGTATAAAAAAGAGCTGGGAAGCAGTAAGAAGCCATGATAGTGTGGCTGTTTTACTTTATCACAAAGAAAAAGAGTCGTTTTTATTTGTAAAACAGTTTAGAGTCCCTGTCTATTTAAATGATAAAAATATCACTTATACTTATGAACTTTGTGCTGGTCTTGTAGATAAAAATATGACTCTTGAAGAGATTGTAAGTGAAGAGATAGATGAGGAGTGTGGTTATAAAGTTGATAAAAAAGATATCAAAAAAATCACCTCTTTTTTTACAAATGTAGGAATTAGTGGAGCAAAACAGCATCTATATTTTGCAACAATTTGTGAAAACCAAAAGCTTCATAGTGGTGGAGGAATAAATGATGAGCAAATAGAGTTGTACTTTTTAAATAAAGATGATATGGATAGTTTTATTTTTGATGAAACAAAAGCAAAAACTCCTGGATTAATTTTTAGTCTATATTGGTTTTTGAAAAATCAAAATGAGCTTGAATTAAAATGAAAATTCTTATTTTATCTCTACTTATAATTTTAAACTCATTTGCTGAAGAAAATCCAAATGATATGGATATTAACAACTCTTTTATTACTAAATATGAGTATGGAAAAATGTTATATAACAACCCTAGAGGAATAGGGTGTAACAACTGTCATGGAGATGATGCAAGAGGTAAAAAACTTGTTGAGTTTAAGCATGTTCAAAATCAAGAAGAGTATTTTTGCTCTTTAATTGCTCCTGATATAAAATATATAGAGTATGATGTTTTTTCAAAAAAAGTTAATTTGAAAAAAAATGACAATCTCAAATTTGAAAAAGATCAAGTTTGTGATAAATTAATATATAAAGCAAATGTCATGCCTACATATTTTATGGTTGAAGAGGAGATTGAAGCTATTTATTACTATATTCAAAATATGAAGTAGATAAATATAAAAAATAGTATTTTTTTTAACTATTTTTTCACAAATATCTACTATTATTTTAAAATCAAAATCTTAAGGAAAAATATGTATATTTTTAAAAAAACTTCAATTATCTTTTTTATCTCTTTAGTTTCAATCTTTTTTGTTTCTTGTAGTTCTAAAACTCAAGATATAAATGAGATAGCTGTAACTGAATGTACAATTGCGGGAGCAAAAGCTCCGCTTTGGGCTTGTGGGAACTATAGTGAAGAGAACAGATTTGTAGCAGTTGGATCTGCTCCTATGTCAAAACTAGGGCATGATTTTAGCAGAAGAGAAGCTTTGGCAAATGCTAGAACAAATTTAGTAAATGATATAGAACTAGAAGTGAAAAACAGAGTTGAAAGCTATATGAATTCAACAGGATTAAAAGAGAGTGAAAGTATAGAAAGAGTTGTAACTATGGTATCAAGACAAACTTCATCTATGACTTTAAAAGAGTCAAAGCAAATAAGCTCTTGGGAAAATCCAAATGATAATTTTATATATATTTTAGTTGCAATTCCAAAAGCAAATATAGAAAAAACAATCAATAGTGAAGTTCAAAAAGCACTAGATTCTTTAGATAAAATATAGGAAAAGAGTATGAAATATTTATCTATTTTTTTGATTTTTTTATTAATATTTTTTAGTGCTTGTTCTTCAAAAGATAATACTTTAATAGATACAAAAACTCAACAGCAAAATGCAAAAGAGGCTTTAAGAGGATTATGAGATTAAAATCATCACTTTTTTTTATATTTGTTGTTTTTTTTATCTCTGGATGTAGCCAAAAAGTACTTATAAATAGTACTAAACCAGCTATTATTGATAGAGCTTCAAATACAAAAAAGATTGCAGTTTTAAAGTTTGAAAATGACAATGTAGGACTTTCTACAAAAATTGAATCGGCAATATATAGTGTAAAAGTAGATGATAAATCATATTTTACAGTTATTAGTAAAAATAATAGAGAAAATATTTTAAATGAACAAAAATTTCAATATTCAGGACTTGCAAATAAAACAAACAGTGTTGAAATAGGAGAACTTTTAGGTGCTCAAGCATTAATTAGTGGAAAGATTGATAGTGCAAATGTACAAAGAGATAACTATTATGAAACAAGATATAGATGTATTGATAGAAAATGTCAATATACACAAGAGTATAGAGTAGCTTGTACAAATGCAAAGTATTCATTAATAGCAAATATTTCAATGATTGATGTACAAAAAGGTGATGTAATATATACAAATAATTACACAAGAAATAGAAGTTATAAAAAATGTTCAGATGAAAGCGGTGGTTTACCTCAAGCAAATGTTGTTTATGATCTATTTGCAAATAGTATTGTAGATGAATTTTTGCCATATATTGCTCCTACAAAGCAAAGTTACTATTTAGAGCTTTTTGATGAACCTGATATTTCATATACAAAAGAGCAAGATCTTCTTTTAGAAAATGGTTTAGAGTATTTGAAACTTGGAGAGTTAGATAGAAGTATGGAGATTTTTAGTAAACTTTTGGATTCAACAGATGATAAATGTTATGTTGCTTCGTATAATTTAGGTGTTATAAAAGAGAGTTTAGGAGAGTATGAAAATGCAAAAGAACTTTATGATTTATCTGATAAATTAACACTAAAACCAAATAAAACTGTAATAGAAGCCATAAGTAGAATAAAACAGAGAATTGAAGAAAGAAATAGATTAAACAATCAAATAGAAGCTGAAAAATGAAATATTTATTACCTATATTTTTTTCAATTTTTTTTGTAGCTTGTTTTGGAATAAACAAAGATGAAATTTCACAAAATAACTCTTTAAAATATCCTTCTTGGTACTTAAACCCACCTTTAAATGAGGGAATTATACTTTATGGAGTAGGAGTTGCGAATACAAAACAAGAGGCTATTTTAAATGCTTTAGATGATTTATCTTCAAGATTAATGCTAACAATACAATCAAATCAAGAGATAAGTTTAAAATCTTTTAGAGATTATAGAGAGTATGTTTCTAAAACTACAACTTTTAATATAAATACAAAGAGTGAAAAATTAACTTTTAAAGATTATAAAATAGAGGATTTTTATAGTTTTCAAAAAGATATTTTTTATTTGATTAGTATAAAAAAAGTGATTTAATAAATAGTTTAAATACTCAAATATCAAATCTTTATGATGAATATGAAATTTTAAAAAAAAGCAATGATGATATTTTGAGTAAAAATATAAAATATAAAGAGCTTTTAGAAAAATTTTATATTAATCTGAACAAAGCAGAACTTTTAGAGAGTTTACAAAATAAAAATAAGAGCGAAAATAGGTATATAAAAACTATTCAAAAAATAGAAGAAGAGATAAAAAGCAGTATTTCAAAAATAAGTTTTTTTATAAAAAATGATGATAATTCAGAAATTTTTAAAGAAGTTTTCAAAAATAGCTTAAACAAAAAATCATACAAAGTTGTAGAAAAGAAAGATAGTGAAAATATTTATGAGATAGATTTGAGCTCAAATCAAAGTAAGATTAGACCATCTGGTTTTTTTATTATTGAAAATATTTTAAATATTAAAGTAAAAGATAAAAATAATAGACAATTATCTAGTAAAACTATTGAATTAAAAGGTGCATCATCAAATAACTTTGATGATGCAAAGATTAATCTAATTCAAAAACTAAAAAAATATGAAGAGCAAAATAGTATTTTGCCATTTGAGTAGTAGTAAAGACACAAGGGCTTTTTAGATATAATCCACAAAAAATATAATTTAAAAGAGAAAATATGAATGCAATAACAAGAGTAAAAGAGGCAATAGAAGAGATAAAAAAAGGCAATATGGTAATAATGCTAGATGATGAAGATAGAGAAAATGAGGGAGATTTAGTATATTCAGCAGCGTTGAGTACCCCAGAACTTGTAAATTTTATGGTAACTCATGCCAAAGGTTTGGTTTGTGTGAGTGTATCAAGTGAAACAGCAAAAAGGCTTGAACTTTTTCCTATGGTTTCAAATAATACATCATCGTATGAAACAGCTTTTACAGTTTCGGTTGATGATGTAAATGCAGCTACTGGAATTAGTGCAATAGAAAGAGACAATACTATTAAGATTTTAGCAAATCCAATATCTAAAGCTACAGAGCTTGTAAGACCAGGGCATATATTTCCACTTATTGCAAAAGATGGTGGAGTATTAGTTCGAACAGGTCACACAGAAGGAAGTGTTGATTTATGTAAGTTAGCTGGGCTAAAAGGTGAAGCTGTTATTTGTGAAATTCTAAAAGAAGATGGAACAATGGCAAGAAGAGATGATTTAGATATTTTTGCTGCTAAACATAATTTAAAACAGATTTATATATCAGATTTAGTTGAATATAGACTTGCAAATGAAACTTTAGTTTCTGAAGTTTCTAGTAATGAAATTTTATTCTTTGGTAAGGAAGCTATAAAAAAAGAGTTTAAAGACCATCTTGAAAATATTCATACAGTTATTCTTTTTGGAAAAGAAGAAGATGTAAATCATGTAAAATTTCATACAATAAGACCTGATATTAAAATATTTTTACATGATAATAAATTAAACTCTATGTTAAAAACTATAAACTTTTTACAAAGTAAAGGTGGAGTTTTAATATTTTTAAATAACTCAAATAAAAATCAGGAACTAGAAAAGAACTATGGAATAGGGGCTCAAATATTAAATTCTTTAAAAATTAAAAAAATTAAGCTAATGACAAGTGGAGGAAAACACTCTTTTGTAGGACTTCAAGGTTTTGGTTTAGAGATTTTAGAAGAGATACAAATAGAGGGATAAAAATAATTTTAATTTATAAAATAATTAAATTGTAAATAGTATGAGAGACTTGTGACAAAAATGTGACAAGTTTCTGATAGAATTTTCACAAGGCATAAAAATAATATTTATACAAGGGAATAAGATAAAAATGGGGATTTTTATTAAATTTAAACTTATCAGTATACTAACTATCTTTAGTTATATGACTAATATAATTTCTATAAATAAACTACAAAATTTAAAAACAATCAAATATTTTGCAAATTCAATAAATTATGATAATTCTTTAAAAAATATTACTTTATATAGAGAAATAAAATGAATGATAAAAACTTAGAATTAATACCAGATAAAGATGGATTTTTATTTGAAATAAAAGATAATATTGAAATTACTCAGCATATAATGGTTCTTTTAGTATCCTTTGTAGGATTGATTGCAATCTGGGTATTTGGTATCGGAGAAGGATTAGAGTTAAGTAAAGGAGATATTTACAATAGAACTAGCGGAACTAGTATTCTTATTGTAAGTTCTATTTATTCTATTTATAAGATACTAAAACATGCTAAAGAACCACATAAGATACTTTTTTATGAACATAAGATAATGAAAATATCTTCTAGTAAAGAGAAAAGTATTTCTACCATAAATGAAATATATAAAAGACCAATAATTATTGATTTTAAGGGAAAAGTTAAAAGAGTAAGTATTTTTGCTAGATTCTTTTTATTATTATTTTTCCCAATAACATTTATTGGATTATTTTTTTTATATTTATCATCAGTTCTTTTTTTTAGAAAATTAAATTATGGTTATGGTTTATTTTTAATAGGCATTGATGATTTTGAAATAATTTCTATTTTAGTTGAAAAAGATAAAGAAATAGTTATAGAAAACTATTTTCTCAAGTATTATGATTTTGATATAAAAAATTTACAAACAACTTGGTTTATACCACAAAAAAATAATAGAGGGTAAAAAATGGCAACATCAGTATTAGATCCTGTAATAGTAACACCAGATGATAAACCTGTAAAATAAAATAATACTTTGTTAAAAAGAACTTTTAGTATAAATATATCTACATAAAAAAAGCTAAGGATTTTTATCCTTAGCTTTTTGATTATCTAAAACAAAATTTTATTATAACTGTGGACCAGCAGCTGTAAAATCATATTCACTCTCAAGAGTTAAATATTTTTTAAAGTTTTCTATATACATCTCTGCTAATTTTCTTTTTGCTTTGTCATACTCTAGGGGGTCAGACCATGTATATCTAGGAGTTAATACATGAGTATCTACACCTTTTAGTGTTTTTGGAATTTGTATATTAAATATTGTCATATTTTGGAATTCAGATTCATTTATAGAACCATCTAAAATAGCATTTATACAAGCTCTTGTATTTTTAATACTCATTCTTTTTCCAACACCATAAGGACCACCTGTCCATCCTGTGTTTACTAAAAATACATTTACATTATGTTCATCTATTTTTTTACCTAAAAGCTCAGCATAAACAGTTGGGTTTAGTGGTAAAAAGGCCTCTCCAAAACAAGAAGAGAAAGTTGCCATTGGCTCGTTTATTCCTCTTTCAGTTCCTGCTACTTTTGCAGTATAACCACTTAAGAAGTAGTACATAGCTTGTTGTTTATCTAGTTTAGCAACTGGAGGTAAAACACCAAAAGCATCAGCACATAAGAATATAATATTTTTTGGATGCCCACCTCTCATAGATGGAGTGTGATTTTCTATATGATCTATTGGGTAAGAAACTCTTGTATTTTCTGTTTTTGATTTATCAGAGTAATCTACAACTCCATTTTCATCTGCAACAACATTTTCTAAAATAGCACCTTTTTTAATAGCACCAAAGATTTCAGGTTCGCTTTCTGGGTCAAGGTTAATTACTTTTGCATAACAACCACCCTCAAAGTTAAATACTCCGTTATCATCCCAACCATGCTCATCATCACCAATTAATGCTCTATTTGGATCTGTTGAAAGCGTAGTTTTTCCTGTTCCAGAAAGTCCAAAGAATAGTGCAGTGTCACCATCTTTCCCAATATTTGCAGAACAGTGCATTGGAAGTTTTCCTTCTAGTGGAAGCCAGTAGTTCATCATAGAGAACACACCTTTTTTCATCTCACCAGCATACCAAGTTCCACCAATAATAGCTTGATTCTCTTCCACATTAAATATAACATAAACCTCTGAGTGTAACCCATGACTTACATAAGCCATATCAACAGTTTTACATGCATTGTAAATTGTAAAATCAGGTTTAAAGTTTTCAAGCTCCTCTTTTGTAGGAAGAATAAACATATTTTGAATAAAATGAGCTTGCCAAGCAACTTCAGTAATAAATCTTACTGCTCTTCTTGAATCTAATGAAGAACCACAAAAAACATCTGTTACAAAAATATCTTTATTGCTTAGTTGTTTTTTTGAGTTTGCAAGTAAATCAACATAAACCTCTTTTGAAACTTTTCTATTTATATCTCCCCAAGCAATATATTTATTTGATGGGTCTTGATTTACAAAGAACTTATCTTTTGGACTTCTACCTGTAAAAATACCTGTATCAATCATTAAAGCACCAGTAGAAGATATTTTTGCCTTCTCATTTTTTACCGCAAAATCGATTAAAAAATCGACATCCGAATTTCTAAATATCGTACCAATGTTTTCTAAACCTAATGAGTCTTTAATATTAGACATAATTCAAATTCCTATTCTAATTTTTAATGCGAAATTTTATCCAAAAAAATATAAAACTTTCTGAAAGATGAGTAAATTTCATAACAAATTGAATATTTCTTGTCTTTTATAAAAAAATATAAAAAAAAGCAAAAAAATAGTTGAAAAATATTTCAAAATGTAATATAATTTCAAAAATAATTCAAAAGAAGGAATAAAATGTTTATAGTTGAAGATATTCTTAATAAGTTAAAAAATATTTTAAAAACTGATAGTAAAACAAAAAAAGTTTTTGATAAAGAGTTGGCTGAGGCTTTGGATTTAACTCAAGCAAATTTTGCAACAATGAAAAATAGAGGGAAAATTCCATATACAAATATTTTAAATTTTTGTGCAAAGAGAAAAATTTCAATAAATTGGCTTTTGTATAATCAAAATCCAAACTCTTTAATAGATAGCACTGATAGATACTGGATAAAATATTATCCAACTGTAAATGTAAGTGCTGGAGGTGGAGCTTATGATAGTGAAGATTATTGTGAAAGTTTGGAGCTTCCTGATTGTTTTTTAACTATGTTAGGTGGAAAAGAAAATCTTAAAAATATAGATGCTATAAATGTTGTTGGTGATTCAATGGAACCTACACTAAACTCAAATAATATAATTTTTGTTGATAAAACTAAAAATGATATAAGTAGGGATGGAATCTATGCCTTTACAACAAATCATGGTCTTTTTGTAAAAAGAGTCCAAAAAAGAGTAGATGGACTTTTAGATATTATTTCTGACAATAAAGATTATCCTGTTCAAATTTTAAAAAAAGATGAACTAAATATTTTAGGAAAAGTTATTAGTTCATTTGGAAAAATATATTAAAATAGAGCTTGTAGTTTTTGAGAGTTTTGTAGAAATTCAAAAATCTCTTGGTTTGTAAAACCTATTAAATAAACACAGTTAAATTTCAAATTTTTTAAAATATTTTTTAAATCTTCTATATTATTTATAATTATCTGTTCTTTTTCATCTAAAAAAGATATTTTATATTTTGAAACAAATATAGTTTTTGCATATCTAAATTCATTTTTTAGATAGGCAATTTCTATAGGAATTAAATTTTTATTTGTTTGGCAAATTATAAAGCTATCACTTTTCCCACTCTCTATTGGTTGAAAATCTTTATCAATAAATATTGCTTTAAAGTTTGAATATAGTTTTAGTTTTGAAATATCAATATTTCCTTTAAAAAAATCATAAATATTCAAAAAACTATTCAAATATATTTTAGATAATCTTAATTTTGAGAAGTATATATCTTTGTATGAAAAACTAAGTTCAAATAAAGAGTGTTTTATTAGATTTTTTATACTATTTTCATCTAATTTTTTCTCAAACTCTTTGCTATCTGGATAGATGCTCTCTAAAAGTTTTTTATTTTTTGATATTAAAATATCACCATCTTTAATATCATCAATAAATTTAAATGCTTTTTCTATATTTTTAGAGATTAGAAAAATAGGTTTTGTATGATTGTTTTGATATAACTTTAACATATCAAAAGTTTCATCACTACAAAAATAGGATTTGATTTTTAGAGTAGATAGTTTATATCTTACTATTTTTAATAAAGCTAATTCTAGATTTTTTACTTTTATAAAAGCAATTTCATTATCAATTACTTCAAAATCTTTTTCAAATATAACTGCATAAGCTCCATTTTGTAAAGCTATTTTTAAATCTTCAATATTTTTTGCAATAAACATATCAGAAGTTTTTACTTTGTTTGCATCACTGCTTATATTGTTTATAAAAGAGATAGATGGAGAGTTTAGAAGTTCTCCATCAACTATATCAACTATTGAAGAGATTTTCACTAGCTTATTTTTGTACCAATTTTTTTAGGTTTTTCAGGTCTTATTAGGCTTAATCCATTTTCATCTTTTGCTGCTAAAAGCATACCTTCACTTAAAAGACCCATTAATTTCGCAGGTTTTAAGTTTGCAACAACACAAGCTTGAGTTCCAACAAGTTCAGATGCACTATAAAATTCTTTTATTCCCGCAACAACTTGTCTTGGACGATTTTCACCTAAATCAACTTGAAGTTTTAGAAGTTTTGAAGATTTTGGAACTTCAACAGCTTCTATGATAGTTCCAACTTTAATAGTTGTTTCAAAGAATTTATCAATAGTTATAAGATTTAAATCTCCTAAATCAAGAGCTTCAGGCTCATCTTTTGATTCATATTTACTTTCATCTTTTTGTAAAACTGTAATATCTGAAACATCTGGTTGTGCTAGTAAAATATCTTCAACTCTTGGAAATAGGGCATCTATTTTTGTTATTTTTACATCACTTAAAAGTTCATTATTTAATATTAATTTATTATAATTTTGAGTTGATATTTCAATACCTAAACAAGTTGCAATATCTTTTATTTTATGTGGCATTACACTATCAAGAAGTAGAGCAACTTTTGCCATAATGTTTGTAATTAGAGCAACTAAAGCCATAGCTTCATCGTTTTTACCATCTTTTATTAAATTCCATGGTTCATAGTCATTTATAGCTTTGTTTCCAATAGTTAAGATTTTCCAAATCTCTTCTAGGTATCTATTTATTTGCATATTATAAATATAGTTTTCTAGTGTTGATACAATACTATTTACTTCATTAAGCTCTTTTTTATGGAATTTAAGAACATCTTTTGAGCTTACACTAAAGTCAAAATATTTGCCACTCATTCCCATAATTCTATTTAGTAAATTTCCTAAATCATTTCCTAAATCAGAGTTTATTCTATCTAGTAGTGCTTTTTGTGAAAAATCTCCATCTTGCCCAAAAGGAACTTCTCTTAAAAGGAAATATCTAAATGCATCTAATCCATAAGCATCTGCTACCTCTTTTGGATTTACTACATTTCCTTTTGATTTACTCATTTTTTCACCATCTCTAGTCCACCATCCATGAGCAGCAATATGTTTTGGTAGAGGTAAATTTAAGCTCATTAAAAATGCTGGCCAATAAATAGCATGGAACCTTAAAATATCTTTTCCAACTAAATGAATATTTGCTGGCCAAAAATTCATATTTTTTTCAGTCGTTCCATATCCTAAAGCTGTTGTGTAGTTTAAAAGTGCATCAAGCCAAACATACATAACATGTTTTGGTTCATTCATAGATTCAGGAAGCTTAACTCCCCAATCAAAAGATGTTCTAGAAATTGAAAGATCTTTTAAACCATTTTTTACAAAATTTACAATCTCATTTTTTTTAGCTCTTGGTAATATGCAATCAGGATTCTCTTCATACCATTTTAAAAGTTTATCTTCATATTTTGATAATTTAAAAAAGTAGCTTTCTTCTTTTACAACTATAGTAGATCTACCACACTCTGGACAAAACTCTCCATCTGCAAGTTGAGATTCTGGAAAAAATGTCTCACAAGGAACACAGTAAAAACCTTCATATTCACCTTTGTAAATATCTTGATTTTGATACATCTTTAAAAAAGCTTGTTGAACACCAACTTTATGCTCTTCATCTGTTGTTCTAATAAATTTATCGTAAGTTATATCAAAATCATCCCAAAGCGCTCTAAATTTTCCAGAAATCTCATCTGCATACTCTTTTGGAGTTTTTCCTCTAGCTTCAGCACTTTGAGCAATTTTTTGTCCGTGTTCATCAGTTCCTGTTAATAAATATGTATTATGTCCAATTAATCTTGAGTATCTTGCTAGCATATCAGCTATTATTGTTGTGTAAGCATGACCTATGTGTGCTACATCATTTACATAATAAATTGGAGTTGTTATATAAACATTTTTACACTCTTTTTGCATTTTCTACCTTTTTTCTTAAAATTCAAATCCACCGCTTGAGCCTTTATTCATTGACTCATAAACGGCTATTACATACTTTTTTCTTAAAACACACTCAAAAAATTGACCACAAGGTTTACAAGAGTTTAGATTTTTTGAGTTTTGGCAAGAGTTTAGTTCTTGTAAAATATCTTCAAGTCTCTCTTCCCATTGGTCTAAATCTTTATTTTCATTAGACATTTTTACTATAAACTTCCAAAACTCTGTTTATTTCGATATTTGATCCAAAAAAACAAGGAGTTGTATCATGAATATGAGTTGTAGGAACTTCTAAAACTCTCTTTTCTCCATCAACAGCAGCTCCTCCAGCTTTTTCAAAAGCTAATGCAAAAGGAAAAACTTCAAAAAGTTGTCTTAATTTCCCTTTTGGTCTATCAGTAGTTCCTGGATAAGAGAAAAGTCCACCACCTTTTAGTAAAATTTGATGTAAGTCAGGAACCATTCCACCACTGTATCTTAGTCTATATCCATCATTAAAAATATCATCAATTAGCTTTTTATGAAAAGGAGCCCAGCAGTTTTGAGTAGAACCAGGAGCATTTAATTTACCTTTTTCATTAAGTTTAATATTTTGAATAAATTTAAACTCTCCATTTAAAAGTCTGTACATTTTAACATCACTTGTAGTTACAACCATCTCAACTCTTGGGCCAAAAACTACATAAATAGAAGCTATTATATTTTTTGCATTGAATTCATTTTTATATATTCCATAAATTGAACCAACACTTAAGTTTACATCAACTAAAGATGAACCATCTAGTGGATCGTAAGCTATTAAATATTCACCAGTTTCATTTATATTTTTTATACTATCTTGCTCTTCACTAACTATTGCTTTTACACTTGAAAGTTTTGAAAAAATCTCTTCAATTATCTCATCACTTTGAATATCTAGTTTAAGTTGAGTATCTCCTGTACTATTTTCGCTTTGAGATTTTCCAGTATCACCTGTCTCTATTAGATGTCTTATTTTTATACTTGCTTCTTCTATTGCTTTTATTATCTCTTGCATCTATACCCTTTTTGCGTTTTTATCTATCCACTTTATAATTTCAAGTGGGTCATTTAAATCTAAAACATCAAGACTTTTTGGAATATCTTTTTTATTTATACTATCATCAATAGCCAAAGCATTTGAAACCTCAAAATAGCTATCATCTAGCTTATTTCTAAAAATAGAGATTCTAGGAAGTTCTAAAGTTTTAAGTCCTTCAACTAGCAGATAATCAAAATCATTAAAAATAGATATTAATTCATCAATAGTTGAACTATCTTTTTTAAATATAGTTGTTTTATTAGGGCTTACAACTGCAACATCTGCTCCTGTTTGTGAGAACTTAAAAGAGTCTTTTCCCTCTCTATCAAACATAGCTTTATCTTTTGGGTCGTGCTTTACTATGCACACTTTAAAATCACTATCCTGCAAAATACTTGCAACTTTAACAATAGCTGTTGTTTTACCACTATTTGATGGCCCTGAAAATGCCACTACTAATCTTTTTTTATTCATGGTTAGGATTTTATCCAAAGAATTGTTAAACTCTATTTATATAAAAATATATTTTAAAGTGTAGTTTTTGTATAATCGCTACCTTATATATGAGGAGTTTTAATGAAAAAAGGTTTATTCTTAGTTGCAATTTCAATTTTATTTGTAGCTTGTACACCAAAAAATAGTGCATTTAGATATTTTGATAAAGGTGATATTGAAACAAATGCAGTTAGAAATACAAAAAAAGCTGATATTATAAAAAATGATGCAATAGAAGTTACATTTATGGCAACATATTTAAATAAATTTGATCCAAAAATAAGCCCAAAAGAAGAGAATTTTTTGATTTATATCTATTTCCCAAATTTAGAAGAACAGACAGATTTTACTAAAAATGAATATGAACTTCTTTTAAATGGAAAAACTCCAATATCTATTGAAAAATTAGATAGAGATGATAAAAAGTATGAAGATATGATGCTTAGAAACTTTTGGGGTAGCTACTATTTAGTAAAATTTAGTAATCAAGAGTTAGTACAGAATTTAAATATAACTTTAAAACCAAAATCTAGTGATGCCACACTAAATTTTGAAAAATAGAAGATAGTGAGATTTTATTCTCACTATTTAAATAGTTGTTGTATATATAAAAATTAGCTAAAACTTTTTTTCCATACTCTCTTGTTTCATTATATGAAATCATCTCCATGCTTAAAAATGGTTCAAACTCTGATTTATCTTTAAACAAACCTTTTTGCAATTGACTTCTAGCATATCCAGCTCCACCATTGTAAGCATAGGCGATAAAAAGAGGATTACTATCGAATTGTTTAATTAATGAGTCAAGATGAAAACTTGCATATTGTATATTTTTTTCAGGTAAAAATTGATCATAAATATTGTAATCATCACCTAACTTACTTGCTATATCTTTTGATAAAAATGGCATAATTTGCATTATTCCCATGGCACTTGAAAATGAGATTGAAGATGGAATAAATCTACTTTCTTGTTTTGCAATAGAGTAGATTAAAACTTTTTTATATATTCCATAATTGTTTAATAAATCCTCATAAGGAGTTATAAAATATTGATTTTTAAATCTATTATATCTTTCAAGAATAAAAGCTAAATGTGGTTCCATACTTTTTTGAGTAAAAAGATTTGAATATTTTTCCATCTTTGCATCATCTAAATTTTTTTTGCTATCTTCTGTAACTTCCAACCAGCTAAAAGCATCATAAATATCATAAGAACTAGGTTTTATTTTCATATCAATTTTGAAAACTAGATTATCTGGAGTTATATTTAAAAGCTCTTTTGCATATAAAGAGTAGATATTTGCCTCAAAACTTTTTGCTAATTCTTCAAGATAAATAGTGTTTTTTGATAGTAAATATAGCCAAAAGATTGCTCTATCTTTATCACCTCTTAAAAGTGCTATATCATAAGAGTTTTGAAAAAACTGCTTTGCACTCTCTAATTTACGATTATTTACAGCATTGATACCTAATAAAAATTGAAGATTTGTTGTTAACATTCTTTCAGTTTTTAGATTATCAAGAGATTTTTGTATATTTTTTAATTTTTTATCATAAACAACTGTTCGTAAAAATTTTTCAAAATCTTTATGCATAGCAATTTTATGTAAAAAAGTTGGATTTATAGATTGATTTAAATATTTATATCTATATGTATCACTAACTTCAAAAAAATTTCTAAAAATTTATCAGTAGAGCCATTTATAAGTTTTTTATAAATATCATTTGATGATATAAGTATAAGATTATTTTTTAAAGTAGGGTAAATATCAAGCTTTGATATAAAAAAAGTAAGATCCTCTTTTGATAAGTCAGATGCTTTTTTGAGTGAAGCTAAACCAAGAGCAATACATCTTGAATCGCTATTTTTAAGTTCTAAAATAGAAGCATTGTAGCAAAACCTATCTTCTGGAGATATTTTTTCATTGAATTTTTGTTTAAAGGCTTTATCAAGAAGAGCATTTCTTCCATTCCTCATATCATAAGCTTTTTTTGCATTTTCATAACTTAAATCTTCATTTTCAAGATATTGTAATATAAAAAAATCTTTAGCACTTGATTTTGGTTTTTCTGCAAGCCATTCATAAGTTATTTTGAAATCTTTTTGCATAAAATCAGTAGTTATACTATTTGCAAAAAGATTTAGACTAAGCGTAAATAAAAGAGAAAACTTAAATATTTTTAACATAAATCTATAGAAGAACTTTTTGTAAGAATGTCTCTAAAAATATAAGAGCAAAAATCAAAATAAGTGGAGCCAAATCCATTCCTCCAAAAGTTGTTGGAATATATTGTCTCATTTTTGCATAAACAGGCTCTGTTAATCTATAAAGCATTTGAACTATTGGATTGTATGGATCTGGTCTAACCCAAGTTAAAAGTGCTGAAATAATAACAATCCACTTGTAAAGAAAAATAACACTAAAAAAAATAGTTAAAAATGAGCTAAAAAGTGCATCTATCATTTTGTAATCTCCCCAATATAGTTTTTAATAAATGGATAAATATCTGTTAGATTTGGTCCATTTTCAACACCTGTTAGAATATATCTTAATGGTTTAAATAGATTCTTACCTTTAAGTTCTGTTTTTTGAACAACATAATCTTTTAAATCATCATAATTTTCAAAATATGGTGCATTTTTTAACACTTCTTTGATAGTTTGACTCTCTTGTTCAAAACCTTCAAGAGTAGATTTTTGAGAAAAAATATTATTTAGTTTTGATTTTATCTCTTTTATTGTACTTGCTTCTTCTAAATATAGTTTTGCTAATTTTCCAATATCATTATCTGCAAAACCTAAAATTTTTGATAGTCTCATATCGTCTAATAGTTCTATATGTTTTCTATTTATGAATCTTAGCTTATCAATATCAAATTTTGCTCCACTTTTTGAGACATTTTCTATTTTAAACCATGAAATTGCCTCTTCTAGAGTAAAAATCTCTGTTGGAGTTTTATTTCCCATAAGCACAAGGTAGTTTGCAATTGCACTTGGTAGGAATCCTTCATCAATTAGCCACTTTACACTACTTGCATCATCTCTTTTACTCATTTTTTTACCAGTTTGTGCATTTAAAATGATTGGTAAATGAACATATTTTATCTCTTTTGTATAGCCTAAACTCTCTCTAATGTGTATCTGTTTTGGAGTATTTGAAACATGATCTTCTCCTCTGATTACCATAGATATATCCATTAGCATATCATCAACACTACAAGCATAGTTATATGTAGGAGTTTTATCTTGTCTTAAAATAATAAAACTATCAACATCAAAAGGAGCATATTCAAAATCACCTTTTAAAAGGTCAGTAAATTTTATATTATGATTTGGTTTTTTAAGCCTTACTGTAAAAGGTGCATTTGTATTTAAAACAGTTTCATCACTTAAATTCTCACAAAATCCATCATATCTAAAAGCGATACCTTTTTTTATAGACTCTTCTTTTAACTCTTCAAGTTTGCTATCACTACAAAAACAAGCAAAAGCCTTCTTTTGAGTCATAAGTTGAAGAGCCATTTTTTGATGATACTTTAGATTTTCACTTTGATAAAAAACAGATTTATACTCTATTGAAAATAGATTTAAAATCTCTAAAATCTCTTTATCTTTTCCTTCAATATTTCTCTCTTTATCAGTATCTTCAATTCTTATAATAAGCCCTTCATTTAACTGTTTTGATACAATATAGTTAAAAATTGCAACTCGCAAATTCCCTATATGCATATCTCCTGTTGGGCTTGGTGCAAATCTTAGCATAAACTATTTCCTTACAATAAAAAATGTTAAATTATTTAACTCAGTATGAGTTTTTATATAGTTATTTAAATCTTCTAAACTTAAATTTTGTATTTTTTCTAGTTCAAGTTTTGGATAATCAAGACTTAAACCTTTAAAGTCTAGCATAAATGCTCTATTTAATCTTTGTGCTAAAGTTTCAGTTCTTAGTGGTTCACTTCCTAATAGGAAATTTTTTGCAGCATCAAGCTCTTCTTGAGTTACTCCACTTTTTACAAAATCATCAACTAAACTTTTTACAATATTAATAGCTTGAGAAGTACTCTCATTTTTTGTTTGTAAATATCCACTAAAACTTGAGTAAAGCCTATTAATTCCAATATTAGCATAAGCACTATATGCTAAACCTCTTTTTACTCTTATCTCTTCCATTAATCTTGATCCAAATCCAGAACCACCTAAAATAAATGAAGCAACTTTTGCCTTGTAATTCTCTTCATCTTTAGCTTTTGCATTAAAATTTGAACCAAAATAGATATATGCTTGTTCTGTCTGTTTTAAAACTTCTTTTTCCTCTTTTTTAGATACAAACTCTATTTTTTGAATATCTTCTTTTTCTCCAACTTTTAGCTCTTTCAAAAGAGGTTTTAAAGCATTTTCTAGCTCAATGAAACTAATATCTCCACCTGCAACAATAGTTAAATTATTTAAAGTTAAAGAGTTTTTTAAAAATTGTTCTATATCTTTTAGTTCAATTTTTGAAATAGACTCTATTGTTCCACTAGCAGGATTTGCCAAAGCAGTTCCACTATAAAGAAGAGCATTTAAACCCTTACTTGCTACATCATCAAAGTCGTTCTCTTTTCTTTTTAAACTACCAATAGCCAAAGTTTTTACTTTTTCTAATGAATTTTCTGATAAATTTGGAGATTGTAAAAGTTCATTTAATGATTTAATTGCAAGATTTGATTTCTCTTTTAAGCTTGAAAGTTCTATTGTAAGAGTTTCAAAACCAACAGCACTATGAATAGTAATAGCATTGTCATCTAAAATCTCTGAAAATTTAACACTTCCTAATTTTTTTGTTCCTTCATTTAAAACTCTAGCTGATAAGCTAGCAAGTCCTAAATTTTGATTATCTTTTATATATCCAGAATTTTTAAAAATTAGTTGTAAATTTAAAATTGGAAGCGATTTTTGTTCTTCAAAAATCACTGGAATATCAACATTGCTTATATTTATATGTTTTATTGTTGCACTCATTAAACTTCCTTGTAATAGTAAAAAAATATATAAAATATATCTAGTTTTCATTTTGTTAGAATCTCTCTAATATATTATAAGCAGTATCTCTTTTTGCAGGAATTTCGCCTATATCTTTTATTAATCTTATCATTTCATCTTGATTCATTCTATTTGCTGCACCAGCTGCTTTTACAACATTCTCTTCCATCATAGTGCTACCTAAATCATTTGCTCCAAACTTAAGAGCCATTTGCCCAATGTATGAGCCTTGAGTAACCCAAGAGCTTTGAAGATTTGCAAAATTATCTAAATATAGTCTTGAAACTGCTAAGAGTCTTAAATATCTATTTGAAGATTGTGGTTTTATTTGAGGATGTTCTTCCATTAATTTTGTATTTTCGCCTTGAAAACTCCACATAATAAATGCTCTAAATCCACCAGTCTCATCTTGTAATTTTCTAATCAAATCCCAATGTTCAATAATCTCTTCATCTGTTTCAACAGTTCCAAACATCATTGTTGCAGTTGTTTTCATTCCAATAGAGTGTGCTAGTCTATGAACTTCTAACCACTCTTGTGTATCCATTTTTTTTGGAGCAATTATATCTCTTACTCTATCGCTTAAAATTTCAGCTCCAGCTCCTGGAATTGAGCTTAAACCTTTTGCTTGAAGTCTTTTTAAAACTTCTAGTATTGAGATTTTTGAAACTTTTGCTATAAAATCAATTTCAATAGATGAAAAACCGTGAATTGTAATTTGTGGATATTTTGTATGAATGTGGTTTACTAACTCTTCATAATAATCAATTTTCAAATTTGGATGAACTCCACCTTGAAAAAGTATTTGAGTTCCACCAATTGCTAAAAGTTCTTCTATTTTTTCATCAATTTCATCAAATTTTAAAACATAACTATCATTATCTTTTTTGTGTCTAAAAAAAGCACAAAACTTACAATCAACCCAACATACATTTGTATAGTTTATATTTCTATCTACTATAAAAGTAGTTAGTTTTTCTTTATGAAGCTCATCTTTTTTTGCACTTGCCATCTTCGCTAAATCTAACAAAGATGCATTTTTTATTAAATCAAGTGCATCTTCTTTACTTAATCTTTTTTTTAAATCAAGCGATACTTTTTTTGTCATTAGAAACTTGTTCCAAAAGAGAACTCAAAACTTGATGTGTCATCCCCTGGTTTATCACCAATTGGTTTAGCAAATATTAATTGTAAAGGACCCATTGGAGAAATCCACTCTAGTAAAGCTCCTGTTCCTGATCTTTTTATCTCACTAAAGCTATTTTGACCTATCATACCATAATCATAAAATAGTCCCCATCTCATTTTTGCAGATGGAACTAGAGGGAAACTAATTTCTGCTTGATTTGACCACATTTTTTCATAAGGGTCTTGATAATATCCAGATTCATTATTTGGGAATGCATAAGATTTATATCCTCTTAAAGTTTTTGGACCTCCAAGATATAAAGAGTCTCCTTGATTTATTTGACCTTCATCTATTAACATTTTTGCTTGAGTTTTAAATCTTAAAATCCAGTCAAGCTCTGTTAAATCTTCTAAAGAGTAGAAATATCTAAAATTTACCCCTGGTTTAATATATTTTGAATCTCCACCAACTCCTGCATATTCAACAGAAGCCCCAGCTTTTATACCAGCTGTTGGAAAATAAAAATCATTTGTACTATCATAGTTTATGTAAGGTGTAATAGAGCTATTTGTATAGTCTTGATCTGTATATAATCTTTGACCAGCTGGTGCTGTAAATCCACTTTGATAATTATAAACCTCTTTTATGAAATCAAGTCCATATCTAGCTCCAACATAAGTATTTCTTACTACCTCTTTCCCCGCTGCAACAGAGAAACCTTTTGTTTTTACATCAGAATCATAGTGACTTCTTCTATACTCAATTTTTGTTGAGTGAGCTTCAACTTCACCATTATAGTCGCTATCGTTTATAGCAGGATTTTTAAGAGCTACTTCGTATCTATTTGATCTTTTTGATAAATCACCACTTAAAGATAAAGTTAGACCACTTCCAAATATATTTGTATCACTTACAGATCCGTTTATCATTAATTTATCATAAGAACCATATCCCCCACCTAGCATAATACTTCCAGTTGGTGCTTCTGTTACTTTTACAGATAAATCCATTTTATCTTCACTTATTCTTTTCTCTTCAATTTGAACATCTTCAAAGAAGCTAGATCTTTTTAACTTACTTTTTGCATCTTTTAAATCTGTAAGATTATACATATCACCAGGTGCTAAATATACATCTCTTCTTACAACTCTATCAAGAGTTCTTGCATTTCCAGATATTTTTACATCATTTATATATACTTGTTGCCCTGGAACAACACTAAAAATAACATCAACTCTATGCTCAGCTTCATTTTTCTTTAAATCAAATTTAACTTCTGCATAGGCATAACCTTTATCTGCAACTAAAGTTCTAATATACTCTTGATCATCTCTTAATTTTTTAATATTAAATGTTCTATCAACTTTTAGTTTTAAATCTGAATAAATCTCTTCAGGATCTACAATTGAAGAGTCCAAAAAGATTTTTATATCATTTGTAGTATATTTTTCACCCTCTTTAACAAAGAAGTCAAGTTTTGCTTGATTTGAAGCAAAATCTATATCTAAAAATGGCTCTTTTACATCTGCATCTAAGTAACCTTTTTCAAAATATAGGTCATTTATTCTTCTTGCATCATATTTTAGTTGATCAATTTTCATTTCACCATCACTTTGACCAAACCACCAAGAAGCAAACTCTTTCTCTTTATTTGCAGTAACTTTTTTAAAGTCACTTCCATCTAGTTCACTAGCACCGTGATATTTTGCTTCTCTTATGATAATCTCATCACCTTTATTTACATTAAAAGTAAGTTTTATAGAAGAATCATTTAATTTCTCTGTTTCAACTTCAACAACAGAGTTTATAAACCCTTCACTAGATAACATTCCTAAAAGTTGTTCTTTTGCTTCTTTAACTCTTTTTTCACTATACATAGAACCTTTGTTTAGCTTTAATACTTTTTTAATAGCATCTGTATCTTCACTTCTAGTTTTATAACCTTTTATATCAACATTTGCAATTGAAGGTTTCTCTTTAAAGATAATTTTGATATTTCCATTATCATTATCTATTACTATATCATCAAAGTAACCATAGCTATAAAATTTAATTAATGCTTCATTTAGCTTGTTACTATCTAAGCTATCACCAGCTCTCATTCCCAAAGTCTCTTCTAAAACTTGTGGCGATACTTTACTTACATTTAAGTATTCAATAGATTTGATGCTACTTGCACTCAAAACAGTAGCACAAGCTAAAGATAAAAAAGTTATTCGATTTTTCACAAATGTCCTTGTTGTCAAAATAAAGCAATAATATACCGAAATATAGTTTATATAAATCTAAAGTAAGCTATAATTTTGGCAAAATTACTAAAAAAAGGTTAAATTTGAACATTGGAATTATTGGTTTAGGGCTTATGGGTGGTTCTTTGGCAAAGGCTGTTAAAAGATATGGTATTTCAAAAAAGGTTTATGGATTTACAAATAGTGAAAAAAATAGAAAAGAGATAGAAGAGTTAGGACTTGTTGATGAGCTTGTTGATTTGGAAACTTTAAAAAAAGTTTCAGACGTTATTATTTTATCTATTCCTGTTGATGCTATTATTTCTATGTTTCCTAATTTTTTAGATATAAATGAGAAAACAACTATTATAGATATGGGTTCAACTAAAGAGTATATTGTAAAAAATATTCCTCCTAAAATAAGAAAAAATTTTATAGCAGCACATCCAATGACAGGAACAGAGAAAAATGGACCAAAAGCTGCAATTGATAATCTATATGAGGGGAAAACTGTAGTTTTATGTGATTTGGAAGATAATGCAAATATGCATGTTAATAAAGCTTTTAAAATTTTTCAAGAAATAGGCATGAGAATTGTGGTTATGAATAGTCATGAACACGATGTAAATGCTTGTTACATATCACATTTACCTCATTTAATATCATTTTCATTAGCAAATACTGTTATGAGTCATCAAAATCCAAAAGAGATTATTGCACTTGCTGCTGGAGGATTTAAAGATATGAGTAGAATTGCAAAATCAAGCCCAAGAATGTGGGGAGATATTTTTAAGCAAAATAGAGAAAATATGCTAGAAAGTATTAAATCTTTTGAAGATCAAATGAATGAAGCTAAGAAAATGATTGAAGATGAGAGATATGAAGATTTAGAAAATTGGATGAAAAAAGCAAATAGTTTACATGAAATATTATAAGCTTTGATATATATCATCTTATAAGTAAAAAAGATTAAATATAATCCTTTTTATTTAAAAAGGATAGCTATGTTTAATTGGTTATTTAGAAAAAAAGAGAAAAGAAAAAGAGAAAAAACTTATGTCTGCAAACATTGTAAGCTTACATGTGAAACTTGTACTACAATGTTTTGCTACTCTTGCTACTCAAATCCTGGAAATCCTTGTCCTAGGTGTAAAAAAACAAATCTTATGGAAAAAAGTAACTAATTTTATAATGAATAAAAATTAGATATTTATATTAAATTTAAATCAAAATATACTTTAGTTTTATATTTACTAATTAATTTTTTAAGAGTATAATCAGGTTCGAAACTATTAAATAATGCATAAAGGAGGAGTATCTATGAATAAGTATGTTATGTTTGCTTTAGTTTTTATAACTACAAGCTTATTTTCAAGTGAAGATTGGTATGTAGGTTCTGTAAAGAATTTATATGAAAATTCAAAAAGTAGTGATATTAAAGGAAGGCTTTTACCTACATCAAAAATAGAGGTTTTGGATGAAGTTGATGGTAGATATAAAGTAAAAATAAGTGGTTTTGCTAAAGATAAAGAGGAGTTTGCTTTATATTATAGTTATAAAAATAGAATTTTAGTTGCTGGATTATCAAAAACTAGTAATTTTGATGTAGTCTCTTCTAAAAAAGTTGAAGATAAAGAGTTTGAAAACTTTAAAAAACTAGAGATAATAGCGTTTATTGATAAAGATAATCTTACAAAAGATTTAAACTCTTTATATACAAAAGCAGATGAACTTTATAAAAATAATTGTGGAATTTGCCATAGTGCTCACGACAAAAAAGAGTTTACAGCAAATCTTTGGCCAAGCGTTATGAAATCAATGCTTAGTAGAACTGCAATTACAAAAGAAGAGAACTATTTGGTTGTTCAATACTTACAAAAACATGCAAAAGATATGGAGTAAAATATGAAAAATATAGATAAAAAAAGAAGAAGTTTTTTAAAAGTAGCACTTTTATTTGCGGCTGTTCCTTTTGTTGATGTTGTATCAAGTAGATCAAATCTTTTAGCTTCTACTGTATCAAATTTTTCTACAACTTTAATAAAAGATGGAGAAATTTTAACAGCTGCTCACTGGGGTATGTTAAAACTTACATTAAAAGATGGAAAAATTATAAAATCTGAGCCATATCAAAAAACATCTGAAATTTATAACTCTTTACAGTACTATACACAAGATTTAGTTTATGCCAAAGATAGAATCAAGTATCCAATGGTTAGAAAATCTTATTTAGAAAATCCAAATAATTCAAAACCAGAACTAAGAGGAAAAGATGAATGGGTAAGAGTATCTTATGAAGAAGCTATTAAATTAATATCAACAGAACTTAAAAAAACAAAAAATGAAAGAGGTGCCGAAGGTATTTTTGCTGGAAGTTATGGTTGGAAAAGTAGTGGAAATATGCATAACTCAAGAGTTTTATTGCATAGATTTATGAATAGTATTGGCGGATTTACAGGCTCTTTGGGTGATTATTCAACTGGTGCTGCTCAGGTTATTATGCCTCATGTATTAGGTACAATTGAAGTGTATGAGCAACAAACTTCTTGGCCAGTGGTTTTAGAAAATTCAAAAGTTATAGTAATTTGGGGTGCTAACTTAATGCGTACTTTAAAAATTGCTTGGACTTCAACAGATGAACAAGGTTTTAAATATCTTCAAGAACTTAAAAAATCAAATAAAAAAATCATATGTATAGACCCTGAAAAAAATGAAACTTGTACATATTTAAATGCAAAATTGATACCAATAATTCCAGGAACAGATGTAGCATTTATGTTAGGAATGGCATACCAGTTATTACAAACAAATAATTATGATAAAAAATTCTTAGATGAATACACTGAAGGATTTGATAAATTTAGAGATTATATTCTAGGAAAAGAAGACAATATCGTAAAAGATACAAAATGGGCTTCAAAGATTTCTGGAATAGATGAACAAACTATAAAAGAGTTAGCACTTTTAATGTATGAAAATAGAACAATGATTATGGCTGGTTGGGGAATACAAAGAGCTCAATATGGAGAACAAACTCACTGGATGATAGTGACTTTAGCTTCAATGCTAGGTCAAATTGGACTTCCAGGTGGAGGTTTTGGATTTTCATATCATTATTCAAATGGTGGTACTCCAACTACAAAAGGTGGAAAGATAGGTGGGATAACTTCAACTGTTAATTCTACACAAAATACAGGTGGTTCTTCTTGGCTTGAAAAAACTGCTAAATTCTCTTTTCCTGTTGCTAGAATTGCAGATGCTTTATTAAATCCTGGTAAGGTAATAGATCATAATGGAAGTAAAATAACTTATCCTGATATTGATTTTGTTTATTGGGTAGGTGGAAATCCACTTGTTCATCATCAAGATACAAATACTTTAGTAAAAGCTTTTAGAAAACCAAAAACTATTGTTGTTAATGAAATTTTCTGGACTCCTACTGCTAGAATGGCTGATATTGTAATGCCAGTAACTACAAGTTATGAAAGAGATGATATTACAATGACTGGAGATTACTCAAATTTAAATATAGTTCCAATGAAACAAGCAGTAGAAAAGCAAAATGAAGCAAAAGATGATTATGAAATATTTTGTGATTTAGCAAAAGAGTTTGGAGTTTTTGAAGAGTACTCACAAAATAAAACACCGCTTGAGTGGATAAAAGGATTTTATAATCAAGCTTATACTCAAATGGAAAAAGCAGGAACAAAAATTCCTACTTTTGAAGATTTCTGGAGAGAGAATAGACCTATAACTTTTGAAGTTCCTCAAGAAAATAGTGAATTTGTAAGATATTCTGATTTTAGAGAAGATCCAATATTAGAACCTTTAGGAACTCCTTCTGGTAAAATTGAGATATATTCAAAAAAAATAGAATCTATGAATTATGATGATTGCAAAGCTTATCCATCTTGGTTTGAACCAGATGAGTGGTTGGGAATGAAAAATAAAGATGCAGAGTTTGCTTTAATTACTTCTCATCCAAATCATAGACTCCATTCGCAATTAAACAACACAAGCTTAAGAGATAAGTATGCAGTTTCAAATAGAGAACCAATTTTTATAAACACTAAAGATGCAAAGGCTAAGGGTATAAAAAATGGAGATATTGTAAGAGTTTACAATAAACGAGGTGAAATATTAGCTGGAGCTGTTATTACAGATGATATTAGAAGAGGAGTTGTAAGAGTTGATGAAGGTGCTTGGTATGATCCTCTTGAAAGAGGAAAAATAGGAACAATTTGTTTAAATGGAAATGTTAATGTTCTTACAAAAGATATTCCAACTTCAAAACTAGCAAATGGAAATAGCTCAAATACTGCTTTGGTAAATATTGAAAAATATACAAAAAAAGCTAAAGATATATCTATTTTTAAACAGCCTTAATAAGTTTTTATAAAGCCTTTTGGCTTTATAAAACTCAATATTTATAAATTATTTATCAAGATAAAACTCTTCTATTTTCAACTTTTTTGATATCACTAAAATTATCTAAATAGTCCAAATAACAAACAAGATATTTTCTACTTAAATCAAATCTCTGTTTAAAGTTAAAAATCTCTATAAAACCATCTTCTTTTATAATCTCTCTCATAGATTTTATAATCTTATTTAAACTTTGGCTATGAATAAAAAGATTGTGTTGAAGCCTTATTACATCTTTTTTTGCTGTAAGTGATTTTAAAATATCATCTCCAAGTTTTCTATCTATATCTAAATCATCATAGATATTATAAGGAGCTGTTGGCGTTATATCTTCACTTTTTAATCGTTCTAAAAATATATTTTCAAGCTCTTTTGTAATATCCTCTTTTATATTTGCATTTTTATAAAGTTGCCCCTCTTTTACTAAAAAGCCATTTTGTACCAAATCATCTAAAGCACTATTTATAAACTCAATACTAGCCCAAGGAACTCTTAAATTTATTGATGAGCTTGAAAGTAGGGCGTAAGAGTTTTTTATATAGATATTTTTTATAAATTCAACTATCTCATCTTTTGTTTTAATTGGATAGATAACTAGCTCTTTTTTATCTACAAAAACATCTTCTAAAGAGTTTGCAAACTCTAAAGACTCATCATGGCTTAGAGCAAATCTTTGAGTTGAAGATACTACTCCTAAACCTCTTTTATGAGCTTCTAAAAGTATTTTAAAAGCATTTTTAAAATCTCTTTTATAAAGATTTTTCAAAAGATCTCTTTTTTGATTTTTATTCATTGGGTCATATATTGGATTTAAAATAACTCCACCACAAATAGTATCATTTGCACTTCTTAAAATAACTTTTTCTCCAAAAACAGTAAATATCTTTTCATCCATTTTTAGTGTTGCAAAACCATCTTCAAGTGATGTTAAAGAGTCAAAAAGTAGAACTTTTGCATCTATCTTTTTAGCTCCAATAAACAAAGTGTATGTTTGATTATGGTTTAGTTTTTTGTTTTTTAAGCACTTAAAAGAGATATCAATTGTATCAAAACCTCTTAAAAACCCCTTTTTTGTAATAATATCTCCTCTTTGAAGTGAGTTTATATCAACTGAAGATAGATTTAGTGCAGCTCTATTTGAAATATTTGCTTCTATTGCGTTTTGATTATGTACTTGAATATTTTTTATTTTTGTCTCTTTTTGCAAATGAGGAATAAAAACCTTCTCTTCAAGCTCAATTTTTTTACCTAAAACTGTACCTGTTACAACTGTTCCACTACCTTTTACACTAAATACTCTATCAACATAAAATCTAAAAAAGTTTTCTTCATTTTTTGTGCTATTTGATATTGTAAATAGAGTGTTTTTTAAATCTTCAATAGATTTTTCATCATAAATAGATACAGCTTTTATAAATTTGATATTAAATTCAAACTCATTTAAAAACTCTACAATTTTTTTCTCTTGCTCTTTTAATGTTTTTTCATCTACTAAATCTTTTTTTGTAATTACTAAAATAAGATTTTTTATTCCCAAAAGTGATAAAATCTCAATATGCTCAATAGTTTGTGGCATAAGACCCTCTTTAGCACTTACAACTAACATTACATAGTCAAATCCAAAAGCTCCAGCAATCATATTTTTAATAAGTTTTTCATGACCTGGAACATCTATAAATGCAATATTTCTCTCAGCTCTTGTAAGATTTGAGAAGCTTAAATCTATTGTTATTCCTCTTTGTTTCTCTTCGTTTGTGCTATCACCTTCAAAACCATTTAAAGCACGAATTAGTGCAGTTTTTCCATGGTCAATATGACCAGCAGTTCCAATTATAATATTAGACATTTTTAAACTCTTTTTTTAATATATCTTCAATATTAGCTATATCTTTTTCTAATATTGTTCTAAAATCAAGCAGTACTTTGTCATTTTCAATTCTACTTATGATTAGATTTTTTCTTAAAATTTTTTCTATCTCATTTGCTTTTAGGTTTTTATATTCAAGGCTTAAAGCAATAGTAGGGATTTTTTTATTTGGAGTTGTTCCTCCTCCAACCATTGTAAAGCTTTTTATTACTTCACATTTTATAAAGTTATCTATACTATTTTTTAAAATATTTGCTCTTTTTTCTAAAACTTCAAGCTTTGTATTTAGCATTTTTAAAGTTGGAATTTTATCTAACTCATTTTTTAAATAGATATTCAAACTCTCTTCTAAAAGTGCTAAAGTAATTTTATCAACTCTTAACATTCTTAAGAGTTGGTTTTTTTTCAATTTTGCTATTAACTCTTTTTTCCCAACTATAATTCCAGCTTGAACACTTCCTAGAAGTTTATCTCCTGAGAAGCTAAGCAGACTTGGATTTGATTTCATAAGCTCAAGAATAGATGGCTCATCTTTGCTTAAATTAAAAGGTAAATCAAAAATATGTCCACTTCCCATATCAAAATAATCTATTAAGCCATTTTTTTGTGCTAGTTTTGATATATCTTCAAAGCTAACTTCACTAAAAAACCCTTCAATACTATAGTTTGATTTATGAACTTTCATAAGCATAGCTGTATTTTCATTTATAGCATTTTCATAATCTCTTAGGTGAGTTTTATTTGTAGTTCCAATCTCTTTTAATATAGCTCCACTTTGAGTCATAACTTCAGGAACTCTAAAACTTCCACCAATTTCAACAAGTTCACCACGGCTAAGAACTGCCTCTTTATTTTTGCAAAATGTATTAAGGATTAGAAAAACAGCACTTGCATTGTTGTTTACAACCAAAGCATCTTCACAAGAAGTGAGTGCTTGTAGAGATTTTGTGATGTGTTCGTATCTCTCTCCTCTTTTTCCCTCTTCTAAACTATATTCAAGATTATTATAAGATGTTGCTATTGTTATTGCATTTTTAAATAGGCTCTCATCAAGCAAACTTCTTCCTAAGTTTGTATGCACAATAATTCCAGTTGCGTTTATAACTGGTTTTAGTGAAGATTGTGTAAGATTTTCGTACTTTCTTAAAACATTTGAAATAAGAGTTTGTTCATCAAAACTATCTATCTTTTTATTTAATATTTCAACTCTCAGATTTTCTAAAACTTCTTTTGTGATTTTTGTTATTAAAGTTTTTGATAATCCTTCAAAAGCTTTGTTTGTGATAAACTTATCAACCTTTGGAATGGATTTTAGTAACATTATAGACCTTTTATACTATTTTAAAGAGTATTATTATACTATTTTAATCTTATGGAGAGTTTGTGTATCTGGTGAGCACCACAGGCTTCAACCCTGATTGACGGTTTTTGTGTAAACGCCGTGAGAGGTTCGATTCCTCTACTCTCTCGCCATAAGAAAGTATAAAATAAGTTTTATCTAGAAAAAGTAAGTCCAATACCAATATTTGTTACTTCTCTATCATAATCTATTAAACTATGACCATATCCATGGAAAACTTGAAAAATACCATAACTATTTTTTGAAGATATAAAATCTGGAAGAGGAAAAGTGTAGTTAAATTCAATTGCCCCCTTGTTTGAACTATTTAATCTCAAATTATCTCTTAAAAGTAGTTCAAAAGTTTGTTTACCATAAGCATACAAAAATGAAATATCACCATACCCATAATATTTATAAAAATCTTTCATATCATCATCTTTACTATTTTGGGGAATTTTATACCAAATTTTTGGAGACACAAAAAGATTATCAAATTGAAAAAATGTTTGTAAATATAATCTATTTAAAGATCTTGAATCATCGCCACCTTTTCCATTTGAAGTGTGTAAAAATGATGTTTTATAAAGCTTTAGGTATTTACCATCATTAGGAATTTGCATAAAAATTTCTGGTTCATAGTTTGTTTCACGAAATGGAGCAGAACTAGAAGCAGTTTGCCAAAATGATTTTTGAGTATATGCAATACTTATTGTCTCGTTTAAACCAAAAAAATCATTAGAAATTGGTTTTTCTAAACTAATTTGAAAAGAAGTTTCAAAATTATCTCTATTTGAAATATTGTTAAAAGTATATGTTGCTGGTAAAAAATAGTTCTTTTTATAAGGATATATACCAAAATCTTTTGTAACTAGTTGCTCTAAATTATCATTTGTATCTTTATCTTTAGATTTATCTATATTATGTTCAAAAAACTCTTTTTTTGGCTCTTTTTTAATCTCTTTGATTACTAAATCTTCACTCTTATCTAAAGAAGGATTTTTTAAACTCTCATTTGCTATTTTTTTATATAAAAGCATTGCAGATTTATAATCTCCATTATCTTCTAGCTCTTTTGCTTTTTTATAAATAGAGTTTAAATCTTCTGAAAAACATAGTGATAGAGTAAATATAAATAGTATAAATAGTTTCTTTTCCAAATTATTCCTTATAATGGGTCAAATTTTACTCTAAAATTTATTTATACTATCTAAAAGCGATAAATTGATATAATCTTGGCTAATTTTTATAAAAAAGGTAAATAATATGTTAGTTGCTCCATCTATACTATCAGCTGATTTTGGCAATTTGGAACAAGAGATTAAGGCTATTTGTGAAGCTGGTTGTGATTTAGTTCATGTAGATGTTATGGATGGGCATTTTGTACCAAATTTAACTATTGGTCCAGTTGTTGTAGAACCTGTTAGTAAAGCTAGTTCTAAACCACTTGATATTCATTTAATGGTTGAAAATAACAACTTCTTTGTAGATCTATTTGCTCCATTAAAACCAAAATATCTATCATTTCATATTGAGAGTGAAAAACACCCACATAGACTTATTCAAAAAATAAGAAGTTTGGGAATAAGTCCTGCAATTACACTTAATCCTCACACTAAAGTAGAAGATATTGAGTATTTACTCGAAGATTTAGATATGGTTTTACTAATGTCTGTAAATCCAGGATTTGGTGGGCAAAAATTTATTCCAAGCGTGATTGAAAAAGCAAAAAAATTAAAAGAGTTAATTAAAAAAAGAAATCCAAACTGTCTAATTGAAGTTGATGGTGGAGTTAGTGATAAAAATATAAAAGAGTTAAAAGATGCTGGAGTTGATGTTGTTGTTGCAGGAAGCTTTGTTTTTGGAAGTGGTGATTATAAAAAAGCTATAGATAGTTTAAAAGTATAAATTAAGAAGTTCAAAATATGAGAGTAAAAATCTGTGGTATAACAAATTTAGAAGATGCATTAAATGCCATAAATGCAGGTGCTTCTGCCTTGGGATTTGTATTTTATAAACCATCTCCTAGATATATTGAACCTCTTCTTGCTTTAAAAATAGTTGAAAATTTACCACCTTTTGTACAAACTGTTGGACTTTTTGTGAACGAAACAACAGATTTTATAAACAAAACCTGTAAAGAGTCGAAAATGCAACTAGCTCAAATTATTGATGATGAGAATATAGTAGATTTTTTTAAACTAGAAGTTAAATATTTAAAAGTTTTAAGAGTAAAAAGTAAAGAGGACTTAAACAGTTTAAAAGATGATTACTATTTAGTTGATGCATTTGTAGATGAATTTGGTGGAGCTGGTAAAAGATTAGCACTGGATTGGTTTAAAGATATAAACTGTTCTAAATTTATACTTGCTGGAGGATTAAATCCTGAAAATTTAAAAGAGTTAAAGAATTTTAATTTTTTTGGAGTTGATGTAAGTAGTTCAGTTGAGAAGCAAAAAGGGGTTAAAGATAAACAAAAGATGTTTGATTTTGTGAAAGCTGCAAATGAAATCTCCTAAAAAAAAGTATATTTTAAAACCTCAAAAGCAGACTTTTTTAGATATTGTAAGAAGATTAAAAAAAGAGCCAATAGAATTTTCTGAATTTTTAGATCTTTTAGAAAATATAAGTGATAAGTTTTATGAAAATAGTGAACTAGAATTTGAGCTACTTTTAATAAATGGGTTTCCTTTAGATATAAAAGATGATTTTGTATATCTTAGAACCACAAAAACTCCAATATGTGAACAAACTTTTTGTTTTGTTGATATTGAAACAAATGGTGGAAGTCCAAAGAATGGTCATCAAATTATAGAATTGGGAGCAGTTAAGTATAAAAATGGACAAATCTTAGATAAATTTGACTCTTTGGTTTTTGCAAAAGAGATTCCTATTTATATTCAAGAAGTTACAAATATAAGTCTAGATATGCTTCAAACTGCACCAAGACTAGAGAAAGTTCTAAAAGAGTTTAAAGAGTTTTTAGGTGATGATGTATTTGTAGCTCATGATATCAAATTTGATTATAATTTTATCTCTGATAGTTTTGAAAAGTATAATTTAGGGAAACTTTTAAATAGGAAAATTTGTACAATAGATTTATCAAAAAGATGCATACAATCTCAAAAATATGGTCTTAGTACTTTAAAAGAACTTTTAAATATAGATGTACAAAATCATCATAGAGCATATTTTGATGCACTATCAACAGAGATTATTTTTGAAAGATGTTTAGAAAATATAGATTTTAGTAAGATAAAATCTACTGAAGATTTGATAGCTTTTAGTAAATCCAATAATATTTTAAAAATTCCTAAAGAAAACAACTAAGAAGTAAAAACTTCTTAGTTTAAACTCTTATTTTCTATTATCAGCTTCTTTTGCATACTTATAACCTAAATCATAAGCTTTGTTGTTAAGTTCATGAAGTTTTGGAGGAATTTTTGAGAGCATTGTACTTCTTAAAACCTCTTTAGGAATAGTTTCTCCTGTGAAATAGTTTGCTATTGCTAATGCTAAAATAGATTGAGTAATAACATTTCCTACTTCATCTTTTGCAATTGTAATAATTGGAATTTCAATAATATTCCATCTTTTTTTATCTTCTTCACTAGGGTGTACCAAGTTTGGCTCAATAACTATTGTTGCACCATCTTTTACACCATTTTTGAATAGATCAAAAGATATTTGAGCAACAGAAAGCATAAAATCAATCTCTCCATCATTTGCGTATGGATAGATAATCTCTTCATCTTGAAGTGTAATATCAACAACAGTTGGTCCACCACGTACCTGTGAAGTATAAGTTGCTGTTTTTAATCCAAATCCACCATTACTTATTTTTGCTGCTGCAAAAATTTCACCTGCTAGTAAAACACCTTGTCCCCCAACTCCTGTAAATCTCATTAAAGTTCTATTTGACATATTATTTCCTTAAAGCTCTACCATAGTTTTATTTTTGTGTGCTTCTTTTACTTTTTCATAAGCTTCACAATATTCTAGTGCATTTTCATCCTGTTTTAAAACTCCAGTTGGATATTTACCGATTTTTTCACTCTCTTCTAGCATATCAAATTTTGTTTTTGCTAAAGAGATAGAATCAATCCACTCTAAATTTGATGTTGCACTTGCCATTTTATTTTTTCTTCCTAAATTTACATGGCAATTTGAGAATACTTCTAAATATGAGAACCCTTTATGCTCAAGAGCTTTAACTAAAGTTCTTTCAAGTTTTTTTGGATCAATCATAGTTTCTCTTGCAACAAAACTCGCACCCGCTGCTTCTACAAGTTTGCAAGAGTCAAAAGTTGGATCAATATTTCCTCTTTCCATTGTAGCTGTCCACATCCCTTTTGGAGTTGTAGGGCTTGTTTGAGAGTTTGTAAGTCCATAAATAAAGTTATTTATTAAAATATAAGTTAAATCAATATTTCTTCTAGCAGCGTGAATTGTGTGATTTCCACCAATTGCAAGACCATCTCCATCTCCACCTACAACTATAACTTTCTTATTTGGATTCGCCATTTTTATTCCAGTTGCATAAGGAAGTGTTCTTCCATGAGTTGTATGAACAGTATTACAGTTTATGTATGAGCTAAATCTTCCAGAGCAACCAATTCCTGAAACTACACAAACATCATCCATATTCCAACCAAGTTTATCGATTGCTCTTATTAAAGCTTTTAATATAACTCCATCACCACACCCCCAACACCAAAGTGTTGGCATTTTATCTGTTCTTAAATATTCATCGTAGTTAAAAGCCATATTACATTCCTTTTACTTTTTCTATTATTTCAAGTGGAGAAAGTGGTCTTCCATTTGCTTTTAAAAGAGTATCAAACTCTTTTCTTCCACTAACTCTTTGTATCTCTTGAGTGTATTGTCCCATATTAAGCTCTGCAACTAATACTTTTTCAAATCTGTTTACAAGTTCATTTAATCTTTTTTCAGGACTTGGCCAAATAGTTTTTGGACTAAACATTCCAGCTTTTATACCTTCTTTTCTTAGACGATTTACAGCCTCTTTAGCTCCTAATGAAACAGAACCATAAGCAATAATTAAAATATCAGCATCCTCTATCATATACTCTTCATTTAGTTCAAGTTCATCTGTATGATTTTCAACTTTTTTAAATAATCTACTCATCAAAGCACTACAAACAACAGCATCTTCAGTTGGATGACCTGTTGGTCCATGATGAAGTCCTGTAAAATGGTATCTATAACCTTCAAACATTGTGTTTAAAACAGCTGGTTCATCATCTTTTGCACCATAAGGAAGATACTCTTTTTTATCTCCATCAAATCTTTTTCTAAAAACTCTATTTTTTTCTATTTCACTTAAAGGTGGAAGTACAACTTTTCCAGCCATATGCCCAATAGTTTCATCTAAAAGCACAAAAACAGGTTGCATAAATCTATCTGCTAGATTAAAAGCACGTACTACTTCTGTATAGCACTCAGTTAAATTTCCAGGCATTAAAGTAATAGATTTTACATCACCATGAGTTGGATTTTTTGCTTGTAAAATATCACCTTGAGCAACTCTTGTAGGAAGTCCAGTTGAAGGTCCTCCTCTCATTACGTTTACAACTACAAGAGGAACTTCTGAAATATAACCTAATCCTAAATTCTCAGATTTTAGTGAAATTCCAGGTCCACTTGATGCTGTCATAGCTCTTTTTCCACTCATAGCTGCACCAAGACTTGCACAAATACCAGAAATCTCATCTTCCATTTGCATACAAACTCCACCAATTGCAGGTAGTTTTGATGATAATACATGCATGATTTCACTAGATGGTGTTATTGGATAGCCACCAAAAAACTCACATTTTGAATCAATAGCTGCTAATGCTGCTAATTCATTTCCTGTTGATATTAATTCTCTTGACATAATCAAACCTTTTTATCTTCATCTAATATTTTATAATTATTTTTTATAATTCTCTCTTGTCTTTGCTTTGCTTCATCACTTAATTTTGAAAATTTATACTCTTTTTTATCAGCGACAAAAATAGCAAAATCAGGGCAAGATAATTCACAATCATTGCATCCAATACAAGCTTCAGGATGAATAACAGTTGCCATAGAACCTAAAGTTGAGTGAATATCTTGTCTCATCCCAAGAACTCCAGCTGGACATACAGATACACATCTATCACAGGCTTTACATCTACTCTCATTTACCCATACAGGTGTATTTAAAGGAGCTTCAACATTTGACATAATTTTCCTTTACTAAAATATAATAAAAATTTATAAATTTTATAATTTTGGGAACAATATTACTATAATTTAGCTTATTTTATTAAAAGAAAACTATAAATAATTTAGATATAATCCAAAGATTTTAAAAAAGGAAGCTTTTTGGTATTATATCAACCTCAAAATGGTTATTGTTACAATAGTGATACACATTTTTTACATAGTTTTATTTGTAAATCTTTAGAAAAATATAAAAATATAAGTGGAGAAGTTCTCGATATTGGAAGTGGAAGTGGTATTTTAGGTCTTTTATTTTCTAATAAATACAGAAAAACAAATCTAAATCAAGTTGAAATTCAAGATATTTTTCAATTTTTTTCAATAAAAAATGCAAAAATAAATAAAATATCTTCAACAATGCACAAAGGCTCATTTTTGGAGCTTGATTTTGATAAAAAATTTGATATTTGTATATCAAATCCACCATTTTATCATAGTGATGTAATAAAAAGTGAAAAAGAGAATATTAAAATTGCAAGATACAATGATTATATGCCTTTAAGAGATTTTATAAAAAAATCTTCACAAGTTTTGAAAAATGATGGAAAATTTTTTTTCTGTTATGATTGTAAGCAGTTAGCGGATATTATTTTATATTTAAAAGAGTTTAAATTTAACCTTGAAGCTTTACAATTTGTACATCCAAATGATTCAAAAGATGCAACTTTGGTGATGATTTATGCTAAGAAAAATTCTAAATCTTTGGTGAAAATTTTAAATCCTTTGATTGTTTTTGATGAAAACAATGAGTTTACGAAAACTGTACAAAATATATATAAAGAGGCTCAAACACATAGTATAAAGGTTTTTTGTGAGTAATTTAATCAAAAAAAATGGATACAATTTCTCTTTTAATCCTACTGCTTGTGAAAGTTGTGCTGGAAATTGTTGCATAGGTGAAAGTGGATATATTTGGATAAATATTGTTGAAATTGAAGCTTTATCAAAATATTTAGGACTTACTTTAGATAGTTTTAGAGAAAAATATCTTTTTAAAGTAGGGTATAAATATAGCATAAAAGAGGTAGAATTAGCAGATAATAGTTTTGCTTGCTGTTTTTTTGATTTAGAAAAAAGAAAATGCTCTATTTATGATTATAGACCAACGCAGTGTAGGACTTTTCCATTTTGGGAATATTTTAAAAATAATGAAAAAGAGGTATATAAAGAGTGCCCAGCTATAAAAAATATTTAATAATAACAGTAGTTCTAAGTTTTTTTGTCTCTTGCACTATTAAAGATGCAGAGTTTAAAAATGAAAAAGAGAATAGAAAGTATTTAAAAGTAGAAGAGAAAAGTTTTCAACTAGAAGATTACTACATAATTTACGCTTTAGAGATGGAAAATTCAAGAATGTACGATAGTGCAAAAGAGATATACTTGAAACTATTTTTAAATACAAGTAAATATGAATATTTGGTTGCTTATGCAACAATTGCTACACAACTTCAAGATTATCAAGGGATAAAAGAACAAATTTCAAAATATTTTATACCAAATATTAAAGAAGAAGAGATACTTTTAAGATTGTATAGTTTTGCTCTTTTAAAGCTTCAAGAGTTTGATTTGGCTTTAAAACATGCTATTACTCTAACAGATTTATATAAAAATAGTATCAACTATGAACTTTTAGGAACAATATATATATCAAAAGAGGAGTTTCAAAAAGCTTATGATAGTTTTAATAAAGCTCTAAAATATGGCATTTCAAGCTCACTTGTACAGACAAAAGCAAGTTTAGAGTTTTTTCAATTAAATCGACAAAAAGATGCAGTAGAAAATCTTAAAGATTATCTACCAAAAAGCCAATATGATTTTAATATTGCACTTCAACTTTTGACTTTTTATAATCAATTAAATGATAAGCAAAATATACAATCTTTGTTAAAAGAGATGTTTTTATACTATAAAAATAGTGAAGATGCTTTACAATTAAATAAAACAGCAAATTTAATGTTTCAAAATTTTGAAGCAAATGATATTATAATATTTTTAGAAGGAAATAATCTTGAAGATGATTTTCTTTTAGAGCTTTATAAACGAACAAAACAGCCAGAAAAAGCATATAATTTACTCAAAAAATTATATACAAATAGTTCAAATCCTGATTATTTAGCACAGCAAGCTATTATTGAGTTTGAATTAGCAGAAGATAAAAATAGTGTTTTAGCAAGTGTTATTGAAAAATTTAATATCTCTTTAAAAACATCTTCAAATCCTATTTATCAAAATTATTTGGCATATTTATTAATTGATTATGATATTGATATACCAAAAGGTTTGGTTTTGGTAAAAAAAGCATTGGAGCAAGATCCTACAAATATTGCTTTTATAGATACTCTAGCATGGGGCGATTATAAGAGTAAAAATTGTAAAGATGCATATAAAAATATGAAATTGATTGTAGATGAAATAGGTTTAAATGATGAAGAGATAAAGATGCATTGGGAAAAAATTAAGGAGTGTAAAGAGAATGATATTAGAAAAAATAAATAATAAAACTTTAGAAGATGTAAAAAAAAGAGAAGAGAAAATATCTTTAGATGAGCTTGAAAATATAATAGCAGATGGTAATTTCCCCACAAAAGATGTAAAGAAATTTTTAAAATCTTCAATCGATGAACCTATTCGAATAATTGCTGAAGTAAAAAAAGCAAGTCCTAGTAAAGGGGTTATAAAAGAAGACTTTGATCATCTTCAAATAGCAAAAGAGTACAATGATTTTGGTGCAAATGCAATTTCTATATTAACAGAACCACACTTTTTCTTGGGGAATTTGGATTATTTAAAAGAGATAAAAAATATTACAAATATTCCACTTTTAAGAAAAGATTTTATTCTTACAAAATATCAAATTGCAGAGGCTTTGATATATGGAGCAGATTTTATACTATTAATTGCAAAATCACTGAGTCAAGATGAGTTAAATGAATTATATAGTTATGCTAGAGGTTTGAATTTAGAAGTTTTAGTTGAAATTCACGATTTTGAGGATTTGACTAAAGCTTTAAAAAGTAAAGCAGATATTATAGGAATAAACCATAGAAATTTAAAAACTTTTGAGATGGATATGAATTTATGTGAGAAGCTAATTCCACTTATTCCTGAAGGTAAAATAATTGTTGCTGAATCTGGAGTTAGTGATATTGAAGTTATAAAAAGACTCCATAATCTTGGAGCTGATGCTTTTTTAATAGGAGAGCATTTTATGAGAGTTCCAAGCATAAAAGAGGAATTGAAAAAATTTAAAAATGCTCTAAATTAATCTATTTTTTCTAGAATTTAAAGTTTTCTAAATAATCTTTAATTCTAGGGATATAGTCTTTTCTACAAACAAGATATGTTGGGATATTTATAATTTTTTTTGATATTTTTGTAAGTTTTAAATCTTTTTTATAATTTAGTTTTTCTATTATGCTAAGAGGTAAAATACTTTTTCCCATACCAGCTTTGACACATCCTAATATAGTTTCATAATTACCAAATTCTAAATGTTTATAATCTTCACTTAAAAAACTTTTTAAATAATTTTGACCATATTCATTGTAAGCACAACCATTTTTAAAAGATAAAAATGTATTAGGAGCGGGTTGATTTTTAGGTTCTACTAAAACTATATTTTCATCTATTTTATTTAAAACGATTAGTTCTTCATTTTGTGGTTCACCACTTATAAATGCAATATCAACTTTATAATTTAAAACATTTTTAAGTGTTTCTTTTGTTGTATTTGTAATTAATTCTAAATTCATATTTGGAAAATCTTTATTAAGTTTTAGCAAAAAAGGTATTAATCTTGTGCTAGCATTTGATTCTGTAGAACCAATGATTAAATGTTTTTGATAGTTAATATTTTTCATTTCATAATTTGCAAGTTCAATCTTTTTTACAATTTCTACTGCATAAGAGTATAGCTTTTCACCTTCGATTGTTAAAATAACACCTTTTGGAACTCTGTGAAAAAGACAAATATCTAAAGATTTCTCTAGTTGTTATATTCTTGAAGTTACATTTGATTGTGCAAATCTTAGATTTAATGCAGCTTTTGAAATACTTTTTTGATTTGCAACTTCTACAAAAACTTTTAATAAATTTGAATCCATATCTCTTTTCCTTATATCTCATATATTAATTTAAGATTTGACATATTATCGCTTTTAATGATAGTATAATTTAATTTAAAAAAGGAGCAAAAATGCCAGTAATAAATGTAAAAATGACTCATGAGGATGGCGGAGCAACAGTTGAGCAAAAAGAGGAGTTAGTAAAAGGTATAAATGAACTTTTTAGCAAGATATTTAATCGTTCTAGCTCAAATGCAATAGTTTTAATAGAAGAGATTAGTACAGATAACTACTTTATTGGTGGAAAATCAGTTACAAAAATAAGAAAAGAGAAGTAGAGATTTTCTACTTTTCTAAATCTCAATTCCATTATCTAACAAAATTTTATTTCTTCCACTATCTTTGGCTTTGTATAATAAAGAGTCTGCTTTTTGAAGAGCAATATCATAAGTAGGATATTTATTTCTTATTGTAACTCCAGCGCTAAAAGTGATTTTTAGTTTTTTATCTTGATAAATAAAGCTATTTTCTGTAACTATTGATTTTATTCTTTTTAATAACATTAATAGCTCTCTATCCAGATTAAAATGTATAATAGCAATAAACTCTTCTCCACCATACCTTGCTACTAAATCTATATCTCTAATACTTTTCTCTAAAATTTTTCCAAAAGTTGAAAGAACTACATCTCCACACTCATGACCATAAGTATCATTTACTTTTTTAAAATGGTCTATATCAAAAAATATTACTGCATATTGAGTTTTTAATCTACTGTAAGAGTTTTCAACTTTTACCATCTCTTCATTAAATGCTTTTCTTGTAAGAACTTGAGTTAAAAAATCTTTTCTATTTTCTTGTTTTGTTTTATTTAATTCATTTTCTAAACTATTTATTTTTTCTTCTAACTCTTCTATTTTAGATTTTCCATTTTCTAGTTTATTTGTAACACTATTTATCTCTTGCTCAATAGAAGAAGCAGCAACAACAAGTTCATTTTGTAGTTTGCTTAAAACTTCGATTCCACCATTTGTTAGATTAATTGCTTGGATTTTCTCTTTTATATTTAAAACTTTTTTAGAACCATTTCCGCTACTAAAAATAGCTTCATTGAAATACTCTTCCATAAGTACAACAAGTTTTGATATATCTTCTGTTTTTTGAATAACTAATTTTTTATCTTTTTCAAATCTCTCAAATATTAATTTTTCTATTTGTATCTGTACTGATTTTTCAAAAATATCTTTTGGATTTTTTTTAAGTTGTTCAAATAAAACATCAGCAATATTGTTTAAATCAGAGCTAATAGATGGAGTAATAGCTTGTTTTAAAATATCAATTATAACTTCAACATTTTTTGGATGAACTCTTTTTAGCAGAAGCTGTATTAGTTTTTCAGGAGTATCTAATTGATTTGAAATTGCTTCATTATATTCAATATCATTTAATTGACTTAAAAAATTTTTCATATTTTCCTTTTTAATTTATCTAAAATAAAAGAGTGGCAAACCAAAGAGCATGAGTGTGATTATAACTAAAAATGTATAAAAGATAATTTTATATGTTTTTTATTATTGTATATCTTCTTTTTCAATAAAATCTTCTTTTTTCTCTTTTAATTTTTCGCTTAAACTTGTCTTTACAAGACTATTTCCTTCAAATATACCTTTTGCTTCAATTACAAACTCTTCTGATTCAATTGAGCCTGTAACTTTTCCATCTGGTTTTATATCTACTCTTGTTGCATTTATTGAGCCTTCTGCTAAGCCTTGAACAATAACTCTTAAAGCAGTTATCTCTCCTTTTATTTTTCCATTCTTTCCAATATTTATCTCTTGTTCTGAGTTTATATTTCCTTCAAAGTAACCATCAATATATAAATTACAAGACAAGTTTATATTCCCCGTTATTTTTGTGCCTGCAGTGATAATTGTGGTTGTGGAGTCGGATTTTGTATTTTTATGTGACTGATTGCTGTTATTAAAGAATCCCATGATATTTCTGTTTCCTTTTCAAAAATTTCTGTATAATTTTTCATGTCCCACATTACAAAAGTAAGTGGATCAAGAGATCTTGATAAAAAACGAACTTCATAGTGTAAATGAGGTCCGCTACTTATCCCTGTATTTCCTGAATATGCTATTAAATCCCCTTTTTTAACAAAAGAGCCAGATTTTACCAAAGTTTTGTTTAAGTGGGCATAATAGGATTTGAACCCATATATATGTTGAATTGCTATTAAATTTCCATTAAATCTATCAAAACTTGAAGTCTCAACAATACCATCTGCTGTTGCATAAACAGGCGTTCCAACAGATGCTTTTAAATCAATCCCCATATGCAAAGCTTTCCTATTTAAAACAGGATGATGCCTATATCCAAAGTAGCTATTTATAACCCTATCTTCTACAGGAGAACCACTAGGAATTAGTTGTAAAAGTGTTGTTCTCTCTTCTGTATTAAGTCTTGCAATATCTACTCTTTGTTTTAGTGGAAGTTCATTTTCAGTTGGAATTCCTATGATGTTTTCCATTTTATTGAAATAATCAGTAGCTTCACTTATCTCTTCATTTTTTTCATGAAGTTCTAGTTGAGTTTGACTGACTAAATTATTTAGCTCTTCGTTTATTCTTTTAAACTCTACTAATTCAAGTTCAATATCTAATCTATCATTATCCATTTGAATTAACGAAAGATTTATAAAAATAAATGCTGCTACAAATATAAAAAATAGTCCAATAAATGTATATAAAGTATAAAAGAAAGGCTTTTTTCTTAGTTTTATCTGTTTTATACCATTATCATCATTTATTGTAAATGTTATATATTTGTTTGCATATTTATCCATTAATCCTCTTAAACTTTAGGTAATAGCATTATGATAATAATTTTTTCACCATCTCATTTATTCTTTTTCCATCGGCAACACCAGCAAACTTTTTAGAAGCAACTCCCATAACTTTACCCATATCTTTTAAGCTAGTTGCTCCAACTTCACTTATTATCTCTTTCATTCCATTTTCAAGCTCTTCATCACTTAATTGTTTAGGAAGATAAAGCATAAAAACATCAACTTGTTCTTGCTCTTTTTGAACTAAATCATCTCTTGAAGCAGCTCTATATTGAGAAATTGCCTCTTCTCTTTGTTTTATTCCTCTTTGAACAAGTTTTATAACTTCAGCATCATCTAAAACTCTTCTTTCATCTACTTCAACTTGTTTAATCATTGTATTTATGGCTCGTATAGAGTCTCTTTTTACAACCTCTTTATCTCTCATTGCTTGTTTTAAATCTTCGTTTAATTTCTCTTTTAAGCTCATTTTTAAACTCCTCTTTTTAAATATAAATTTTTTGAAACTCGATTATACTTTTTTAAGAATTAAAACTCTCAACTAGTTCTTCAAGAGTTAAAAATCTCTCAACTTTCTCTTCATAAATAGCTTTTTTCTCTTCTAAATCTTTTGAAAGTGCTACAATTCCAATTTTTTCATAACATTTTGGATCTGCTAAACAGCTGTTTAACTCTTCTATTTTAGCTTCAAGCTCTTCAAGCTCATTTGGTAAACTATCATATTCTCTTTGATCTTTATATGATAATTTTGTCTGTTTTTTAGGTTCATTTACAACTTTTACAGATGTTTTCTCTTTTTCTAATTCAACTTCTAAATTATCCAGCTCTTTTAACTCTTTTTCAATTTGTAAATATTCACTATATGGTTGGAAACTCTCCATAATATGACCATTTCCAGTAAATACAAAAAGTTTTTTAGCAATTTTATCTACAAAATATCTATCATGTGATACAAATATTAAAGCACCTTGAAAGTTTTGTAAGTACTCTTCTAAAATATTAATTGTAGGAATATCTAAATCATTTGTAGGTTCATCTAAAATCATACAATCAACTCTTTTTGTAAAAAGTAGGGCAAGTGCAACTCTATTTTTCTCCCCACCACTTAAAACACCAACTTTTTTATCTAAATACTCTTTTGGAAATAGGAAATTTTTTAAATATCCAAAAACATGCATATTCCTTCCATCATCTAAAACAACTCTATCTCCACCATTTGGACAGAAAATCTCCATAATAGTTTTATCATCATCAAGCATATCTCTTTGTTGATCAAAATAACCTATTTGAAAATCACCTTTTTTAAAACTTCCTTTATCAATTTTCATTTTTTCCATAAAAATTTTAAGCAGTGTTGATTTTCCGCTTCCATTTGGACCAACAATTGCAATTGTATCTTTTTGTAAGATTCTAGCAGTGAAATCTTTTATTAAATCCTTTTCACCTAAAGATTTATAAATATTATCAAGCTCATAAAGCATTTTTTTCTTATTTTGTTGTTTCTCTTCACTATTAAAAGATTTTTGCTCTCTTTGAAGCTCTATACTCATTTTTTTGATATATGCTGGATTTGATTTTGCTTTTTGTTTTAAATCAAAATATTCAGCTTTTCTTCTTTCATTTCTTTTTCTTCTTGCCGTAACACCGTGTTGCATCCAGTGAGCTTCTTGTTTTACAAGTCTTAAAAGATTTTCATGCTCTTTTTGTAAATTTGATAAAATTTGCGCTTTTTGTTCTAAGTATGAAGAATAACCTCCGTTGAATCTTCTTAATTCTCCACCATCAACTTCAACAACATTTGTAGCAATATTATCAATAAAATATCTATCGTGAGAGATAAAAAGTAGGGTAAAGTTATTTTTTAAAAGTAACTCTTCTAAAAACTCAACCATGTAAACATCAAGGTGGTTTGTAGGCTCATCAAGAAGTAGAACATCTGGTTTTTTTAAAATCAAACCAGCTAAACTCACACGACGTTGCTCTCCACCGCTTAGTAAATTTACATCTTTGTGTTCATACTGTTTTAATTGGAATTCAATTAAAACTCTCTCAATCATATTGTCTAAATCCCAAGCATTATGAAAATCTATAAAAGATGCTAAATCACTCTGTCTTCTTAGTAAATTTTCATCTTCATAATTTGTCATTAACTCATTTGTAATTTTTTCATACTCTAGTTTTGCATTTTTTAACTCAACTAGCTGATTTTCAATAGCATCTCTTACACTCAAATTTGCTTTAAATTTTGGTTGTTGGTCTAGCATCTCTATTTTGATACTTCTATCTATCGCTATTTCACCACTATCAGGTTCAACTGCTTTCATAATTATTTTGAAAAGTGTTGATTTTCCTTGTCCATTTTGACCAATAACTGCAACTCTTTGCCCAGCTTGAAGAGTGAAGTTTGCATCTTTTAAAATAACTTTAATATCGTATTGTTTGGAAATGTTTTGTAAGTCGATTAGTGCCATTATAAAAAAACCTTTTAAATTTAAAAGTATATAGTTTATCCAAAAAACCTTTTAATAAATTTAATATAAATATTAGAATATAATCCCAAAATGAATAGAGAGTTAGAAAAATTTTATGAACTAGTAGAAGCTTTTGAATCTTTACCAACTATTGGAAAAAAATCGGCTTTAAGACTTGCTTATCACATTGTAATGAATGACAACTATTGTGGAATAAAACTATCTCATAGTATAGAAAATGCATTAAAAAGTATTAAAAAATGTAAAAGATGTCAAAGTATGAGTGAGAATGAGATTTGCGAATATTGCTTAGATGAGAGTCGTGATAGTAGTAAATTGTGTATTGTACAAAGTGCAAAAGATATTTTTATTATTGAAGATTCAAAAGAGTTTGATGGAAGATATTTTGTAATTGATGAGCTTGAAATTGATTTGATAATTAAGCTTCAAGAGTATATAAAAAATAGTGGGGTAAAAAATATTTTATTTGCTATTACTCCATCTATTGCAAATGATGCTTTTATACTATATATTGAAGATAAATTAAAAGATTTCGATATAAGTTTTACAAAAATAGCTCAAGGTGTTCCTACTGGAGTTAGTTTAGAAAATGTAGATTTAATGTCTTTATCGAAAGCTATTCAAAGTCAAGTAGGAATATAAGATGGAGAAAAAAATAATCTGTCAAAAATGTACAAACTATTTTGTAACTTGGGAAGCAGGAAAACCTCATGGTTGTAAGGCTTATGGATTTAAGTCAAAGGCAATTCCTAGTATTGTTGTAAAAAATAGTAGTGGAGAAAATTGTAAGCTTTTTGTTGAAAAAAAATTTGAAAATAGGAGTTGATTTGTTATATAAAGATTTTAAAGAGGCTGTAAAAGTTGTTGGATTTACTTCAGTTGATGAGTTTGTAAAATATGCAAAGTTAGACTCAAATGATGTATTAACTTGGGAAGCAAAAGATGAAATTCCATATTTTGTATCATTACTTTTACATATTTTAAAAGGTGATAAAGAGGTTTTACCATCAAGTTTAAGTTTACAAAGTATTGTTGAGGAGTGTTTACCTCTTGCTTCTTTACTTGAAGAGGCTTCATCTTTCCCTTCAAAACTTGAAGAGATGTTTTTATTGCAAAAACAATTAAATGATAGTACAAATGGTAAAAATTGGGAGTTGGGTCTAAACAAATTTAATAAAGAGATAAATTGGCTTAGATGTATTCATATGGAAGTGGCTGAACTAATTGATTCAACTCCTTGGAAGCACTGGAAAAATATCAATTCAGCTCCTGATATGAATAATATTCATGTTGAGCTTGTAGATATTTGGCACTTTTTAATGAGTTATATTTTACAAGAAACAAATGTTCCAAAAGCTGTATCTTTAGTAAATACACACTGTATTTATGAAGCAGCACAAAATATTGATGTAAATTTAATAATAAAAGAGTCTGAAAAACTTTCATATATAGCACTTGCTATTGAGACAAAAAATATGCCATCTTTTAGTGGAATAGAGAGATTCATTGAGCAGTTTTTTAGAGCTTGTAAAAGTGCTGGATTATCTTTTTCTTGGCTTCAAAAATTATATATTGGTAAAAATTGTTTAAATCAATTTAGACAAGATAATGGCTACAAAGAGGGAACGTATAAAAAAGTTTGGAATGGAAGCGAAGATAATGTTGTGATGGTTGAATTACTCAAAACAATAGAAGATGTAAGTTTTGATGAACTTTATGAACAATTAAAATTAAAATATAATCAAAATTAATTTATAAAAAGTAAAACTTATCTCCTTTTATTTAGGGTTTAGTTTTGCTTTTAAGCTTTTTGGAAGATGGGCAAAAACCATAGAGCTATTTTTTATAAGCTTATCATTTTTAAAAATAGCTATTTCTAAACTCATTTTTAAAGTATTAAAACTAAGTAGTTTTATTGTTTCATCTTTTTGTATAAATTCAAGATTTTTATCTTTTAAATCTACTATTTTCTTTTTTATCAAAATTAAATCCTAAAAATATTTTTTAAATTCTACTCAAATAGTATTAAAATAAATTTCTTTTTTTATTTATATTTTTAAGAAAGAGATTTGTATAATCTATAAAATTCGATATAAAAGGCTAAAAATGGAATATAGATATATTGGAAAAACAGGTCTTAGAGTAAGTTCTATTTGTATGGGAACTATGACTTTTGGAAGTAGTACATCAAAAGATGAAGCGTTTAAGATATTGGATAAGGCTTATGATAGAGGAATAAATTTTTTTGATACGGCAGAACTATATCCTGTTAGTCCTAAAAAAGAGACTATTGGAAATACTGAAAAAATAGTAGGAGAGTGGCTTAAAACAAAGCCAAGAGATAGTGTAATACTAGCAACAAAAATTGCAGGAGCTGCTTCAGGTTGGTTTGTTCCACCTGTAAGACATGGTTTGACAGCAATTGATAGTTTTCATATAAAAAAAGCTATTGAAGATAGTTTAAGAAGACTTCAAACAGATTATATAGATCTTTATCAAATGCATTGGCCAGATACTATTGTTCCGATAGAGGAGAGTCTAAAAGCTTTTGATGCACTCGTAAAAGAGGGAAAAGTAAGATATATAGGAACTTCAAATGATAGTGCTTATGGGCTTACAAAAGCAAATGAAATAAGTAAATATAAAGGATATACTAGATTTGAGTCTATTCAAAATAATTTTTCACTTTTAAATCCAAGATTTCATGATGAGTTAGCAAATGTTTGTAGGCTTGAAAACATATCTTTATTACCATATTCACCAATGGCGGGTGGAGTTTTAAGTGGAAAATATTGTGGTGGATTTTATCCAGAAGGTTCAAGATTTGAAACATATTTAAAAGAGAGTAATAAAAGAGTTCAAGCTATGGCATATAGATTTGTAAATGAAAGAACTCTAGAGGCTACTAAAAAATATTTAGAACTTGCAAAAGAGTATGAAGTAAGTCCTGTTACTTTAGCAATTTCTTATTCAAAGCATTTTGATTTTGTAGCTTCTACAATTGTAGGGGCAAGAAAAATAGAGCAACTTGATGACTCTTTGAAAGCTTTTGATTTTAAGATATCAAGTGAATTGTTGAAAAAAATTGAGATAATTCAAAAAGATATTTTATATCCTATGGGTTAAATTTAGATAAATTAGAACTTTTTTAGTAGTTTAGATTTTTTGATTAATCACTATCTTTGTTCTATTTTGATAAAATCACAACCTTATAAAAAAATGGAGCAAAAAATGTTTGGAATGGGAATAACTGAAATTCTTCTAATCGCAATAGTTGCAGTTATCGCATTAGGTCCTGAAAAACTGCCAGATGCTATGGTAAAAATAGCAAAAATGTTTAACAGTATTAAAAAAGGGATAAGCGATGCAAAAACAACTTTGGATAATGAGCTAAATATAGCAGAATTAAAAGAAGAGGCAAATAAATTTAAAGCTCAAATTGAAGATACAAAATCATCTTTAAGTATTGAAAATAAGTTTGATTTAGGTCTAGATGATATTTTAAAAGATGATTTAGAAGCTTCAAAAAATGATAATGAGGTTGAAAAAATTAAAGAAAAATTTGCAAAAGTAAATGAAGATAAAGCTCAAAAAAGTAAAGATGAAAAGTTCTCTTTAAAAAATAGTGAGGAAGTTAAATAATGTTTGATGATTTAAAACCCCATATAGCAGATCTTAGAAAGAGATTGGTTATTTCTAGTATTACTGTAGTTATTATGTTTTTTGCTTGTTTCTCTTTTTATGAACCTATTTTAGAGTGGATGATGGCTCCTGTTAAACACGCTCTTCCAGCTGGGACTTCAATGATAGCAGTTGAAATTCAAGAGACATTTTTTACAGCTATGAAAGTTGCATTTTTTGGAGGATTTATTATCTCTTTACCTGTAATTTTTTGGCAATTATGGTTGTTTTTAGCTCCTGGTTTGTACGACCATGAGAAAAAACTTGTTGTTCCTTTTGTATTTTTTGCAACTTTAATGTTTTTACTAGGAGCATCTTTTGCTTATTATATAGTTGTTCCTGTAGGATTTGATTTTTTAATTGCATTTGGTAATAGTGTTGTTAGTGTTTTACCTAGTATTGGAAAATATGTTGGATTTTTTACAAAACTTTTGATTGGTTTTGGTATTGCATTTGAATTACCTGTTATTACATTTTTCCTTGCAAAAATTGGTCTTGTAAATGATCAAATGCTTAAAGATTTTTTTAGATATGCTGTTGTTTTAATCTTTATTGTTGCTGCAGTTTTAACTCCACCAGATGTTATTAGCCAAGTTTTAATGGCGGCTCCTTTGTTGATTCTTTATGGAGTATCTATTTATATAGCAAAAGTATTTAATCCAGCGCAAAAAGAAGAAGAGGAAGAAGAGTAGTTTGATAGATGTTTTAAAAACTTCAAGTTACGATTTTAATCTTCCTGCAAGTCAAATTGCTACTTTTCCCGTAAATCCTCCTAGTAGTGCAAAAATGCTAGTTTATAATAGAGAGAAAAATGAGATTTTTCACTCTACTTTCGAGAATATTTTAGAGTTTTTACCGCAAGATTTAACAATATTTTTAAATGATACAAAAGTTATAAAAGCTAGAATATTTGGACAAAAATCTACAGGTGCTAAGTTAGAACTTCTTTTAAATAAACCTCTTTTTATGGATAGATATTTAGTTATGATAAAAGGAAAAGTAAAAATTGGTACTAAAATATTTTTTGATGAAAATCTAATAGCAGAGGTTTTAGAATTAAATGAAGATGGTACAAGAGTTGTATCATTTTTTAAAGATGAAAATAGTAATAAAAGAGTTGATTTTTTATCTTTGGTTGAGATTTTAAATAAAATTGGACATATTCCACTTCCTCCATATATGCAAAGAGATGATAAAAAAGAGGATGAAGTAAATTATCAAACACTTTTTGCAAAGAATTATGGAGCAGTTGCTGCTCCGACTGCATCGTTACATTTTACAAAAGAGTTATTAGAAGAAATTGAGAAGAAATATGGTTTAAATTATCTTACACTTCATGTGGGTGCAGGTACATTTAAACCTGTAGATGTTGAAGATATTTTATCTCATCCAATGCATAGTGAATATTTTGAAATAGGAATTGATGCAAAAAAAAATTTAGATAATGCTAAAAAAGTATTAGCAGTTGGTACTACGGTTACTAGAACTATTGAGTATTATGCAAGAACAAATAAGATTCAAGGTGAGTGTGATCTATTTTTAAATCCTATGAATAAACCTATAAAAGTTGATTATTTACTTACAAATTTTCATCTTCCAAAATCTACTTTGATTATGCTTGTTGCTTCTTTTATTGGATTAGAAAAAACTTTGGAGCTTTATAATATTGCTATAAAAGAGAATTATAGATTCTACTCTTATGGTGATGGAATGTTAATAATATAAAGGATAATAATTGGCTTATTATGTACTATTTGATACAGAAACAACAGGTGCTTCGCAAGAAGATAGAGTTATTCAGTTTGGAAGCTTAATTGTAGATCAAAGAGGAAATATTGAAGTTTTTGATGAACTTTGTAGTAGTGATGTACCAATAAAACTTGAAGCTATGGAAGTTCACAATATCACACCAAATTTACTAGAAAATAAGCCAAAAGCTGTTGATACTAAATTTTATAAAAGATTACAAGAACTAAATAGTAGTGAAAATTTTTTAATAGCACACAATATAAATTTTGATTTAGATATGATAAAAAAAGAGGGTTTTATTAATAATTTTCAATTAATTGATACTTTAAGATGCGCTAAACATCTTTTTAGTGAGCTTCCATACCATAGATTACAGTATCTAAGATACGCTTTGGAACTTTTCAAACAAGAAGAGAGTGAAGCAAAAAAATATAATATAACTATAAAAGCTCATGATGCAATAGGTGATGTATTAGTGATGAAGTTATTTTTATCAAAACTTGTAGCAAAAGTAAAAGAAATTTTTCCAGAGGTAAATCCTATGAAAAAATTAGTTGAATTAACTTCTACTCCAGTTTTTGTACAGACTTTTAAATTTGGGAAATATAAAGGTGAAAACATAGAAGATGTTGCTAAAAAAGATGCAAACTACCTAAACTGGATGATTAAAAATATGGAACTTGATGAAGATATGCAATATACTTTAAATATGGTTTTAAAAAATTAAATATTAATAAAAAAATAATTAATTAAGCTCTTTATACTCTCAGTCTAAATTTGATAAAATAAAAACTCAAAATTTTTAAATTAAAAATAGGACATTAATGGAATTAATAGTTTTAGCTGTCGTAATAGCGATTTTATTTATTATAGGAAAAAATTATAAAACAGAAGAGTTTAAAAATATTAATCTAAAACAAAAAGAGATTTTTAGAGGTGATTTATTAAACCATGAAGCAGGGCTTTTGGTTGCACTTATGGCAAAAGTTGCAAAAGCTGATGGAAAAGTAGGAGAGCTTGAAGCTGAGATTATAAAACATACATTTACAGATATTTCAACTCATTTTCAAAACTCACAAGAAGTTCGAGAAAATCTAAACAAATTATATGATCAAGAGAAAGATAGCTTTGCAAATCTTATTACTATTTGTGAAAGATTATATAGTTTAACAAAAACAGATTACTCTAAAAGATTAAAATATATGGAGTATTTATTAAATCTTTCTTTTATTGATGGTGATTTTTCAAAACAAGAACAAGAGATAACTGAAGATATTGCTCAAGCTTTAAAAATTGAACAAAAAGATTATATAAATCTTATATCAAATTTTGAGAATTTTTATAAAAATAGAGCAAATGAAAAAGCATTATCACTAGAAAAAGCTTATGAAATATTAGAATCTAATCCAAATGATGATGATTTAACTTTAAAGAAAAATTATAGAAATTTAGTTAAAAAATATCATCCAGATATTATTACAGGACAGGGTGCTTCTCAAAATATTATTGATGAAGCTACAACAAAACTTCAAGAGATAAATGAAGCTTATGAAATTATTAAAAAACAAAGAGGTATTTAATGGCAAGAAATTTTCCTCACTCATTTATTGTTTGTGATTGCAAACAAGTAAGCCTTGGCGAAATAATACATGCAATTAAAGAAAAAGGTGCTAAAACACTTGAAGATTTAGAAGATTTAACAGATGCTGGAAGTTCATGTGGTTGTTGTAAGTGTGGTGAAACTGATATTGGTGAGCAAAAAATGGAACTATATTTAGATGAGATTTTAAAAAAGTTTAATAAAGAGTAAGAGTTGATAGATATAAAAGAAGAGTTAATAAAAGAGATAAAAGAGCTTTTAAAAACAGATGAAAATGAGAAGATAGATATAAATCCAAACTACTTAAACTACTTTGATGAAGATGAACTAAAAGATATTGTATTTAGATTAATAGAAAAAAAAGTTGAACAAAAAGAGGGAAATTCGGCTTATTTGGATGAGATTTATCAAAAAACAAAGAAAGATGATATATAATCTTAAACTAAGGTTTAAAAATGAATAAAATAAAAAATATTAAGCAAAATTTAATGAGTTTTTTAAAAGAAGAAGTTTTAAAAACTGGATTAAAAAAAGTTACTTTAGGTCTTTCTGGTGGACTTGATTCAGCTGTTGTAGCAGTTTTATGTAAAGAGGTGTTTGATGATAATTTAAATTGTGTTTTAATGCCATCACAATACTCATCAAAATCATCTGTTGAAGATGCGATAGAGCTTTGTAAAAAGTTTGATATAAAGCATGAGATTGTTTCAATTGAACCAATGTTAAGCGCATATCTAAAGAATATGGAAGAAAATAGCCTTAGAATTGGAAATTTTAGTGCAAGATTAAGAATGTCAGTTTTATATGATATTAGTGCAAGAGAAAACTCTTTGGTAGTTGGAACTTCAAATAAGAGTGAATTACTTTTAGGATATGGAACTATTTTTGGTGATTTAGCTTGTGCAATTAATCCAATAGGAGATATTTATAAAAGTGATTTGTTTGAGTTAGCAAAATATTTAGGTGTGAATGATAGTATATTAATAAAGGCACCTAGCGCTGATTTTTATGAAGGTCAAAGTGATGAGGCTGATTTGGGATATAGTTATTCTAAAATAGACTCTTTATTAAAGAAGATGATAGATGAAAATAGAAGTAAAGATGAGCTTTTGGCTCTTGGTTTTGAAGATGAATTTATAGAGACTATAAAAAAAAGAGTAAAGATAAATGAGTTCAAAAGAAGATTGCCAATAGTTGCTAAAATATAGAAATTGAGGTAAAGATGAGAAATATTGCAATATATAAAGCAACTTTAGATAACGAAGAGATTGATCAGTTAAAGTCAGTTCTTCAAGCTAAAGATGATTTATCAAAAGTTTTAGAGTTTGAAGAGAAAATGGTTAAATATATTGGAGCAAAGTACGCTATTGCAACAGCAACTTCAACAGCGGCTCTTCATTTAGCTCTTAGTTCTATGAGATTAAAAAGAGGCGATAAGGTTTTAATGTCTGTAAACTCTTTTGTAAACTTACCAGAAACTGTAAGACATTTTGATGCAGAACCTATATTTGTAGATATAAATTTAGAAGATATGAATTTAGATATAGAGAAGTTTGAAGAGGCAATTATTGCAAATAAATCAAAAAAATTAAGAGCAGCTATTATCACTTTTATTGGTGGACTTGCTCCAAATTTAGACAAAATTTATGAAATAGGTAAAAAATATAATATTTTAATTATTGAAGATTGTAGAGCTGCGTTAGGAACTACATATAAGGGAAAAAAAGTTGGAAATTTAGGTGCTGATATGACAATATTTTCAACAAATCCATCTCCATCTAGGTATGCAATTAGTCGTTCAGGAGTTTTAGTTACAAATAATGAAGAGTTAGCAACTAGAGCAAAACTTTTAAGAAACCATGCAATTACAACAGCATATGATAGTTATGGAAACTTAGATTATGTTTATGATGTAGATGATATAGGTCATAAATTTGATATTTCTGAACTTGATGCTGCTTATGCAATAGCTCAGCTAAAAAAAACGGATAGTTTTATAAAAAGAAGACAAGAGATAGCAAAACTATATGAAGATAGATTAAAAGATATAAAACATATTACTATATTGCCACATAAAGATGAACATATATACACTCAATTTATAATAAAAATATCTAGAAATAGAGATGCTTTTGCAAGAGCTTTAAAAGAAAAAGGTGTTTCTACAGCTTTAAATTATATTCCTCTTCATCTTTTGACTTATTATAAAAATAAATATTCTATAAAAATAACAGCATTTCCTAATGCTTTAAATAATTACCAACAAATTTTATCTTTACCTATATATGCTGGGCTTACAAATGAAGAGGTAAATTATGTTTGTGACCAAGTTGTGCAAATTGCACAAGAGTGGATTTGAAATTTTGAAGCAAAAAATTATTTTTTGGATTGAAGATTATCTCTTTTTTCCAAATTCTTTCCAAAAAATATTATCTTATTTACTTTTACCTTTTAGCTTTTTGTACATTTTTATTATTTTTATCAAAAGAGTTACTTCATCAAAAGTTGATTTTGGTATTCCTATAATATCTATTGGGAATTTAACAGTTGGAGGAAGTGGGAAAACACCAATTACAATTGAATTAGCAAAAAATATTAAAGATGTTTGCATCATTTTAAGAGGTTATGGAAGAGCTTCAAAAGGGCTTTTTGTAGTTAGTTTAAATGGAAAAATTAAAGTTGATGTAAATATAAGTGGTGACGAAGCTATGCTTTTAGCATCATCTTTGAAAAATGCAACAGTAATAGTTAGTGAAGATAGAGTTTTGGGTATAAAAAAAGCTAAAGAGTTAGGCTGTAAAGTTATTTTTTTAGATGATGGATTTTCAAAATACAATATTAAAAAATTTGATATTTTATTAAAACCAAAAGATGAACCAACAAATAACTTTTGTATTCCAAGCGGAGCCTATAGAGAGCCAAAGAGTTTTTATAAAAAAGCCAATTTAGTTTTAAAAGAGGGTATTGATTTTAAAAGAGAGGTAGAGATAAAAAAAGATGGTACGAAATCAAAACTTCCAGAAAAAACTATTCTTTTAACTGCAATTTCAAAACCAAAAAGGCTTTTAGAATTTTTACCAAAAAATATAGAGACTATCTTTTTTGAAGATCATCACACTTTTACAAAAGATGATATAGATACGATTTTAAAAAAATACAAAGATTTTGGAATTGTTACAACACAAAAAGATTTTGTTAAACTAGAGCAGTTCGATTTAAATAATCTTTATATTATGGATTTAAAAATTAAAATATCTGAAAAATTGGATTTGAAAGAATTAAATACTTATTTAAAAATATAAATAGCTAATATTTATTAGATTTTGATATAATCGCAAAAATTTATAAATCAAGGGATTATATTGAAACAAAAACCTCTAATATCTTATTTTTACAGCTTTTTTGCTGTTTGGTTTGTAGCTTCAGTGTTACTATTTTTATATGGTGGCTTTTTTGCACTTTATCAAGGTACCATTTTATCTGTTTTGGAGCTTAGTTTATCTTTTGATAATGCAGTTGTAAATGCTACTATTTTGGCAACAATGGCTCTTGTTTGGAGAAGAAGATTTCTTCTTTGGGGTATGATTATTGCAGTATTTGGGGTTAGATTTGTATTTCCTATTTTAATAGTATATTTTTCAACATCTATGGGATTTATTGATTCTTTTGAATTAGCTATTAAAAATCCTCAAGAGTATGAAAAAATTATTCAAAGTTCTCACCACGTAATTATGTCTTTTGGTGGAATGTTTCTATTAATGTTATTTTTAAAATTCATTTTTGATGAAAACAAAGATACTCACTGGGTTAAATACATAGAATCTTTTGCTACAAAATTATCAAAAGTAGGTGATATTAAAGCTCTATTTATAATGTTTTTAATGCTTGTAATTACATATGTTGCTCCAAATGAAGTAGTTATGGGAGAGCAATTAGTAACTGTAAATAAATTAGAAATTTTAGTTCCAATGATTATTGGTGTGATTGCTTTTTATCTTTTAGAGCTTTTGAAGGGTGTTATAGAACTTAAAACAGATTCAAACTCAGATTTAAAAGTTACAGAATTAAGTGGAGGTTTTATATCTTTTATGTATCTTGAAGTAGTTGATATGAGTTTCTCTTTAGATGGAGTTTTAGGAGCATTTGCTATTACTCAAAATGTTGTGATAATTATGTTAGGACTTGGTATTGGAGCTATGGCAGTAAGAAGTCTTACTATTTTTATGGTTGAAAGAGAGGTTGTTGCAAAATATATATATCTTGAGCATGGTGCTATGTGGTCAATTGGGCTTTTAGCTTTATCTATGATAGTTCAAATTTTCCATCATTTACCACCTATGTTGATTACAACTTTCGCAATAGTACCAATTGGTTTGGCTTTTATTCACTCTATTTATAAAAATAGAAAATTCTTAATTGATCCAAAATAGTAATTTTTTGGGATAATTTCCCAAAAATTACTAATTACTTTTTTATAATAACCATCTCTAAAGAGCTTTTTTGAATTACTAATGCTTTTTTATCAGGAACAACAGATAAATTATCTGCTTTTTGAGCCTTTTTTTTGTATGTTGAAATTATACTTTCAAGTTCTTCTATTTTATCATTTAATTTCAATATAATATCAACACCAGCTAAATTAACACCTATCTCTTTTGTGAGTGTTAAAACATATTTTATGTGATTAATATCTTTTTGTGAGTATAGCCTTATTTTACCATTAGTTCTAGATGGTTTTATTAGCCCCTCTCTTTCATATTGTCTTAAAGTTTGTGGATGTACTCCTAAAATATCGGCAACTACTGATATTAAATAAACTGGTTCAATATAGCTATTTTTTTCCATAAAAAACTCCTACTAACTATCTTTTAACTCTTTTTCAAGAAGTGTACGAAGCTCGCTACTTAAATCTTCAACTTTTGGCAAAATAATATTTGCTTTAAGATATAAATCACCTCTTACTTTTGTTTTTCTATTTAAAACACCAAGCTCTTTTACTCTAAACTTTTGATTTTGTTTTGTATTTTGTGGAACTTTTAGAGTTATATCTTTGTGAATAGTTTTAATATCAACTTTACCACCAAATAGAGCTGTTTTTAATGGTAAATCAAAATATTTTATAAGATTATCAAACTCTCTTTCATATTCATTGCTAGGAGAGATATTTATCTTTAAAATTAAATCTCCTCTTTGTCCTTGATATGATTTTCCTTTTCCTTTTGCTCTTATTCTTTGACCATCTTCAATTCCTTCTGGAATTTTTATATCAAATGAATCATTATTTAAAGAGATATTTCTTTTCCCACCTAAAACTGCAACTTCAAAAGGTATTGTAATTTGTGCATTTGTATCTAAATCTGGAGCATCAAATCCAAATCCACCACCAAAATTGCTTCGTCCAAATCCAGCGGCACCACCACCAAACATCTGTCTTAAAATCTCATCTAAATCAACTCCACCACCTTGATTTCTAGCAAAATCACTAAAATTTTGCCCACCAAACATAGAGTCTCCATATTGGTCATATTGCTGTTTTTTTTGTGGATCACTTAAAACTTCATAAGCCGCATTTATCTCTTTAAATTTCTCTTCAGCTTTTGGATCTTTATTTACATCTGGATGATATTTTCTTGCTAGTTTTCTGTAAGCTTTTTTTATCTCATCTGCTGATGCATTTTCACTTACTTCTAATGTTTCATATAAACTTTTTGCCATTTTTCAAATCCTATATTATTAAAATTTTTAAATTATTAGGACTTTATTATATCACAAACCTTGAGTCAAAGTCAATCAAGTTTGATAGGAATTTTTATTTTAAACTCTGCCCCTTCATACTTTTTCTGATTGTGTACAAATTTTCTGTTTTGAACAGTTATTTCACCGCCCATGCTAGAATTTATAATTTTTCTAGTCATATAAAGACCAAGACCAGTACCTTGATATTTATGTTTTGTAGTAAAATATGGTTCAAATATTTTATTTAAAATATCTTTTTTGATACCTTTTGCATTGTCTAAAATTGAAATTTCTATAAATTTATCAATTTTTTTTGTTTTTATTTTTATTAAACCATATTCATTATCTTTTAAATTTAAAACTATAGCATCTTTTGCATTGTTTAAAATATTTATAAATGCTTGAGAAAATTCATTTGCTAGACTATTTATAAAAATACCTTCTTCTAATTCTAAAATAATATCAATATTAAAATTTTTGAAAAAGCTATCTACCAAAGAGATACTATTTTTGATATTTTCATTTATATTAAAAAAGCTTTTCTCTTTATCTGTTTTTAAAAAATCATTAAATGTGTCGATAGTATCAGACAAATGATTTGTTGTTCTTAAAATAAGAGATAATGACTCACTTAATGTAGAACTGCATAACTCTCCAATATCATTTTTTAATTTAAGATTTGAAGATGACATAGAGATAATATTTAAAGGTTGTCTCCATTGATGAGCAATATTTCCAAGCATTTCACCCATAGCAGCTAGTTTTGTCTGTTCTGCCATAAGATTCTCTTTTCTTTTTAAATCTTCTATATCTACAATAGTTACAATTTTAAATATTTGGTTGTTTAAACTTGTATCTTTAATGTTTATAATAGCATTAAATTCACTTCCATCTTCTCTTATTAAATTAGTTTCAAATGGCTCTTTTTCATTTAGAATATCTCTGTTTTTATTATGTATTAAATCATTAAAACTTTTATTTATTAACTCATATTTCATCTGTTTATTAAATAGTTCAATTGCTATTTTATTACAATCAACAACACTATTATCTTTAAAAATAATTATAGCTTCCATAGTAGTATCTAAAATAAGTCTTAATTCTTCATTCTTTTCACTTAAACTTTTTTTTGCAATTTCGAGTTTATAGTTTATTTCACTTAAAAAAGTTATATCGTATATATATAAAATAACTAAACCTTCTTCCAAGTCTAATGGAGTTATAGTAATACTTTGTTGCATTTGATTAAATACTCTATCAGAGATGTTGTTTATCTCAATATTTATTAAAAAATCATCTGTTTGTGGAGTATAAAATGTTGGAGAGTTTAGTTTTAAAGCTGTTATTATCTTTCTTTTTAATTTTTTTTCATCAATATTTGAATAAAAATCTAAAATATTTTTATCAATAATACTATTTGCTTCTATGCCAGTTCTAGTCTCTAGCCATCTATTCCAGAAAAATACTTTTAAATCTTTGTTTAATACAATAATCCCATTATCTACAGTATTACAAATAATATCAAATTTATTTTTTGCATGATTACTCATAGTTCATCCAATATCTTATTTAATTTATCTTTTATAAATAAAATTGAATTGTCAGTTGTTAAAATAAATAGTTCACCATGAATATTTAAGTCATCAAACTCCAATTTTGTAGATATTATTATAACTTTTTCATAGTTACTTATAAATATATTGTTTAATTGATTGATTGAATTTATAGTTTTTATTGTTGGAGCAGAAAAAGAGACGCTAGTTTCCATATTTTCTGCTAATTTACTTATAGTTGAAGATGATAAAATATTTGTAATTTCTAAAGTTATATCGCTAATATCTTCATTTGAAATTTGATCATCACTAAAACTAAATTTAATAGACATATTTGTAGCAGATTTTTTATCTATTATAAACATATTTTCACCACTTAAAGGACCATTTATTTGCTGTGATGCTACAAAGTGTTCATCTTTAAAATTTAACTCTTTTGCTAAATAATCTTTTAAATCTACAGCATTTATTATTTGAATAGTTGGAATACTAAGTTTTGCAAAAGCGTCAAATATCTCAGTAATTGCAGCAGTTGCGCTTCCATAAGCTACATTCATAAGCTCTTGAAGGCAATCTTTTTCATCTTCTGTTAATTCTATATTACTCATTTTTTACCTTTTAAGAGATTATACTATTTAAAATTTGTTCCATTTTCTTCAAATCAATTGGTTTTTTTACAAAATTTAGTGCACCAAGCTCTCTAACTTTATCCATAGCTTGTTTTTGTATATCAGCAGATATTACAACTACTTTTGCATTTTCATTAAACTCTTTTATTTGTTTTAAAGCTTCAAATCCATCCATTACAGGCATTGTTAAATCCATAAAAACTATATTCGGATTGTGCTCTTTATATAAATCAACACTCTCTTGACCATTTTGAGCTTCTAAAACTTCATAATTTTTATCATTCAAAGCATCTTGAAGTGTTTTTATTACCATTTTTCTAGCCATTTTAGAATCATCTGTTACTAAAATTTTCATAAACTACCTTTTAAAAATAATTCTGTATTTTATCTACTTAAATTTAAAATATACTTTGATTTTTTTTGATATACTATTTTCATGAAAAAATATGATTATATAATTATTGGAAGTGGAATAGTTGGATGTTCTTTAGCTTATTTTTTAAAAAAATATTCTAATAACATTTTGCTTATTGATAAAAATAGTGATGTTTGTTTGGGTGCAAGTGGAGCTGCTGGAGCTTTTTTATCGCCTCTTTTAGGTATAGATAATAGTTTTAAAACTTTAGTAACAAATGCTTTAAAGTTTTCAACAAAGTTTTATGAAGAGAATTTTCCACAAAGTTTTGTAAAATCTGGAACAATAAGAATTCCAAAAAATAAAGAAGATGAAGATAAATTTAATAATTATATACCTTATATGGATTTTCCTTTTGAAAAAAAAGAGAATGGCTATTATTTTGAAATAGGAAGTACTGTAAAACCTGAAATTTTATGTAAAGAGCTTAGTGATGGTATTGGAAAATTATTTAATTATGATGTTAAAACAATTACTCAAAGCGAAAATTATTGGATTTTAAATGGTGAGATTAAAGCAAATAAGCTATTTTTATGTACAGGTGCAAATATTTCATTAATCAATGAAGATTATTTTAAATTGAGAGCAGTTTGGGGTCAAAAAATTGATATTTTAACTACTACAAAAGTATTGTATAACTATCATAAAGAGTGTTCAATCTCTAAAAGTGTTAAAGAAAATGAAAAATATAGAAGTTCAATAGGTGCGACACATAATAGATTTGATCAAGATATGAGTGATAGCTCTTACAATTTGAATTTAAAAGATATAAATTTTATATCTCACAATGAAAAAACTTTAAAAATAATGAATAATGATACAAAAAAGCTTTTAGAAAAAGCAAATGATATTTTGGAACTTGAAAATGTAGAAGTTGTAGATATAAAAATAGGAGCTAGAGCTTCAAGTATTGATTATTTTCCAATGGTTGGAAATTTGATTGATAGTAAAAATAGTTTTAAATCTTATCCACATATAAAAAATGGAGCTTTTATCAAAGATGAGCAGTTGATTTTGTATGAAAATTTATATACTTTAAATGGAGTTGGTGGAAGAGGTTTTGTTTTGGCTCCATATTTAGCTAATATTTTGTCTGAATTTGTAGTAAATGGTGAAGAAATGCCAAAAGATGTTTTAAATTATAGATTATTTAAAAGATGGGCAAAGAAAGAGGGTAAAAATTTATGAAAAATATTTTCAAAATAGTTTTATTGTTTGTTATTGGATTTGGATTTTTAATATATCTTACGATTCCTAGTAATATAAAAGAGGATAAAAATCAAAAAGAGTTAGAATTCAAAAATTTACCTGCTTTTTTTGATGTAGTAAATGGAAATAACTATACAAAAAAAGATGATTTTTTCAAGAAATTTCCATTTTATTTGATAGTTTTAAATCATGATTCTTTGGCAGTTTTTAGTGAATTGCATAAGAAAAATATAAATGAAAATATAGTTTTAGTAGCAAATATATCAAATACCCCTTGGCTTATTAAACAAATAGCAGTAAATGGTGAACTTGAAAAGATGTTTAAAAATTCAAAAATTAATTTGATAAATGATTCAAGTGGTAGTTTTTCTAATAGTTTAGATATAAATAATAACTCACAAAATGGATATTTTGTATATAAAGTTTTCGAGGATGGAAAAATAACTAAGATTTTTCAAAATAGTGTAAAAAAGGGTGCATTACAAAATGGAATAACTAAAGAAGAGATAGAAACTGAATTAGAAAATTTTATAAAAGAGTTTAATAAATATAATATAAATTGAATTAAAACAAGTGGTAGCCCTAGCCAGAGTCGAACTGGCACTCCAATGGAACACGATTTTGAATCGTACGCGTCTACCAATTCCGCCATAGAGCCACATATTTTAAAATAAGTCTTAATATTAAATAAAGTAAATTCTAAATATAAAAAAAAGAAAGGAGAGTTTATTTTAAATAAAAATAAACTCTCTTAATAAGTTTCAAAACTTACTTAGCAACAGCCTCTTTAAGAGCTTTACCAACTTTAAATTTAGCAACTGTTGTAGCAGCAACTTTTACAGTTTTATCAGTTCCTGGAACTCTAGCTTCTCTAGCTGCTCTACCTGCTGTTGAGAATGTACCAAACCCAATAAAGCTTACAGAATCTTTTTTAACTAAAGCTTCAGTAATAGTATCTAATACTGCATCAACAGCACCTTTTGCATCTTTTTTAGATAAACCAGCTTTTGCAGCAACCGCATCAATAAATTCCGCTTTGTTCATAATAACTCCTCGTATAAAATAAATTGCGAAAACTTTATTATAGTTAAACTTTAAGTTTCCTAAAATTTTTACAATTTTTTATTAAATTTTATAAAAAATCATCTAAAAGTACTTTTTATACTTAAAAGTCTGCAAGAATTTTCCAAAATTGCTATTTTTTTTACAAGTTCATGAATATCTCTATCGTAAATATAAGTACCGATACCTTTAATAACAAGTAAGTTATGGTCTGTATTTTTTATAGATTTTGTAATCTCTAAAGCACTTCTCTCTTTCCAAGTTGATAAATCACCTGGATTATATATTGGAACTTCTCCAAAAAGTATTTTTCCAAAATAGTCTTCAAAAATTATATTATCATGTCCTAAAGTATAAGCTGTAGTATAAATTGGCATACCAAATGCTATATATTTTGCTTCGTGGATATTTGTATAAATAGCTGAATGAGTATATGCATCTAAACTAGCAATATTCCATCTATAGTCTGGTTTATTCATATTTAAAGTACAAAAAGATTTATCATCTAAATTATCAAAAACAGCATCTTTTGAATTTATCATAAAGTGTTCATGGTCTAGTTTGGCTGAGATTGCACCTTGAAAAATTCCAAAAAAGTTTTTTGTAAACATCGATAGAGATAATTCTGATAATAATTTTACTGTATCTTGATTCAACATTTTAAGCCTTAAATATATTTTCGGTATTATATACCAATTTTAATAAAAGGTTAAATTTGCAAAATATACCACATATTCCTGTTTTATATAATGAAGTTTTGGATTGTTTTAAAGATATAAACAAAGGTTATATTATTGATTGTACTACAGGATATGCAGGACATAGTAGTGGATTATTAAATCAAAATAGTAGTGTAAAATTAATCTGTAATGATCAAGATGATGAGGCATTGAATTTTAGTAAAAATAGATTAAAAGATTTTGAAAATAGAGTCGAATTTAACAAAGGAAATTTTGAAAATATTATTAAAAAATTTGAAAATTATCCAATAAGAGGTGTTTTGGCTGATATTGGAGTATCTTCTTTGCAACTTGATAAATTAGATAGAGGTTTTAGTTTTAATTCAGAAAATCTAGATATGAGAATGAATCAAAATCAGAGTTTAGATGCTTCAACTGTTATAAATTCATACTCTCAAGTAGAACTTGAAAATATTTTTAAAGATTATGGTGAAATTAGAGAATATAAAAAAATTGCATCTTTGATTGTTCAAAATAGACCATTTTATAGTGCAAAAGAGCTCGCAGAGTTTTTTTATAATAAACTTCCAAAAGGAAAAATTCATCCAGCTACTTTGATTTTTCAAGCAATTAGAATTGAAGTAAATGATGAGTTAGGTGTTTTGGATAGATTATTTAAATCTATGGAAGAGGCAAAACTAAAAGATTGTATAGTTGCAATAATCTCTTTTCACTCTTTAGAAGATAGAGTTGTAAAAAACTATTTCAAAAAATGGAGCGAAAATTGTATTTGTCCTAAGGATGCTTTTAGATGTGAATGTGGGAAAAATCATGCTTTAGGTAAAATTATTACTAAAAAGCCTATAATTGCAACAAATTTTGAGATAAAACAAAATCCAAGAAGTAGAAGTGCAAAGTTGAGGGTATTTAGATTTGTTTAAATTAAATGAAAAAAATTCATTAAGATTTGTTATTATTATGCTATTTTTAGCACTCTTTATGTACATCCCAAAAATTTATGTTAGCAATAATATTTATTATACAAGCAAAGATATAAATAGACTCTATTCTCATTATATATCTCTAAATGAAGAAAATACATTTTTAAGCAAACAATTAGAGGATATGAAGTTTAAGAATCAGGTTTTAGATTCTCTTTTATTCAATCCTTTAATTAGACTTGAAGAAAATAAATAGTTTATAAAATAGTTATTCCTAAAACTTTTTTTAGTATATTGCTATCTTGTGTAAAACCTTCCTGCTCTTTTGCAGGTTCTAGAGTTGTAATAGCTGTTTTCCCTATTATATATCTAAACTCTTTGTCCTCTTTGTCTTTTAATTTAACACTCCAAACATTATGAACAACCAAAGGTTCGTTGTTTTCAATACCTATATACAACATGATATGTCCTTTTAAATATACTAAAGTAGAAAAAGGGATACCATTTTTTCTTATAAACTCTTTTTTTTCATCAAGATTTAGTTGTGAAATATCAAAATATTTTCCATTTGTTGTTTGTGCTTTTGAGTTTCTATGAAGATATTTTCCAAATACACTAAAATAGTCTTGAGTAAAACTAGAACAATCTCTATTGTTTAAAAGTCCTGCCCAACCGTAAGGCTCATTCATAAACTCCTTTAAAATTCTAGCACGGTTTTCGTGATTATAAGATAATGGCATTTTTTCAATGAACTCTTCTTCTATTTGAATATATGATATTTTTGCATTTAAATTATCATCTTCTTTTGCAACTATAAAATTATTATCTTTTTTAGGAAAAATTGTACCAACTTTCACATACTCTCTAAAAATAGGGTCATAAATAGCAAATTTTTCTTTAGTTGCTATAAAATAATCATTTGTAGTAAAATCTTTTATAAAATCATCATCTACAAATGCAATGTTATTTATCTCTACCCAACCACCAACAAAGTGTGACTCAACAAATGCCCAAGCTCTATCTTTTGAGAAGTGAGAAACTATCAAAGGAGTATTTATTTTTAGTAGTGAATTTTGGTTGTAATCAAATGGAAAACCTTCTCCTGGTAAACTAGGGTTATAAAACATTGGTGAGTTTGTTGGCAATACTCTTACATTTGTATTTTTTAGCGTAATTGCTTTTTTAATATCTTTATTGTAGTTTTCAAAATTTGCATTATCTATTTTTTTATCAAACCACTCTTTTGTTGCTTGATTGTGATTTTCTAAATATACTTTTTTATTTTTATATGAAAAGCCCCATTTTGCCTCAATTTCACTATAAGATAATTTTGATTGTTTCCAAGGTCTAAAATATTTAGAGAAATATTCATCTGTTTGTTCTTCTTGATTGAATGATTTATCATTTGCTTGTTTTGATAGTTCTACAATTTTATCTTGTTTTACTTCTAAAATTGTTGGTTTTTCTACAACTACTTTTTGACTACAAGCTGTAAGTAAAAAAGATATTGCTAAAATAGTAGTAAAATATTTAAAAGTTTTTAACATATTTGTCCCTTAAATTTTTTATGGGATTGTATCATTTTATAATTGAAATTCATTTCACTTTGATTCTAGGAAGAATAAATGCTTAAATTATCTATAAATAAAGTTTTATTTGAAGATATTATATTAAAAAATATAACGACTATTGAAAAAGAAGCTACTAATTATTGGAAAAAAGAGTTTTTAGAGCCAAAAATTGTAGATAATAATATTTTTTATAGCCTAAAAAAGATAGACAAAATAGTTTTATCTAATACATTAGGTAATGATAAACCACAAATTATTGCAGAATGCTTAGGTATTGATTATTTAGAAGATGAATCAAAGTTTAAAATATATTTGGGAAAAATTTTAGAACAAAAAAATATAAATAATTTTAAAGATAAAAAAGATATTTTGATAAGTGAACTTATAAATGAGAAAAATGAGCTTATAAAAATCTTAGAGAATATAAAAAAGAGTATAAAGTAGCTAAATATTTTAGCTACTTTATTAAAAAGATTACTTAATTATTAAATCAGCAATCTGTTTCATAGTTGCTTCATCCATACCTTTAACTTGACCAACCATTAGAGCTTTTTGAGCACCACCATAAGTTCCATCTTGATAACCTTTTAAAGATGCTACAAAATCTTCTTTTGTCATATCTTTTATTATTTTAGATTTACCTAAAGCCACTTTTTCACCATTTGCACCATGACATGCTACACATTTTGCATAAGGATTTGCAAATGCAAAAGTTGCCGCTAATATTGTTGTTGCTAAAACTATTTTTTTCATTTAATTTCCCTTTTAAATAAGATAAAAATATTATATGAAATCTAAGATTAAAATATATTGATTTTAGTCAATTTTTTTATTTATTTAATGCAACATCAATTTTACCGATTGCACAAGATACAAAACTTTTTGCAGTTGTAGTTGCCTTTTCAAAACCACTTAACTCATCGTTTGTTAGTGGATATCCTAAACTTCTTAATTTAAGTTTTAACTCTTCAATTTTATTATCTTCAATATCTAATGTTATTTTTCTTGGATTTACAGATAAATCAACTTCAACACTACCAAAATCATCTTTCAAAGATTTTGTTAAAGTATTTGCACAACCACCACATTTTACATTATGTACTTCAAATGTTTGTTTCATTTATTATCCTTTAAAATATTAATACTGCTTACAACAGTTTGAGCAGATAATTTTAAATTTTCTTTTTCATCATCACTCAAATCAAGCTCTATAACCTCTTCAATACCATTTTTACCTATTATAGTTGGTACTCCAAGAGTAATATTATTATAACCATATTCATCAAAAAGGACAACAGATGCTGGAAAAGTCTCTTTAGTATCTTCTATTATAGCCCTACAAATAAGAAAACAAGAGTAAGCAGGTGCAAAATAAGCTGAACCTGTTTTTAATAAATCAACAATTCTAGCTCCACCATTTTTAGTATTTTCTAAAATATCTTCAATATCTTCAGAATTTAATATATCAACGACTTTTTTACCATCAACTTTTGCATGATTTATCAAAGGAACCATTGTATTTGAATGTGCTCCTATAACCATAGCTTCTATATTGGTGTAATCAAAATCTAATTTTTCTTCTATGTAGTGTTTAAATCTTGCACTATCTAAAACACCAGCCATACCAAAAACTTTATTTCTAGGTAACTTTGACTTATTTAATGCTACATAAACCATTGCATCTAAAGGATTTGAAACTATAATAAAAATAGCATTTTTATTGTTTTCTAACACTTCATCAAAAATAGATTCTAATATTTTTTTATTTGTAAATATTAAATCTTCTCTACTCATATTTGGTTTTCTTGCAATTCCAGCTGTGATTACTACAATATCACAGTTTTTAAAATCACTATTATTTATACAAGCTTTAACTTTTGTAGCGCTATTTTTAGATTTTGCTGCTTGAGATATATCTAAAGCCATAGCTTGTGTAAATTCTTCTCTAATATCTTTTAGTAAAATAGATTTACAAAGATTGCTTGTAGCTAGGCAAAAAGCTAAGTTTGAACCAACATTTCCAACACCAATAATTCCAACAGTTTTTTTATTCACATCGAGCCTTTTTAAATTTGAAGAGCAAATTAAGAGTTTTCATAAGAAAGATTTTAAATTTAGACTAAAAAGAGGAAATCCTCTTTTTAGTAGTTATCCAATAATTTTGTTTAAAGTTGCAGAAGGTCTCATAACTTTTGAAGTTAATTCATCATCAAATAGGTAGTAACCACCTGTATTTGCTGGTTTTCCTTGAACTTCAGTAAGCTCTTTTACAATTTGAGCTTCATTTTCATTCATTGCTTTTGCAATTGGAGTAAATTCAGCTTTTAATTCAGCATCATCATTCTGTTTTGCTAACTCATCTGCCCAGTACATTGCAAGATAGAAATGACTTCCTCTATTATCAATGCTTCCAACTTTTCTAGCTGGTGATTTATCGTTGATTAGGAAAGTTCCTGTTGCTGCATCTAATGTTTTTGCTAAAACAGCTGCTTTTTTATTATTTTGAGTATTTGCTAAATGATCAAACGAAGCAGCAAGAGCCATAAATTCACCTAAACTATCCCATCTTAAATAGTTCTCTTCTTGAAGTTGTTGAACATGTTTAGGAGCAGATCCTCCAGCACCTGTTTCAAACAGTCCTCCACCATTCATAAGTGGAACAATTGATAACATTTTTGCACTTGTTCCAAGCTCTAAAATTGGGAATAGATCTGTATTGTAATCTCTAAATACATTTCCAGTTACAGAAATTGTATCAAGACCTTTTCTCATTCTGTCAAGTGAATATTGCATAGCATCATCAGGAGATTTAATAGATATTTCAAGACCAGTTAAATCATAATCTTTTAAGTATTTTTCAACTTTTTCAATCATTTTAGCATCATGACCTCTATTTTTGTCTAACCAGAATACCGCTGGAGTATTTGATAATCTTGCTCTATTAACTGCTAGTTTTACCCAGTCTTTAATTGGTTCATCTTTAGTTTGGCACATTCTAAAGATATCACCATTATCAACATCAAAACTAAATACAGTCTCACCAGCCTTATTTGTTACAACTATTTTACCATCAGCTTTTGCTTGGAAAGTTTTATCGTGACTTCCATACTCTTCAGCTTTTTTAGCCATTAATCCAACATTTGGTACTGAACCCATAGTTTTTGGATCAAGTGCTCCATTTTTTTTACAATCATCAATTATAATTTGGTAAGTTGTAGCATAACATCTATCCGGAATCATAGCTAGAGTATCTTCTTCTTTATCCTCTTTATTCCACATTTTTCCACCACCTCTAATCATAGCAGGCATAGATGCATCAATAATAACATCAGATGGAACATGTAAATTTGTTATACCTTTTGCAGAGTTTACCATAGCAAGTCTTGGTTGAGATGCATATACAGCATCAATATCAGCTAAAATTTGAGCTCTAGTTGCATCATCAACTTGGTCAAGTTTTGAGTATAAATCACCTAAACCGTTGTTAAAATTTACTCCAATTTTTTCAAAAGTTGCGCTATGTTTTGCAATTAAATCTTTGAAATATACTTTTACAGCAAATCCAAACATAATTGGATCAGAAACTTTCATCATTGTAGCTTTTAAGTGAAGTGATAATAAAACATCTCTTTTTTTAGCTTCATCAATTCCTTTTTGATAGAACTCTTGTAAAGATTTTGCAGAAAGTTTAGTTGCATCAACAACTTCTCCTTTTTCAAGTGGTAAAGATGCTTTTAAAACAGTCTCTTTTCCATCTTTTCCAACAAAAGAAATTTTAAAGTTATCCTCTTTTTCTAATATAGTTGAAACTTCTGAACCATAGAAATCATTTGAATCCATATGAGCAACATCAGTTTTAGAATCTTTTGTCCAAACACCCATTTTGTGTGGATTATTTTTTGCATAGTTTTTAACAGCACTTGGAGCTCTTCTATCTGAGTTTCCTTCTCTTAATACTGGATTTACAGCACTTCCTAAGATTTTAGAATATTTTGCATTTACTTCTTCACTTGAGTCATAATCTGGAATGTTATAACCTTTTGATTGAAGTTCAGCAATAGCTGCTTTTAATTGAGGGATTGATGCAGAGATATTTGGTAGTTTAATAATATTTGCATCTGGATTTTGAGTCATATCACCAAGCTCAGCTAAAGCATCACCAATTTTTTGCTCTGGTTTTAAGTTTTCAGGGAAAGCTGCAATAATTCTTCCAGCTAGTGAAATATCTTTTTGAACCATTTGTATACCAGAACTTTTTGTGAAAGCCTGTACAATTGGTAAAAATGAGTATGTAGCAAGTGCTGGTGCCTCATCAACTTTTGTGTAAATAATTTGTGCCATTTTTCATCCTAAATTTTAAATTTGATATGGCGAGATTGTAACTAGATTTATATTTAAAGATATTGAATTTAGTTATATTTTTGTGTGTGAATATCTGATTGTTTCAAATATTCACATCTTAATTTACACTATTAAACAAATCTTTTATTGAAGGTGCTTTTTGATTTGAAATATCATTTTTCATTATATCAATAGCTTCATTATCTATATCGTTTGGTTTATCATTAACTTTTGTATAAGTTTTGGCTACTCCAATATTCCCATTAATATTTGCTTGATGTGTTTCATAATCATTTGAAAACTTATGAAGACCTGTTTTGTTATCTCTTACAAAATATAGGTAATTACTTTTTACAGGGAAAATTGCAGCTTTTATTGCATCTAAACTAACTGCACAAACTGGATCTTTTGGTAAACCTTTGTTTTTGTAAGTATTATATGAAGTTTCATCATTTCTAATTCTATCAGCTGTCACAACACTATTTGAATATTTTCCATAGTTTAATGTTCCATCCATTTGAAGTGCCATATTTTTCTTTAATCTATTGTGAACAACACTTGCAATAATAGGCATTTCGTTTGTTGTTGCTGCCTCTTTTTGTATAACTGAAGCTAAAGATATGTATCTAAACCATTTTTCTTTATCATATTTACCAAATATTTTTTTTGAGAACTCTTCATATTTTTTATTTGTTTGAGAAAATAGATAAAATAAAATATACTCTTCGCTCATTCCAACAGGCAAAGAGTAGCTATCTGCTAATATATTTCCATCTAATTTATATGCATGCTCATCATAGATTTTTTGAAGTTTATTTTCATCTAAATTAAATTCTTCTGCAATTTTTTTTAAAAAAAAGTATGAAGTTTCACCTGGAATTAGTGTAATTGTTTTTAAAGCAGCTTTTGAAGTAAGAAGTTTTATTAAAAAATCCATTTTTGTAAGTCTTGTTTGTTCAACATCAATCCAACCACTTTGAATGAAGCCCCCAGATTTTAAAATAATCTCATCTATTATATTCATTTCATAGCCATTTTTGTTTAAGTGTGTTACAATACTGCTCGTACTACCTTTTGGAATAAAGATTATTTTATTTGTAACAACTGGTAAGTTTAGATAGTAAAGCACAGCAATACAAAAAATAAGGGATAGATATAAAGTGTTAAAAAAGATTAGAATTTTTGTATTGTTACTCTCGTTATCTCTCTTATTTGTGATGTTTTCTCTTCTATTTTCAGGTATCAAAATCAGCTCTTTTCAGTTATTAAATTTTAAAATTTCGCAATTTTATATGAAATTGGATAAAAAACTCATTTTAAATATTGAAAACATAGAGTATAAATCAGAAAAAACTATGACAAACAGCTCAATTGAAGATATAAAAAAGAATTTAGATATTTTACCATTTGTATTAAAATGGTTTCAAAGTATTGATATAGAAAAATTATCAATCAACGATAATATAGTTAAGATAGTATTAAATAAAGATATTTTAAGTGTTGAAAATAAGTTTTTTTTACTTGATTCAAAAATAGATGTTTTATCAAAAGAGGTTTTGTTAGATATTAATAATTTATATTTAAAAGATTACAACATTTTATTTAAAGGAAAAGCTAAAATTGACTATTTTGATGAAGAGTTAAAGTATTTTGGAGATATTTATTATCAAGATTTAATAGTTTCTGGAAATATTGATATCACAAAAGATAGAGTTAATTTTTTTATAAAAAGTGAATTTTTTAAAAACTTACATTTCTTAAAAAAATATCTTGATTTACCAGAAGTTGCAAACTCTTGGATGTATGATAATGTAACTGGAGATTTTAAGTTAAATTGGTTTTATGGTGAATTTGATTTAAATAAAAATGAGATAATTGAAAAAAGCCTCCAAGGTGATGCAGTTATTGAAAATGCAAAAATAAGATTTGAAAATAGTCTAGAAGAGATAAATACAAGCAAAGTTAATGTAAATTTCAAAAATAGTACTTTGCATTTTGATTTAGTAGATGCTATATACAAAGAAAAAGAGCTTAAAAATAGTTTTGTAACAATAAAAGATATTGCAAATGAGAATAGTGGTTTGGTTTTGGTAAATATTGAAGCCAATACCTCTTTAGATAAAGATATTTTAGGTATTTTAGAAGCCTATGGAATTGTTGTTCCCGTTTTGCAAAAAAATGGAGAAACGCAAGCTAAGTTACTTTTGTCTTTTCCTTATGCAGAAGATAAGCCTATGAGTTATAATGGAGTTTTTATAGCAGAAAAATCAAACATTTCTATATCTGGTTTTGATTTTGAAACAAATGGTGCAAAAGTTATTTTAGAAAATGATTTGTTGTATATAAATGATGCTAGTTTTATTTATCAAGATATGGTAGATGCAAAAGCAAATTTAAAACTAGATTTAAATAGTTTAAAAATAGAAGGAACTTCACAAATAAATAAGATTTTAGTAAAAGATAGTAAAAATTCTAAAATTTTAAATATAACAAACGCAAATAGTGATATTTTTATGGATTTTAGCAAAAATGTAAATATTGAACTAAAAGATTTAAAAACAGTTATAAAATACGATAAGTTTTTAACTATAAATCTAAATGATATTTCAAAGATATATAATTATTCAGACATTTTAAAACAAAATAGTATAAATAGTGGAAATATATCTTTAAAAATTATAAATAAAGATAATATAGATTTCAATGGATTTTTTAGTGGATTTACTATTCCTATAAAAAAAGATAATAAAGAGATAAATAGTTTAGATTTTTATGGAAATATCAATAAAGATAGCGTACAAATATCTTCTAGTGATAACTCAATAAGGTTAAATTTTAAAGATAATATAGATCTTTTTTTAGATGGATATGATATTTATTATGATGAGAATATCAGTAAAAATAGTAAATTAGAATTTGATACAAATATAGACTTAAAAAATTCTAAACTATTTTTTGATAATCAAGAGTATAAAATAAAAAGTGCTAATTTTAATATAAAAAAGATTTAATAACTTTTAATGCATCTTTATTTGATTTGGATTTACCTATAAAAAAAGATAATCAAGATTTAAAAGAGCTTGATATTTTAGGAAAATACAAAAATGATATTTTAGATATAAACTCAAAAAAAGATGATATTTTTTTAAGAGTAAGAGATAATCAAACAACTATAAAATTAGATGGATATGATATTTTTTATGATACAAAATATAATGATATTCATGAAAAAATAGGTAATTTAAGTATTATTGGAACAAAATCAAATATAGTTATAAATAATAAAAATAAGATATTAGCAGATTTTTATGAGTTAAATATAAATAAAGATAGAAAATTTTTCTATTTAGAATTTGAAGATAGTAAAATAAGTTTTACAAATCAAAACAATAATATAGATATATATGCAGCAAAGATAAATGAAAAATTTATAAATACTTTTGCAAATAGTAATATTTTAGATGGTGGAAAAATTGATTTTTTTGCAAATGGAACTACAAAAAGTATAAGAGGAAAATTAATAGTAGAAGATAGTAGTTTAAAAAATGTAACTATTTTAAATAATATTATGTTTTTAGTTGAAAGTTCACCAGCTTTTATAAATCCTCTTTTGGCTATTCCTGCTGTTTTTGGCTTAAATAAATTAGGAATTTACAAAATAAAAGAGGGTGTAGTTGAATTTGAATATGATAACGATAAAAATTTAATTGATATAAAAAATTTACACACAGTTGGAAATGGTATGGATTTTGAAGGAAAAGGAGTTTTAGATTTAAATAAAAAAGAGGTAGATGCAACGCTTAATTTAGTATTTTTAAAAACATATTCATCTGTATTTGAATATATTCCAATTGTAAATTATATTTTATTGGGAGATGAAAAGAGAGTTGAAACCCAAATTCAATTAACAGGAAGCTTAAGTGATCCAGTTCTTACTACAAATTTATTTAAAGATGGATTTTCTGCCCCTTTAAATATATTTAAAAGAGTATTTACAACACCTTCAAATATGATTGATAATTTTAATAAATTTAATCAAAAAGATTAAAGGTATTACTGTTTTTACTATAGTTTTAATATAAAAATATAAAATTTTTCATAAGAACCTTATTGCTATTTTGATACAATTCAAACTATGGAAAATTTAATAAAAAAACTAGACTTAAACGAATATATCACAAACTTTTCAAAACTTTTTGCAAGAGAAAAATCTATAATATTAGAAGGTGATATAAATATTCACTATAAAATAATAAGTGAACTTTCAAAATATAATATAAACCAACCTTTAAGTGTACAAAATCTTGATTCACAGTTAATGCATCTTCAAAAACAAGGTGTTTTACGGGTTTATGAAATTTATGAGTTTATAAAAATAATAAACTATTTTTTATATCTAAAAAGATTTAATTTTGAAGGAAAACTTTTTGAGTGGATGGATAAAATCATTGTTCCAAATGATATTTTAAAAATTTGTGAATATTTTGATGATAAAGCAAATCTAAAAGAGGGTGTTGATGAAGATTTTGACAATATAAAACAAGCTATTTATAAAAATAAAGAAGAGATAAAACAGAGCCTTTATAAAACTATAAACTCATCAAAAATAAAGCCTTATTTAGTAGATATGCAGGTACATTTTATAAATGAGCAGGAGTGTTTATTAGTTCGTGGAGGATTTAATCATATACTTAGTGGAAGTGTTATAGATAGGTCTAATTCAGGATTCTTTTATGTAATTCCACATAGTATTAGTGATTTAAAAGAGAAACAGAGTGATTTAAAAAACAAACAAGAGGAGATTTTATTTAAACTTTGTAAAGAAATTTCTCATATTTTTGAAAAAAATCTACTTTTTTTAAAGTTTATAAATAAAGAGTTTGATAAGTTTGATCACTATCAAGCTAGGATATTTTTCTCAAAAATAGGGGATAAAAATTTTATTTTACCTTCTAAAAAAGATGAGAACAGACTTGTTGATTTTTGTCATCCAGCTTTAAGTAGTCCAAAACCTATTTCTATTGATTTTTCAAAGAGTGTTATTATGATAACAGGAGTAAATGCAGGTGGAAAAACAATGATGCTAAAATCGATTTTAAGTGCGATTTTTCTATCAAAATATCTACTTCCATATAATGCTCATAAAAGTACAGTTGTAAGTAATTTTAAATCTATAAATGCTGTTTTAGATGATCCTCAAAGTGTTAAAAATGATATTTCCACATTTGCTGGTAGAATGTTAGAATTTTCAAAGCTTTTTGAAGTAAAAAATGCAATAGTTGGAGTTGATGAGATAGAATTAGGTACTGATTCAGATGAAGCGGCAAGCTTATTCAAAGTTATAATTGAAGATTTAATTAAAAATGATATAAAAATAATAATTACAACTCATCATAAAAGATTGGCTGCTTTGATGGCTTCAAACCCAAATGTTGAGTTAATAGCAGCACTTTATGATGAAGAGAATCAAAAACCAACATATCAGTTTTTACAAGGAACTATTGGAAGATCCTATGCTTTTGAAACAGCATTGAGATATAAAATTCCAGCGGGAGTTGTAAAAAGGGCAAAAGAGGTTTATGGAGAAGATAAAGATAGATTAAATGAGTTGATAGAAAGAAGTAGTGAGCTTGAGCGTGAGTATAGGCAAAAAATAGCAAATTTAGATAGTGAAATAGAAAATTATAAAAGATTATCAAATAATTTAAAAGAGCAAAAAGAGAGTTTAGATTTACATATTTATAGCGAAAAATCAAAGCTTCATAAAGAGTATCAAGATGCACGAGATGAAGCAAAAAAGGCTATAAAAGCAAAACTTGTTAGCCAATCACATCAACATTTAAATATTTCACACAAAATAGCAAAAGAGATAGAGGTTGAAAAAGTACAAGAAAAAATTGAGCTAAAAGTTGGAGATAGAGTTAAATATAGAAATACAAAAGGAACTATTGTTTCAATTAAAGGTTCTAAGGCATTTATTGAAAATGATATAGGAATGAAAGTTCAAGTTCAACTTAATGATTTAAGTAGAAGTGGAAATCCTCCACCAAAAATTCCTACAAAAAAAGCTGTTGTAACTATTCAAAAGCCAGAAACAGGAAATATAAAGTTAGATTTACATGGTCTTAGAGCAGAAGAGGCTATAGAGAATCTTGATAAGTTTTTAAGTGATGCTCTTTTGGCTGGATTTGAAGAAGTTTTAGTATATCACGGGATTGGTTCTGGAAAATTAGCTTTTGCTGTAAAAGAGTTTTTGAAAAAACATCCAAGAGTAAAAGGTTTTGAAGATGCACATCCAAGTAGTGGTGGATTTGGGGCTAAAGTTATAAAACTTTAGCTCTCTATTTTAAGATATTATTCTTCTACTATTTTTTCGCATAATATTCTTTTTATACGATTACTTCCTACTTCTAAAATTTTATAAGTACAATATTTATCTTCAATAGTTTCTCCAGCTACTGGTAATCTACCTATTAAATTAAATATTCTTCCGCCAATAGTAACAGATATTTCAGTCTCTTCAAATGTTATATCTAAAATCTCTTCAACTTTTTCAATATTTACCATACCATCTAGTTCATATTTATTTTCATCTATTTTTTTAATAGTTTCATTTTTTGGATCATGTTCATCTGTCGTTTCACCAATAATCTCTTCAATAATATCATCTAAAGTAATAAGACCAGAAGTTCCACCATACTCATCAACAACTAATGCTAAATGAATTCTACTTTTATTCATTCTTGTTAAAATAGTAGAGATTGATGTATTTTCAGGCACCATAATAATTGGTCTTACATATTTTGCAATATCTATATCTTTATTTTCAAGAGCATTATTTAATAAATCTCTAGTGTGAACCATTCCTACAATATTATCTTTTCCTCCATGGCAATATGGATATCTAGTATGTTTTGTTGAAGTTACTCTTTTGATATTTTCCTCAAAGCTTTTTTCAGAATTTAAACATATCATATCTTTTCTTGGTGTCATAATCTCTTTTGCAACAGTTTCTGAAAAATCCACTGCATTTTTTATAATTTCACTCTCAACTGAATCAATATGACCACCTTTAAAACTCTCATTTACTATGATTCTAAGTTCTTCTTCTGAGTGTGCTAATTCATGTTCTGTTGCTGGTTTAACTCCAAGAGCTCTAAGAATAGCAGCAGCTACAATATCAAAAAATCTGATAAGTGGATAAAAAACTAACCAAAATAGATATAAAGGACGAGCAATATATAAAACCATCACTTCAGCTTTTGCGATAGCAATAGATTTTGGAACAATTTCACCAAAAACAACATGAAGAAATGTTACTATAGAAAACGCTATGATAAAACTAATAGTATGCAATAAAACAGGATTATTTGCTAAATAACTAAAATTAGTCTCTATAAGTTTAGCAAGAGCAGGTTCTCCAATCCAACCAAGAGCAAGAGAAGAAAAAGTAATTCCAAGTTGAGTTGCGCTTAAATAAGTATCAAGAGAATTGGACATTTTTAGTGCCAAAGAAGCACCGCTTTTACCCTGTTTTAAAAACTCTTCTAATTTTGTTTTTCTTACTTTGACAATTGCAAATTCAGAAAGAACGAAAAAACCATTTAAAAGCACTAAAATTAGTGCAACAAAAAGCATAATATAGGATTGTATATCAGGATCCAATTTTTTCCTTTAATAAAATTTTAATAACTAGAAATATAAACAATATTGACTTAATTTTCGCTTTTAGATTATTTTTTTATCTCTTTTAAATTTAAATCAATATTTGATGATGTTTTTTTAATTTCCTTTTCTAATATAACCTGTTTTTTATCTATTGATTTATCTTCAATTAAATATTTTTGAATATTTAATGCTCTTTGATTTGCAATTTTTTCTTTTTCATTTTTTTCATCAAAAGATGGAGAAAAACTAATTGCAAACTCTTTTTTACTATTTAAAATAAGAGCTATTTTGTCTAACGTCTCTTTTTGAATAGGTGTTATTTCGCTCTCTTTTAAATTAAAATCTACGCTATTTATCTCATCTTCACTAAAATTAAATAAGCTTCCAATAAGTGAAAATGGTGCTGTTATAGCCTTTGTAATAAGATTTATAAATGCTTTCCAAACTATTGCTGCAATAGAAAACTCTGGATCATCTACATTTCCATAAACAGGAAGATTTAAATCAATAGTATTTGAGCTATCCTCTAAAAGAGTAATTGCTAAATCTAAAGGTAAAGATACTGCATCTTTACTCTCTATCTTCTCTCCTAACTCTAGTTTTTTAATGATAATACTATTTTTTGCTTTTAGGTTAGATTCACTTATATTGTAGTTTAAATCGAGTTCTAATTTACCATCTTTAATTGCTCTACCAACAAACTTTGCTGTATATGGTGTAAAATTTTTCATAGATATATTTTTAAACTTCATATTTACATCTGTTAGAAGTTTTATATTATTTGGATTTACAATTCCTGTTATTTTAGCAACTCCATAATTATCTACAACCCCATTTATCTCAAGATTAGAAGTACTATTTGCTCTATTTTTTACTGCTGAAACTTCTCCAGTTAGTTTTGAAATTGTCGTTTTAAAAGGAATTGGAAGATTTTTATCTTCAAAATCCAAAGTCATATTCTTTATATTAATTGGACCAAAATTTACTCTTTTTGTTTTTTTGTTTTCAACTTTTTTATCAATCTCTTCTTTTTTGATATCATTTTTTTCTATTTCATCTTTTGTTTGAATACTTTTTGGTAAGATTATAGAAATATGAGGGTTGTTTAAATTTGTTTTCTCTATTTTAAATAAATTCTCTTTATTAACTAGTTTATTTAAATCAAGATTTATATCTTTAGCCTCAATTTTTAACTTACTTTCCATATTTATAATATCTATTTTAGGCTCTTTCAATAATATTTGACCAATAGTTACTACATCTTTTTTTAAGTTAAAGTTTGAGATTTTTAAATTTGTTTTTTTTGTATTTATATCAAAAGAGCTATTTGAATCAAAAAAATTAATGTTTGTGTCATAAAGTTCACTTTTGTTTATAGAGATATTATTCTGTTTATCTAATAAAAAGTTATTTACTTTAAGGTTACTATTTTTTGAAGATAAAGAGATATTACTGTTTTTATCTTCTAAAATAAAATTATTTAGTTTTAGATTTGATAAATCAAAAGATATTTCATCAAAAATAGATAGTTTTGATAGTTCTAAACCAAGATTATTTGTAGTTATTTTAAGTTTCAATTTTTGATCTTCAAATGTTATTTTATCTTTTTTTAAAGCCGAATTTAATATTTCAACTTTTGAACCATTTATAAAAATATCATCATGAGTTAAATCTGTTTTGCTCGAGCTTATATTTAATTTATTGTTATTATCAATATATTTTGTATCTAAAGTTACTAAATTAGCACCTTTAATATTTATCTTATCATCTACTATATTTATATTTGCAGTTTTTGCTTTTATATCTTTAATATTTAGTTTTGAATTATTTAAAATATCATGAAAATCAAAATTTGCATTTAGATTAATATTTTCTAAATTTATTTTCCATGGTTTATTATTTAAATTATTTTCATTATTTTCTTGATTACTACTTTTTATCTCTTTTTGAGCTTTTTGCTCTTTTAAAAGATTTGCAAAATTAACTCCACCTTTATCTAAAATCATATTTGCATATAAATCATTTATTGTTAAGTCTTTAAAATTTAACTCCTGATTATTTAAATCAAATGAAAAATATTTTAAATCTAGTTTGTTTAATCTTGCTATCTCTTTTTGATTTTGATTTAATTTTAAATCATTTATCTCAAAAATTTCACTATTTAAAAATATATTCAAATCATTTGTAGTATCTATATTGTAATTTAAAGCAAGATTTATATTTGCTTCAGGGTTTAATTCAAAATTAAAAAGAGATTTATCAAAATCTAAAAGCTCTTTGATTTTTAAATTTGAGATAGTAATTTTACCATAAGCAATAAATGGCTCAATTTTTAGACCGCCAGAAATTTTTACATCTGTATTTTCATTTAATTTAAATTGTAAGTTGTTTGAAGATAAAGAGTTCTTAAATGTTCCAAAATCATATATTGTATAGTTTATATCTTTTAGATGCAAGTTATACTTTTTTTTATCTGTAAAACTTGTAAAATCTATATTTGTATCTTTTAAAACAATTTTAGAAACTAAAAAATCAATAAGTTTTGTTTTCTCTTTTTGATTTGTCTCTTCTTCTTTTGTTTGTGTTGGTTTTAGTAAACTTGCTAGGTTAAAAACTCCTTTTTCTTCTTCTATTATATTTAGATAAATACCTTCAAGTAAAATATTTTTTATATGAAAATGCTTCTTTTCTATTGATTTTAAAGCTCTAAAATCAATAAATAAATTTTTTAAACCTACAACTTCTTGCTCTTTTTCATCTATAAGTGAAAAATTCTTTAACTCTAAGTTTAAAGTCAGAGGATTAAAGTATATTTTTTCTATTTTTGTTTTTGTAATTAAGATTTCATCTAAATTTTTTACAATCTCTTTTTTTGTGATATAAGGAAGAAGAAAAAAACCACTTAAAATATATAAAAATATTAGTGAAAGTATTAAATAAGAGATTATTTTTACTGCTTTCATTTTTCTTTTTCCTTTTGTTTATATTTTTTATAGATTATATCACAATGATAAATAAATTTATTATAAAACAGTTTCAATGTAATATCTTTTATTTTTCTCTTTAACTTCAATTTTTATATCAAAAATTGTGCTTAAATTTTCACTATTTAAAATATCCTCTTTTTTACCAATTTTAAAAATTGTGTTGTTATAAATAAGAGCTACATTTTTTATCTCTGGAAATATCTCTTCTAAATGATGAGTTACTAAAATAATTGTTGATTTTAGTGATATTTTTTGTAGTAGTTTTATAAAATTTATTTGTGCTTTTATATCAAGCCCAACTGTTGGTTCATCTAGTACAAAAGCTTTTGGATCGTGTATTAAAGCACGAGCAACTATACATTTTCGAAGTTGCCCTGTACTCATAGATGATACTTTTTTATCTTTTAAATCAATAATTTCTAAAAAATCCATAACTTCAAGAGCTTTTTTTATCTGCTCTTTTGTAAAATCTTGATGAGTAAATATTCCTATTGAGCTATAATATCCACTTAAAACTACCTCAAAACCACTTAAATATCGACCTTCTTTTTCAAAATAGTTGTGTAAGTCATTTGTTATTACTCCTAACTCTTTTTTTAATTCAAAAATGGAGTATCTACTTTTCCCAAAAATCTCTTTTTTGAAATTTTTTGTCTGTCTTGGATGAATTTGAGACTGTATTAGTTTCATTAAAGTTGATTTTCCACTTCCATTTGCACCTAAAATTGCAAAGTGTTCACCACTTTTAATTTTCAAATTTATATCTTTTAAAACAACTTTTTCATCATATCCAACATCTATATTTTCGAACTCTATTATATGCATTTTTACTCCTAAAATTGGACAATCGTCATTCTACAACAACACTACTAACTATTTTATTAAGTTTTTTAATAGTAAAATATTGCCGAAATTTTTTTGTTATATCTTACATACCAAAAAAACTTACTACTTCAAAAGGAGCGTTTAGCATGAATAATCAGATTAAAGTTGCAATTGTTGGATATGGAAATTTAGGAAGAGGTGTTGAGCTTTCTATTTCAAAAAATCCTGATATGAGTTTAGTAGCGGTTTTTTCAAGAAGAGACCCAAAAAGTGTAACTACAATAAACACTCCTGTATTTTCCTTAGAAAATATTTTAGATTTCAAAGATAAAGTTGATGTTTTAATTTTATGTGGTGGTTCAAAAGATGATTTACCTATTCAAGGACCAAAATTTGCGGAGCATTTTCATATAGTAGATAGTTATGATAATCATGCTGAAATTCCAACATATTTTGCAAGTGTTGATAAAGCTTGCCAAAAAAATAAAAAAATAGGAATGATTTCTGTTGGTTGGGATCCAGGAATGTTTTCAATAAATAGAATATATGGAGAAGCTTTACTTCCAGATGGAGATACTTATACATTTTGGGGAAAAGGATTAAGTCAAGGACACTCAGATGCAATAAGAAGAGTTGAGGGTGTAAAAAATGGAGTTCAATATACAATTCCTTCAAATAGTGCTATTGAAAAAGTAAGAAGTGGTGCAAGACCTACTTTAACTACAAAAGAAAAACATTCTAGAGAGTGTTTTGTGGTTTTAAAGGATGGTGCAGATGCTAAAAAAGTAGAAAATGAGATAAAAACAATGCCAAACTACTTTGAGCCTTATGATACAACAGTAAATTTTATAAGCCAAGAAGAGTTTGATAAAAATCACAATACTATGCCTCATGGTGGATTTGTAATAAGAAGTGGAAAATCAAGCGAAGGTGTAAATCAAGTAATTGAATATGCTTTAAAACTTGATAGCAATCCAGAGTTTACTGCAAGTGTACTTGTAGCATATGCTAGAGCTACGTATAGAATGTCTTTAAAAGGTGATTTTGGAGCTAAAACAGTATTTGATGTAGCACCAATTTTACTATCTTCAAAATCATCTGCTGATTTAGTAAAAGAACTTTTATAATATTATTTTAAATTGGGACTTTGGTCTCAATTTATTAAACATTTAATCTATAAAATATTTCATTATAATTTTAATCTAATTATTCAAAATTTTTCTTTTTTAATTTTAAAATTAAAATAGCAATTAACAGATTGTAAAAACTCCTTCATTTTTCTATACTTTTAATATATAAAATTGGAGTATAGAAAATGGCTACAAAAATATCAAATGTATTATATATAAAAGTTGGAAATATAACTGTAACAAAACTTGAAAACCAAAAGAGGCAAGAGTTGATTTCAGGTATCAAAAAATATCCAGTTTCAAAAGCTTATTTAACAAAAACTGGATTTGTTGATGATTTCCAAGCAGATTTAGTCCATCATGGTGGAGTTAATAAAGCATTATTTTTATTTTCAAGTATAACTTATGAAAAAATAAACTCTTCTTTTGATAATAGTTTTGATATGGCAAATATGGCGTTTTTTGGAGAAAACTTAATACTTGATAAGATTTGTGAAAAAGATATTTGTGTTGGAGATATCTTAAAAATTGGTCAAGCAAAAGTACAAATAACACAACCAAGGCAACCTTGTTGGAAACTTAGTGCAAATAGTTTAAAAAACAGTATGACGAAATTTATTTTTGAAACAGGTTTGACAGGATTTTACGCAAAAGTTTTAAAAGAGGGACAAATTTCACACAATGATGATGTTATTTTAGAGCAAAGGACAAACCCTAATTTAAATATTGAAAAATTAAATCAAATTATTGTTGAGCCAAAAATTGATATAAATCTCACAAAAGAAGCATTAGCTTGTGAAGATTTAGGGCATCAATTTAAAAACTCTTTAACAAAAAGATATGAGCTAGGAGATGAAGATAATCAATTTAGCTTTTATCATACATAAAAAAGGAAAGTTATGAATAAATATATATTACCTTTATATAATCGATTAGATATTGCATTTATAAAAGGTAAAAAATCTCTGTTATTTGATGAGAATAAAAAAGATTATATAGATTTTGCTTCAGGAGTTGGAGTAAATAGTTTAGGTTATGCAAATAAAAAAGTAGCAAAAACAATAGAAAAACAAGCAAAAAAAATTTTACACAGTTCAAATATATATCGTATAAAACCGCAAGAAGAGTGTGCAAAAAAAATAGTTGAATTAAGCACTTATGATATGCAATGTTTTTTTTGTAACAGTGGAGCAGAAGCAAATGAAACTGCTATAAAACTTGCTAGAAAATATGGAAATGTTACATTTAAAACACCTAAATATAAGATTATTACTATAAAAAACTCTTTTCATGGAAGAACAATAGCAACTTTAAAAGCAACAGCACAAGAAGATAAACACAAATATTTTGCTCCATATCCTGATGGATTTGTTTATGCAAATGATATAAATGAAGCTATTTCTATGATTGATGATACAACTGTTGGTGTTATGTTAGAGTTGATTCAAGGTGAGGGTGGTATTTTTATGCAAGATATTTTTCAAGTACAAAGACTTGAAAGAATTTTAAAAGAGAAGAAGTTACTTTTGATAATAGATGAAGTTCAAACAGGAGTTTATAGAAGTGGGAATTTTTTGATTTCTCAATATTTTGGAATAAAACCTGATATTGTAACTTTAGCAAAAGGTTTAGCAAGTGGTATTCCAATAGGTGTTATGATGACAAGTTTGAAAGATATCTTTACTTTTGGTGATCACGGTTCAACTTTTGGTGGAAATCATCTTTCAACAACAGTTTGTAAGGCTGTTCTAAAGATTTTAGAAAAATATTCAAATAGTGGAAAACTTAGTGAAAATATAAAATATTTTAACAGTTGTTTACAATATTTTACAGATAAATATCCAAATATCTTTTTACAAAAAAATGGTTGGGGATTTATGCAAGGTCTTGTTTTAAAAAATGAAAATGATTTAAGTAATATAGTAAATCTTGCACTTAAAAATGGTGTTTTAGTTTTAAAATCAGGAAAAAATATCATTAGATTTTTACCACCAATAATTATTTCAAAAAAGAGATAAAAGAAGGTTTTAAAAGATTTGAAGAAATTCTTATAAACTATCATAAAATATAGGATAAAAAATGAGAAGAGATGAATTTAATATAAATGATAAAAATAGTATAGATGAAATACTTCAAGTTTGTGAATATGGAACTTTAAGTCTTATAAGTGAGGGAAAACCTTATGTCGTAGCTTTGAATTTTGTACAATATAAAAATGCAATATATTTTCATGGGGCAAAAGAAGGAAAAAAGATTGAAGCCATAAAATCAAATCCAAATGCAGCTTTTTTAGTAGTAAAACCTTACTCATTTATACCTTCATATTTTAGTGATACAATGGCAGCTTGTCCTGCAACTCAGTTTTTTGCTTCAGTATTGCTTGAGGGAAAATTGAGTTTTATAGAAGATAAAGATAAAAAAGCTGATATTTTAAATGCTTTGATGAAAAAGTTTCAAAACGAAGATAGTTTTGAAGAAATTGCTTATAATAAAGCAATGTACACAAAAATGCTTGATAAAACGGCAATTATTGAGTTAAATATTGAAACTCAAAGTTGTAAAATAAAAGTAGGGCAAAACTTAAATGAAGAGAGAAAAAATAAATTCTTAGAGAAATTAAAAAATAGAAATTCACAAATAGATAATGAGACTATAAAAGTTATGGAAATTTATAAAAAATAGTTTATGTAAATATCCAAAATATAAATATTTATATTTTTGGATATTTTTATATCTTCTACTTATTTGATAATCTCCAATTTAATACAAAGTATGAAATTAGACCTAAAACTAATCCCCAAAATGCACCGCCAATTCCAAATAAATTTATATTTGCTGCTGTTGCTAAAAATGTTATAACTGCAGCTTCTCTACTATTTAAATCACTCATTGCATTTGTAAGACTTGTTGCTATTGTACTTAATAGAGCAAGTCCAGCTAAAGAGCTAATAAATGTTGCTGGAAAAGCAGCAAATAAACTTGCAAGAGTAACTCCAAAAATACCAACTAAGATATAAAATATTCCTGCTGCAATACCAGCTATGTATCTTTTTTTAGGATTTTCATGAGACTCTTTTCCTGTACAAATTGCAGATGTTATTGAAGATAAACAAAAAGCATGAGAACCAAAAGGAGCCATTAAAATAGAACCAAATCCAGTAACTGCTAAAATAGGTTTTGCTTCTGTTTTGAAACCATCATTTTTAAGTATTAAAAGTCCAGGCATATATTGTCCAGTTAATGTTATCAAAAATAGTGGTAAAGCAATACTTAGTGTTGAATTGAGTGAAAAAGTAGGTTCTGTAAAGATAGGATATGCTAGTTTTAATTCAAGATTAGAAAAGTTAATTTGGGATTGTATAGTTAATATTATAAATCCAAATATTAAAACAGTAACAATAGCATATCTAGCAGAAAATCTTTTTGTAATAAGATAAATAAAAAATAGTGAAATTGCTAAAATAGGGCTAATTGTCATATTTGTAAAAGCAGAAATTCCAAATTGTAGCAATATTCCAGCTAATAAACCAGATGCAATTCCAGATGGAATGAGACGAATTAATTTTCCAAAATATCCAGACAAACCTAAAATAAAAAAAGCAAAAGCAGATAATATATATGCTGCTATAACTTCAGAGTAAGAAATAGTTGCAATAGCAGTTACTAAAAATGCAGCTGCTGGAGTACTCCAAGCAGTTATTATTGGTTCTTTTGTGTACCAACTTAATATTATTCCAGTAATTCCAACACCAATAGAGATAGACCAAACCCAAGAAGCAGTTTGTTCAGGATTTAATCCTGCCATTTGTGCTGCTTGAAATATTAAAATAAAAGTTCCACCATAATTAACAATAACTGAAATTAACCCAGCTATTATTGGAGGTAAAATATTTGATACTTTTCTATCCATTTTTCTCTCCTTAAAATAAGATAGTAAAAGTATAAGTAAAAGAGAAGATTTATAGCAATCTGATAATTGCTAATTTCAAGTTTCAATAAAAAAATATATTTTAATTTTAGATAGCCATTGTTTGACTTATCCCATAGATTTTACTATCTAGTTCATCTATTTTAAACTCTTTTTGTTTTATTGTTAGATTTAGATTATTTATAGTTGTATTTTTCATAGATATAATATTTGAAAGATTCTCCAAATCTTCCTCTTTCATAAACATTTCAGTATTTAATTCATCTAAAATAGTCTCTTTTTGAGAGATTTTGATTAAAATATCATTTAACATAGATTGTTTTACTCTTAACTTTGAAATTACCTCTTCTAATTCTAGTTCTTTTGCTCTTAATTGAGTATTTATCTCTATTAAATAAGAGTTTTTAATTGTCATTTGACTATTTAAATCTATTTCTTCACTATCTTTTAAATCAAGATTTGTATCATTATTTGAAATTTTATTAATTTTTTGTAAAGAGTAATCCATTTTTAACAAAGTTGCTACAAACCTTAATCTCTCCATCATATCTTTTTTTTGCATTCTTGCATTTCTTCCAAGAGAGAAGTCAAACATTGAAAAAATAGCGTGTGCATGAGGAGTTAAAACTGTAGAAAATTCCGAAATGTCTACTTTTTGTGAGAAATCTTCTGGTTTTTTACCATTTAAACCATCTTGAGTTATATACCAGTTGTTATCTTCTTTTTTTAATATGTTTTTGTGTGGATAAAAATTTTGATTATTTTTTGTGAAATAGCCTTCATCTTTATGAATTGTAAGAGATATTAACTCATGTCCACCATATTTTTGTTTTAATTCAAAAAATAGATCTAAAATATCTTCTGATGTATGATGTCCATCTATTGCAATAATAGCCTCTTGAAATATATTGACAATAGCACTATTTTGCATATTTTGTTTTACTTTTTCTTTATATCTATCTTGAGCTTTTTGTAAAAATTCATCATATTCATAATATTTATTAAAACTATTAGCTCTTGAATTTTCAACTACAGCATAGTTTAAACCATTTTCTCTATTTATGTGCGATTGTGAGTGTTGTGTTAATTTTCCTACACTAAAAGACGCTTTCCCCATATTTTCCCCTATATGTTATGGTGCTATAAGCACCATTGAAATTGTGTAGTAAGATTAAACTTAATTTTTATTAAAAGTTTGCTTAAAAAAATGGACAAAAAAGCCCATTAATTTATTAAAATAATTTAAATTGTTTTAGAAAATCTTCTTTTATCTTCTGGAATTTTATTTAAATAAGCATCAAAAGGCATACATATATTTCTAATTAACATAGTTCCTGTTTGAGAAACTTCAATTCTATCAGCATATATTTTAAGAAGCTCTGCATCTTCAAACTCTTTTAAAGATTCTAGTGCATCGCTAAAATAATCTTTAAAATCTATTTTAAACTCCTCTTCAACTTTTTTTATATTTAAAGAGAAATTACTCATAAGTTCCATAATTACATATTGTCTAAGAATATCGTCATCACTTAGTCTATAACCTTTAAATACAGGTAGATTTCCATTATCAATAGCTTCTTCCCATTCGTTTAAATCTTTAAAATTTTGTGCATAATAATCAACACCATTTCCTATAGACGTAACACCAATTCCTATTAAATCTGCTCCACCTTTTGTTGTATAACCTTGGAAATTTCTATGTAATTCACCTTTTTTTATCGCTTTAAATAGTTCATCTTCTGGTTTTGCAAAGTGATCCATTCCAACCATTTCGTAGCCATTTGATGTAAAAAAGTCTATTGTATCTTTTAGCATCTCAAGTTTTATGTTTGGAGTTGGAAAGGTTGTTTCATCAAATTTTCTCATAGTTTTCATAAGCCAAGGAACATGTGCATAGTTGAATACTGCAAATCTATCTACATTTAGTGTTAGCATTTTCTCTAAAGTTTTTTTGAAACTCTCTTTTGTTTGGTGAGGCAAACCATAGATTAAATCTGTATTTATAGATTTAATACCAGCATCTCTTGCTATATTTATTACATTTAAAGTTAGTTCAAAAGGTTGAATTCTGTGAATCGTTTTTTGAACAGTTTCATCTAAATCTTGAACTCCAAAACTAAGACGATTAAAACCACCAGCTTTTAATACATCCATATGCTCTTTTGTAAAGTATCTAGGATCAACTTCGCAAGATATTTCAGCATCACTGCTAAAATTTGGAAAAATAGTTTTTATAGATTTTATAACATCTTCTAGTTGTTGCGGTGAAAAATATGTAGGAGTTCCTCCACCAAAGTGCATTTGTGTTACAACTCTAGATGTATCTAAGTGATTTTTTAATATATTTAACTCTTTTTTTAAATACTCAATATATCTTGTTTTTTTATCTTCTTTTGAAGTAAAAATAGTATTACAACCACAAAAATAACATGCACTTCTACAAAAAGGAAGATGAATATATAAAGACAAAGCTCTATTTTTATCTTGTTTCTTATAAAAATCTTTTAAATCTTCTTCTTTAAAATTTTCACTAAACTCAGGTGCTGTTGGATATGAAGTATATCTAGGACCTGGTTTTGAGTATTTTACAAATTTTTCATAATCTATCATCTATTTCTCATCTCTTTTTTTATCAAGCCAAACCATAATACCTTTTTGTGCATGAAGTCTATTTTCAGCCTCTTCAAAAATTCTACTTTGGCTTCCTTCTAATACAGCTTCACTAACTTCATAATCTCTATATGCAGGTAAACAGTGTAGAAATATTGCATTTTCTTTTGCTAATTTCATCATATCTTCATCAACCATATATCCAGAAAAATCTTTTACTCTTTTCTCTTTTTCTGACTCTTGTCCCATAGATATCCAAGTATCAGTTGTAACAACAGTTGAGTCTTTTATAGCCTCTTTAGGGTCAAAAGAAGTTGTAATTTTTGCACCACTTTTTTTGGCTTCTTCTAAAGCAGTTTGTAAAACTTTGCTATCTACTTGATAATCTTTTGGAGTAGCAATTCTAAGCTCAAATCCAAGTTTTGCTGCTAAATTTAGCCATGAATGTGCCATATTGTTTCCATCTCCAATATATGCTACAACTAAATTTTTATCAAGTCCTTCTTCCATAATTGTAAGATAGTCAGCCATTAACTGTATAGGGTGATATTTATCTGTAAGTCCATTTATAACAGGAACTTTTGAGTATGAAGCAAACTCTTCAAGTTTTTCTTGCTCAAAAGTTCTAATCATTACCATATCAACCATTCTAGAGATTACTCTAGCAGTATCTTTCATAGGTTCACCACGACCAAGCTGAATATCATTTGATGAAAGAAAAAGCCCAACACCACCTAGTTGATATATACCAGTTTCAAAAGATACTCTAGTTCTTGTAGAGCTTTTTTCAAAAATCATACCTAAAACTTTTTTAGGCATATACTCTTTAAAAACTCTTTTTTTTGTCTCATCTTTAATCTGTTTTGATAATTGAAGAATTTCTAAAATTTCATCTTTTGAGAAGTCTAATAAACTTAAGAAGTGTCTCATAATATTTTCCTTATATGGATTAAAAGCCAATATTTTAGTTAATTTTTCTTTATAAACACTTAATATTAAGCTCTAAAAAGAGATTTATGTTTTTATTTAAAAATATTTAAAAAAAGCTAACCGTAATATTATAAAATTTCTAACTAAAATTTATTTTGTATCCTATTGAACTAACAGATTTAATTATCTTATGATTAAATTTACTTGTTGTTCTATGCATTAAAGTTCTTAAAGTACTATCAGATATCTGTTTATCAAACCAAATAAAGTTTTCTATCTCAGAAAATCTTACTACTTCACCCTTTGCTTTGATTAATATTTCTAAAAAAAGCCTCTCATTTTTTGTTAAATCAATTTCTTGATTTTTAAAATAAACTTTTAAATATGGTTCAAGAGAGTAATAATATTCGTGAGATAATTTATATTTTCCATTTTCATCTATTTTTTCACTTCTTTTTGTAATTTATAAGTAGCAATATTCATACTGCTTTTTAAGTCATTGCGATTAAATGGTTTTACTAAATAAGCAAATGGTTCAATTTTCGCAGCTTTATCAAGAGTTTCATCATCACAATATGCACTCATAAATATAATAGCAGTGTTACTATTTTCAATTATCTTTTTGCAATATCAATACCATTAAGACTATTTTTTAGAAAAATATCCATTAATATAATATCTGGCTTATTTTTTGAAAAAGATAATAAGGCTTCTTCATAAGTTGTTACAATATCTGTAACTTCATAACCTAGTTTTATTAAAGTACTTTGTGTATCAAGTGCAACAATTGTCTCATCTTCAACAATTAAAATTTTTATCATATTTCTCATCTTTTAATTTTAAATATTATCATATAATAATTTAATCACATTTTTGTCACAAAAGCTACTCTTTCCACCTTAATTTTACTTTTACACCTTCATTGGTACTAATATTCATTTCTGCTTTAAGTTGTTTTTTTGCTAGAGTTTCAATTAAAGTAAGCCCTAAAGAACTTTTTTTAATATTTGGATTATATCCTTTTCCATTATCACTATAAATAAGCTTATACTCTTTATTTTTACCAAAAAAGATATATTTACAATTCCTGATTTATTTTCATCAAAAGCATGTTTAAAGCTATTTGTTAGTAACTCATTTAATATTAATCCACAGTAAATAGCTGATTCAGAGCTTAAATTACAATTTATATCATATATAACATCAATATCATGCTCAAAGCTTTGTTTTATTTCAGATATTATCTTCTCAAAATATTCATTAGCATCAACAAATGTAATAGTATCTTTTTGATAAAGAAGCTCATGTAAATGACTCATTGCACTAATTCTATTTTGAATTGTTGTTAAAAGTATATTTATTTTAGAATCATTAATTTCGTCATTTTGCAATCTAATTAAAGATATTATAGTTTGCATATTATTTTTTACTCTATGGTTTAGCTCTTTTAGTAAAATCTCTTTTTCTTCGAGTGCTATTATTAAGTTATTTGTTTTATTACTAACTATTTTATTTAATCTAGCTTCATTCTCTTTTTGTTCAGTAATCAAACTTAGCTGCATTTTTTCTTTTTCATCTTGTAATCTTTTTATTCTATTTGCTAAAGCAATAGAGAATACTAAAGCTTCTAATATAAAAGCTATTTCAATAATATAATAAGATGATAAATCATCTTCTATTATTCCAGAGCTTGATAAATACATTAAAGAACCAGCAAAAAGTATTGCTGTCCATCCAAATAATATTAATTTTGCTTGTTCATTTCTCTTTAAAAAAGCATAAAAAGTTATAAAAAATAGATATAGCATAACCAATATAGATATCACATTTCTATATGGTTCAAGGTAGTTTGTAAATATAAACAATATCACAGATGAAACTAATAGAGCAATTAATATATTTAATATAAAATTAATTTTTGGATATTGATTTATTTGAAGAAATGATTTTGAAAAAAGTGCTAAAAATAAAACTGGAAGTGCTATAAAAATTGCTGCATAGCTAACAACATATTCCATAAAAGCTGAGTCAAATAGATATAAATTTGCAAATCCAACATAAAGCAAATGATGGAATACTAAAGTGATAATATATCCAACATAATAAAAATAACTAATATCTTTTATCATGAAATATATTGATAAATTATATAGTGCTAATACTATCATTCCACCAAAAAAGAGGCTTAGAATTATTTGTTGAATTATCTCTTGTTTGTAAAAAGCTTCATAAGAATAAATATTTAATTTTATAGATAAAGAGGTTTTTTTTGATGAAGCTTCAATATAGTAAGTTTTTGTCTCATCTTTTTCTAATTTTATATGAAAAACTGGGTTTACAGATTTTCTTTCTATACTTTTATTTAGTAATCCTTCGCTCTCTTTTAAATTATTGTTTTCATAAAAGTTAATATTTGTTACTAAAGGATTATCAAACTCTATTATTTTTAAAATAGCTTCATTTTCTATATTGTGAAGTGTAAATTTAATCCATACTTTAAAATCTGGTGAATAACCAAATTTTTTAGTTGAGGAGTCTATTTTTGAAAAACTAACTTTATTTTCTATTATTTTATCAATTGTTAATTTTTTTGAATAGTCGATAAATATCTCTGAAGAGCCTAAAATATCTATATTTGAAGATTTATCAATATCAATATTAGTGGCACTTAAATATGATAAAAATAGCATAAAAATCAGTAGTGTTTTTTTCAATATTCCTCTATTTGTCTGTTTTATTTGTATTTTATAATTATGCCTTAAATGATATAAATTATAATATATCAATATATTTTTAGTTTATATGCTAAATATTTGATAATTTTTCAATCACTAGTTTTTATTATAGGTTGTATTTAACTTATATGCTAAACATTAAGTTATATATAACTATAAAAGTATATAATTAGCTATATTTAACTTATATACTAAATATAGTTATTAAATTAAGGTAAAAAATGGAATTAACAAATATTAAAATAGGTAAAATCATAAAAAAAAGAAGACAAGAGTTAAATCTTGAATTAAAAGATTTACAAGATTATTCAGGTGTAAATTATGCGTCAATTTCAGATATTGAAAATGGAAAAGCAAATCCAACTATAAAAACCGTTGAAAAGCTTTTAGATGCACTTGGTATGCAAATAAATATTGAAGTAGTAAATAAATAATGCAAAGAGCAAAAGTTTTTAGAAATAGTATCTTTGCAGGAATACTAACAAAAATAAATGAAAAAGAGTATATTTTTGTTTATGATAAAGAGTATTTAAAAATGCCAAATAAAAAAGCTATTAGTTTAACTTTACCACTACAAGAAGAGGAGTTTAAATCACCTTTTTTATTTCCTTTTTTTTATAACTTGCTAGCTGAAGGTAAATTAAAAGATATTCAATGCAAAGAGTTAAGAATTGATAAAGATGACGATTTTTCAAGACTAATTCTTACAACAAAAGAGAATACAATAGGCTCTATAACAATCCAAAAAGATGAGACAAAAGATGGAAAATAATATTTGCTTAGCTTGTTTAGCAACAAATAAAAAACTTAAAAATAGTTATTGTTCAAAATGTATAAAAGAACTTTTTGATGGAACCGTACCAAATCCTTTAAATTTTAATAAAGTTGAATTTACTAAAAAAAGAGCTGAACTATCACCTAGAATGTCAATTTCAGGAGTTCAAGATAAAATCTCTTTGACTTTTGAAAAAAAAGATTTAGTTCCAACTGCAATAAATGGAAAATATATTTTAAAACCAATTTCTAGTGGAGATGGATATATTAAAAATGAGAAAGATATTGTTGCAAATGAACATCTTTCAATGCTTATATCAAAACAGATATTTAAAATTCCAACCGCAAATTGTGGATTAATAGAGTTTAGTGATGGTGAACTTGCATATATTACTAAAAGATTTGATTATGATGATATTTCTTCCTTAAAATTTGATCAAGAAGATTTTGCAGGAATTATGCAAATATCTCCATCATCTCATGGAGAAAACTATAAATATGATGCTTGTAGTTATCTTGATTGTGCAAAAATGATAAAAAAATATGTAGCTTCAAGTGTAGTTTGCTTAGAAGATTTTTTTAAAAGAGTTATTTTAAACTATCTAATATGCAATGGTGATGCCCATTTAAAAAATTTCTCTTTATATAGCAAACCATACTCAAATGAATATTTCTTATCTCCAAATTATGATTTATTAAATACAAGATTTCATATAAATGAAAAATATGGGGATATGGCATTAGATTTATTAGATGAATATACTCCTACATATGAAAAATACGGATACTATACTTATGATGATTTTAAAACATTTGCTAACTATATTGATTTAAAAGAGATTAGATTTAATAAAATTATGAAATTTATTGAAGAGAGCTACTATAAAGTTGAAGAGTTGATTGATAAATCATTTTTAAGTAAAAATGCAAAAGAGTTTTATAAATCATCTTATAAGACTAGATTGAAAAGATTAAGATATAGATAAATTGTAACAAAAATGTGACTAATTCTCGATACAATTGTTTCGTTAGTTTTATATGTTTACTATATAAGCTACGATGCACAATGGGAAAAACATAAAATGAATAATTTTATAATAAAAATATTTTTTTTATTTATAACTTCTCTTTTAACTGGTTGTTATCATAATTATAAAATAGATAATACATCACAAAAAGAGAGTTATAAAACTTTAAATGAGTTATCTGTTGTTATTGAACAAACTGATACTAAAATCATAAATGCACAAAGAACAAATGTACACTATGTAAATTGGGGAAATGGAACAGGAATGTCACCAGTATTTACATTTAGTGAACCTTTAATCTCTAATGAAAGTTGTAAATCTTTAAATAAAATCTATTTTAATAAGATTAAAAATAAACTACCAAATCTAATACAACTATTTGAAGATAAAAATATAATAGTCAATAATAATCAAGCAACAAAAAAATTAACTATAACTATAAAAGAGTATAACTGTACGAATAATACTATTTATCTACAAGCTTCTTTATTTGAAGATATAAATCTTATTTATCAAAACTTATTTGTTTTAGATAGTTACTCTAATTCAAACTCTTTTAAAACTTTTTATAAAGATGAAAAAATGGATATAAATAAGTTTTTTAAAGTTTTAATTGAAGATTTAGAAAATACTATGAAATTTCCTCTAAAGAAATAGATATTAAATAATTTTATAAAATCAATAAATGTGACGAAAATGTGACATCTTTTTGATATAGTTTTTTAAGTAACTAATAATTAGTTTCATAAAAAACACAAGGGGGGAAAACATAGATGATTAAAATAGTTAAAATAATTGTTGTTGCATTAACTACAATATATTTATTTAGCGGATGTTCTGGTAAATTACCACCAAAGAATTTTTCTTTACATAAAGAAACAGTTCAAGACATTAAACAAAAAGATATAAATATACAAGTATCAAATGTAAAATTAACTGGAGATGCTTTAAATAATAAATATATGTATTTTGTTTTGATTGATGAAGAAGAGATTAAAACTCATTTATTAACTAATATAAATAAGTTTTATATAAACAATCCTTTAAATCAAAAGTTTTATAAAATAGATATAGATATGGATTTTAAAAGAGAACTTAAAAAAGAAGGTATATCAACAACAATAAATGCAACATACAATGTTTCTGATACTAATCAAGTCATAAAACCTATAAATATAGTTTCAACTTATGTAGCGGAAGATACTGCTACTTTTGGGAAAATAATGGGAGCAGCTATGATACAAGTTTTTACTGGAGTACCTTATATTGGGGAACAAAATAATACACATCTTAAATATGATAGTTTAGAAAAGACAGCTTATGCAGAAGATGATACTGTTGTTTTGACAGCTTACGATGCTAACATTCGACTAAACACTTCATATACTGGAGCTATAAGACTAAATTTTGCTAAGTTTTTACAAAAGTTTAATGAGCTATTAAATAATGAAAGCCAGATATTAGCAATAAAAAATTAAAAATTAATAAAAAAAGGTTGATAATATGTATGGTAAATTAATGAATGAAGCCTTAAAATCTATAATTGAAAATAAAAATGCTCTATTTAAAGCTCTACTTATCCCTACTTTAGTTTTAGTTGGTATAGATATATTTCTTCCTAGTAGTTTTTTAAGTAACGGAGAAAAAATCAATTTTGAAGATAATAAATTTATATTCATTTCTTTTATTATATTATCTATAATTTTAAATATTGTTATGGCAGTTTCTGTTCATAGAATTATTTTAATAAAAGATGATATTTCATCTTTAGAGGCAATTATGCCAACACAAACATTACTCAAGTTTTTCCTAAAATCAGTGTGGATTGGACTTTTAACTGGATTGATTTTTGGGATTTTAATTGCTATTTTTCTTTTAATAAGTATAGTAACAGAGCAGTTTACTCAAAATAAATTTTTAGTAGGAGTTATTTCTTACTTTTTATCTACTTTATTAACAATGATAGCTTTTAGTAGATTTTCTATGGTTCTTCCAGCTACTGCAATAGATGAAAAGATGACTCTTTTAGATGCTTTGGCTTTTACAAAAAATTATAAACTCTTATCTTTATTTATGGTTACTATCTTTCCAACAATTATAGCTATTTTAATTGCATTGGTTTATGGTTTAATTATAGGATTTTTAACTGGTGTTGTATCTTCTCATCTTTCAATTTTATATGTATTTTTAAATGTATTTATTACAGTTTTGGTTATTAGTTGTCTATCTGTAACATATTCATATATAAAAAATGAGATAAATGAAAAATCTTTGAAAGATAAATATATAGAGTAAAGTATTAAAAAATATATGATAAAAAATAATTTTAATTTAAAAAAGAGTTAAGTTGTAAATAATATCAAACTGTGACAAAAATGTGACAATTTTCTGATAGAATTTTCAAAAGTCATAAAAATAATATTTATACAAGGAAATAAGATAAAAATGGGGATTTTTACTAAATTTAAACTTACTGAGGTATTAAGTACATTTTGCTATCTCACTGAGACAATTTCTATAAAGAAACTACAAAATTTAAAAGTAATCAAATATTTTATAAATTTAATAAATTATTATAATTTTCTAAATAATAGAGTTCAATACAATATCTTATGTAAGGAAAATATAAAATGAAAGCTTATATTAAAGTATTTTTACCATTTTTAATAGTATTTATTTTTAGTGGGTGTTTGGCTAATGAACTTAATACTTCTAATGCTGTTAATAATCAAACATCTTCTAAATCAGAAGAAAATTTCAAAGTACCACTTTTAAATGAAGAAGGTGATTTAAGAGAAAATAAAGAGTATTCAGAAAGTGATTTTAGAGCATATTCTATCTTTGATAGAAAATATAATCCAAAAGTAAAAGAAAAAATTGGTGATAAACAAGCTTCAAAAGCACCACAACATGTATGGGTATATACAAAAGAGTTTGCAGAGAGATTTGGAATGCCAAAAAGATGGATAGGTGGTGATGATTTTAAAGGAGCATTAGCTATAGCTTATAGAGTAGAAATTACAAATGATATAAGTTGTGGATATTTTGGTAAATCTGAAAATTGTAGAAAAATATATAGTAGTGAAATATTGGATATATATTTACCAAATAATAGTAAAACAGTGCCTTGGAATACAACAGAACAGATAGGATTAGATTGGCCTAATAATAATTCAATGACATTTTTGAACTTAATTGAGAATACTGAGAATGAAAAAAATAAATATATTGAAAGAAATGGCAGTTTACCTAAAGAGTATGGTATAAATGATTATTATAAAACATTCAAAATAAAAATAGGTATAGATAGTGTTTCAAAGACTCATTCCTTTAAAAAAGATGGCTTTGCTTCATATGCTTCAATGGCTGGTGGGGGAGATGTTCTTTATTTTCATAGAAATATATTTGAAGGAATAGACCTTATTCGTCTTAGCGTTGTTAATTTCGCAAATTCTAATAATGGTAAAAATACTGATATGCAAATTTGGCTTCATAGAGGAAATCCTGTAGATTTAACAGATAAAAATTCTGATGATTTTAGATTAAAAAATATTAAATACGCTAGAAGCATTGATTCTACAGGTAAGCCTAGTTCAATAAAGCCTCATAAAGATGTTATGCCTGAACATAAGATAATACCTAGTGAAGCATTTATGAAAAGAGTAAATGAGTATGAAAAAGAGTATGAGAAATATGATTTTTTTGAATATTTTAAAGAAAATGTAAATAAATAGGAATTTATTAATTAAAATAACAATTTTTAGAAAATTATAAAAAATAAATAATAATTAAAAACTAATGACAATTTAGTGACTTTTTTACTTAACAGCTATTAATAAAAACTCTTTTAAACTTCCAGTGATTATAAAAAAGGAATAAGTTATGCAAATAGAGATTTTAAAAAGAGATGGTAAAAAAGAGAAATTTGAAGCTTTTAAAATTGAAGATGCTATAAAAAAAGCATTTAAAAGTGTAAATACTATTTATGATAAATCAATATATTTTTCAGTTTTATTTGAGATAAAATCTAAAAATCTAAAAGCTGTTGAAGATATTCAAGATTTAATAGAAAAAGAGCTTTTCAAAAGTGAATATTTTGATGTTATGAAAAGTTTTATGCTTTATAGACACCTTCATAAAATTCAAAGAGAACAGATTTTAGGATTAACTAATGATACAACTTATGTAAACTCGACTCAAACAATACAAGAGTATATAAATGGTGAAGATTGGAGAATAAAAGCAAATTCAAATACAGGATATTCACATGCTGGACTTATAAACAATAGTGCTGGAAAACTAATAGCAAACTATTGGTTGGATAAGATTTATACAAAAGAGCAAGGATATGCTCATAGAAATGCAGATATTCATATTCATGATTTAGATTGTTTAAGTGCTTATTGTGCTGGATGGAGTTTGAGAGTTTTACTTGATGAGGGATTTAATGAAGTTAGAGGAAGAGTTGAAAGTAAGGCTCCAAATCATTTTAGAGAAGCTTTGGGACAGATGGCAAATTTTTTAGGAATACTTCAAAGTGAGTGGGCAGGAGCTCAAGCTTTTAGCTCTTTTGATACATATTTAGCACCTTATGTTTTTAAAGATAAACTTGAATTCAAAGAGATAAAAAAAGCTATAAGAAGCTTTGTTTATAACTTAAATGTTCCTGCACGTTGGGGACAAAGTCCCTTTACAAATATAACTATCGATTGGACGGTTCCAAGTGATTTAAAAGAGCAAATACCAACACGAAATCAAGAGCATCTATTTAAAGATTTAAAAGATGATGAGCTTTTAAAAGAGGCAAAAAATAGGGGAGTTTCAACTTTTGAAGAGCTTACATATAAACATTTTCAAAAAGAGATGAATCAAATAAACAAAGCTTACTACGAGATTATGACACAAGGTGATAAAACGGGTCAGCCATTTACTTTTCCTATTCCAACTGTAAATATAACTGAAGATTTTGACTGGGATGGAGAAAATACAGATATTTTATTTGAAAATACAGCAAAAATAGGAAGTAGCTATTTTCAAAATTTTATAGGAAGCCAATATAAAAAAGATAAATTTGGAAATAAAATACCAAATGAAGAGGCATATAAACCAGGACATGTAAGAAGTATGTGTTGCAGACTTCAACTTGACTTAAGAGAGCTTTTAAAGCGAGGTGGTGGACTTTTTGGAAGTGCTGAAATGACTGGAAGTATTGGAGTTGTTACAATAAATATGGCAAGGCTTGGATATTTATATAAAAATGATATAAAGGGACTATATTCAAGAGTTGAAGAGCTTATGGATTTAGCAAAAGATAGCTTAGAAAGAAAGAGGATTTTTGTAAAAGAGATGTATGATAGAGGTCTTTATCCTTATACAAAAAGATATTTACCACACTTTAACAACCACTTTTCAACTATTGGAGTAAATGGTATAAATGAAATGCTAAAAAACTTTTTTACTAATGAAACTATAGACTTATCAAATGAAAAAGGTATAGAGTTTACTATGGAGTTATTAGATTTTATGAGAGCTAAGATGCTTGAATATCAAGAAAGAACTGGAAATTTATATAATCTTGAAGCAACACCAGCTGAAGGAACAACTTATAGATTTGCAAAAGAGGATATAAAAAGATACAAAGATATTATTCAAGCAGGTTTTGGGAAGAATATTTATTATACAAACTCATCTCAGCTACCAGTTGATTTTACAGATGATCCTTTTGAAGCGCTTACATTACAAGATGATTTACAGTGTAAATATACTGGTGGAACGGTTTTACACTTGTATATGAAAGAGAAAATATCAACCAGTGAAGCTTGTAAAAAGATGGTAAAAAATGTAATTTCAAACTTTAGATTGCCATATATTACAATTACTCCACTGTTTTCAGTTTGCCCTGTTCATGGATATTTAGTTGGAGAATATGAGTATTGTCCAAAATGTGATGATGAAATTTTAAAAAAGGAATTAGAAGATGGAAAAAATAAAATTGCTTGAGAAAAATATAGAAAAAAGAACTAAATGTATAGTATATACTAGGGTTATGGGTTATCATAGACCAGTTGAAAGTTTTAATATAGGAAAAAAAGGTGAACATAAACAAAGAGTTAAATTTATTGAACAAAAAGATTGTTTATAGTTTTACAAAATTTACAACAACAGACTACCAAGATGAAATATCTTGTATAGTCTGGCATATTTCTTGTAACTTGCTATGTAGCTATTGTTACAATGATAATATAGTTTTTTCCAAACAAGGATATTATTCTCATAATGATATTTTAGATTTTTTAAAATCTAGAGTTGGGCTTCTAAGTGCGGTTGTTTTAAGTGGTGGAGAAGCTACTATGCACAATTTAGAACCTTTTTGTAAAGAAGTTAAAAAACTAGGATTTAAAATAAAACTAGATACAAATGGAATAAATACCAAAATTATAAAAGATTTAATATCAAAAAACCTTATAGATTTTATATCTTTAGATTTTAAAGCTCCAAAAGAAAAGTTTAAAATTGTAACTCAAAAAAGTAGTTATGAAAGTATGATAAGTACAATAAAACATCTTTTAAGTATAAATTTTAATTTTGAAGTAAGAACTACTGTAAATGCCGATTTATTGGACTTTGAAGATATAAATAAAATTATAGAGAAACTTTATCGTTTAGAATATAATGGTATTTATTATATACAGAATTTTTTACAGACTTCTACAAATATTGGAAATATTACTCAAAAAAAGATTTTAGAAAAAGATAAAATAAGAGATGATTTATTAAAAATTGAATTTAGAAATTAACTCTTAATTGATATTTTCTATAGCTTCAAAAACTTTAATTGCTTGAAAATGCTCTTTTACATCATGACATCTTATAATGCTAGCACCATATCTTAAAGATTCAAGATGTATAGCCAAAGTCCCTGGAAGTCTATTTTCAATCTCACTTGGAGTAATCATATTTATCATAGATTTTCTACTAGCTCCAATTAGAAGTTCATATCCAAAATGTTTAAAATGTTCTAAATTCTTAAGTAAAAGTAGATTGTGCTCTAATGTTTTTCCAAAACCAATTCCAACATCTAAGACAATATCATCTATTCCAAAACTTTTAGCCTTTTGGATTCTTTCTTTAAAGAAATCATCAATTTCAACCATAATATCTTCATAAAAAGGATTATCTTGCATAGTTGTTTGATCTTTTTGCATATGCATTATTACAACTTGAGCTTTGTATTTTGAAGCTAATTTACAAACTTCATCATTTTGCAAACCTGTTATGTCATTAACTATTTTAAAACCATGATTTAAAACAAAATCTATAACTTTTGGAGAAAAAGAGTCAATAGAGAAATCAACTTTTTCAAAATATCTATTTTTATATATTGTATGGGCTATATTTTTTACTCTTTCAAGCTCTTCTTCACAACTTATTGGTAAACTTCCAGGCCTACTTGAAACAGCACCAATATCTATAATATTTGCACCATCTTCTATCATTTGTTCTATTCTTTGTGAAGCACTTGAGTTATCAAATCTACTATTTTTAAAAAAAGAGTCTTCATTTGCATTTAAAACACCCATTATTTTTGTAGAAAATTTTTGCCCTTTTACAAAATCTTTTAAACTCTTTGCTAACTCTTTAAGTCCAAAAGGTTGTGATAACTCTTTTCTACTTAGAATTTCAAAATGTTTTGTAGTTCCTATAAGTAGGGCATTAACAAACTTGTCTTTTGCTATTATTACACCTTCTGGAACAGCTAAATCAGCACCAATAGATAAAGCATCTTGCTTTAATATATTAGCAGCACCTACATGCAAATCTTTTATAAAAAGTGTATGAACTTTTGCTTTTTTTGACATAATAGCGACACCACTTTTATCACATTTTAGAGTGCTTAAAAATGTTTTTGTCTCATTTAAAGATAGTTTATATAGTTTCATTTTGCCTCTTTTTCTAAAATAGATAGAAGAAGATAAGTTAAAACTGTAGTTGGTTTTGAGTTTAGTTCCAAAAGTTTTATAGATTTAAAAAATATATCCAACTCTTTTTGGTTAAGCTTGACATTTTCTTTATTTGCTTTTATTAAGATAGTTTCAACAATATTTATAGCTTCATCTTTTGTAATTTTTTGATTGTTTTTTATAAAAGTGTATATATCTTTTAAATCTAATTTTTTTATATTTAGTTCAATATCATCTTTTTCCACAACCTTTTTAAGATTTTTATATGGTAATCTTGAATAAATTGTAGGAAGTAGTGAATTTTTAGAAGAGACTAAAAGAATAAAAACTATATTCTTTGGTGGTTCTTCTAAAATTTTTAAAAGAGCATTTTGTGCTTCAACTCTAAATGTAGCACCACACAAAAATAGATATTTTGTCTCATTTGATGCAATATATGCCTCTTTTAGAGTTTTATTTGCTTGTTCTATTTGGAACTCATCTTTCTCTTCATTTTTAATAACTCTAGTTTGGTGAGTAGGGTAAACAGCTAGAAATTTATTTAAACTATCTTCAATACTATTTACAATAAAAATTGAGGAGTTTTTAACTATCTCCAAGATTAGCTCTCTACATTAATATTTGCAAAAAGTGCTGCACTTATTGTTTTGTTATATAATCTAAACATTTGAAGAAGCTTCATATCAAGTCCGTCATCATTTGATTTTAAGTTTATAGAACCTTGTCTCTCCTCATCAAAAATCCATAAAAAAGAGCTTTTTGTGATTTTTGCAAGAGTAGATCTATTATCTTGACTTTTTCCAATATACCAAAAACAGTATCCATTTGGAAAAGATATTTTTAGCATATCTTTAATATTTGAAATATCATCCTCTGATTTTATTTGATCAAGATTTTTATAAAATGAACTAAAATCATAAAATGGTAAAAAAGGTCTATTTAATTTTGAAGAGTTTATGTTAGATAAAATATAGTTTAAAAACCATTCTCTCTCTTTATCTGTAATAATCAAGATAGAGTAACTTTTATCTAAAATATTTGTAATATTTTTTGATACTAATGGTGCCCATTCAAACTTTTTTTCTTCCAACCAAGGAGATAAAAGCTTATCTTCCCTGATTGTATCAACTGTCCAATTTAAAAACTCTTGCAAATTATTTGTCCAATTCGTATGCATCGTGTAAAGCTCTTACAGCTAACTCTGCATATTTTTCATCAATAATCATAGATATTTTAATCTCACTTGTAGAGATAATTCTAATATTAATATTCTCATTTGCCATAGCTGTAAATGCTTTTGAAGCAACTCCAGTATTTGATTTCATTCCAACACCAACAATAGAAACTTTACAAATTGCCTCATTATAATCTATATTTTTTGCTTGAGGTCTAAATTGTTCCATAACTTTTTTACAAATCTCTAAATCAGTTGTTGGAATTGTAAAATCTAAATCAGTTGTTCCATCAAGTCCTCTTGTTTGAACAATCATATCAACATTTATATTTGCATCTGCAAGAGCTGTAAAAATTGCACTAGCAACACCTGGTTTATCAACAACACCATACATTCCAACTCTTACTTGGTTTTTATCTAAAGCTATTCCACTTACTATTGGTTTTTCCATAATTTCCTCTTCATTTGTTATTAAAGTTCCCTCTACATCGGGTGTAAAACTACTTCTTGATACTAGATTTACATTTAATTTTTTTGCCATTTCAACTGATCTATTTTGTAATACTTTTGCACCAAGACTTGCAAGTTCCAACATCTCATCATAAGATATTTTTTCTAGTTTTTTAGCTTTTGGTTCAATTCTAGGATCTGTTGTATAAATACCATCAACATCAGTATAAATTTCACAAACATCAGCTTTTATAGCACCAGCAATTGCAACCGCAGATAAATCACTTCCACCTCGACCTAAAGTCGTAACTCTTGAACCATCAAGTGTAACTCCTTGAAATCCAGCAACTATAATAATATTTCCCTCACTTAAAGCATTTTTCATCTTTTGTGTATCTATTTTTTCTATTTTTGCTTTTGTGTGAGTATCTGTTGTCATAATTCCAGCTTCTCTTCCTGTCATAGATATAGCTTTGTAGCCAATACTATTTAAAGCAATAGATAATAAAGCTGAAGTCACTCTCTCACCTGAACTTAAAAGCATATCCATCTCTTTTAAATCAGGAGTTTTTGTATAATATTCAGCATATTCTATTAACTTGTTTGTTTCACCGCTCATAGCAGAAACAATAGCTATAACATCATGACCCTCATCTCTTATCTTTTTAATAATCTGTGCAACATTTGCAATTCTATCAAGTGTTCCAACACTTGTTCCACCAAATTTTAAAACTTTTAACATCTAATTTGCTTATCCTTTTTTTAAATATATCCCTCATCTTTAAAATACCTTAGAACTTGTTTGTAGACAGTTCTTTTAAAAAAAGTTATATGTTCATAAACTTCTTTTAAAGATACAAACTTATATTCACTAAACTCTGGAATTTCAGTGTTTATGTTTATTTTTGCATCTTTTTTTAATTTTACTAAATAGTATTTTTGTTTTTGACCATCATAAGGATACATCTTTTGAGCAATTACAGGAGGAAAAAGATAAGAGACCCAAGTTGGATATTCAGCTATTATTTCTATATCTTTTGTACCAATCTCTTCTTCAAGCTCCCTAAGAAGTGCCTCTTTTGTATTCTCACCTTCATCAATCCCACCTTGAGGAAACTGCCAAGCGTTTGGAATATCAGTTCTTGAAGCAATAAAAATCTCACACTTCGCTGGATATTTAGATGATAAGATAATAGCTGCAACATTTGGTCTTAATTTTTTTTTCTCTTTTTCAATCACATTTTTATCAGTCATAAATATATTTTTCCTTATAATTAGGCGTTATTTTATAAAATATAGGATTAAAAATTGCTTTTATATATACATATTCCCTTTTGTGACAGCAAATGTTTTTACTGTGCATTTAACTCATATACAAATAAAAATAGTCAAAAAGAGGCATATATGAGAGCTTTAAAAATTGATTTAGAGCAGAATTTAAACTATTTAAAAGATAAAGATATAAAGTTAAATACCGTTTTTATAGGTGGTGGGACTCCATCAACTGTTGATGCATCTTTATATGAAGATATTTTTAAATTAATAAATCCACATATTTTAGAAAATTGTGAAATTACAACTGAAGCAAATCCAAATAGTGCCACAAAAGAGTGGTTGGAAAAAATGTATAGTTTTGGAGTAAATAGAGTTAGCTTTGGAGTACAAAGTTTTGATGATGAGAAGTTAAAGTTTTTAGGTAGAAATCACAATAGACTTAACGCTATTAAAGCGATACAAAATGCAAAATGTATAGGCTTTAATAGTATTAATTGCGATATAATATATGGAGTTACAAATGATACTTTTGAGCTTTTAAAAAGAGATTTTGACACTTTAAAAGAGCTAGAAGTTGAACATTTAAGTGCATATAGTTTAATAATAGAAGAGGATACAAAATTCTTTTTAAATGAAAAAGAGCTTCAAAAAAGTAAAAAAAGCTTAAAAATTGATGATGAAGACTTAAGTTATGAAATATTTAACTACTTGAAAAATATAGGATTTAATCAATATGAGATAGCAAATTTTAGTACTAACGAAAAATTTGAATCAAAACATAACTATGGATATTGGTCTAAAGATGATTATATAGGAGTTGGAGCTGGAGCTGTTGCTTGTATTGAAAATAGAAGAATGTATAAGCAAAAAAATATAGAAAAATATATAAAAAATCCAATTTATGAAGATATTGAAGAGTTAAGTAGTGATGATATAAAAGCTGAAAAAGTACTTTTAGGATTTAGATGTAAGTTTGGAGTTGATTTAAATATACTATCTTCTAAAGAGCTTAAAAAAGTAGATGATTTAGTAGTTGAAAATAGGGTTTGTATAAAAGAAAATAGGGTTTATAATAATAATTTTCTACTTGCAGATGAAATAGCGCTATATATTTTAGATTAAAAAAGAGGTAAAATGACAATAAAAGAGTGTGTAAAAAAATACACAGTATATTTTAAAAATATCACACATATTCCAGCAAAAGAGGTAGAGATATTAATCATGCATTTACTGGATAAAAATGTGATTTGGTTACATCTTAATTATGATAAAGCTTTTACAAAAGAGCTAGAATTAGAAAAATTGGTAAAAAAAAGAGCTACAAATTTTCCTTTAGAGTATATTATAAAAAAAGCCTCTTTTTATGGTGAACAATTTTTTACAGATGTGGATGTTTTAATTCCAAGACCAGAAACCGAGCTTTTAGTTGAAAATGCTTTTGAGATTTTAAAAGAGGTAAAAAATCAAGAAAAAGCAATCAAGGTTCTTGAAATTGGAACAGGAAGTGGAATAATTTCTGTTATGCTAGCAACACTTTTAAAAGATAAAAATATAGAGTTTATAGCTGTTGATATAAATCCAAAAGCTATAGAATTAGCAAGAAAAAATGCAAAAAAATTTGAAGTTTTAGAAAGGATAGATTTTAGACTTAGTAATTTATTTGAAAATGTAAAAGAGGATGATATTTTTATGCTTATTTCAAATCCACCGTACATTGCAAATGATTATAAATTACCAAAAAATGTAGAGTTTGAACCATCAAATGCACTTTTTGGTGGAGTTGTAGGAGATGAGCTTTTGAAAAATATTATAGATGGTGCAAACAGTAGAAAGATTCCTTATGTGCTTTGTGAAATGGGATTTGATCAAAAAAAGAGTTTAGAAGAGTATTTTAAAGAGTTTAATGTAGAATTCTACTCTTTTTATAAAGATTATGAAAAATTTGATAGAGGATTTACTCTAAAATTTAAATAAAATGAATAATAATAAAGGATAAAAATATGTTTAAAGAGTTTCATATAGAGAATTTTGAGAATTCAAGTAAGCTTTTAGAAGAGCTTTTAAATAATAGTAGAGTTGAAGTTGAAAAACTTTTAGAAATTAAAAATAAAACTTATAAAAATTTTGTATTACCTTTTGCTGAAATAGGGGAGAAGATAAATGAATTTATAACTCCAATATTCCATTTAGATTCTGTAAAAAATTCAAAAATAACTTCTAAAGTATACGAAGAGTGCCTTCCTCTTATCTCAAAATATGAGAGTGAGATAAGTCAAAATGAGAATATTTATACATCTTTTAAAAATATACAGTCTAATGAAAAAAGTACTTTAAATAATATACAACTTAAAGTATTAGAAAACGAGATAAGAGATTTTGAATTATCAGGTTGTCAACTAGAAAATAATAAAAAACAAAGATTAGAAGAGATAGATTTAGCTTTGGGTGAACTATCACATAAATTTTCACAAAATATTTTAGAGGCAACAAACTCTTTTTCTCTTATAATTGAAAATTTTGAAGATGTAAAAGAGATACCAAAGTCGGATTTAGAATTAGCAAAATTTGAAGAAGATGGAAAAACTAAATATAAATTTACACTTCAAATGCCATCTTATATAGCTTATATGACTTATGGAACTTCTAGAGAAAAAAGAGAAGAACTATATAAAGCATATACAACAAGAGCACCACAAAATGGAGAGCTTATAGAAAAAATTTTAGCTTTAAAAGATGAAAAAGTAAAAATATTAGGATTTAAAAACTATGCTTCATATTCATTGGCTACAAAAATGGCAAATAGTGAAGATGATGTTATAAACTTTTTGGAAGAGTTAGGAAATAAAGCAAAAGAAAAGGCAATGAAAGAGCTAGAAGAGATTAAACAAATAGCAAAAGAAGATGGTATTGATGACTTTAGAGCAAGTGATATTAGTTTTTATAGTGAAAAATTAAAAAAAGCACAATATGATATTGATGAGGAGTATTATAGACCATACTTTGAACAAAATAGTGTTTTAAATGGTTTTTTTACTGCTTTAAATGAGTTATTTGATATTGAGTTTAAATCTTCAAATGCATCTTCTTGGGATGAAAAAGTAAAAGTTTATGATATTCTTGAAAACAATAAAACAATAGCTAGAATATATATAGATTTAGAAGCAAGAGATGATAAAAGAGGTGGTGCTTGGATGAACAACTGGCACTCATATTACAAAGATTCAAATAACAATATAAATCTTCCAACAGCTTATATAGTAGGAAATTTTCCTCAATCAACAAAAGATATTCCATCTTTATTAAGACATAGTGATGTAGTAACACTTTTCCATGAAATGGGACATGCACTTCATCATCTTTTGAGTAAAGTTGAAGAACCAACTGTTAGTGGAATATCTGGAGTTGCTTGGGATGTTGTAGAGTTTCCATCTCAATTTTTAGAGTATTTTTCTTACGATAGAGATATTTTAAAATTGTTTGCAAAGCATTATCAAACTGGTGAAGTTCTTGATGATGAGGCAATATCTAGATTAATAAAAGCAAAAAATTTCCAATCATCAATGGCAACAGTTAGACAAATAGAGTTTGCTTTGTTTGACTTTAAACTTCATCAAAAACTATACAAAACTGAATTTGAGATTCAAGAGTTGTTAAATAGTATTAGGGATAAATTTTCTGTCATAAAAACACCAGAGTATAATAAGTTTCAAAATAGTTTTTCTCATATCTTTTCAGGTGGATATAGTGCAGGATATTACTCTTATAAGTGGGCTGAAGTACTTAGTGCAGATGCTTTTTATATGTTTTTGGATTCAAAAAATGTATTAAATAAAGAGTTGGGATTGAAATATAAAAATTGTGTACTTAGTTGTGGTGGAAGCGAAAATATGGATAAATTGTTTTTCGATTTTGCACAAAGAGAACCTAAAATTGACTCTCTTTTGAAAATAGATGGAATTATTTAGCTAAATTTTGTAATAATACCATTTCATAAAATTTTTATATAAGTAATAAAGGATTAAAGAATATGACAAATGCAGAAACTATTTTAAAACTAAACGAAGCTTTAACAAGCTTAATAAAGGCATATGAGGAGCTTCAAGGAGAGAATGGAGTTCTTAAGCAAAGAGTAAATGAGCTAGAAGATGAAGTTTTAAATCTAGAGTTGATAAAAGAGGATTTAGAGAAAAGTGTTAATGAGCTTAAGAGTAATACAGAGGAAGATAAAAATACTATTTATAGTATGCTTGGTCAAATTGAAGGAATATTAAATAAAACTACTTCTTCTATAGCTACAGTAGAAGAAACAAAATATGAAGAAGTAAAAAAGGTAGATGATAATAAAGCTTTTAATCCAGTTATTTCTCAAAATCTTTTAGACAACTCTTTTGATCATAAAAATGAAACAGAGTTAGAACTTGATAAAAAAGAGGAAGAAAATATCTTTGCTTATGAGCAAAACAGCACAAATATTTTAAACGAAGAGAAAAGTTTGTATAAAAAAGAAGATGACAACAAAATAGATTTATCGGATGGAAGATTAGACTCTATTCTTGGAATAAAGCAGTAAAATTAACTCATGTTTGTTAATATAGATAAAAATATTATTTTAAATATTTTTGGAGTAGATACTTTTTATGGATTAGAGAAGGTTTTAGATAATATGTCTCCATCTTTAGTTGAGTATCATCTATCTAATTTTTTAGATAGTGATAACTCAAGCTATTTTGATAAAAAAAATATTGAAACTACTTTTAATATTGGTGATTATAATTTACATATTGATTATAATGATAATATATTTATTGAATTAAATAAAACTGAAGAAAACTCACAAACACTAACTTTTTGGTAAATAAAAATAGCAGAAAGTTTTAAAAATCAAGATATAAATATTTTAAAATCTATAAATAAAGGATTATAATTGAAAATAAGAGTTTATTACGAAGATACAGATTGTGGAAATATGGTTTATCACTCAATTTATTTAAACTATTGTGAAAGAGCTAGAAGTGAGTTGTTTTTTAAAAAAGGTTTACTTCCTCATTCACAAGATGAGTTTTTTGTTGTAAAATCATGTGAAGCAAACTGGATAAAATCTGCAAAATTTGCAGATATTTTAGATATAAAAACAGAACTAATTGAGAAAAAATCAGCTTCAATTATTATGAAACAAGAGATTTACAGAGATGATGAGCTTATTTTTGAAGCAAAATTTAAGTTAGCATTTTTGAAATTTAGGAAACCATCGAAAATACCACAAAATATATTTGAAATATTGGAGAATTAAATGAAAAAACTATTATTTATATTATTGATTGTTGTAAATGCTTACTCAAATGAACTTTTTACACTTCCTGATGAATCCAATTTTTTAAAAGAGAAAATTAGATATGAAATTTTAAGTTCAAAAGAGTCTATTTTTATTGCGATGTATAATTTTTCATATAAAAATATTGCAAAAGATTTAATAAAGGCTTCAAAAAATGGAGTAAAAGTAACTGTTGTTTTGGATAAAAGTAAGGTTGAGGCAAATGATAAAATATATAATTTTTTAAAAGAGGCAAATATAAAAGTAATTATTCCAAATGATTCAAAAAAAATGCATCTTAAAACTATGATTTTTGATGATAAATTGGCTTTAATTGGTAGTTTAAATTTCACAAAAAAATCTTTTGAAAATAATCATGATTTAGTATATTTTACTAAAGATAGAAAAATTATTCAAAAATTAAAAGATATTAGAGCAAAATTTGAATAAAATATATACTATTTTTTAAATAAGGATTTATATTTGTTACAATTTTTTGTTATAGCATATTGTTTTTATCTTTTTTTTACAATTTATACATCTTTTATGCAAATTGGATTTGTAAAAGATGCAACTAAAAAAAAGGCTATTATTTTAAGTACAAAAAAATATCATGAAGCAGCAAATTATAGTATTGATAAAGAAAAATTAGCAATTTCTAGTTCATTTTTCGATTTTATTATTTTTATCATTTGGTTAAGTTTTGGTCTTAAATTTTTAGATGCTCAACTAAATATTGATAATCCAATTTTAAAAGCTGTTTTATTTATAAATTTATTTATTATTATAAATTGGTTTTTATCTTTACCATTTTCTTTGTATCAAACTTTTAAATTAGATAAAAAGTATGGTTTTTCAAATATAACACCAGCTTTATATATTAAAGATACGATAAAATCTGGATTTCTTACAGTTGTTTTTGGTTCGCTTGTAATTGCAGTAATTTCATATATTATTTTAAATTTTCCATCTTGGTGGATATTTGGTTTTATTTTTATTTTTGCAGTTATTGTTTTAATAAATATGCTTTATCCTCTTATTAGAGATAAGATGTTTGATAAGTTTGAAAAGCTAAAAGATGTTGAACTTGAAGAGAAAATAAATGCCCTTTTAAAAGAGGTTGGTTTTAAAAGTAGTGGAGTATTTAGTGTCGATGCAAGTAAAAGAGATAGTAGATTAAATGCTTATTTTGGAGGACTTGGAAGCACAAAAAGAGTTGTTTTATTTGATACTTTAATTGAAAAATTAACTCATAATGAACTTTTAGCAGTTTTAGGGCACGAACTAGGACATTTTAAAAATGGTGATATTCTTAAAAACATAGGAATCATGGGATTAGTTATGTTTATTTTCTTCGCTATTTTTGGAAACTTAAATGATGAGCTTTTTTTAAGTTTAGGATTAAAAAATGAACCTTATGCAATTATTGTAGTTTTTTTAATCTTTTCAACAGTTTTAAGCTTTTTCCTAATGCCTTTGATTTCTTTGATTTCAAGACACAATGAATATGCTGCGGATGATTTTGGAGCAAACTTATCTAGCAAAGAAGATTTAGTAAAAGCTTTGCTAAAACTAGCAAATGAGAACAAATCTTTTCCATATTCTCATAAGCTTTACATATTTTTTTACTTCTCTCATCCCCCTTTGATAGAGAGATTTAAAGAGCTGGGATATGATGTTGAAAAAGAGAAATTTATATGATTTTTGAATTTGAAAGTACAAATTTCTTTCTAGTAGTTGCAATAGTTATTATACTATTTGCAACTATTTTATTTTTTGTAGTTGAGAAGTATAAATCAAAAATAAAGAGTTTAGAGCTAGAAAAAGAGTTTTTAGAGGCTTCTATCGCTCAAAATAGAGAAAATCAAGCTTTACTAAAAGCTGAGATAGAAAATATTACTTCTAAAATTTTTGAAGATAATGCAAAAAAATCAAACCAAAATATAAATCAAATTTTAGAACCATTTAAAGCTCAATTAAATATATTTGGAAATAGGGTAAATGAAGTTTTTACAGAAGAGACAAAACAAAGAAGTTCACTTTTAACAGAGATAAAAAATTTAAAAGAGTTAAATAATCAAATCTCTAATGATGCTTTAAATCTTACAAAAGCACTAAAAGGTCAAAATAAGATTCAAGGTGATTGGGGAGAGATGATTTTAGAATCTATTTTAAATCAATCTGGACTTAGAAGAGATATTGAATATAAAGTTCAGAACTCATTTAGAACTAGCGAAGGAAATCTTATAAGACCTGATGTTATTGTTCATCTACCTACAAATAAAGATATTATAATTGACTCAAAATTATCTTTAAACTCTTATGTTGATTATTTCAATAGTGAAGATGAAATAGAGAAAAAAGAGTCAATTTCTAGGCTTATAAACTCTATAAAAAATCATATTAAAGATTTAAGCTCAAAAAAATATGAAAATATTGATTCACTAAGAAGTTTGGATTTTGTTTTAATGTTTATTCCTATAGAAGGAGCTTTTTCTATAGCATTATCACAAAATAGTAATATTTTTGAAATGGCTCTAAAATCAAATATTGTTATAGTTTCTCCAACAACTTTGTATTCAAGTCTAAAAGTTATTGAAAATCTTTGGCAAGATAATAGACAAAGTGAAAATGCGAAAGAGATTTCAAAACAAGCAGCAGATTTATATGATAAGTTTGTAGGTTTTTTAAATGATTTTGAAGATATTGGAAAAAGTATAGATAAAAGTAAAGAGTCTTATGATAAAGCAATAAATAAATTAAGTAGTGGAAGAGGAAATTTAATCTCAAGAAGTCAAAAGTTTTTAGAGCTTGGAGTAAAACCAACAAAAGAGATCTCTAGTAAATATATTAAAGATGAAGAGTAAGATATGAGATGGGAAAATAATAGAAGAAGTTCAAATATTGAAGATAGAAGAGGTGAGTCTCATAATTTTGGAGGCAATTCAAGAGGAAGTTCTATTGTTTCATTATTACCTTTGATTAAATCTCTTTTGGGTACAAAAATTGGAAGAGTTATTTTAGTTATTGGTTTAGTTTTATATTTTGGATTTGGAATAAATCCATTATCATTTATTGAAGGTGAAGCAACTTCTCAAACACAAACTAAAAAAGTAGTAAATCAAGAGTATGAAGATAGACAAGCTGCATTTGTTAGTGCTGTTTTAGCTCAAACAGAGGATATTTGGAGAGAAATTTTTGTACAAAATGGTCTAGCATATAGTGATGCTAAACTTGTACTTTTTAGAGGGGCAGTTAAAAGTGCTTGTGGATTTGCCTCTTCTGCAACTGGACCTTTTTATTGTCCAAGCGATAAAAAAGTATATATAGACCTATCTTTTTTTGATGAATTAGCAAAAAAATATAAAGCTCCTGGAGATTTTGCACAAGCTTATGTAATTGCTCACGAAATAGGGCATCATGTACAAAATCTATTAGGAACTTTAAATAAAGTTCAAAAAGAAAAAAGTAATGTTTCAGTAACCAAACAAAATGCTTTACAAGTAAAAGTTGAATTACAAGCTGATTGTTACTCTGGAGTTTGGGCACATCATTCAAAAGCTATGTTTGACTCAATAGAAGAGGGTGATTTAGAAGCTGGATTAAAAGCTGCTAGTGCTATAGGAGATGATACTTTACAAAAAAAATCACAAGGTTATGTTGTTCCTGATTCATTTACTCATGGAACTTCAAATCAAAGAATGGAAGCTTTAAAAAAAGGTTTTTATAGTGGAGATATAAAAGATTGCTCTTTTTAACTCTTTTTTCTAAATAATCTAAAAAAGCTTAGATTATTTAAAATATATATTGCAATCATTGCTAAAATAACACCAATAATTGTTGTAAATTCAATCTTTTCATCTAAGAAAATATTTCCTATAATAATAGCACTTGCTGGAACTAAAAAAACGAAACTAGAAACCTCTTTTGCACCATATTTAGCTGCTCCAAAAAAGTAAATAGATGTTGCAAATGTTGTACTTAAAATAGTAATTACAAACATATTAAACCAAAAAATTGTATCAAACTCTAATATTTTTACAAAAATAGAACTATCAATATAAAAAATATATAAAGTAGCACTAGATATTATATAAGTATAAGTTGTAAATACAAAAGCATTTATTTTTATTGATTTAGCAGTAATTATAGTGATAATTGCCCATAAAGTTGAGGCTATTATAAAATATATATTATCTTTGCTAAATATAGCTTCAATGCTAAATTGGTATATATTTATCATATTTAAAACACCAAAAACTCCCAAAATTAAAGCAAAAGAGTGTTTTAAACTAATAGTTTTTTTATTTAAAATTGCTACAAAAATATATGTTATGATTGGAATCATTGAAGGAACCATTGCTCCGCCTAAACTTCCAGTTCCATGTTCAACTCCCCAAAACATAAAAATACTATATAAAACTAAAAAAAATGATGCAAAAAGTATCAAGATTGAAGTTTTTAAATCTAATTTATATTTCATATTTGTAAAAAATATTATAGGAGCCATAGATATAAAGCATATTCCCATTCGTAAAAACACCATCTCATAAGCATTTATGTAGTTTGTAAGAACTTTTGTACTAATCCAAGATGCTCCCCAAAGTATCATAGATACAACAAGAAGCAGATAAAAAATATTTCTGTTTTCCACTATTTTAAATTGTTTAGCAAAATAATATCTACCAAATCTCCTGATTTTATATCAAGGCTATCTTGATTTTGGATTAAAAGTGCTGGATTACCCAACATATTTGTTAATATAGCACTTGTCCCAGATTTTTTGCCAACAAAATCGATAATATACTCACCATTTTTATACTCAACATTACAAGCTGTAAAAATTGTTTTATCTTGAGTTCTTTTTAAATCTTGATTTATTCTAGCTTTTACTATTGGTAAAGATTGATTTGCTTTTCTAAATTTAAAAATCAAAGGTAAAACATACAAAATAGCTGTAATAGTTGAAGAGTATGCAAATCCAGGAAGCGCTACTATAACTTTTTCATCTTTTAAAGCTATAAGTATATGAAGTCCTGGTTTTATCAAAACACCATGAAATAAAATTTTTGCCTTTAATCTATCTTTTATTACATCTTGAACAAAATCATAATCTCCAACACTAACTCCACCTGTTGTTACAACAATATCAGCTTTTTTAAGTGAACTTTCAAAGAAATTTGTAATAGTATCTATATCATCAATAATTGGTCCCATTTGTAATACTTCTGCACCATTACTTCTAAAAAGTGCCTCTAGTGTAAGATGATTTGAGCTTCTTATTTGAGAATCATTTGTTTGAGTAACACCTAAATCTAAAATTTCACTTCCTGTACTAGCAACTGCAATGGTTGGATTTAAAAAGACATCAACTTGAGGAATATTTAAAGAAGCCATAACCCCAACTTCACTAAAACCAATTATTGTTCCTTTTTTGATTAAAACTTCATTTTTTTTGTAGTTTTCTCCAATATTTCGCACAGCAAAACCAAAAGGAACTGGTTTTATAATTTTTATCTTGTTTTCATGCACTTCAACATTTTCAATTGGAACTAAAGTATCGCTTCCTTTTGGCATTAAAGAACCTGTAAAAGTTTTTATACAACTACCATTTTCAACACTTTTTTCTACTACAAATCCAGCTGGATTTTTATCAACAATTTCTATAAAATCATTACTTATATCTTCAAATTTTATAGCATATCCATCCATTCCCGAAGTTGGAAATTCAGGACTATTATGATCGGCTACTATATCTTTAGCTAAAACTCTTCCTATGGCATTTGTGATAAAAAGTTTTTGAGTAGGAGTTTTACTAAATTCTATACTATTTATAATCTTTAAAGATTTGTTATATGAAATAAAATCTCTCATAATTATTTCCCCAGTCTATTGTATTTTAGAATAATTAATTGTTCAAAAAGCATATCTCCAAAACCTTCTGGTAAGTTTTCATTTTGCTCTTCTACGCTTAAAATAATTTTTTTTATCTCTTCTTCTTTCATATATATAACTATAGGTAAAAGTGTCTCTTTGATTTTGTCTATAAATATTTGTTCTTCTTCGATTGTCATTTTATATCTTTTTGATTAAATTTTAAAGAGTTGATTATATAATATTTTATTAAAATAGTTTATTAAAACTTTTTAGATATAATCCAAAAAAAATAATTTAGGATTTTTAAAATTGATAGAAATAAGTAAAAAAATAACTACAAATGTTGGTAGAACAAATGCCCAGTTTGGCTTGATTAAAGAGAATGATAGAATTATGATTGGATTTAGTGGTGGGAAAGACTCTTTGACTTTATTACATACACTAAATAGAATGCAAAAAAAAGCACCTTTTAAATTTGATTTTAAAGCAGTAACAATCACTTATGGAATGGGAGAACAAATAGAATTTTTAAGTAATCATTGCAAAGAACATGGAATAGAACATGAGATAATAGATACTCAAATATTTGATCTTGCAGGTGAAAAAATAAGGAAGAATTCTTCGTTTTGTTCATTTTTTTCAAGAATGAGAAGAGGATATTTGTACACAACAGCTTTAGAGCAAGGTTACAATAAAGTAGCTCTTGGACATCATTTAGACGATGCAATGGAGTCTTATTTTATGAATTTATTTTATAATGGAACTATGAGAACTATGCCACCAATATATAAAGCAAGCAATGGTTTAGAAGTAATTCGTCCACTTATATTTTGTAGAGAGAGACAACTTCGTGCTTTTGCAGATTCAAATGAGATTAGAGTTATTGGTGATGAAGCTTGCCCAGGTTTACGATTTGATGTTAAAATACCTCATGCAAGAGCCACTACAAAAGAGTTGTTAGCAAAACTTGAAGAGCAAAATCCAAAGATTTTTGTATCTATGAAAGCTGCATTTAGTAATATACAATTACCTACATTTTTTTATAAAGATTTAAAAGATATAAAATTAAATATTGAAGATGAAAATATATGAGAATATTGGTTTCGTCATGCCTTTTAGGAGAAGACACAAGATATGATGGATTAAACTCTAGTATTGCATTAAATCCTAAATTTAGATTTTCACAAAAAGAGCTTTTTATGGATATTATGTGCGAAAATGAGATTTTTTCAATTTGTCCTGAAGTTGCAGGTGGTTTAGGAATTCCAAGAAATAAAGCAGAGATAAAAAGCCATAATAAACCTTTTATGGTAATTGATGAAAAAGAAAATGATGTAACTATAAATTTTCTAATTGGTGCAAAAAAAGCTCTTGATATATGTTTAGAAAACAGTATAAAAGTAGCACTGTTTAAATCAAAATCTCCATCATGTGGTAATATTGAAGTTTATGATGGAACATTTAGTAAAAAACTCGTACTTGAAAAAGGATTAACGGCAAGATTGCTTGAAGAAAATGGAATTAAAGTTTTTAATGAAAACCAATTAGAAGATTTAAAAAAATTTATAAAAGAAAATAGATGAAAGCATAAGTTATCAAACTTATGCTTTTAAATCAAGTAGTCTTTCCATAGCAACAGCTTGAATTTCAATACTTTTTGCATTTGCACTATATGCTATTATTTCAGGAATTTGCTCAACCATAGCAGAAGTTATATCTTTTGCAGCATCTTGAAACTGTGGGTCAGCTGTTGTATTTGCAACTTGAGCAATATTAGATGCTTGTTCTTGAATTTGTAAACCAGCTCCTAACATAGCATTTAGATTATTATCTATTCTCATAATTAGCTCCTTCTTGTATAGATTGTATTAACATTTTATTTAAATTTGCAGCTTGTGCAATAGAACTATCAGCTCTACTTAAACCATCAGGAGAAGATGAAGCTTTTTGTAGTTCATCTAATTTTTGTATCGCTTCATCTTTATCTTTTGGAATAGATGTATCAAATCTTACACTTCCTCCAATTGCATATAGCTTTCCATCTGGTCCCATTTGATAATCATATCTAATAGGAGTTGTAGTAGTTCCTAAACTAGCATGTAACTGCTCATGATTTCTAGTTTCCATATCACTAGATTTAAATCTATTTAAAACTCTCTCATAATCTTTTTCATCATATTTAGAAATAGGATTTATACTATCACTTTTTTCAAAAGTTGATTTTTCAAACTCTTTTTTATCAATATTTGCTAACTCACTTCTTTTTAAAGCTAATTCAGAATATATTGTGGAAGCACTTAAATAATCGTTTTGTATTTCCATTTTTTTACCTATAATATAATTTAATGCTATTGTAACATAAAATATTAAAGAAGATTATATAAGAGAAATTTTTATATAAACTATATATTGAGCTAATATATAGTAAAATTTCAGCTATTTAATTTTAAAAGAGGGAAAATGAATTTTTTATTCAATAAACATAGTCACTTCAATCTTGCAAATATTGTAACTTTTTTTAATATCTCTTGTGGAATTTTTGCAATATATTTTTTAACTCATGATGAGTTTATGGGGGCTGCTCTTTTTGCTTGGCTAGCTGGTGCATTTGATATATTTGATGGTAAAATAGCAAGAAAATATAATCTTTCAACTGAATTTGGAATTCAACTTGACTCTTATGCTGATTTTTTATCTTTTGTAATTGTTCCTGCAATGTTTATATATTTTGCTATTTTTGATGGAAAAGAGTCATTTTACAATATGGCTTTAATAGCGTTTGTTTTTATTTATTATGTTATTTCTGGTCTTAGAAGACTTATTCAATTTAATATAAATGCAAATGAAGGTGAAGTTGAAAAATATTTTACTGGTATTCCAACACCCTTAGGAGCAATTCTTCTTTGGGTAGTATATTTAATATACTTAACAGATTATGTAAATGAGTATTTTGTCTTAGGTTCTATAATAATTATTGGATATTTATTAAATTCAAAAATAAAGATCAAACATTTATGAAAAATGAAGTCATAACAATTGATTTAGGTTCAAACTCTTTTAGAGTGTTAAAATATGACTGTTTGAATTTTAAAATCATAGATGAATATCATCAAGTTGTTGGACTTGCTGATGGTTTAATAAATAGTGGATTAATAAGTTTTGAAGCTTTAAATAGAGTAATAGATGCAATAAATATTGCAAAAGATAAGTTGAGTTTTAAACCAGAAAATGCAGTTTGTGTAACAACTGCTGCTATGAGAAAAGCAAAAAACTCACAAGAAGCATTAGATTTTATTGAAAATAATAGTGGTGCAAAATTTAAAATAATAGATTCAAATGAGGAAGCAAGACTTACTTTACTTGCAATAAAATATGCTTTAAAACGAGAGAAAATAGATACACAAAACTTTATATTACTTGATATTGGTGGTGGTTCAACAGAGCTTATAGTTAATTTTGAGAATAATTTTTATATAAAAAGTTTTGATTTTGGAATAGTTACAATGACACAAAAATCTTCAAAAGATGGAAAGTTATTTGAAGATTTAGAAAATCAAAAAATAGAAATAAAAAAGTTTTTATCTACACTTGATTTTTCAATAAAAGATTTCCCATTTATTGCAACAGCTGGCACTCCAACAACTATTGCTTCAATAAAATTAGGATTTAGCTATTTTAATTATGATAAAAATATAGTAAATGGAACTATTTTGGATATAAAAGATTTAGAAGATAGTTTAAAACTTTTAAAACAAAAAACAATTGAAGAGTTAACTGAAATGGTAGGGAAAGGTAGAATTGAATATTTAGAAATTGGAACATATATTTATAGATTATTTTTTGATGCTTTAGAAAAAGAAAACTCTATTGTATTTGATGACGGATTAAGAGAAGGTGTTGCTATAAATTACGCTTTAAGTAAAAAGTGAAGCTCCGTTAAGAAAGGAGTCTTACACTTTGTTCTTGAATTACATTAGCTTGTGAAGCAGCTAAATATCCAGCATTTATATTTATATTTGCTTTTGAGAAGTTACTTGATTCTCTTCCAAAATCAATAGTTTGATTATAATTTTGTTCTATAATCTTATTTTTTGCATCAGCTTGTAGCTGTTTTGAAAAATCTACAAATTGACCAGATAATTCTTGAAGTTGTTTTGAAGTATTTGTTACTTTATTTAAAGCATTTTCAACATTTTGTGGGTTATTTAAGTCGTTATTGTTTACAACATCAAAAATATCATTTGTAAAATTTGCAACATTTGGTTTATCGATTGAAAATAGATTATTGCTAGAGCTTATTTGTATACTCTCTTTTTCGTCATTATATCTACTTGCAATAAGATTTTCTTCTTTATATTTTGTATCAAAAGCTTGTTGATTGAAGTTTCTTAACTCTTGATTTATCTCTTGCTTTAAATCATTTTTATTTTCATAATTTTGACTATTTTCGAGTTTATTTTGAATATTTTTCATAAAATCTTGAAGCTTATCCATTGAAGCTTGTGAGATTTGAGATTTTGCAATACCATCATTTATTGATTGAATATCTTGAGAGAATTCACTTTTTAAAATAGAACTTCTACTTACAGCTAAAGCTTCTGATGAATTGTTTTTAAAATCATCAATACTATATTTTAGTTGTGCTTTATTTAAAGCAATGTTAGAATTATTGTTTAAATTATTTAAATTCTGAATACTGCTTGTACTATTTATTGAACCTATATCCATATGTAATCTCCTTAAAAAAGATTTTATGACTTATTATATCAGAAAAATAATAAAATATTTTAGGGTCAAATAGAAAATATAGATAAATTAACTATCTCATAGCTTTTAAAAACGATAATTTAATCAAAAATTGAGTAAAATCTAAACTTATTTTTAAATATTGGAGAATCGCATGAAAATGAGTGGCGCAAAAATGGTAATTGAATCATTACATCAAGAAGGGGTAGAAGTTGTATTTGGATACCCAGGTGGTGCCATTATGAACGTCTATGATGAGATTTACAAGCAAAATTATTTTGAACATATTTTAAACAGACATGAACAAGCTTGTGTTATTGCTGCTGAAGGCTATGCTAGAAGTACTGGAAAAACTGGAGTTGCAATAGTTACTTCAGGACCTGGATTTACAAATGCAATAACTGGTATTGCAGATGCTTATATGGATTCAATTCCTATAGTAATAATTTCTGGGCAAGTTCCAACAACAATTATTGGAACAGATGGTTTTCAAGAAATAGATGCTGTTGGAATTTCAAGACCATGTACAAAGCATAACTATTTGGTAAATAAAATAGAAGATTTACCAAGAATAATAAAAGAGGCATTTCATCTAGCAAGCACTGGAAGACCAGGACCTGTTCATGTTGATATTCCAAAAGATATTACAGCACAAATTGGAGAATTTATCTATCCTACTGAAGTTAATATGCCAACATATAAACCTACATTAAACTACAATAAAAAGCAGTTAAAAAGGGCTATGGAAGCTATTTCAAATGCTAAAAAACCTCTTTTATATATTGGAGGAGGAGCTATTTTATCAAATTGTGGATATGAAATTAGAGATTTAGCAAAAAAACTAAATATTCCAGCTGTTGAAACTTTAATGGCAAGAGGAGTTATGGGGGATGAAAATCCACTTTTCTTTGGAATGCTAGGAATGCATGGAGAGTATGCTGCAAATATGGCAGCTCATGAAACAGATTTATTAATCTCTTTAGGTGCTAGATTTGATGATAGAGTTACAGGAAGGCTTGATGAATTTGCATCTAAAGCAAAAGTTATTCATATAGATATTGACCCAACAAGTATTGCAAAGCTTGTGGTTGCTGATTATCCAATTGTTGGAGATTTAAAACTTACAGTTCAAGCAATGATTGAAGATGCTGAGAATTATGAGATAAATGATTTCTCAAATTGGGTTGAATTACTTAAAGATTATAGAGAAAAAGAGCCTTTAAGATATATTGATACAGATGATTTGATAAAACCTCAATGGCCAATTCAAAGAGTTGGAAAAATATTAGGAGATAATGCAATTATTTCAACAGATGTTGGGCAACACCAAATGTGGACTGCTCAATTTTTCCCATTTTCATACCCTAGACAATGGATAACAAGTGGTGGTTTAGGAACTATGGGATTTGGATTACCAGCAGCACTTGGAGCTGCTAGAGCATTCAAAGGTACAAATAGAGTAGTTGTTAATTTCACAGGAGATGGATCAATTTTAATGAATATTCAAGAGCTTATGACTTGTAGTGAATATGAATTACCTGTAATAAATATTGTTTTAAACAATAACTATTTGGGGATGGTTAGACAATGGCAAACTATGTTTTATGAAAATAGACTAGCCGAAACTGATTTAACTGCGCAGCCTAAATTTAAGATGTTAGCAGAAGCTTTTAACTGCTTAGGGTATACAGTTTCAACAAAAGCTGAGTTTGATGAAGCTTTTAAAGATGCTGTTGAGAAGAGAAAACCAGCAATGATAGAGGTAATTGTTGCAAGAAATGAAGAGGTATTACCAATGGTTCCAAATGGACATTCTTTAAATGAGATGACTTTATTAAAAGGAGATAGATAATGAGTAATTTTAATAGTTATTATAATAGTGAAATAATAAGACAAGTTATCTCTGTAGTTGTTTTAAATGAACATAATGTTTTATCAAGAATTGTTGGGCTTTTCTCAGCTCGTGGTTACAATATAGACTCTTTAACAGTAGCACCAATGGAAGATAGCCCATACTCAAGAATGACTATAGTTACAACTGGTGATAAAAGAGTGATTGATCAAATTGTAAAACAACTAAATAAACTAATTCCTGTTCTAAAAGTAAATGAACACAAAAATGTTATAGAGAAAGATACAGTTTTGATGAAGTTCTCAATTGATAATAATCTTGCTGATATAGATGTTATAGCAAGAGCATATCATGGAAGTATTCAAAATGTTACTCATGATTCAATTATAGTTTCTGCAACAGATTCAAGTGATAGAATTATAAATTTTATAAAAGTTATGGAAAAGTTTAATCCACTTGAAGTTGTAAGAAGTGGAATTGTTGCTATGGAGAGATAATTTATGAAATTACAAGAGATATTAGATTATTTAAATATTTCTCAAAATTGTGATATTGAGATTAGTGGATTAAATGGTCTAAAAGATGCAACAAGTAACGAGCTTAGTTTTTTAGAGAGTTCAAAATATATAAGTAGTCTAAAAGATACAAAAGCAGCAGCTGTTTTTGTAAACAAAGAGTTTGAGCAAGATGTTCCATCTGGAACTATTGCAATAGTATGTGATGAACCATATATAAATCTAGCAAAAGCTAGTAAACTTTTTGCTCCAAAACTTATTGAAAATAGTGGAAATGAGCCAATAATTGGAGAAAATACAACAATTATGCCAAATGTACATTTGGGAAAAAATGTAGTTATTGGTAAAAATTGTACTATTATGTCTGGAAGTTTTATAGCAGATTGTGTAACTATCGGAAATAACACAATAATTTATCCAAATATTACAATTTATAGAGATTGTAATATTGGAGATGATTGCATTATTCACTCTGGAACTGTTATTGGAAGCGATGGTTTTGGTTTTGCTCACACAAAAGATGGAAAATATATCAAAATATATCAAAATGGAAATGTAATAATAGGAAATGATGTAGAAATTGGTGCAAATTGCACAATAGATAGAGCTGTTTTCTCATCTACTATTATTGAAGATGGTGTAAGAATTGATAATCTAGTTCATATAGCACATAACTGTAAAATTGGTCGAGGTTCTATTTTAGTTACTCAAGTTGGACTATCAGGTTCTACAACTTTACATCCATATGTTATTATGGGTGGACAAAGTGCTACTTCTGGACATCTAGAAATTGCTGCATTTTCAACTATTGCAGCTCGAGGTGGAGTTACAAAATCTATAAAAGAGTCTAAAAAAACTTGGGCTGGTTTTCCTTTAATTGAGCATAGAGATTGGCTCAAACTTCAAGGAAAAATATCAAAATTACTAAAATAAAAGGATTTATTATCGCTAAGAAAGTCGTTTCATTAATTATTTTATTTATAATTTTATATTTTCAATTTACAACTTTAATTAGTACAAAAGATGTCGTGGGAAATGTTGGAGCTAGTTTTGCTAATTTCTCATTTAAATATTTTTCATATTTATCTTATATCTATTTACTTTTTCTAATTTATCCTTTGTATCTTATAAATTTTAAAAAGGGGCTTGATTATAAAGATTTAATTCTAAATATATCAGTTGTATTTCTATTTTTATTTATATCTTTGATTTTTCAAACTCTTTTGGTTGAAAATCCTTATGAAAGAGGTGAAATTGGTAATATTTTAGTAGATTCTCTTTCACCTTTTATTGGACAAGCTGGACTGTATATTTTTGTTTTAATTGGTTTTAGTATCTGTCTTTTGATTCTTTTTGAAACTTTAAATATAACAATTGAGGATTTAAAAAAGTTAAAAGGAAGAATAAAACTAAGACAAAATAGTCTAAAAAAGGCAAATGATCAAAAAGTAAACAATCCTAAAATTCAACAAAAATTTGAACAAAAAATATATCAAGAAAAACCAAAATCTATTCCAAAAATAAAAGAAGAAGAAAAAATAATTTTTGAAAATCAAGAATCTTCCCAAGAAGAATCATATAAAGAAGAAAATAGTTTCAAAATATTAGAAAAAACTCAAGAAGAAGATATTTTTAGTGAAACTACAAATAACAATCAAATCAATAATAATATAATTGTAGATGAACTCGAAGAGAATGCAAAACTTCTAAGTGAATTAGAATTTGGGAAAACTGAAAAACCAAAAGATTTTATGCTTCCACCAACTAGTTTTTTTCAAGAAGCTCCAAAAGAGAATAAAACAAAAGTAAATGAAGCATTTATTGATAAAAAAATTGCTGATTTACTTGATAAACTTGCAATGTTTAAAATAGATGGGGATGTTGTAAGAACTTATACAGGACCTGTTGTTACAACTTTTGAGTTTAAGCCAGCTCCAAATGTAAAAGTTTCAAAAATACTAAGTCTTCAAGATGATTTAGCAATGGCTTTAAAAGCCCAAACAATAAGAATTCAAGCTCCTATTCCTGGAAAAGATGTTGTTGGAATTGAGGTTCCAAATGAAGATACACAAACAATTTATTTAAAAGAGATGCTTGATAGTGAGATTTTCCAAAACTCTAAATCTCCACTTACTATGATTTTAGGAAAAGATATTGTAGGTAAACCTTTTGTAACCGATCTTAAAAAACTTCCTCACTTACTAATTGCAGGAACAACTGGAAGTGGAAAGTCTGTTGGAATAAACTCTATGATATTATCACTGCTTTATAAAAACTCACCAGATAATTTGCGACTTGTAATGATTGATCCAAAAATGCTTGAGTTTTCAATGTATAATGATATTCCTCATCTATTAACTCCAGTTATTACAAAAGCTGTTGATGCAATAAATGCATTAGCAAATATGGTTGGAGAGATGGAAAGAAGATACTCTTTAATGGCTAAAACTAAAACAAAGAATATTGAAAACTTTAATGAAAAAGCACAAAAAGAAGGACTTCCTTCTATGCCTTATATTGTTGTTGTAATTGATGAGTTAGCTGATTTAATGATGACAAGCGGAAAAGATGTTGAATACTCAATTGCAAGACTTGCTCAAATGGCAAGAGCTAGTGGAATTCACTTAATTGTTGCAACTCAAAGACCATCAGTTGATGTTGTAACTGGACTTATAAAAGCAAATTTACCAAGTAGATTATCATATAAAGTGGGTCAAAAAATAGATTCGAAAATTATACTTGATTCAATGGGAGCTGAGTCGCTTTTAGGAAGGGGAGATATGTTGTTTACACCTCCAGGAACTCCTGGAATTGTAAGAATTCATGCTCCTTGGAGTACTGAAACTGAAATAGAAAAAGTTGTTGAATTTTTAAAAGATCAAAGAGAAGTTGAATATGATATGAATTTTATTAAAGATAAAAATTTAGGTTCAAGTTCTAATGGTTCAAAAGGTGCTAAGAATATTAGTGATGAAGATATAGTTTTAGATGATTTGTATGAAGATGCAAAAGAGGTAATAATAACAGATAAAAAAACATCTATCTCATATCTTCAAAGAAGATTAAAAATAGGGTACAATAGAGCTGCAACAATTATTGAACAACTTGAAAAAACAGGTGTTTTAAGTGAAGTTGATGCAAGAGGAAATAGAGAAATTTTAGTTTAATAAATTTAAATAAGGATATAAATATGTGTTTTGAAAATAAAGTAGTATTTATTACAGGTGCAAATGGTGGTTTGGCTAAATCTTTTATTGAGGCTTTATTGAAAGAGAATGCAAAAAAAATATATTGTACAGCAAGAGATTTAGAAAAATTAGCTGAATTAAAAAAATTATCATCAAAAATAGAGATTTTTAATTTAGATATTACAAAAAAAGATGAATTAGATGAGATAGCTTCTAAAATAGAGAATATTGATTATTTAATAAATAATGCTGGTGTAAATAGCTTAAAAAGAGTTTTTGATGATAGTAAAATTGATTTTGAAGTAAATCTATTTGGAACACTAAATAGTTGTCAAATATTATCAAAAAAATTAAATAAAAATGGCTCTATTGTTAATATTACATCAATTTTAGCTTTAATAAATCTTCCTATAATGGGACTTTACTGTGCTTCAAAAAGTGCTTTACACTCTTTAACTCAAGCTTTTAGAGCAGAGTTACAAAAAGAAAATATAAAAGTGTATGAAGTTTTACCAGGACCAATTGATACAAATATGACAAAAGGGCAAGATATGCCAAAAAGTTCAACTTCTTATATAGTTTCAAATATTATAGATGGAATAAAAAATGAAGAGTTTGAAATCTATCCTGATGATTTTTCTAAAATGGTTAAAAGAAGACTAAAAGATGATAAAGAAAATTTAGAAAAGGAGTTTTTAAACTCTTTGTAAAACAATTAAATAAGGTTATTTATAATCTTATTTAATCAAACCTTTTAAAGTTGTCATCTTCACTTCCATCTTTTTTTCTATTTTTAAATCTCCACATTGTAATAAAATATTTAAAACTTGTAAAAGTAAGAATCAAAGCAATTAAAAAAAATATAAAGTATGAAATCAACAATAATATTTCCATAAGTAGACCTTTTATTGGTTTTGACTAAATTTTATCAGAAATTCTCACAGAATAAAAGAAAATTATGCTAGAATAAAGAGATTTTATTTTAAGGAGTAATTATGAATACAAGTATAGTAGGAAGACATATAAAACTTACGGACGCAATAAAAGATTATATCAATAGTTCAATTGATACATTTAAAAAATATAACTTGGATATTATTTCGGTTACTTCTACGATTGTTGGAGATGAAAAAGCAAAAGGTTTTACTTTTGAATTCTCTTTAAATATTGCAAATATAGATACAGTTGTTATTAAACAAAAAGATAAAGATTTATATACTGCAATTGATATAGCAACAGATAGAGTATCAAAAGTTCTAAGAAGACATAATGATAAAATAACTGCTCATAAAGCAACGAAATTTAGTGAAGCTGTTGAAGTAGAAGATGGTGTTGCAAAAGAGCTTGAAAAATTTGAAGATGAGATTATTCCTCAAAGATTAACTTCTTATAAACCAATGGATATTGAAGAAGCTTTAGAAGAGTTGAAAAATTCAACTGCACAATTTAAAGTTTTCTACGATAAAGATGATAATATGAGAGTTCTTTATAAGGCAAATGCTGCTGGAAAATTTGGACTTTATTAAAATAGAGAAAAGCATACAAAAAAGGTATTAGCTTTTGCTAGTACCTTTTTTAATTTATAAAAATAGGATTAAATAGAATTTATGGAAAAAAACTTAAAAAAGATTGCACTAATAGGGCAACCAAATGTTGGAAAATCATCACTTTTTAATAGAATAGCAAATAAAAGAATAGCTATTGTATCAGATGTTTCTGGAACAACAAGAGATGTAAGAAGACATGAAATAGAGATTATTGATAGAAGTGCATTACTTCTTGATACAGGAGGAATTGATGATACAAATGATGAAATTTTTTCAAATGTAAAAAAGAAGGCTGTAAAAACTGCAAAAGAGGCTGATATAATACTTTTTATTGTAGATGGAAAAAATATACCAGATGATAAAGATAAAGAACTATTTTATGAGCTTCAAAGATTAGGTAAAGAACTTGCTTTAGTTGTAAATAAAATTGATAATGATAAAGAACTAGAGAGACTTTGGGAATTTTTTGAATTTGGAATAGGAGAAGAGAATCTTTTTGGAATATCAGTTTCTCACAATCGTGGTACAAAAACACTTTATGAGTGGATTTATAAACATCTTCCAGAGAATCCTGAAACAGTTGCAAGAATGGAAGAAGAAAAAAGAAGAAAAGAGTTAGAAGATGAGTTTTTTGAAGATGAGTTTGACAATGATGAAGATTTTTCTTCAGAAGGATTAGAAAAAATAGAAGAAGAGATTATTCTTGATGATACTTCAATAAATGTTGCTATTATTGGTAGAGTAAATGTTGGAAAATCCTCTATTTTAAATGCACTTGTTGGAATGGAAAGATCGGTTGTTTCAAGTATTGCTGGAACAACAATTGATCCTGTTGATGAAACATTTTCTTACAAAGATAAAGAGATAACTTTTGTTGATACAGCAGGACTTAGAAGAAGAGGAAGTATTGAAGGTATAGAAAAATTTGCATTAATTAGAACAAAAGAGATGCTAGAAAAAGCAAATGTTGCTTTAGTTGTTCTTGATGCTTCAAGAGAGCTTACAGATTTGGATGAAAAAATTGCTGGTTTAGTTGATGAATATGGTCTTGGAACAATTATTGTTTTAAATAAATGGGATGAAAATATGGATACATTCCAAAAAATGGAAGAAGAAGTAAGAAGAAGATTTAGATTTTTATCTTATGCCCCAATAATAGCAGTTTCAGCAAAAACTGGAAGAAGTATAGATAGATTAAAAGAAAAAATTGTAGAGATTTTTGAAAACTATACACAAAGAATTCCAACTTCACAGCTAAACAAAGTAATAGAAGAAGCTGTAATTAGACACTCTCTTCCTAGTCCAAACGGAGCATATTTAAGAATTTATTACTCTACACAATTTAGCTCAAGGCCACCAAGAATTGCTTTAGTTATGAATAAACCACAACTTTTACACTACTCATACAAAAGATATTTGATTAACTTTTTAAGAGAAAAGTTTAATTTTGAAGGAACTCCAATTCACGTTATTGCTCGTGGTAAAAATGATAAAATGGGTGATGAAGAGTATTTAGAGAGATAGGATTATTTTGACAATTAGAACTCTGAAAAATGATATTCTAGCTGGGATTACTGTTGCTATTGTAGCTCTTCCTTTGGCTTTGGCATTTGGGGTTGTAAGTGGAGCAGGAGCTATTGCAGGACTTTATGGAGCTATAATATTAGGTTTTATTGCTGCTCTTTTAGGTGGTGTTGCTGTTCAAGTTTCAGGACCAACTGGTCCTATGACTGTAGTAACAGCGGCTGCCGTTGCTACTTTCCCAAACGATTTTTCAACCGTTATGGCAGTTGTATTTTTTGCTGGAATTATTCAAATATCTTTTGGAATTGTTGATTTAGGCAAATGGATTAAATTTATTCCATATCCAATTATTTCTGGATTTATGTGTGGAATAGGTGTTATTATTATAATTTTACAGATAAATCCACTTTTTGGAGCCAATACAAATAGCTCAATTGTTTATATAGTTACAAATCTTTTTGAAACGTTTGAAAATATAAATTATGAAGCACTTTTTGTGGGTTTAGTTACAATTTTTATAATGTTTTTAACTCCAAGAAGTGTTACAAAAATAGTTCCAGCAGCTTTGATAGCTCTATTTTTTGTAACTATTTTAGCTACTATATTAAACTTGAATATTCCAACAATAGGTGAAATTCCATCAAAGTTGCCAGACTTTATTTTACCATCTTTTAATATTTTAGAATTAAGCACAGTTCTTACTTTTGCTATAACTTTAGCACTTTTAGGTTCAGTTGATACTCAATTAACATCTGTTTTGGTTGATTCAAAACTAAAAACAAATCATAATTCAAAAAAAGAATTAATTGCACAAGGTATTGGAAATACTATGTGTTCTTTCTTTGGTGCAATTCCAGGAGCAGGTGCAACTATGAGAACGGTTGTAAATATGAAAAATGGGGCAACAACTAGAATTTCAGGAGTTACTCATGCTATTGTATTACTTATAATAGCTCTGTTTTTAGCTCCAATTGCTTCAAAAATTCCATTGGCACTACTTGCTGGAATTCTTATAAAAGTTGGTTTTGATATTTTAGATTATAGATTTTTACAAATCATACAAAAAGTATCAAAAGATGATTTAATTATTATGATAACTGTTTTTTTACTAACAGTTTTTGTAGATTTAATAATAGCAGTTGCTGCTGGAGTTTTCATATCATCATTTATGGCTGTTTATCAAATATCAAAAAATATCAAAATTAAACACTATAAAGTTTTAATAAATGATGAAAATATAGATATTATAAAAGTAAAAGGCGCTCTGTTTTTTGCTACAGCAATACTTCTTGAGAGAGTTCTAAATAAAGCTAATAGTAAAAAAATAGTAATTGATTGCACAGAAGTTAGTTATTTGGATATATCTGCTATATTTAAACTCGAAGATATTATAGAAAAATACGAAGAAAAAAATATTGAGATTATTTTGGTTATAAAGTATACTCACAAAAGAAGATTATTGAAAATAGGTAAAATTTTTAATACAATAAAGATATACAGAATCCTAGAACATGCAAAAATACATTTAAAAGAAGAGTTAAAAAATGAGCAAAATATATCTACTAAATGAACAAAAATTTGATGGTGTAGAAAATCTTGAAGTCTTTGAGATAGAGTATCTAAAATTTGATTTAGATTTAAAAAAATATGATGCATTAATTTTTACATCAAAAAATGCTATTTTTTCACTAGAAGAGAATGATATAAATTGGAAAAGTATTCCATCTTATGTAATAGCTCCAAAAACGGCAGATATTGCAAAAGAGTTTGGTGCTAATATAGCTTTTATTGGATTTAGTGGTCATGGAAATGATTTTGCATATGAACTAATACCATATTTAAAAGATAAAAAAACTCTATATGTAAGAGCATTAAAAACTGTATCAAATCTTGCAAATATTCTAAAAGAAAACGGTATAAATATAGATGAAGTAATTTCATATAAAACATCTTGTAATAAACAAGAAAAAAAAGCTTTAGATAAAAACTCCACAATTATTTTTACCTCTCCATCTAGTGTTGAGTGCTTTTTTAGAAAATATAGCTGGGAAGATAGCTTTAAAGCAATAGCTATAGGAAGAACAACTGCAATGTATCTTCCAAAAAATATAGAGTGTGAAATAAGTTCTATAACTAGTGTAGAAGAGTGTGTTAAACTAGCTTTTAAAAATTAGTTTAATCACAATTTTAAATTTTTTTAGATAAAATATTAAATTCTAAGTAGTACGGGATTTCCATTACTTGCGGGTCCGATAATATTTTATTTTATACAAATTTGTAGTTTATACCGTGTGCAGCATCTCCTTTGGTTTTTGCTCCTAAAGTATTTCTCTTGTATATATACTTGGCTTTTAGGGCCACCTTTATGGTTATCGGCTACTTGGATTTTTAAAAATTAAAGGGAAAAATAATGAATATATTAATACTTGGAAGTGGTGGTAGAGAGTACTCTATTGGACTTGCACTAAAAAATGAAAAATCTCACAATTTATACTTTATGCCAGGAAATGGTGCAACTTCTAACTTAGGAAAAAATATTAATATTACAGATTATGAAAAACTAGCAATTTTTGCAAAAGAAAATAGTATAGATTTAACAATTGTTGGACCAGAAGGACCTCTTGTAGATGGTGTTGTTGATATATTTAAAAAATATGAATTAACTATATTTGGACCTTCAAAAGAAGCTGCTCAGCTTGAGGGTTCAAAAGCTTATATGAAAAATATATTAAAAAAATACAATATACCAACAGCAGCATTTATTGAAACATCAAATAAGCAAGATGCTTATGATTTTATTGACGAAATGAAAAATCTTCCAATTGTTGTAAAAGCAGATGGTCTTTGTGGTGGAAAAGGTGTAATAATAGCTCAAAGTAAAGAGGAAGCTAAAAAAACAGTTGATGATATGTTAAATGGAAGTAGTTTTGGGGAAGCTGGTGAAAAAGTTATTATTGAAGAGTTTTTAGATGGTTATGAGCTTTCTGTATTTGCAATTTGTGATGGTGAAAATTATAAAATACTTCCAGCTGCTCAAGATCATAAAAGAGTAGGAGATGGTGATACTGGACCAAATACTGGTGGAATGGGTGCATATGCTCCAACTCCTTTGGTAAATGATGATATTTATAAAAAACTTGAAGATAGAGTAATTAAGCCAACATTAAAAGGAATGCAAGAAGAAAATGCACCTTTTGAAGGTGTTTTATTTATTGGAGTTATGGTTGTAAAAGGTGAGCCAATAGTTTTAGAGTACAATGTTAGATTTGGAGATCCTGAGTGTGAAATTTTAATGCCTTTGATCGAATCTAAAGTTTCTGAACTTTTCTATTATGGAGCGACAAAACAGCTTGATAAACTTGATATTAAGTTTAAGGACAAGTTTGCAGTTGGAGTTGTTATGGCAAGCTCTAACTATCCGTATAGTTCTTCAGCACCATCAATTATATCTTTATCAAATATTGTAGATAAAGAACTTTTAGAAAATAGTCATATATCTTTTGCAGGAGTTGAAGAAAAAGATGGCAATCTTATAGCAACTGGTGGAAGAGTTGCTGTTTGTGTTGCAATTGGAGATACTATTAAAGAAGCTAGAGATAGAGCTTATTTGCTTAGTTCTGAAATATCTTTTGATGGTAAAAAATTTAGAACAGATATTGCATATCAAGCTCTAAAGAATTAAAATGCAAGATCAAAACAGTACTTCAAACTTACAACTAGCAACTCTTAGAAGTAGGGCATTGGCTTTTGTTATTGATGATTTAATTGTAACTTTATTAATCTGTCTTATTTATTGGAATAGTATTGTTGCTGTAAGTGATAATCAAGAGGCTTTAATAAATCTTATGCAAACAACTTTTGTAGTGCCTTTAATACTATTAAAGATTATATACCACACTTTTTTTATTTGGTATTATGGACAAACTATAGGTAAAAAAATTGTAAAAATTAGAGTAATAGATGCTAATTCTTGGGAAAGAGTTAGCTTTTTTTCATCTTTTTTAAGAAGCTTAGGAAGAGTTGTATCTGAAATGTTTTTTTACATAGGTTTTTTAATAGGATTTTTTACAGAAGGTAGAAGAACTTTTCATGATTTTACTGGTAAAACGTTGGTAGTAAATGCATAAAATAGTTGTTTCATTAGCTTTAGCCTCACTTTTAATTCAAGCGAATGCGCAAGAATTAAATATGGAAAAATTACAACTTGTTGCAAAAGATGTTGATACAAAAAACAACATTATAACTGCAGTTGGTGATGTTGTTGCATATTCTCCAACATATTATTTAAGCTCAGATAAAATGGTTTACGATAAAGATAGAGAGATTTTAGAACTTTTTGATAATGTATTAATTATCAAAGATAATAAAATCCAAACTCAAAGTAACTATGCTTATGTAGATATGAAAAATGATATTATAAATCAAGATCCAGTATTTTTAATGGATAACAGTTCAAACATTTGGTCAAACTCTAAAGAGGCAAATAAAGATAAAGATCTAATAACTCTTGAAAACTCTATTTTATCTTCTTGTGATTGTATAGATCCAATTTGGAGTATTAGATCATCAAGTAGTGATTATGATACTGAAGCTATGTGGATGAATACATATAATCCTAGACTTTATATAAAAAATGTTCCTGTATTTTATCTTCCATATTTTGGGTTTCCAACAGATACAACTAGAAGAACAGGACTTTTACTTCCAACTATGGGATATTCAAGTAGTGAAGGTTTTTTATATTCACAACCAATATTTATAGCTCCAGCTGATAATTATGATATTGAGTTAATTCCTCAAATTAGAACGAAAAGAGGGTATGGAAGCTACGCAAATTTTAGATACGCTGATAGCCCTGATAGTATGCTTAATTTAAAAACAGGATATTTCAAAGAGTTTAATAATTATAGAAGAGAAGAAAAGCTTGAAAATAGTGAGCATTATGGTTTAGATATTGATTATGAAAGAAAAAATATTTTTTCAACAAAAAAAGAGCATCAAGATGGAGTTTTTACCTCTGTTAGATACTTAAATGATATTGAATATATTATATTAAAAGAAGATGATGGTAATTTAGGAACTGATAAAAAAGTAGAATCTAAAGTAAACTATTTTTATAATACACCTGAATATTATGGTGGAGTTTATGGAAAATACTATATAGATGCTTCAAAAAAATCAAATGCTAACACTTTACAAGAGTTGCCGCAAGTTCAGTTTCACTCATACAACAAAGAGTTGTTTTTAGAAAACCTTATATACTCTATAGATACAAAAGCTCAAAATTTTACAAGAAAAGAGGGCTTAAATGCAAAAATCTATGATATAACTGTTCCTATTAGTTATACAAAAAATATCTTAGATGACTATATGTATTTAGGAGTTGAAAATAGAACTATTTTAACTCAATATGATTACAGTAACTCTTTATATAATAATTTAAGATATGAAGATGGAACTTTAATCCAAAATAGAACATCTTTTATTGTTGGAACAGATTTAATAAAACCATATAGTGACTATATTCATACTTTAAACTTAAATGCTAGTTATGATATTCCTGAAAATTTAAGAAAAGATGGAGATTTATACAATATAACAGTAAAAGAGAATCAGCCACTAAAATATGATGAATTAAGTGTTTTTCCAACTTTACAAGAACAAAAAACGATAAAATTATCTTTAAATCAATCAATTTATGATAAAGAGAATTTAAAGCAGTTTATAAATCATAAGATGTCGCAATCCATCTTATATAATAGTGTAGATGAGCCAAAATTTCAAGATTTAGATAACTACGTAAAGATAAATCATGATTATGGTTCATTATCTGGAAAAGTTGTTTATAATATGGATGATAACAAAGTTGTTGAAGGAAGTTTTGATAACTCATTAAGTTACGAAGATTTAACTTTTAGTGCTGGTTATTATTATAGTAAGAAGACAAACAATGAATTTAATACAAGAGATGATTTAGAATCATATAGATTATCAACTTCTTATAAACTGGCTAAAGATTACTCTATAAAATATTATGAAAACTATGATTTACAAGAAAAGAGAAGAAATAGACAAGGAATAGGGTTAAATATAGATGATAGTTGTTGGAATTTAGATTTGCTACTTGAAAAAGAGATAACTCCTAGAAGTAGATATGTTCAGAGTACAAGAAGTTATGATAGTTATGAGCAAACTATTGTATATGCTGTTTTAATGCTAAAACCAATTGGTGGAATAAGACAAAAGTCTATAGTTCAAAATAGTGATAAATAATAATGAGTAAAGATAAAATATATTTCAAAAATAGAGAAGAGGCAGCTTATAAACTATTAGAGATATTACCAATAGATAGTATGAGGCTTGAAGAGTGGACGGTAATTGCTTGTTCATATGGTGGTTATGAAATTGCAAAAATAGTAGCAGATAGTTTGGATGCAGAATTTGATATTATGTTTAATGAAAAGATTTATGCTCCACAAAATGATGAGTGTGAAATAGCAGTTGTAACAGAACTAGAAGAAGTTTTAATACATGAAGAGTTAGTTAAAGCTTTTGATATAAATCTTGATTCAATATATATCATGTCTAAAGAGATATATAAGGATAATATAAGGCCAATAGCATATAGATTTAGAAATGGTGAAAAATTTCAAAATTTGGCTGGAAAAAATGTTTTAATTGTGGATGAGGATATAAATGTTGGTTTAGTTATGATGGCTTGTATAAAAACTATTATAAACCAAAAAGTAAAATCTATAAGTGTAGCAACTCCAATACTATCAACTGCTAGTATAAAAGCAATAGATAGTATTACAGATGATTTATATTATATAAAAAGTCTTGATCATTTTATTGAAGCAGAGTATTATTATGATACTTTTGAAGAGATAACTTACGAAGATATAAATAGAATTAAAAATGAAGGAAAAGAAAAAGAATGATAATAAAATGCGAATTAGAGCTAAATGAACAAAAAGAGATTTTTGAGTTTAATAAAATTGCTAAACAAGCAAATGGTGCTGTATTAGCTCAAATGGGAAATGCAGTTGTAATAGCCGCAGTTGCTAGTGAATTTGATAATCCTGTAAGTGAAGATTTTACTCCTCTTACTGTTCAATATATAGAAAAAACATATGCTTCTGCAAAACTTCCTGGAGGGTTTATAAAAAGAGAGGGAAAACCAAGCGATTTTGAAACTCTAACTTCAAGAGTAATAGATAGAAGTTTAAGACCACTTTTTCCAAAAGGTTTTGTATATCCAACAACAATAACTGTAATGGTTGTAAGTGCTGATAAAAATGTAGATTTACAAACATTAGCTCTAAATGCTGCAAATGCTGCTCTTTATACTTCTAATTTACCTATTAAAAAATCTGTTTGTGGTGTAAGAGTTGGAAAAATTGACAATAAACTTGTAATAAATCCAACAAAAGATGATTTAGAAAATTCTACTTTAGATTTATATATAGCTGGTTCAAAAGATGAATTACTTATGATTGAGATGAAAACAATCTCTTCTTTAAATGATTCTAAACACTTTACAAACGAGATGGAAGAACAAACTTTAATAGAAGCGATAGCTTTTGCACAAGAGGCATTAAAAAAAGCAAATATAGCTTATGAAACAAATTTTGAAAAAGCTTGTAAAGTAAAGGCTAATGTAGAATTAGTTGAGTTTGCAATAGAAAAAGATGTAATTGATTATGTAAGAGATAATTTTTCAAATGATATAAAAGATGCTATCAAAAAATTAGCAAAAAGTGAAAGAGCAGTTGAGTTAAAAGAGTTGGCAAAAAATATAGCAAAAAATGATTATTGTACTATAAATGAAGTTGAATTTAAAACAATTTTTGAAGCAGTTAATATTGTAAAACGAGAATTAGTTAGAGCTATGATAGTAAATGAAAAAGTAAGAGCAGATGGAAGAGGCCTTAAAGATGTAAGACCAATAAATATTGAGACAAATATTTTACCATCAGCTCACTCTTCTTGTCTTTTTACAAGAGGTGAAACACAAGCTTTGGTTGTAGGAACGATTGCTGGAGCAAAAGATGGACAAATGTATGAAGTTTTAACAGACAAATCAACATCTATGGAAAATCTTATGGTTCATTATAATTTCCCTGGATTTAGTGTTGGTGAAGCAAAACCAATTTTTAGCGTAGGAAGAAGAGAGTTAGGTCACGGAAATCTAGCAAAAAAAGCATTAGAATCTACTATAAATAAGAACTTCAAAGATACTTTTAGAATAGTTTCAGAAATTTTAGAATCAAACGGTTCTTCTTCTATGGCAACTGTTTGTGGTGGTTCATTGGCACTTAAAGCTGCGAATATTCCAGTTTCAGATCTTGTAGCAGGAGTTGCTATGGGAATGGTTGTTGAAGGTGATAAATATTCTATTTTAACTGATATTATGGGACTTGAAGACCATGATGGAGATATGGATTTTAAAGTTGCTGGAACTTCAAAAGGTATTACAGCTTTACAAATGGATATAAAACTTGGTGGAATTGAATTAAATGTTCTACAAGAAGCACTTTTGCAAGCAAAAGAGGGTAGAGTTCATATTTTAAATATTATGGAAGAAGCAAGTAAAGATATAGTTTCAAGTCCTGCTTTACCAAAAATTGAAGAGTTTGAAGTTGATAGTTCTAAAATGATGGTTATTATTGGAAAAGGTGGAGCTACGATTAAAGAGATTATCGAAAAATACTCTGTAAATATAGATTTAGATAGAGATAATGGAGTTGTTAAAGTAAGTGGAGAAGACTCTTCTAAAATTACAGAAGCAAGCGATTTTATAAAAGATTTAGTAAATAACTCAACTTCATACAAAGCACCAGTAAAAATAGATTTTGAAAAACTTTACGGTGTAGATGAAATTGTTTCTGGAAAAGTTGAAAGAATAGTTGATTTTGGTGCGTTTATTCTTCTTGCAAAAGGTGGAGAAGGTCTTTTACATATATCTAAAATTTCAAAACAAAGAGTAGAAAAAGTAAGCGATATTCTAAGTGTTGGACAAGAAATAGAGGTAAAAGTTCTAAAAATCCAAAAAGATAAAATAGAACTAGGTTTAAATTAATATTAATTAATTTTGTGTTAGGATGGGAAAAATTTTTAAATGAATAAAATCAAGGGGCTAATATATGGCTAAACTTTTAATAGTAGATGATTCTACAATGCTTAGGGATATGTTAAACTACGCTTTAAACGAGGGTGGTTATACAGATGTTGTTGAAGCAGTAGATGGAGTAGATGGTCTAGCTAAGGCAAAAAATACAAATTTTGATTTAATTATTACAGATGTTAATATGCCAAATATGGATGGTTTAACCTTAATTGGTGAACTTAGAAAAATTCCTCAATATTTAAAAACACCTATTTTAGTTTTAACAACTGAAAGAAGTGATGAAATGAAAGCTAAGGGTAAATTTGCAGGAGCTACTGGTTGGATTGTTAAGCCTTTTGTTCCAGATCAGCTTTTAAAGGCTGTAAATATAGTGCTAAGTAGATAAATCAAAAAGGGGAGACTTAAATTATGTCATTTGATATTTCAAAATATAGAGAAATGTTTTTAGAGGAAGCAGCAGAGCTTTTTGAGTCAGCTGATAATGTTTTGTTGGCTGCTGAAAACAACGGAAGTTTAACAGATGATGAAATGGGACAACTTTTTCGTGATGTTCACACATTAAAAGGGAGTGGTGCTTCTGTTGAATTAGCTTTTTTTGCCGAATTTACCCATGATGTTGAAAATTTAATGGACAAATTAAGAAGTCATAAAATTGAGTACCAACCTGAGATGGCTGAAACTCTAATAGATGGACTTGATGTTATGAAAGAAATTTTAGAGTTAGAAGTATCAAATCAAATAAATAGAGAAAAATTTCAAGAGCTAACAAGCTCTTTACTAGAAGAGATTAGAGCATATTCAAATGGCTCTACTACTAATAAAAAAGAAGAAGAGCAAATTACTCAAAGTGTTAAAGTATTAGAAAAAATAGATACACCAATTTCTGATGAAAAAGAAGAATTTGGTTTTTTCAGTGATGATTTAAATAGTCAAAGAGATAGAAAAGATATGCCTTTTGGTATTTTTGAAGATGATGATACTGATGATAAAAATATTGGTTTTTATGATGAAGAACTTGAAAATATATCGAATAACACAGATGATAATAAATTTAAAATTGATGAAAATAAAGAAAATTTTGGTTTCTTTGATGGTATGGAAAAAATTTCACCAAATTCTGTTATGGAGATAAATGATATTGAATCTGAAACTTCTAATGAAAATAAAATAGCTGAACAAGAAAAAAAGGACCTCCCAACTACTGTATCTAGAAGAGCTAAGGAAAATAGTGATGACACTGAGAAAAAGTCTATCTCAAATAATAACAATAGCATTAGAGTAAATCTTGATAAAATTGATTTATTAATGAATAATGTTGGAGATTTAGTTATTACAAATGCTATGCTTACACAGTTTTCATCAACTATAGAAGAGAGTAAAACTAGAGGTTCTGTTTTAGAGAGATTAGAACTTCTTGAAAGACATATCAGAGACATGCAAGATAGTATTATGAGCATTAGAATGGTTCCTATGGATTCTATTTACTCAAAATTCCCAAAAGTGGTTCGTGATATATCTAAAAAACTTGGTAAAAAGGTTGAGTTTAAACATTATGGTGATAATGTTGAGATAGATAAAGCTATGATTGAAGGATTAACAGATCCTTTAATGCATATTATTAGAAACTCTCTTGATCACGGTATTGAAATGCCTGAAGATAGAATAAAAGCTGGTAAGAGTGATACAGGAACTATTAGTATTTCAGCAGAGCAAGCAAATGGTCAAATGATAATTACAATTGAAGATGATGGTAAAGGTGTTGATAGTGAAAGAGTTGCTCAAAAAGCACTAGAAAAAGGTCAAATTGATGAAAATCAATTTGCAAGTATGTCTCATAATGATAAGGCTCTTTTAATTTTTGGAGCAGGGCTTTCAACAGCTGATCAAATAACTGATATTTCAGGTCGTGGTGTTGGAATGGATGTTGTAAAAACAAATATTCATAAATTAGGTGGGATAATTAAGCTTGATACTGAATTAGGAAAAGGTACTGTTATTACTATTATGCTTCCTTTAACACTTGCAATTCTTGATGGTCTTGATATAAGAGTTGGGGATCAAAAATATATCTTACCGCTTAGTTCTATTGTTGAATCACTTCAACCAACAGCTAATATGATTAAAAAAATTGGTGATGGAACTCAAGATTTACTAATGCTAAGAGAAGAGTTTATTCCTGTAGTTAAGCTTCATAAACTATTTGGTCTTAAAAAAAGTTTTGAAAAACTAGAAGATGGTATGTTGATAGTTGTAAAATCAGGAAACACAAAAGTTGCACTTTCAATTGATGAGTTTTTAAATCAACATCAAGTTGTTGTTAAACCTCTTGATAAAAACTTTAGAAGTGTTCAAGGAATTGGTGCTGCTACAGTTAGAGGTGATGGAAGTATAGGGCTTATTCTTGATGTTTTAGGAATAATTGATGCTCAAATTAAAATAGAAAAAGATATGAATGCAAATAAAAGAGCATCTTAAGAAATAATTATGGCATATACAACACAAGATGTACATGAAAAAATAAAAAAACTTCTTTATTCTCTAACGGGAATTACCCTTACAGAGAATAAGGATATTATGATTTCAAATAGAATTGATAAACTAAAAAGAAATTGTAATAACTATGGCGACATAATGGAACTTTTAGACTCTGTTGAAAAAGGACAAAATGTAACAGAGTTTATAAATACTTTTACTACAAATAAAACTCATTTTTTTAGAGAAGAGTTTCATTTTGAAGATTTAAGAGATAGAGTTCTTCCAGCTTTTTCAAAAAATAAAGAGAATATATCTATTTGGTGCTCTGCATCTTCAACAGGAGAAGAGCCTTATTCAATCGCTATGACTATATTTGAAGCTAATAAATTACTATCTTCAAATATCAAAGCAAATATAATAGCAACTGATATTGATACTAATGTTTTACAATATGCAGCTGATGGAATTTATAGATATTCTAAATCATCAAAAGAGTTTCCATCTTGGATTAAACCTCAAAACTATTTTAAAAGAAGAGTGCAAAAAAATCTATCAGGCGAAGAAGTTTTAATCAAAGTAAATGATGAATTAAAAAAAATGATTACTTTTCATATAATGAATCTAAATAACGATAGTTATCCTTTTTCAAATCATCAATTTGATGTAATCTTTTGTAGAAATGTTTTAATTTATTTTTCAGTAGAAGATCAAAATAGTATTCTAAAAAAATTATTTAAACATCTAAAAATTGGCGGAACTTTATATTTAGGACACTCAGAAAATCCTCAAGATTTAATACATTATGTAAAAAGAGTAGGGCAAAATATTTTTGTTAAAGAGAAAGATTTAAGATGATTACTATTGGTAGAAAAGATGGTAATATAGAAAAACTATCTTTAGCTAATATAACTCAAAAAACAAAAGGTTTTCCTACTCATACAGTTATTGGTGGCGAGTTTGCAGTAGCTCCTGATAGCGATAATGTTGCTTTAAAGACTCTTTTGGGTTCTTGTGTTGCTTTAATGTTTTATGATAGAAAAAAGAAAATAAAAGCAATGAATCACTTTTTACTGCCTGATACAAATGATAATTCAAATGATATGAAATATGGATTGTATTCAGTTGAAGCCATGCTCAATGAGATGTATAAAATAGGTTGTTTAAAGTCTGATATTGTTGCTAAAATATCAGGTGGAGCTGATATTATGAATTTAAATCTAAAAAACTCTATAGGGTCAAGAAATGTTGAATTTGCAAAAGAGTTTTGCCGTAAAGAAGGTTTTAGAATTATATCCGAACATGTAAGAGGTGAGCATGGAAGATTAATACTTCTTGCTGATAACTTTGAAACATTTATTAAAGTTACTCAAAAAACTGAAACAGATAGTAAAATTCTATCTAATGAGAAATCATTGCAGATTGAAATCTCTAAAGCTCCAGTTATTAAAGAGTACACAGGTGCAGTTGAGCTATTTGGTAAAAATAATAAAAAAATTGAAGAAACTATGGAAATTGAACTTTTTTAAAAAATATTTAGGATAAGAGATGTATACGGTATTAATAATTGATGATTCTGCCTCAATGAGACGAATTTTAAAAGATATGATAAACTCTATTGACGAATTTGAAGTAGTTGCAGTTGCAAATGATGCCTACGAAGCTAGAGAAAAAATTAAAGAGTATGAGCCTGATTTAGTTACTATTGATATAAATATGCCAAAAATGGATGGGGTTACATTTTTACGAAATTTAATGAGACTTCACTCTATGCCAGCAGTTGTAATTTCAGGAGAAAGCGTAAGAGGAAGCGATATTTTCGATGATGGTGCTGTTGGATTTATTCCTAAACCAAGCTCTGGAGAGAGTATGGCATCTTTTGAGTCAAGAATAAAAGATACACTTTTGAGTCTCACTTTTTTACTAAAAAGATATACATTAAAAAAACCAGTTCCTTTGAAAAAAGATTACAAGCCAACACCAACTCCAGATTACAAAGTTCATCCAGATGAAGTCATTCCTCTAAGAGCAGCAAAATTTGGAGGACAAAAAGTGATAGCTATTGGTTCATCAACAGGTGGAGTGGAGAGTTTATTAAAAGTGTTTAGCAGATTACCTTCAGATTTACCACCAATTGTTATGACACAGCATATTCCATATGGATTTTCAAACTCTTTTGCCTTAAGATTAAATGACCATTCAGCAGTTGAAGTTTGTGAAGCAAAAGATGGGCAGATTTTAGAATTTGGACATGCCTATTTAGCACCTGGAAATATGCATTTAACTATTGAAAAAATAGGAAATGAGTTAAGAACAAAGCTTCTTGACACAAAAAAAGTAAGTCAGCATAAACCAAGTGTTGATGTTTTATTTAGATCAGTAAATAATAGTGTAGGGGGAAGCGCTATGGCTGTTATGATGACCGGAATGGGAGATGATGGAACAATTGCAATGAAAGAGCTTTTTGATAATGGTGCATATACTATTGCACAAAATGAAGCTACTTGTGTTGTTTTTGGAATGCCTATGAAAGCAATACAAGCAGGAGCAGTAAAAGATATAGTTCCTTTAGATGAAATTGCTGATTATATAATAGCTTTTTCAAAAGGAAAAGTTAGATAATAAATTGTTTAAGAATAGAATATTAACTTTAGTAGATATTCTGTTCTTAACAAATATAATATATTTAGTATTGAAAACCATAATTTTCAAACTAATACTAATATATTTTTTGTTATACTCTTTTATACAAAAATACTAGAAATATTTAGAGGTCACATGAGATATAAATTAGATTTTAAAGATAGTTTTAAAATGAACATGCTTTTTTGGATAGAGAGATTTATAAGATATAAATTAACAAGCTTGTCAAATAGACAAGTATCAAATAAAGATAAACTAGCTTTTATTATTCAAAGTTTAATAAAAGGCACAAAATCAATAGATGAGCTTGATGTTTTAGTAAAAGAAGCTAGAAATATTGGCTTAAATGGAATAAATACATATTTTAATCCTCTTTTAAAACTATATAACTATACAAATAGTTTAGGATTAGCTTCACTTAAAGAGATTGATGAAGAGTTATTAAGTGATTTTTTAGCTAGCCAAACTAGTTCTTTATCAGATGCTTCTAAAAAGAACCATCGTATCGCCCTACTATCTTTCTTCTCATATATAGATAAACAAAATGAAAATGAAGATGGAAGCTCATATTTATTTAAAATAGAGTTAAAAAATTGGGGTGGATTAAGTGGAAAAAGTGGTTCAAAACTCCCCTCTTTTATGAATAAAGATGAAATTGATAGATTTTTATCTGCTATTAATAATTTTGAATTTTCAGATAATACAGCTTATAGAAATAGACTTATTATAAAAATAATAATATATACAGGAATTAGGGTTAGTGAGATGTTAAATCTCAAATTAAAAGATATTTTTAATGAAAAAGATGTTTATATGCTTCAAATTCGTGGAAAAGGAAATAAACCAAGAGTTGTGATGATTAAAAAAGATATTATTGAACATGAATTACAAAATTGGCTAACTCAAAGAGTTTGTAATAGTGATATTTTAGTTTGTAATCAAAAAGGTGAACGATTAACTCAAGCTTATGTTAGTCGCATTGTTGAAAATATCTTAGCAAGTGCTGGTATTAGAAAAGAGAAAAATGGAGCACATATGCTACGTCACTCATTTGCAACTTTACTTTATTCAAAACATCATGATTTAATACTTGTTCAAGAGGCTTTAGGTCATGCAGATATAAATACAAGCAGAATTTATACGCACTTTGATAAAGAAAGATTAAGAAAGACTACAGATATTTTTTAACTTAATATTGTTTTATCAATAATTGGATAAAATAATAACTTTATTATAAAATTAATACATTTTTGGAGATTAAAATTGATTGAAATTGATTATTATGAACTTTTAGAGATTGAAAAAACATCAGATAAAGCAGCTATAAAAAAAGCTTATCGAAAACTTGCTATGCAGTATCATCCTGATAAAAATCCAAATGATAAAGAAGCTGAAGAGAAATTCAAATCTATAAATGAGGCTTATCAAGTTTTAAGCGATGATGAAAAAAGAGCTTTATATGATAGATATGGAAAAGCTGGTTTAGAGGGTCATGGTGGACGAAGTTCTGGTTTTGGTGGTTTTGATGATTTAGGTTCTATTTTTGAAGAGATGTTTGGTTTTTCAAGAAATCATAGCAAAAAAGAGAGAAAAACTTATAACTATAATCTTGATACTGCCGTTGAAGTTAAATTAGAGTTTAACGAAGCAGTTTTTGGTTGCAAAAAAGAGATTAACTATAAATATAAAACAGCTTGTAAGCCTTGTAATGGAACTGGTGCAAAAGATGCTAAGATTGAAAACTGTAGAACTTGTGGTGGAGTTGGACAAGTTCATTCAAGACAAGGTTTTATGACATTTGCACAAACATGTCCAACTTGTAGTGGTAGTGGACAATCAAAAGCAAATAGTTGTAAATCATGTTCTGGTACTGGTTTTGAAGAGATTAAAGGAAATTTCACTGTTGATATTCCAGAAGGTGTAAATGATGGAATGAGAATAAGAGTTTCAAATAAGGGAAATATAGCACCAAATGGACAAAGAGGAGATTTATATATCCAAACAAAAGTAAAAGAAGATAGCCACTTTGTAAGACATGATGATGATATATATTTTGAAGCCCCTATTTTCTTTACTCAAGTAGCTTTAGGAGCAAAAATAAAGATTCCTAGCTTAAAAGGTGAATTAGAGCTTGAAATACCAAGAAATGCAAAAGATAAACAACAATTTACTTTTAAAAATGAGGGGGTAAAAAATGTTCAAGGATATGGAAAAGGTGATTTGATTGTTCAAATAAAAATAGAATATCCAAAAACTTTAACAAATGAACAAAAAGAGCTTTTAGAAAAATTACAAGAAAGTTTTGGAGTAGAAAGCACTCCTTCTGAGATAAAGTTTGAAGGAATGTTTGATAAAGTTAAAAAATGGTTTTCATAAATTGAAAATTTACACAAGGAGAACAAATGAAATTTGAATATGTTGGATATAGACCTATTATTAGCCACCATGGAATTACATTTAAGCAAGGAAAAGATGATAAATTTGTTTATTTTCCATATGTTTATGAAATTTTAAATTCATTAAATCATGAATATACAACAAATAAAAATAGATATTCTACTAGCATAAATCTTGAAAATGCTAGCATCGATAAGTTATACAAAATTGTTGAAAAATATTTTCCAAATATTGAAAAATCTATAGAAGATAAACTCAAAAGATATAAAGAACACTTAGAAGAAGAGAGAGAAGATATAAATTCAAGACCTAATTTAAGTGATATAGAAAAAAATATATTTCTTACAAATCTTGATTTAATGAAAAACTATAGAATAAATAGAGCAAAAAATAAGATTTTCTATTACTTTGCAATAGCAACTATTGCAGAAGTAATAAAAGAAAAAAGAATAAAAGAGCTAGATATTCCATACCACAACAAATTTTGGCATGTTTTAAATACTCTTCAAGGTGTTTTAAGTTCTGAAAAAATATCTAGCAATATAAAAGCTCTATATTTTGACACAAAACTACAGCTTAAATTTACTACATCTTTATCTTAAAACTGTTTTATAATATCAAGATTTTTTTTATCTAAATCTTGATATTTTTCCATTATATTTTTATATTCTAACTCATAATTTTTATATAAAAAAGAGTATTTTTCTTCATCTTTATACTTTTTAGATCCTTTTTTTGAGCTTGAAGATAAAGCACTTATAAAATCAAAAGAGTTTATCTCAAGCAAAATATCATCCAAATCTTCCTTTTTTATATCTGATATATTTGAACTATTTAATCGATATTCCATTGATTTATGAAGCATATCAAATAATGTGCTAGAACCAAAGCTACTTTTTGATTTTAAATAACTATTTTTATCGCTATATCTATTGCTTAAATACTCAAAACCACTATCAAAAGGCTTTCCTAAAACGGTATCAAATAAAATATTGGCTAATTTTTCATCATTCGTAAAAAGTGTAGCTAATCTAAGATTTTTTGCTAAATTTTTCTTCTCTTTATCTTCAAAAAGCTCATCAATCTCTTTTAGTGTAATTCCATTTATATTTGAAAAAGTCAATGAGTTATCTCTTCTTTTATCTTTATTTAATATGTTTTCAACACTATTTGAAAATATATTATCTATATTTTTTTCCAAATTATTATTTACATTTGTTTTAAAAAGTAAAATATCGTAGTTTGAGCTTATCATTTGTCAAAACCAAAATATAAAAAATGTTGCAATACTTGAAAATAAAATTGCAAAAAGTATTGATATTTTTGTAGAGTTATTTTCTATAAAAATAAACTTATTTGACAATTTATTTGTTAGATAAATAGCAGGTGAAAGTGAAAATGCAATTAGTGCTAAAATAAAAACAGAGTAGATAATCACATCTATCATAAATATCCTTTATTGAAATATCATTTAGAATATAACAAAATTAAAAATATAATCTATTAATTTATATCAAGTTAAATACAATCATTTTTTTTTGATAAAAATTTTAATTCATCACAAGAAAATCCAGCCTCTTTTCTAGCATTAAAATTTAAATCCATTTTTCTTTTAGTACTACCTGGAAAAACCTTCTCTATAGCATCAAAATAAGCAACTTCTGGATTGCACCCTACTTTGTCACACTCATATTTAAACCAAAAATCACCTTTTTTAACATGACTTATCTCTTCTTCTAGAATTATTTTTAAAGCCTCTATTAACTTAACATTAAATTCATCTTTATTTGAGTTTAATTTTTCCATAATTTTTGGATTTTGATCAAGACCATTTGCTTCTAAATATCTAGGAATACAAGCCATACGGCTTAATAAATCAGGAGTTTGTTGCATAGCTTCAAATAGATTTTTATGAACTTCAAACTCACCATAAAAACCATTTAAATCTTTTAATAATTTTTCTAACATTAAAAAATGTCTAATTTCATCATTAGCAACTTCTAGCCAATCTCTATAAAATTCAAAAGGCATATTTTGGTATCTTAAAGCAGCATCTAAAGCTAAATCAACAGCACTATACTCAATATGCAAAATAGTGTGTACTAAATATTTTTTACCCTCTTTCGTTTTAAAGTTTTTTATAGGTGGTAGTTTTGTTGGTTTTACTATAGATAAAAAATCAGCATAAGATGGATTTTCTATCTCTAAAGCTCTGTAATTATGATCAAAAATAAGCTTATTTTCTAAGAAAAGTTTATAAAATTTATCAAACTTTATAAACTTTTCTTTTGGTAGTTTTGTAAGTAAAATATCCTCTAAAATTATGAAATAATCCATATAAATTAACCTTTTTTTAGATATAATCAGACAATTTTAGCAAATTAAGGTTTAAAATGGAAATTAAAGTTCATCCTATGGGTGATTATGCGACAAATTGTTATATTGTGACTGTTGATAACAAAGATTTTATAATTGACCCTGGAGTAAATGCTACTGCTTGGATTAAGCAAAACATTAAAAATCCAGTTGCTGTTTTAAATACACATGGACATTTTGATCATATTTGGTCAAATCAAGAAGTAAAAGAGCTTTTTAATATAAAGCTTTATACTCCAAAAGATGATGAATTTATGCTAACTTTAAACCCATACAATTTAGGAATGCCTCACTCAAAGGCAGATGTCTTAGTAAACCCAGATGAAGATCTTGAAATTGAAGGTATCAAAGTTAAATTTCACCATTTTCCTGGACATACTCCAGGATGCAGTATGATTGAAATAAACAAAACTTTTTTTAGTGGAGATTTTATTTTTAAAGGGACTATTGGAAGATTTGACTTTCCAAACTCAAGTGCAGCGCAGATGAAAAAAAGTTTAAATAAAATTTTAAAATGGAAAGATAATTATAATATTTATCCAGGTCATGGTGATAAAACTACTCTTTTTAATGAAATTGACAATATTACGCTATGGGAAAAACATATAAAATGAGAAACTTCTATGAAACTATCACTCAATTTTCTCATAAACTATCAATCAGTGAAAAACAAGAGGTTTTTGATGAAATTTTTGAATTTCTACAGTTTAATTTTAAAATAGATTCATTAAAAATTTATCTAAAAAAGAGTGGTATTTCAAGTAGTGTTTTTGATAATTCAGATGAAGCAAATTCAGCATTTTTCTATACATACAAAACAAAACTTACTAATAGCCTTGAGCTTACTTTTGGAATTATTTTTAAAAACAAAAGTAAGCTTGATGAATTAAAAAAAGATACAACAAATATTAATATTTCACTAGATATTTTATCTATGAATATATACACAAAACATTTAGAAAATACTATATCTGATATTTTGATTATCGATTTACTTACAGGGTGCTATAATAGAACCTATTTAAATCACTATATAAGATCTATTTTTAGTTTAGCTTTAAGAGAGGGGAAGAAGATAGCTTTCTTAAAAGTTGGAGTTGATCACTTCAAAGCTGTTTTAGATGAATTTAACTATGAAATTGGTGATAGAGTAATAAAAAGACTAGCGCAAGTTTTACAAGCAGGAACTAGAGACTCTGATTTAGTAATAAGAGTCTCAAATGATGCTTTTTTAGTTTTACTTCAAAATATACAAGAGGAAGAGAATGCTCTTTTTGTTGCAAATAAACTAATAGATGCTTTTAAAAAAGAGAAAATAGTTATAAACCCCGATACTAATCAAGTCTTAATGAAAACAATCTGTGTTGGAATTTCATTTTACCCAAAAGATGGAGAAGATTTAGATACAATAATCAAAAAGTCAGATATCGCAATTAGAGAGGCTAAAAATAAAGGTAGAGGTATTGCATTCGTATTTAGTGAAGATGAAACAGCGAAAATTGAGCTTTTTTAGGTATGATTTATGAGAAATAGTATTATAGAGTTAATTAAGCAATCGGCATCTGATAAAGTTGCATTTGAAACATTGGATAGTATTTTTAAACTATATGAACAACTTCAATACTCTTCAAATTTAAACCAACTTGCAAGTGATATTTTTTTATGGCTAGAAGAAGAGTTTGCTATAAAAAATATGGTATTTTCATTATTTGATATAAACAAAAATAATAAAACTGATATTTTAGCAAAAGGTGATAAATTTTATTTAGATGATGATTTATCACAATTTTTTATAATAAATACACATACAAATTTAAATGCAACTATATCTTTTTGTGCTTCTTCAGAAGAACACTCTTTATTTTTAGAAAATAAATACAACTCAATTGAAGCAACATTTTTTATTATTTCAACAATTGTTCAAAATGCTATTTTAAAGAAAAATTTTATTGATTCTGCTTCTCTTGACTCTGTTACAAATGTATTTTCAAGTCACTATTTTATTGAAAACCTATCTTCATATCTTAAGTTATCAAACAATAAACAAAATGAGATTTTTTTACTTATGATAGGAATAGATAGATTTAAAGCTGTAGTTGATGAGTTTAATTATGAGATTGCTGACAAGGTTTTAATAGAGTTAGCAAGAGTTATTCACTCAAATATAAATGAGTTTGATATTGTAGGAAGACTTGAAACCGATACTTTTTTAGTATCTATTTTAAGTAATGATGATGAAAACCAAGCTTGTGAGGTTGCAAAGAAAATTATTAGTGATTTCTCAAAAGCTAGAGTAATTGTAAATGAAGAGACTAGGCAAACTTTACAAAAAACAGTTAGTATTGGTTTTGAAAAATTTGTATTAAACTCAAATATGTCACTTGATGATGCTATAAAAAATGCTGATATTGCTCTGGTTGAAGCAAAAAATAAGGGAAGAGGAGAGTTTTTGAAATTTTCAAAAATAAATAGTAGTGATAATTTCAAACTCTTTTAATTATATTTTAAATCTACAAAACCTTTCTTGCCTTTACATATACTCTTTTTGGAGCTGGATAACCCTCAACCGTTTTACTGCTATCATTTGGATCTAAAAAATCTTCTAAACTCTCATCAAATGACCACTTCGTAGATCTTTGTTCATCTTTTGTTGTAACAACTGTTGATAATACTTCAATATTTTCAAATCCAGCACGAACAAGCCAGTTTTTAAGTGCAGGAACTGTTGGAATAAAGTATATATTTGGTATTTTTGAGTATCTTTGATTTGGAGTTAAACATATCTCATCCTCTCCATCTATCATAAAAGTATCAATTATAATCTCACCTTTACTATTTAATCCTTTGTTTAGAGCTTTTAAAGTCCCAACAGGATCAGCTCTATGGTAAAGAACTCCTAACATAAATATAAAATCAAATTTATGATTATAGTACTCTAAATGCTCAACTCCAAGCATCTCATAAATAATATCTGATTTTACAAAGTGATTTATAAACTCAAATTGATGAAGGGTTAAAGGTGAAGGATCAAATCCCACTAATCTTTTTGGTTTATCTTCAAGCATTCTAAACATATAGTATCCATTGTTACAACCAATATCAGCAACTACTTTATCTTTTAGATTAAAGTGAGGTCTTATTAGATTATATTTAAGATTACTTTGCCACTCACTATCAATTTCTAAATCAAAAATTTTAAATGGACCTTTTCTCCAAGGTATTAAAGCTTTTGCAGTTTTAATAATAGTTTCATGCTCTTCATTGCTTAAATCTTCCTTGAAACCTACGCTAAACCAATCACCAAAATCAACTTTTAAATCTTTTTTTTCTATTTTTTGTGCATTTTGTAGCTCATTGTACCAAGGAGCTACATTTTTCCAAGCTCTACACTCATTTTTTTTATTTTTTAGTTTTTCAATATTCATAGGTGGAATTATAGATATTTAAACTTAAATTTTAAATGATATTTAAAAAACTTCAACTCTATCTCTTCCATTATTTTTAGCTTCATATAAAGCTTTGTCTGCATTTGAGATTATATCATCATAGTTCAAATCCTTTACACTACAAGAAGCAACTCCTACGCTAATAGTTACGCTATGTGGATAAGTACTAAATTTGTGAAGTTTAATAGCTTTATTTAATTTTATTGCTAAATCTTTTGCACCATTTTTTAAAGTTTCTGGACAAACTACTAAAAACTCCTCTCCTCCCCATCTTCCTAAAATATCCACGTTTCTTATATTTTTACTTAAAATATAAGAACACTCTTTTAAAACATTATCTCCAACTTGATGTCCAAAATTATCATTTATCTTTTTAAAGAAATCTATATCGATAATAATCACAGAAAAAACATTTCCATATCTTAAAGATAGTCTCATATTCTCTTGTAATACACTATCTAGTTTAACTCTGTTGTAAAGTCCTGTTAATTTATCTGTAATTGATAGTTTAAAGAGCTCTTCATTTTTAATATTTAACTCTTTCGTTCTTTGCTCTACCTTTTCTTCTAATGATTGTTGATATTCATAAATAGATTTTGACATATCTAAAAATGCATTTGACAAAATTGAAACCTCCAAAATAGAGCTATCAACTTTTGAAATAGAGTCATATTTTCTATCTTTTATCTTTTTACTCTCTTGAACAAGTTTAAAAATAGGAGCTACAATAATTTTTGAGAAATATATTATCAAAGGTATCATCATAAGAAAAACTATAAATAAACTCAAAATTAAATTAAAAGTTTGAGAAAAATAAGGGGCAATAATCTTTTTATAATCTGCAAAAAGAATTATATAATCATCATTTTCTGAATTATTAAGTTTTTCAATTTGCACAATATATTTTTTATCTTTTATATTTACAATATTTGCATTTTCAAATTTCTCTAAATCTTTATTTTTCTCAAAAAATGAAGCTAATAAATCATCATCTTTTGTAATAGAAGATATTATAGTTCCATCTTTTTTAAATAAAAACATATCCATAGTCTCTTGATTTATATTATCTTTAAATATATTTTTGAAATCTTCAATCAAAAAATCAACAGATACAACATTTTTGCTACCACTTAACTCTTTTGAAAAAGTTATTCCAAAAGAGTCAATATGAGAAAATTTATATGGAGCCGTTTTTATTGCCCTATTCCCACTAGATATTGCCATCTCATACCATGGTCTTTTTGTTGGATTGTAACTATTTTCTTCTACTCTTTTGGCAGTTTGATTTAAATCTTCATCATAAAGTGTTATCTCTTTTTTATTTATATTGTTACCATCTATTTTAATTAAAACCCATCTATCAAGCTCTCTTGCTTTATAAACCTCTTTTAACTTTTTATCAATATTTAGATTTATAAGTTCATAGAAACTTCCATCTTCATAACCTGTATATAGAGCATAAAAATTTTTTTCGATACTTAAAACTTTTACATATGCTTCAAAATTTTTATCTTGATCTACTTTATCTTTATGATTTATAACACTTAACATCTCAATCACTTTAAAGTTTTGATTATCACTATTTTTGATTAATTGATTTAAAGTAAGTGAAAGATTTTTTAATTTTTCACTTATATCTTTTTTGATTGATTATTATCAATATAAATCAATTGAAAACCAAAAATAATCAAAAGCAGAATCATAATAGATATAAATAGAGAAAGTACAGTAGCTTTTAAAGATTTTTCTTTGTTTAATACTTTTTTGATAAAATTATTATTTTTTTGCATAACACCCCTAATTTTAAACATTCTAATATATTATTAATAGTTTCAAAAAGATAATTAAAATAACTATTTAAGCTATTAATTTTAATATAAATTTAGCTAATAATACTTTTGATTTTTTAAAACTTTTTAACATAAGCTTTTTATAGAAGAAAATTGTAGCAAAAAATAACTTTTAATAATATAAATTTCATTTTATATAATAATTCTATTTTTAAAGAATATTTTTAATTAACCTAATGTTAATTTTACAATAATACAATTTTCCAAAAATGAATACTAAAAAGGATATTTTTGAAGCTTTTAAACTTTCTGTTCTCTTTTAAAGCAACCTTGCTTTTATTAGCTACTTTGGCAATTGGTGCTGGAGTTGCTACTTTTATTGAAAATGATTTTGGAACATCATCGGCTAGAGTTTTAGTTTATAACAACACTTGGTATGAGATAGTTTTAGTTTTAACTACAATAAATCTATCTGGAATAATCTATAAATTTAAAATGTGGAATAATCTTCCTAGATTTTTATTTCATTTCTCTTTTGTTGTAATACTTTTAGGAGCAATCATTACTAGGTATGTTGGATATGAAGGAATTATGCAAATACCACAAGGTACTACTACAAATCAGATGATTTCACTAGAACCTTATTTACAAGTTACAGTAAAAGATGGTGAAAAAGTTATTGCTTACAAAGAGTGGCAAAAAGAGTTTACATCTTTACTTCCAGAATTAAACAATTTTTCTTATAAAGTAGATTTTGACAACAACAATTTAATCATAGACTACAAAAGATTTCAGTTTGAAAAAAAAGAGCAAGCAAAGATGGGCTTACTTACTGTTGATGTAACTTTAAATGGTAAAAAAGAGAATATTAGATTACCAGGATTAAGTGGACAATTGGGAGTTCCTAGAGATCTTATTTTTGATAAATATACAGTTACTTTAGAGTATGGTTCTAAGTTTATTGATCTTCCTTTTGCTATTAGACTAAATGAGTTTCAACTAGAAAGATACCCAGGAAGTATGGCTCCATCTTCGTATGCTAGTGAAGTTACAGTTATAAAAGATGATAAAACTTATGATTATAGAATATTTATGAATAGAACTTTAAATGAAGGAAATTTCCTATTTTTCCAAAGCTCATATTTCCCAGATGAAACTGGAACTGTATTATCAGTAAACAATGACCCTGGAAAATGGCCTACATATTTTGGATATTTTCTATTAACTCTTGGTCTGTTTTTAAACTTTTTTGATAAAAAATCAAGATTTAGAAAACTAACAAAATTTGTAGCAAACAAAAACTTAGCTATGTTTATTTTAACTTTAGCTCTTCTTTCAACTCAAAATTTAAAAGCTAATGAGAGTAACAATACTACATCACCTCAAGAGGTTGATGATATAACTATGAGAGTTGATTACTTAAATAAATTTAAAGATGAATCAAAAGTAACTGCAGATAAATTTGGACATTTAGTAGTGCAAAGTAGCGGTGGAAGAATGAAACCTCTTGCAACTTTAAATAGAGAGATAGTTCAAAAACTAAGTGGAAAATCATCATTTATGGGAATGGATGCAAATCAGATTGTTTTAGGGATGATTACAAGACCTGATATTTGGAAAGATGTAAAAATAATAAAAATAAATACTCCAAAACTTAAAAAATTTCTAGGAGTACCTGAAAGTGAAAAATATATATCTTTTTCAGAAGCATTTGGAGAAAAAAATGATTATTTACTTGCAAAAGAGTCAGAAAAAGCTCTTCTTACAAAACCAATTGAAAGAGGAACTTATGAAAAAGATATTATAAAAGTAGATGAAAAATTAAATATTATTTATAGCGTATTTAATGGTGCACTATTAAATATTTTTCCAAAAGTTTATGATGAACAAAGTGTAGATGACAACTTCAAATGGTACTCACCTATTGAAGCAATGCAAGAATTTTCAGGACAAAATCAAGCTGCTATTGGATCTGTTGTAAGAGGACTATTTAACTCAACGATGGATTTTGACTGGAATAGTGCAAATAATTATATTGATATGATAGCTTTATATCAAGACAAAGTTGGAACAGATATAAAACCTACTGCTTCAAAAATAAATGCTGAAATAGTTTTTAATAAATTAGATATTTTCTTTAATTTAACTTTAGCTTACGTTCTTTTAGGTTTTATTATGGTTGTTTTAGCTTTTGTTGTTATATTTAAACCAGAGTTTAAACCTGCAAAAACAACAAAAATTATATTTGCTATTTTAACTATACTTTTTGCTATACAAACTTTTGGTATGGGCTATAGATGGTATTTATCAGGACATGCACCTTGGAGTGATATTTATGAAACTTTAATTTATATATCTTGGTCTGCTATATTTGCTGGAGTTATATTTTTTAGAAACTCTTTATTAGCTTTGGGTGCTGCTACAATTATTGCTGGTATTTTTATGTTTACAGCTCACTTAACAGATGTTGATCCTCAAATTACAAGTTTGGTGCCTGTTTTAAAATCTTATTGGCTTACAATCCATGTATCTATTTTGACTGCTTCATACGGATTTTTTGGACTTAGTGCTATTTTAGGATTCTTAACTTTAATTATGTTTATTTTTAGAAAAAATAGGCCACATTTGGATGACATCATTAAACACATAAGTGCAATAAATGAGATTTCTTTAATTATTGGTTTAGCATGTATTACTATTGGAAATTTCCTTGGTGGAGTTTGGGCAAATGAGTCTTGGGGTAGATACTGGGGATGGGATCCAAAAGAGACTTGGGCATATGTTTCAATAGTTGTTTATGCATTAGTTATACACCTTAGATTTGTAAAATCATTAAATACACCATATGTTTTAGCAACTGCTTCATTACTTGCATTTAGCTCTATTATGATGACTTATTTAGGAGTAAACTTCTACTTATCTGGAATGCACTCTTATGCAACAGGTGATCCTGTACCTATTCCAATGTGGGCTTATTTAACTGTTGCAACTGCTTTTGCTGCAATTATATTAGCTTACAAAAATAGAGATTTAAAAAATATAGATTAGATAAAAGGGCTTTTAGCCCTTTTTTTATTTAAGATATAAATTTGTAAAAAAGCAAATATACTTTTTTCTTAAAATTGCTTTTTTTCAAGTTTTATAAAGTAAGGATATCAATGCCAACTGTTTTAGAAATATTTAAAGAGATTACAAAAATACAAAGATGTAGTGGAAATCATAAAGATTTTATAGAATATATGAAAGAAATATCTAAAAAACTAGAATATATTTGTCTAGTTGATGAAGCCAATAATATTTTATGTAAAAAAGAGCACTCAAATGCAAATATAGTATTCCAATCTCATTATGATATTGTTTGTTTAAATGATTTTTGTATTCCTCAAATTGTTGAAGATGATACAACTTTAAAAGCGATAGATTCAACTTTGGGAGCTGATAATGGAATTGGTTGCTCATATATGATAGCTTTAATGTATGAAAATTTTGATGGAGAATTTTTATTTACAAGTGATGAAGAGATAGGACTCATAGGTGCAAATGGTTTAAATCTTCCTATAAATTCTAAATATATGCTAAATCTTGATAGCGAAGATGAAGGTAAAATTTGTATTGGTTGTGCTGGAGGAGTAGATATTATTGCGAAAAACTCAAACAAAAAAATAGTTCAAAATATTGAAAATTTAGATTTATATGAAATTTCTATATCAAATTTACAAGGTGGACACAGTGGTGTTGATATAGATAAAAATATTCCAAATGCTATAAAACTAATTGTAAAAACTATAAAAGAGTGTGAAGGAAAAATATTGGATATAAATGGAGGTGAGAGAATAAACTCAATTCCAGCAAATACAAAAGCTATAATTGCTTCAAAAAAGAGACCTCAAAAAACTCATGAAAATATGAAAATAGAAAAAATTAACACAAAATCTGAACATTTAAATATTTATGATGATGAAATTATTAATTTTTTATATAACTTTCAAAATGGTGTAAGAGATTTTAATAAAGAGTTAAATGTAGTTCAAGACTCTATAAATTTAGCATTAATTAAGACAAATATAGATGAAATTGTTATTGAATTTAGTGCTAGATCAATGAATAATGAAAATTTAAAAGAGTTAAAAGAGAAAACAAAAAAAGATTTAATAAATAACAATTTTTATGTAGAAACTTATGGAAAATATCCAGCTTGGAGTCCTGATATAAATGATTTCACATCAAAAGTTTTGGATATTTACAAAACTTTTGATAAAAATGCATCCTTAGAAGCTATTCATGCTGGATTAGAGTGTGCTATTTTTAAAGATAAATTTCCAAATTTAAAAATAGCTTCTATTGGTCCAACTATAAAATTTCCTCACTCAAAAAAAGAGTTTGTATATAAAAAATCTATTGAAAATGTTTTTGAAGTAGTTAAAAAAATTGCAAATAGTATATAGTCTTTAAAAGTTGAGATTAATTCTCAACTTTTATTTTTTAAGAGTTTAAAAATTTTCCCATTCATCACTATCTTTTATTGACTCTTTTTTCTCAATATTTGCTATGGTTGGTTTTTTATTTGAAGTTGTAGCTACAGTTGTATTAGATTTATGAAAATCTCTAGCTTTTGCACTATCTTTACCTATAAAATCTTTTGAGTTTGCCTCTTTTACAATCTCTTTTGCTATTTCATCTGTAACCAAAGCAATATCGTGAGTTTGAGATGATACCATTGCATTTTGTTGAGTTTGACGATCAAGTTCACTTACTGCATCATTTATCTGCTCTATTCCCATTAGTTGTTCTTTAGAAGCATTTTCAATATCGGATATCAAATTCATAGTTTGTGTAATATTTTCACTTAAATCTTTATACCCATATATCATACTTGAAGCTATTTGTTTTCCTTCATTTGCTTTTATTGTAGCTTCTTCAACAATATGTTTTATATCTTTTGCGGCTTCTGCACTTCTACTTGCTAGGTTTCGCACTTCTTGAGCAACAACAGCAAATCCTTTTCCTGCTTCTCCTGCAGTTGCTGCTTCAACTGCAGCATTAAGACTTAGAATATTTGTTTGGAATGCAATTTGATCAATTACTGCTATAGCTTCATTTACCATATTTACTTTATTGTTTATTTCATCCATAGCATTTGTTGTCTGATTTGCTAAATTTTCTCCATCTTTTGAAGAACGAATAACACCATCTGATAATTTTGCCATTTTAGCAATACTTTCAGTATTGTTTCTAATATTTGAAGTAATTTGCTCTAAAGCAGCGGCTGTCTCTTCTAATGAAGCAGCTGCTTCATTAGAGCTAATATTTAATTTATTTACATTTTCTAATAAAATTTTTGAACTATCTTCCAAAGTAAGCCCATTTATTTTATTTTCTAATAAAAGATGATTTATAGTATCTGCTAAAATATTTATCTCTTTTGCTACATCACCTGTTAAATTCTCTATTCTTGCTGTAAAATTCATATCTTTATATTTAGATAAAACTTCATCAATTGAAACCAAATCATTATTTACTTTTTTAGATATTATTTCTAGCATATCATTTAAAATATTTTTTAACTCTTCTAGACTATCATTATCTGTCTTTGCAATAATTCTCTCTTTTAGATTTCCTTTATTTATTTGTGAAACAACCTCTTTTACATTTTTAATTAATGCTTCATCTTGCTTTAATAGATTATTAGTTCTTTCAATATTTTCATTTACTACTTTTGTCATTATTCCTATTTCATCTTCAGATTTTATCTCTATTTTAGAAACATCTGAACTCTCTTTATTTAGATATTTAAAAAATGATAAAAGTCCATTTTCAAATCTTTCTAAAGGAGAGATTATCTCTTTTGTGATAAAAAATGAGATAATAAAAATTAAAATAACTGAAACAACTATAGCAATAATAACTATTCCTAAAATAATTGAAGTAATTTTCTCTTTTGAGTTTTGATGCATAATTTCAATATTTTTTTCAATATTATCAACATAAACTCCAGTTCCAATCATCCATTTCCACTCTTGAAGACCATCAGCATACCCTATTTTGTCATATAAAGTTGGATCATCTTTACTTTTTGGGAAATCAAAAATTACTGTTCCACCGCCTTTTTTTGCAGCTTCTATCAAATCTTTTATATAATAAACACCTTTTTGGCTTTTATTTTCAATTAAATTTTTTCCAACTAATGATGGATTTATTGGATGCATTATGTTTGTACCATCGTAGTCATAAACAAAAAAATATCCATCTTGACCAAATCTAATTTTTGAAATTTCATTTAAAGCTTTTGCTTTTAACTCTTTTTCTTCATTATCAATATAAACTCCTGTTCCAACGACCCAACCATAAGGCTCAAATAATCTTATATTAGATAGTTTTGCTCTAGGTTCTTTACCTGGGATTACCTGTTCGTAAGGAACGAAACCTTCACCTTTTTCAAAAGCAGTTTTTATAAATTCTAAAATATGTTTTCCATTGTTTTTAGTACCTTCTCTCTCTGGTGTTAAAGGTAATTTTAGTATTGTAGAATTTTTATCATAGACAAAGAAATAGTCATTTTCCTCTCCATATCTAACAGAACCAATAGCTTCTAAAAGAATTTTTTTTAGTTCTGCTTCTGGCATTTTATTTTTTTGTTCATCATAAATTTTAGATATCATTGCAAATAAAAAATCAGTTTGTGACTTTAAATAGGCACCTTTTCTTGCTTTGATATTTTCAATTTTTGCTTCTTCATAAGCACTTTTTGCAATATTTTGAGCAAATGCTGTATAGTTTTTTAACTCTTCTATACTTGTATTAAAAGCATTTTGCCTATACTCTTCAATAGTTTGATTTGTAAGGTTATTAACCTCATAAATAGACTTTGTAGCTATTATAGTAGAGACTAATATAATAGTAATTATTACGATACTTAGTAACTTGACTCGTATTGATAAATTTTTCATAAAAACCCCTTTTGTGTTTGTTGAAAATCATTTTACCAAAAGAATTATAAGTTTGTTTGTAATTTTAAATAGATTTTTATTATATTTTTAAAAGGTAGATTATAAGCCGTGTTTTGTATTTGACAATAATTTATCTAGGTATTAAATCACTTTAATACTCATGCGAAGACGAAAAATGTGAAGCTAAATACCATGTCTTCTTGCTGCAAGTTGGGTTTACAAAGCTGTTAAGATTACTCAAAACACTGGTAGGCTCTTACTCTACCGTTTCACCATCACCAAAAATTGGCTGTATACTTTCTGTTGCACTATCCCTTAGATTACTCTAGCCATCCGTTAGATGGAACCTTGCTTCACTGCAGCACGGACTTTCCTCTTGAAATCAAGCTATTGTCTATCTACCTTTGGTCGGAATTGTATCTATTTTCTTATTAAATCATAATTACTAGGAGCTACAAATACAAAAATATTATCATCAATTGGTTCATCTTGAATTGAATTTGAGAAAATTATCTCAACACTATTATCAAGAGTATCTTTATAAGTTATTTTTTTTATTTTGTTACTACTCATAGAAATTTGATATTTTGTGCCATCTATTATTGAAACATAGTTATTGTTATCAATTTTTTTAGCCTCTTTTAAAAGCTTTAGTATATTTATCTCATTTTCAAGAGTTGTAAAAATAGCTTGCTCTAATTCTGGCTCATCAACTATTGCCATATTATTCTCAATATAAACATTTTTAACTACTGGAGTTTTGTATTTCCACAAAATTTGTCCACTACTTTTTATAAAAACTTCACCTTGATAAGTTATTATATCACTTGAACTAGATGTAATAGTTTGAGTAAACTTTGACTGAAAACTTTTAAGATTTTGAATATCATTTGAAGAAAAACAGAAGCTTGAAAAAATAAACAGAGTAAAGATAAGCTTATAAAACATTTTTTAACCTTTTTTTATATATAATCATTGCTTCATTATAACGAAAAGGAACTAATTTTATGTTAAATGTTTTTTCAAAAGTTTTTGGTACAAGAAATGATAGAGTTGTAAAAAAATATAAAAATATAGCAAACGAAATAACAAATTTGGAAGCAAAATACTCAAAGCTAAGCGATGATGAGCTTAAAGCCAAATTTAATGAGTTTAAAAAAGAAGTACAAAACGATGAAAAATCATTGGATAGTGTTTTAAAAGATGTTTTTGCAATAACAAGAGAAGCTAGTGTTAGAAGTTTAGGTCTTAGACCTTATGATGTGCAACTAATTGGTGCTATGGTTTTAAATGATGGAAATATTGCAGAGATGAAAACAGGAGAGGGAAAAACTCTTGTTGGTGCTATTGCAGTTTGTTTAAATGCACTAAGTGGAAAAGGTGTACATGTTGTAACAGTAAATGATTATCTAGCCACTAGAGATGCAAATGAACTAAAACCACTATATGAATTTTTAGGATACAGTGTTGGAGCTTTAAGTGATGCCGTAAGAGATGATGATATAAGAAGAGAACAATATGCTTGTGATATTACTTATGGAACAAATAGTTCATATGGGTTTGACTTCTTAAGAGATAATATGGTTTATGATTTAAAAGATAAAGTTCAAAGAGGTCATCATTTTGTTATTGTAGATGAAGTTGACTCTATTTTAATAGATGAAGCTAGAACTCCATTAATTATTAGTGGTCCAACAAATCACAAAAATTCAAACTATGTAAAAGCAAATGAGATAGCACTAAAATTAGTTCGTGGGGAGTTAATAGAACCAAAAAATGCTAGCGAAAAACCAACTACAACTGGAGATTTTATTGTAGATGAAAAAAATAGAGCTGTAAGTTTAACAGAAGAAGGTCACATAAAAGCAGAGGAGCTTTTTGGAGTTGAAAATCTTTACTCAATTGAAAATGCTATGTTATCGCACTCTCTTGACCAAGCACTTAAAGCAAACTATATTTTCCAAAAAGATGTTGACTATGTTGTAAAAGATGATCAAATCATTATTGTAGATGAGTTTACAGGAAGATTAAGCGAAGGAAGAAGATTTAGCGAAGGACTTCACCAAGCACTTGAAGCAAAAGAGAAAGTTGCTATTCAAGAAGAGAGTCAAACTTTAGCAGATACAACATATCAAAACTATTTTAGAATGTACAAAAAACTTTCAGGGATGACAGGAACAGCTCAAACTGAAGCAACAGAATTCGCACAAATTTATAATTTAGATGTTGTATCTATTCCTACAAATGTACCCGTTAAAAGAATTGATAAAAGTGATTTAATCTATAAAAGTGAAAGAGAGAAGTTTGAAGCCGTTTGTGAAAAGATAAAGTACTACCATGAAAAAGGACAACCTGTACTTGTAGGAACTGCAAGTATTGAAAAGAGTGAGAAACTTCATAAAATTCTATCAGATAAAAAAATTCCTCATACTGTTTTAAATGCAAAACAGCATGAAAAAGAGGGAAAAATAATCGCTGATGCTGGTCAAAAAGGTGCTGTTACAATTGCTACAAATATGGCAGGACGTGGAGTTGATATTAAATTAACACCTGAGATATTAGCTCTCGGTGGTTTAGCAATTATTGGAACAGAAAGACACGAAAGTAGAAGAATTGATAACCAACTTAGAGGAAGAAGTGGAAGACAAGGTGATGTTGGAGAGTCTCAATTTTATTTAAGCTTAGAAGATAATCTTTTAAGAATATTTGGAAGTGATAGAATAAAATCTATTATGGAAAGATTAGGAATAAAAGAGGGAGAGTTTATTGAGTCAAAAATGGTTACAAGAGCAGTTGAAAACTCTCAAAAGAAAGTTGAAGCTATGCACTTTGAAAGTAGAAAACATCTTTTAGAGTATGATGATGTTGCAAACGAGCAAAGAAAAGTAATTTATTCATTTAGAAATGATTTATTAAAAGAGGATTATGATATAAGCTCTAAAATAGATGAAAATAGAGTTGAGTATGTTCAAAATCTTTTATCTGAATTAAATATTACTCAAGCATTAAGTGAAGATGAGTTTGATTATGAGCAATTAGTAGCAAGACTTAAAGAAGAACTACATTTTATAGTAAAAATAGAAGATATAAAAAGTGAAGATTATGAAGCTTTAGAAAATAGATTAGTTCAAATTTTAAAAGATGTTTATGAGCAAAAAATGAGTAAAGTTGGAGATAAACAAAAAAGTGAAATTGAAAGAATTTTATATCTTCAAATTTTAGATAATGCCTACAGAGAACACCTTTATGCTATGGATACTCTTAAAACTGGAATTGGGCTTAGAGGATATAACCAAAAAGATCCCCTAGTTGAGTATAAGAAAGAGTCTTATAATATGTTTATAGATTTGGTTTCAAATATTAAATTAGAAATTATAAAAATTCTTTTTACAATACAGCTTCAAAGTAAAGAGGAACAAGAAGCACTAGATAAAGTAAAAGCTAATATGGAAAAATCAAATGAGCATATAACTACAAATCTTGCACAAGAAGCTGTAAAAAGTAGCGATAAGAAGATAGCTAGAAATGAAGTTTGTCCTTGCGGAAGTGGATTAAAATATAAACAGTGTTGTGGTAAAAGTGGTCCAAAAAGAGGCTTGGTAGCAGGAATTTAATTTGAATAAAGAATTAATAAATTTTATAGTTAAAAAGTATCTAAAGTTTGATAAAAAAAATCCATTTATCTCTATTAGTGCTATTTTAGCTTTTATTGGTGTTGCAATCGGAGTTATGGTACTAATATTATCAATGGCAATTATGAATGGAACTGCAAAAGAGTTTGAGCGAAAACTTTTTACTATGAATTACCCATTAACTATATATTCAAAAGGTGCAAATAGTGTAACTGAAGATTTACTTTTAGATCTTGAGGCAAATTTTAAGAATCTTAAATTTTCACCATTTATATCAACTCAAGCTATTGTTCAAAATGCAAACAATATGAGTGGTGGAATGATTTTTGGAGTACTTCCTGAAAAAGAGGCAAAAATTAACCCTATTTTCAAAGAGGCTTTAAGAGATTTTGATTTTAGTAAATTTGACATTATAACAGGTGTTGGAATAAGCGATAAACTTCTTCTTACTCAAAATAGTAAATTAACACTCTATTTTACAGAGTTAAATCCAGCCGGTTTTTCACTTATGCCAAAAATGAAAAGATTTGATTACATTTCATCTTTTAACTCTGGTCTAAGTGCTTATGACAAAGCCTATATGTACACAACTATTGAAGCTTTACAAACTCTTCTGCAAAAAGATATTGGCACTTACGATGGTATTCATGTACATTCGGACGATGCTTTTGTTGATATCGAAAAGCTAAGAACTTTTTTACAAGATAAAAGAGTTGGTGTTGTTGGTTGGTGGCAACAAAATGGAAACTTTTTTGCTGCCATGAAAATGGAAAAAACAGCTCTTTTTATAGTATTAATGTTGATTATTTTAGTTGCTTCATTAAATATAATTTCATCTTTACTTATGACCGTAATGAGTAGAAGAAAAGAGATAGCACTTCTTTTATCAATGGGTGCTAGCTCAAAAGAGATAAAATCTATTTTCCTCAAAGTTGGTATGGCTATTGGTTTTGGTGGTATTATTTTAGGTATTATTTTAGGCTTTATTGGCTATTTTTTACTTGATACTTTTGATATAGTTAGCTTACCAGCTGATGTTTATGGAAGTGCTAAATTACCTTTAGATTTAGCTGTTACAGATTTTATATCTATTGTTGTAGGATCTATTGTTATTGTATTATTATCATCTTTTTATCCAGCTAGCAGAGCCACAAAAATAGATGTTATTGATGTTTTAAGAAATGAGTGATTGTATAAAGACTTAAAATATAGTATTTTTTATACTATATTAGTCTAAATATTTTATAAAAACTATTTTTTTGGTCTAAATGCTTTTATAATCTCTTCATTAGTCTCTAAATATGGACCTTCCATCAAATCAATACAGTATGGAATTGCTGGAAAAACTGCATCTAAACACTCTTTTATTGATTTTGGTTTTCCTGGAAGATTTACTATTAAAGAGCTTCCTCTAAGTCCTGCTGTTTGTCTTGATAAAATAGCTGTTGGAACATATTGTAAACTTACACTTCTCATAAGCTCTCCAAATCCTGGCATCATTCTATCACATACAGCTTCGGTTGCTTCTGGAGTTACATCTCTAAGAGAAGGTCCTGTTCCACCTGTTGTTACAACCAAACAGCACTTTTGATTATCTATTAAATCTATTAAAGTCTCTTCAATAGTCATTCTATCATCACTAATACATCTATAAACCTCTTGCCAAGGAGATTTTAAATAACTATTTAAAGTATCAATAATAGCCTTTCCTGATAAATCCTCATAAATTCCAGCACTAGCTCTATCACTTGTTGTAATTATTCCAATTTTTGCAATCATAATAAATGTCCTTTATCTTTAAAATAGTAAACAGTTGCAAACTCTTTAAAAAACTCTTTTGCAGCTAAACTATCAATTATTTTATCGTTTTGTCCCAAAAAAACCTCTATTTTAATACCTTTTTTTATCAACTCTTCTAAATCTTCTTTGCTCCATTTAAAATTTAAAAGATCTTCTAACTCTTTGAAACTTCCTTTTTTAAAGAAGTTTTCTATACTTTTTGTTGATTTATCTTTTACATTTTCTAAGAAATTTTTGATATAAGCATCTTCATCTTTTTTAAAAAACATAAGTTGCATTCTTTTAAACTTCTCATCTTTTGTTTGAAAAAATGCAGGTGAAAAAAGTTGAAGTTTATCAACTCTTGCTTTACTTTCTAAAGCTTGGTTAAAAGCTTTTATAGCCCCGTATGAAAATCCAGAGATTATAAAATCCCCTATTTCTAAATAATCCTTAAAAATTTCACACTCATTTTTAAAACAAAATCCACTATAAAAGTTATTGCAAATCATCAAGAGTTATTACCTCATTTTTAAGCATAATATCTTTTAATCTATTTATCTTTTCAATGTTTTGTGAAAATTCAAGTTTTAGACTCTCTTGTGCATCAAAAATTATATCTTTGCTATCTTTTGCCATTTTATATTTTTCTACCATTAAAACTGCAATATCTTCTGCTCTTTTAATATCTTCTTCACCTATTGCAAATTTTTTATTTTTTATTAACTCAAGCCCAACACTTCCTGATAATTCTCTTTTAATATTCTCTTGCAACTCTTCAAAAGATAAAAATACTTTATTTATTTTTTTTACACCCTCTTCTAGTAAATTTACTTTTGATTTTGTAATATATGCCTTACAAGTTTGATAAATTGCTAGAATCTCTTTTTGCTCACTATCAAGAATCTTGAGCTGTTTTTTTCCAAACTCTAGCTTGTTTTTTGCAATTTCAATATCATTTTCACTTAATGATTGATTATTGTTTTTTATCATATTTAAAAGAGCTTCATTTACCAATGTTGCTAATGCAGCTGAGCTAAAACCTGATGTCTCATTTGAAAGTTTTTGAATATTTATCTCATATTTAACATCTTTTAAATAAAGCTCCAAAATCCTTCTTCTATCTTCCATGTTAGGTAATCCAACATACAATCTTCTATCAAATCTACCTGCTCTTAAAAGTGCATCATCTAAAACCTCTATCTTGTTTGTTGCAGCAATTACAATTACACCACTCTCTCCATCAAATCCATCCATTTGAGTTAGAAGTTCATTTAAAGTAGATTCTCTCTCATCATTTGATTTTCCACTTCGCATCTTTCCAACAGCATCTATTTCATCTATAAATACAATTGATGGTGCATTTATTTTTGCACTTGAGAAAAGTTCTCGTACTTTTTTTGCACCCATTCCAACATAAATATGAACAAAACTAGCTCCACTTTGGTAAAAAAATGGCACTTGTGCCTCACCTGCAACTGCTCTTGCAATAAGAGTTTTTCCAACACCTGGAGGACCAACTAATAAAACACCTTTTGGTAGTTTTACACCAAATTTTTGGTACTTTTTAGGATTATTTAAAAAATCAACAATCTCTTCAAGCTCCTCTTTTATCTCTTTAATTCCTGCAACATCTTTAAATGTAATATTTGAACTAACAGGTTTTATTGTAAAATCAATATTTTTTGAATCACCATAAGATGAGTTTTTTTCTTGAAGCTCTTTTTCGAAAAGAGAATTTTCTTGCTTTAAACCTCTTTTTTTAAGAAAATAGTCTCTTATTTTCTCTTGTTTAGCTCTTAAAACAAATGATAAAATAAGTAAGATAAACAGGAAACCAACCCCTATATAATAGCTTATTCCCTGAATATTTGTACTACTTTTATAGATTGTATAAGAGAATAAAACAACTAAAACTATAGCTGATAAAACCATTAGTTTAAAATTTTTATCTATATTTTTATTATTTAAATCTTGCTTCATTTTTATTAAACTCCACTTCATAATCTTCTAAATTTAACCAATCTGATACTAAATCTTCATTTGAAGTTATCTCAACTTGATTAAAAAACTGATCAAACCCTAAATACTTACCATTTTTTTCTTGTTCAACTAAAACCTCTAGTTTAACTTTATTATTCTTTATATTTTGTCTAAATTCGTAGTTCTTTTGCTTAATTATCTCTACAAGTTCAATATATCTATCTTTTGCAATATCACCTTTTACAATATCTTTCATAGAAGCACTTGGTGTTCCATCTCTTTTTGAGTATGTAAAAGCATGAATATGAGTGAGAGGAAAATTATACAAATTTTTCATAGCTTCATTCCAAAGCTCTTGAGTTTCTCCTGGATGACCAACTATAAAATCAGTTCCTAAAGCATAACCATTTTGGCTTAAAAACTCAAAAAGCTCTAAATCACTTAAAACTTTATTTCTTCTATTCATAATTTTTAACATCTCTTTTGAAGTGTGTTGAAGTGCTATATGAAGATGTTTTGCCATAAAAGGTTCATTTATAAGCTCTTTAAATTCATCATCAATTTGAATAGGTTCAATACTTCCCATTCTAATTCTCTTAACACCTTTTATAAGTGACATTTTTTTAAGAAGTTTTGCTAAAGAAGTATGCATTTTTTTACCATAACTTCCTACATTTGTACCTGTTAAAATAAATTCACTAAAACCATTATTAGCTAAAGTTTGCACTTGATTTAAAATAATACTCTCTTCATAACTTCTAGCATCACCTCTTACATGTGGGATAATACAATAAGAACATCTAAAATCACACCCCTCTTGTATTTTTATAAATGCCCTACTTTTTCCAACAAACTCTTCAACAACTGTTGTATCAAGACTTTTTAAATCGCCAAGTTTATAGAATTTATCATCTAATTTTAAAAGTTTATTAATATTCTCTTTTTCACTTGAACCAAAAAGTCCATCGATTTTATCATCTGCAAAAAGCTTCTCACCCTTTGTTCTTGTTCCACAACCTGTAAATATTACTTTTGGAGAGTTTTCAAGTTTTTTTAAACTATTTATATAGCTTCTAGCTGTTGTATCTGCACTATTTGTAACTGTACAAGAGTTTATTATTACAACATTTGCTTCTTTTTCATTATTTGTTACATCAAAATCTTTTAAGTTACTAATCATCACTTGTGTATCAAAAATATTTGTTCTACAACCAAAAGTCTTAAAATAAACCTTTGGTCTATGTTCACTAAAATTCATAAAATATTTATCCTAATTATCATCTACTTCAAACTCTTTTTTTGGCATTTTTGATGCTGGACCATAAGGATTTGAAGTTTTATTTATATTTATTTGCTGAGTTGGATAAGCTATATGTATATCATCCTCTTTCATTAAAGCTTCAAGTATTTCAGCACAAATAGTACTTCTTAAAACAAGTGCAGCAAAAGAGTTTGTAAGATACCAACCAGAAATAACCATTCCATGAGGTTCTAATAGAGTAAATACTCTTGGTTCAACTCCAGTTGCTCTAAGTTGATACTTATTTCTCATTTTTGAAAGTTGTTTTCTTGTAATATCACTATAACCTTTTGAATAGTGTTTCAAAATATCTCTAATAATTTTTTGAGCCTTTTTAAAATTTGAATCAAAAGTTAAAGTTATATCAATTCCATCCCAAACTGTTTTTAGTTCGCTATGACTATAATTTGAAATTAGTTCAGAGAATATATAGTTATTTGGTACAAAGAAAATTCTTCCAGCTCTTCTATTTTTCATATATGAAACAAGCGTAACATCCTCTTTTATAGTGATCTTAAATAAAGAAATATCTAAAACATCTCCAACAGTTTCAACCTCTCCTTTTGTAACACGAATTCTATCTCCAACTTGAATAAAACCAGAAGTTACAATAACTAACCAACCAAAAATAGACATAAACCAATCTTTTAATGCAATAGCAATACCAGCAGATGCAAATCCTAAAATTGTTACAAGATATGAAACATTATCAATATAAGAGAAAAGAAGAAGCATTAAAACTAAAAACGCCAATGTAAAATTTATAATTTTATTTACCATATAATAATTTTCATTTTGTGAAAAATATCTTTTTAGTGTTAATTTCACCAAAAATGAAACGATAAGCATAATTACAATAATAGCAAATATCAAAAGCATTTTTTGAACTTGTTGAGATATTTGATTTTTTATCTCTAAAATAACCTGCTCTATCTTTCTTCCATAAACTTCTTGAGTTGTAGTTACAATATCTAAAACAATATCAAAATCTCTTTTTTGTTTATCTAAAAATGCTATTTTCTCTTTGTATTCATCTTTTGGCTCTAAAACGTATAAATTTCTATAACTATCAAGCTCTTCTTCGAGATTTTTTGATAAAAATTCTAATTGAGACTCTAAACTAGTAAATTGTTGTTTACTATCTTCCATCTTTTTTATACTTGATAGAGCATTAATTATCCCAAAAGGGTTTGTAATTTTTTCAACTATTTCAATTTCTGGCGGATTTATCAAACTTCCTATTGGGGAACCCTTATATTCACTTATTAACTCTAGCTCATTCTCTTTTACTCTAATTTTATTTAAAAGTTGATACTCAAGCTCATCACTTAAATTATTTTTTCTTTTTAAACTATCTTTTAATTGTTCTAAATCAGCTGAAATTTTACTGTACGACAAATAGTTTGAATATCTTTTTAAAAGAATATTATCTTTAAATCCAGCCTCAATTTTATTTATTTTTTCAAGTAAAATATTTGCTTCGACCATATTTTCAATATCTAAAATATTTTCATCTTTTTTTTGACTATTTTTTGAAGAGCCTTTTTTTTGATCTACTTTTTCTGTTTTTGTATCATTTATATTATCTTGATTTGCATTTAAAACTGTAGCACCAACTAAAAAAAGTATTAAAATAACTATTTTTTTAAACAATTAAAATCCTTTTAAAATTTCAATAACATCATCTTTTTTTATCTCATCTGTAATTTTACAATCACCAATCCCAACAGGTAAAATAAATTTAATCTTACTATTACTAGACTTTTTATCCAAGAAAAAATGCTCATAAAAATCTTCAACATCATTTATTTTAAAAGTTGTTGGAATATCATATTTTTTAAGTAAATTTTCTACTCTTTTTTCTTCTTCTTTACTCATAAACCCAAGCTTTACAGCTAAAGCATTTGCCATACACATACCAATTCCAACAGCTTCACCATGAAGATATGTTTTATAATTTGTAATATTCTCTATAACATGCCCAAAAGTATGACCATAATTTAATGCAGCTCTTAATCCTTGCTCTTTTTCATCTTGTGAAACAACCCAAGCTTTAGTCTCTACAGATTTTTGTATAGCTATATCAATATTTTTTTCATCTCTTAAGTCGTTATTTTCAAGCCAACTAAAAAAATCTTTATTGAAACAAACAGCCATTTTTATAATTTCAGAAATTCCAGCTCCTAACTCTCTTTTTGGAAGAGTTTTTAAAAAACTTGAATCAATATAAACAGCTTTTGGCTGATGAAAAGTTCCTACTAGGTTTTTTCCATATTTATTATTTATTCCTGTTTTCCCACCAACACTCGCATCTACTTGCGATAAAAGAGTAGTTGGAATTTGAATAAAATCAATTCCTCTTTGATAAATTGATGCAGCAAAACCAGTCATATCTCCAATTACACCACCACCAAATGCAATAAGAAGAGATTTTCTATCAAGTTTTGCTTCAAAGCATGAACTTAAAATATCTTCTAAAGTTTGCATATTCTTATACTCTTCACCATCTTTAATTGTGCAAATAGATAACTCTTTTGCTGTTAATTTTGATTTTAAATACTCTAAATGAAAACCAGCAACCGTAGGGTTGGTAACAACAACAACTTTTCTATCAAAGCTCAATGCTTTTAATTTTTCGATATAAATTTCGTATGAATTATCATTTGTTAAGTCTATTTTTACAATCATAATTTATCTTTCATTTGATATAAGTAGAAATAGATATTAACCAAAAAAAGCTAAAAAAAGCCTTTTTTAGTCAAATAGTAGTTTTTATAATTTTGACATAACAGAGCCAGAAATTGCGTTTATTCCTATCTCTTCTAAAGTTTTTATCTCTTCAATTTCATCAACACTTGTAGCAACAAGTTTAATATCTAAAGATTGTGTAAGTATTTTTAACATATTCAAACTCTGTCTTGATTCAAGCAAGAAGAATTTTGAAGCTTTAATATAAAGTGGTCTTAACTCTTTTAAATAGTTATAATCATCGCTATTTGCAATAAAATTAAATATAGCAAAGTTAAATCCAAACTCTTTAAATAGTGAAATATACATCAAAGTGCTATTGAAATTTTTATTAAATGCCTCTTCTTCAATTTCAAAAATAATATTTTTTGAAATATGTTTGTACTTGTTTAATAACTCTTTTAAATTTGCATAACTACTTAATTTCTCAATAAATAAAGTAGGAAGTTGAATCGATACAAACTCATTTGCTTTATTTTGTTTGAAAACTTTTTCAATAACATGTAAATATACTTCATCTAACCTATTTTGTTCTAAAACAGAGGCAATAAATTCGCCATATCTTATTGTCTCGCCTTTAAAATCAAGCTCAAAACTAATTGTTTTTAAATACTCTTCTTTTGAGTTAATATCAACAATATCTCTATGTATAAGCCTAAAGAACTCCTCTTTTAAAGATACATTTAATATATTTATCCACTCTTCTTTTGTTTTAATATTTTCCATATGAGTTACATAGAAATAATCTTTATCGCTATTTACTTTTGCTTGAGAAAGTGTGTAGTCTATTTTTGTAAATAGAGTTCTTAGACTCTCTTCATTTTCATATTTACAAAGACCAATAAAAATATTATCTTCAAGCTCTACAATAGCTTTTAAATCAATTATCAGTTTTTCTAAAGCGTTTTTTACATCTTCTTCTTTTGCGTTTGGAACAAGTGCTAAAAACTCTGAACCATTCATTCTAACAACAATATCATTGTCACTATTAAAACTATTTTTTAATTTTGAAGCTAATTTAAACAAAATCTCATTTGTTTTTATAAATCCATAAGTTTTGTTTATTACATCAAGTTTTATTGAAAGAGATACTATAAAACCTTTATTATTTGAGCTATCTTTATCTAAATACTCATTTGCTTTTAATATAAAATATTTTCTATTATTTATTTTTGTTACTTCATCAAAATATAAAAGTTCTTTATTTGTCTTTAATACTTCATTTGTATTTTGAAACATTTTTTCAAATTTAGAAACCATACTATTTATACTAGTTGTTAAAGTTTTAAACTCATCTGTAAATGGTTGCTCTGTTGAGAGTATAAACTCATTGTTCATTACAGCTTTTGCTTGATTATTTATTGTTCTTAAAGGTTTTAGTATAAAATTAAAAAATATAGATAAAATAATTATTAAAACAACAAAACTAAATGCTAAAGATTGTAAAAGTTTAATAAACATACTATATGTTTGATTATAGTAAATAGCTCTATCTGCATAAATTTCTAAAACTCCTAAAACATTCCATCCCTCTGAAATACTAGCAAGTGCTGAAATTTCACCAGTATCTACAATATTAATAAACCAATGTGGTATCTCATCGCTTATTATTAAATCTTTTTTTAGTTCATAAACTATCTCATCATTAATATTTTTAAACACAATTTTTTCATAATTTCCATTATCAAAAGCTGCATTTATAACTGTTTTTATAGTTCCTTCATCAACTCCTGCATTTGTTATTGATAAACTAGTACTTGTAACACTATTTTGTACATTTTCATACAAAGATTTTGCCGATGAATCTTTTATAATATTAAAAGATAGACCAATAATAGATACAAAAAGTATCAAAAAAATAAAACCAAGAACAATAGAAACTTGCTTTAATAAACTCATATTTTTTTTCCTTTATAATCTTTAATTAATGTATCCCACTTTCTGTGAGCAGCTGTTTTTTCACCCTTTAGAATATTTGGATTAAAGTTGAAAACTGGTATCAAATCATCTCTTTTTGAAGCTGGCTGTATAGTTTTTCTTAAATTATCTAAAACTAATGGCTCAGAACTTGGTGTTTCAAAATATGTCAAAACCATATGTGCTTCATTTGAAGATTTAACTCTAACATAAGATAAAAACATTTTAGAAGTTGGAACTCCTAAGTATTCAAGTGCAAGATATTTTGCAATTGCATAATCTTCACAATCTCCTTTATCTTTTGCTAAGAATTCATAAGGGTTTGCCCAATAATCACTAGTACCATAAACAGTTTGATCACTTGCATATTTTATATCGTTGAAAAAATCATTTATCTTCTCAAGCTTTGTTCTTAAATCAGAGTTTTTGTTTTTTTCCAACATAGTATTTAATGCAATAAACCTATTTTTTGCAAATTTTCCATATTTTTCTTCAACTTTTAAAATTAAAGAGGTATCAACAAAATCAGCATTTATAGTAAAAAACAGTAGAAAAAATATACTAATTAAAATTTTCATGTAATTATTATATCTAAAAATAATATATTTTTTTCTTTTCTATAATATATGATAAAATGAGAAAAAAATTGAAGGATTTTATATGAAAGAGTTGATTTTAATAAGACATGCAAAATCTAGTTGGTCAAATCCTCTTTTAGAAGATTTTGAAAGACCTTTAAATAAAAGGGGTGCAAAAAATGCACCTTTTATGGCAAAAGTTTTAAAACAAAAAGAGCTAAATCCAGATTTAATAATCTCTTCACCATCAAAAAGAACAAAAGATACTTTAGATTTTTTTATCAAAGAGTTTGATTATAAAGGAGAAATTATCTTTGAAGAATCAATTTATGAAGCACCTTATATTAATATTTTAAAAGTTATAAAAAATATAGATGATAAACATAAAGCTATATTTTTATTTGGACATAATCCTGGGTTTAATGATTTAGCAGATTTTTTATTAGGAAGATTTGAAGAGAATATCCCTACATGTGGAGTATTAAAACTAAATTTTAATATATCAAAATGGGAAGATATTAAAGAAAAAATTGGAATTTTAGAGTTTTTTATATATCCAAAAATGTTTGATAAATCTTAAATAAAATATTTATTTACGTATTAAAAGATATACAAAAAACGGGGCTCCAATAAAAGCAGTTACAACACCTATTGGTAAGCTTGAAGCTGTTGGTAAAACTCTTGAAATTAAATCACAAAAAACTAAAAAAGTTCCACCAAAAAATAGTGTTGGTATAAATAGTTTAGTTGCACTTTGCTTATATATTAGTTTTACAATATGAGGAATTACAAGCCCTACAAAGCCAATAGGTCCTGTAAAACTAATACAAATACCAACACAAATTGTAATAAAAAGAAGTAAAATCAAAATAGTTTTATTTACATTTAAACCTTTTAAAAAAGCCATATCATTTGATATAAGAAGTAGATTTATACTACTTTTCATTTTATAAATAAAAATAATAAGACAAATTGCCACAACAAATACAACAAAAGAAGGAAGAAAGCCAACTGTATCAAGACTGCCCAAAGTAAATCTTACTATTGAATAGTTTTCTTGAAGATTACTCATAAAAAATATAAGCATAAGTGCTGAACTATAAAAATATGATAAGGCAATTCCTATTAGTAGCATCGAATTTGTCGAACTTATAAGTTTATTGGAGTTTATCTTTTTAGAAATTATAAATAGAATTAAAATAGTAACAAGTGATCCAAAAATACTAGAAAAAAATAGTGGTATCAACGGAAAAAAAACTATAGAAATAGCTGAAAATAGTGTTGTTCCACTTGCAATTCCTAAAGTATATGGAGTTATTAACTCATTTTTAAAAACTATTTGAAAAATTAAACCGCCGATAGCCAAAATTGAACCTATAAAAAATGCCAAAATAACTCTAGGAACTCTTAAGTCCCAAAAAACGGTAGATAAACTATCATTTAAATTGAAAATATCTTTAATATTTATTGTAATTTCTCCTAAAAAAGGAGATAAAAATATAATCAAAATAGCAAAAATATATAATATTTTTTTCATAAATCAAGCACCAAATGTGAGTCTAAAAGTTTTAAATTTTCACCATAAAATCTATTTAAATTCTCTTGTATAAAAAATTCACTATGAGAGCCAAAAAATTTCAAAGAACCTTTTTGTAAAAACAGTACTTTGAAATCTTTTAAAGCATAAGCAAAATCAAGGTTATGAGTGATTACTATTTTTTGAGAAAGTAAGCTTGAATTTAAAATATCAAAAACATCTTTTACTCTATTTAAATCCAAATTTGCAGTTAATTCATCAAAAATTGTAATCTTTGCATTGTGAAGTAAAGCACTAGCAAGAAGCAAAAGTTGTTGCTCTCCTGAACTTAAATCTACACAAGAGTTTAATTTTAGATCTTCAAGTTTTAGTAAAGATATAATTTTTTCTATATCTTCTATATTTTTTTCTTCTATAATTGATAGTTTTAAATACTCTAAAACATTCAAATATTCATCAAATATTTCAAAACGACTAGGTATATAATTTATATATTTTGCTCTATCATATGAGCTTAAATCTTTTATATTTTTACTTTCAAAAAAAGATTAGAAGATGGTAAAAGATTTGATAAAACTTTTGCTAAAGTTGATTTACCTGCTCCATTTTCACCTAAAATAAGTAAGTTTTCATTTTTTTCTAAAATAAAAGATATATCTTTTAAAATAAAATTAGTAAAATTTTTTAGCTCTAACATCTTCTAAAATACCTTTAAAATCATCTATTAAATATTTTACTCTGTGACTTGATATTCCTGAGTATTCATCATCTATTATATAAATATTCTCTTGTTTACTTGCATTTACTGGCAACTTTTTCCAAAGATTTAACATATCATCTTTTTCTTTATCATCTTTTAAATATGGCGCTAATAATATAATAATATCTGGATTTAAAGTAATCAATTTTTCACTATTTATTGAAGGTTGTGATTTTAAACTTGATTGATAGGCATTTATATTGTTGCTAGCTTTTATAATATCTTCAAAATATATAAAATTTCCTGCTACAAAAATCTGATTTGATAGTGTACTTTGTGGACTTATTACTATAAGGATTTTTTGATTTTCTATAATATTTTTTAAAGATTCCAAACTATTTTCTATCTGATTATTTAAATTTTTTGCTTCCTCTTTTTTATTGAAAACTTCACCTAAATCTTTTATTGTAAACTTAATATCTTCTAAACTATTTGTTTTATAAACCAAAGTTTTAAAATTTAAATCTTTTAAACTTTGGTTTAATTTTTTATCATAATCTTGATTTAATATAATAGTTGGATTTAAGTTTACAACTTTTTCCAAACTAACACTTCCATATCCTCCAACTTTTTGAATATTTTTTGACTCAATTGGAAAATCACAAAACTCCGTATTTGCAATAATTTTATCCCCTAAATCTAAGGCAAAAGCTATCTCATTTATTGCTGGACTTAAAGTGATAATTCTCTCAGTTGCATTTAAAAAATTTAAAAAAAGTAGAAGATATAGTAGTTTTTTCATCTTAGAAACTAACTTTCATACCAGCAAAAAATGTTCTTTCAAAATTGACTGGATAAATTGAATCATCTTGTACCCATAGTCCATTTTTTTGGTCAAATAGATTTTGAATTTTTCCAAAAATTTCCAACTCTTTATGTTTAAAACTTACACTAAAATCTGTAGAGTGATAAGCTTCCTGTTTTTGTTTAAAGTCATTTTTAAAATCATTTATAGCATATGCGCTACTTTTGTAAGAATGAGATAAAAATGTAGAGAATTTATAAAAATCATATCCCAAACCTAGAGTTAAATTATGTTTTGAAACTCCTGGTAAATCTTTGCCATCATAAACTCCATTTCCTTCATTTTCTCTATCTATTTTTGCTTTAATATAAGAGTAGTTTAAAGATGTATATAAATTTTCGTTTATTAAAAATTTATCATAAACTTCTAGACCATACTTATGAGATTTATCTATATTTGTGTTATATGATGGAATCATCCAATTTCCAGTATTGTAAAAATAAATTTCATTTTTTAAATTTGCTCTAAATAGTGCAATTTTAAGCTTATTATTTTCTTGAAAATTATTATATCCTAGAGTATAAGTATTCACTTTTGCTGGTTCAATAAAACCATTAAAAGTTGTAGCCATTGTCGTCCAGTCTGTTGAGAAAAATCTATCAATATCTGGTGCTTGAAAACCTCTATTGTAATTAGCAAAAATAGACTGATTTTGAGTCAAAGCGTAATTTACCCCAAAGTCGTATGCATTTAATCTATCTTTTTGATTTAAATCCATCCCATTTTGTGGTTCATATTTATACTCTACTTTCTCTTTTCTAGCTCCTGCTGAAAAAGTTAAATCATCTATTGGATTAATCTCAAGAGATGTAAACATAGCTAGATTATTTTTTGAAGTTGTATTTTCAGGAGTTCCAAAAGATGAAACAAAATTAAATCTATCTCCTTTGAACCCATCAACTCCTGCTGTTCCTTTAAAAATATCACTTCTATAGTTAAATGTAGATGCAAAGGATTTATAATCATATTGAGTATCAGGGCTTGTTCCAAATTTACTAATTTTATCTTCATCACTAAAAGTTGCATCTATAAAGAAATTTTGATTAAAATCATATCTTGCACCAGCTGTTGTAACATATGAACTAAAATATTGTTTATTAAATCCTGATGTACGGTTTGGATCTTCATTGTATTGCTTTAGTGATATTGGTCTTGCATAGTTTGTAGTCATATTTGAATAAGTTCGTGACAAACTAAGCTCTAGCTCTTCAATAGGTGTAAATACTACACTAAAATTCATATTTCTTATATTGTTTTCATCACTATTTCCTCTATTATCTTTTATAGAACCATCTGTTGAATTGTAATCCACATAAGCATTTGCAATAATATACTCATTTCCATATCCAAAACTAGCAGCTCCATCTTTTGAAGTATTATTTCCTAAATATGCTTTTAAGTAGTTGCTGTTTTTTTTATCAGTTGTAATACTAATAACCCCAGCATTTGCACCATCTCCATATTTTACACTTCCACTTCCCTTTAAAATCTCTATTTTTTCAATACTTTCAAGTGGAATTGAGCTTAAAAGCTGTGGAACCATATCAATATTATTTAATCTTCTCCCATTTACAACCACTGCAATATTTTGATAACCATTCTCTATTCCATAACCTCTTATATCTAAACTTTGAGAAAATTTATTGCCAAAATTTGGCATAACATTTACTGAAGTTTGAGAAGCTAGAAAATCATATATATCTTTTGATTTTGATTGCTCAATATCTTTTTTTGTATAAATTTCAGTTGCAAAAGTTGCTTTTTTTTCATCTGTTTCAATAGGGTTTGCAGAGATTGTAACTGTTTCTAATTTAGTTTCATTTGAATAAAGATTTGTTGCTATTAAAAAGCTTGCAACTAAGCTTACATTTATTTTTTTCATTTTTGACCTTATTTTTTATAAATTATTTGTTGAATATTGTTTTATTGGTTTTAGTTCAGTTTTTATTAAACTATTTTTTATATTTGGTAATTTTTCTAAATAGTTATCAAATTTTGAATAAAACATATTAAGTTTTGCATTTGATGTTGCCATTAAAATACCAAAAAAGCTAAAATATCTTCTCATTTTTTCCTCCTTTACAAAATTAATTTAGATTTTATTATATATGACAATTTAGTATTGATTTTGTTGGGTCAATAATATATTCATAACCTTTATACGCTATATATATTCCAAAAATAATTACTAAAATAGAAGCTATTTTTATAAAAATATCTCTTAAATTTGATTGTTTAAAAAATCCAACAAAAAATCCTAAGAAAAATAGTGCTGGAATAGTGCTAAGTCCAAAAATAAACATAACAACTGCACCCCAAAAAGCACTTCCTGTACTTGCAGCTGTAATTGCAAAAGCATATACGAAGCCACAAGGTAAAAGACCATTTAACATACCTAAAAGATAGAAACTAAACAAAGAGTTAGATGTTAAAAGATTTTTGAATGTTTTTTGATAAAGTGGTGATTTTGAACAACTATGCTCCAAAATAGTTAAAAATTTTATTTTTCCTAAAAGTGAAAATCCAACTATTACCATCAAAAAACCAGTTATTAATAAAAAAACTCCACTTGTAGTATTTGAGAAAGTTACAACTCCACCAATAAAACCAAAAATAGCTCCTAAAATTGTATATGTTGTAACTCTTCCAAAAGAGTACAAAAGATGAGCAACACTTTGAATAGTTTTTGAATATTCACTTTTTATTTTTGTACTAGAATATGCCACAACTATTCCTCCACACATTCCAATACAATGCCCAAAAGAGCCTAGAAGAGCTATTGATATAATTGAAATAAGGCTAAAAGTTTCCATTAATGCTTATGTTCTTTATGTTGCGGATTTGCTAAAGTCTGTTTTCTTAAAACTCTTAAACTCATCTCTTCAAAATCTATAAAACCATCTTGATTATTTTCATAAGCTCCAAAACCATATCTCATTGGAGTTATTTCATTTGTACTATAAAAAGCAGTTTTCCCATCTATATATCTATTTGTATCTTTAGTCATAACAAAAATTTTAACACTATTTTTAAAATCTTTATTATTTAACCAATTTGCCATTCCACCGTGATCATGAAAAAACCAAGTTTTTCCATCTTGTGAAATTACTTGAGAAGCAAAAGTTAAATCATTAATAATCATTCCACAATCACTATCTTGATACTTACCTAAAATTATTTCAAGTGGAGTTTGAGAAACATTACCCTCTTTTATTACTACCATTTTTTGCTCTTTTGCCATAGATATAAATATTATTATAATTATTGCGATTATTAAAACAACTGTTAATATTGGTAAAATTTTCTTCATATGTCTCCAAGATATAATAAATTTAGGGGTGATTGTATCTTTTTTGGCATAAAAAAAAGCTTTGCAGAGGGAAAAACTGCAAAGCTTATATAATATAAATTCATTTCAAAAAAAGTATAGGATACTATAAAAAAATTGTATTTAATTGTAGGAGGATTCAATACAAATATCCTATGAAAGAATTATAATAAAAGAAATATTAAAATAAGATAAAATTTGTCTTATTTAGCAAGAAAATATTTTTAACTTCTTACTAATGTAAAAACTATATAATGTTAAAGCCATTTTAAGGGGTTTTTATGAGAATGATTATTTTTGATATGGATGGAACGCTAATAAATAGCGGACATGCAATTGCAAATACAGTAAATTATGTAAGAGAAAATTTAGGGCTTGAAAAATTTGAACATGATTTTATCTTAGAACATGTAAATGATATAAATATAAATAGTGCAGAGTTTTTTTATAATCAAAAAGAGTTTACACCTTTAGTAACAAACCTTTTTGAAGAGTATTATAATCAAAACTGTTTGAATGATTTAGTAATTTATGATGGAATTAAAGATATTCTTGATGATTTTAAAAATGATTTTAAATTTTGTATAGCAACAAATGCAAATTCAAATGCTGCTAAAAAAATGTTATCTCATCTTGAAATAGATAGATATTTTTCTACAATTTTAGGATACAACGATGTTGCTAAACCTAAACCAAATCCAGATATGGTAAATGTTTTACTTGATAAATATAATACAAAAAAAGAGAAAACAAAACTTATTGGCGATTCAAATAAAGATATTGCAGCAGCAAAAAAAGCTGGGATTGAAGGGATTTTAGTTAATTGGGGATTTTCAGACCATAAAGAAGATGCATTAAAAACTGTTTGTGAATTAAGAAAAAAAATTGAAAATGAGTTTTTAAAAGCTTGATATTTAGAGTTAGAATTTATCTTCAATAACTCTAAACTCACCCTCTTTTAAATCATCAACTCTAAAACCAGAAAACTCTAATCTATGTAGTTTAACAACTTTATTTCCTGTGTAGGCAAACATTCTTTTTACTTGATGATATTTTCCTTCAACAATTTCAAGATGAACTAACTTATCATTTAAAATAGTAAGTTTTGCTGGTTTTAGTGGCTTTTCTTCTCCATTTAAAATAATATTCCCGCTTTCAAAAATCTCTTTTTCATCACCTTTTAGTGGATTTTGTAAAGTTACTTCATATATCTTTTTTACATCTTTTTTTGGGCTTGTAAGTTTATGATTTAACTCTCCATCATCTGTTAATAAAATAGCTCCTGTTGTATCCATATCCAATCTTCCAATAGTTGAAATTTTTGGATTTCTATTTTGCCATCTTTGTGGAAGAAGGGAATAAATTAGCACCCCAGAATCATTATGAGAGCAAATAACACCAGAAGGTTTATTCATTAATATTGTAATTTTTTCACTATCAAGTTTTTCCCCATTTACCAATACATTATCATGATTTACTTTAGTGCTTGGATTAAATACCCTATTTTCAAAAAATAAAACTTCATTTTGTTTTAAAAATTTTTTAGCTTCACTTCTACTACAATATCCTAAACTTGATAAATAAGCATCTACTCTTTTCATATTTAAACCTCTTAAAAATTGGATATTAACATAATTTTAAATAAAATGCCAAAATGAAACTACTAGATATTAAAGAAAAAATCTGGCTTTTGGATGATGAAAACTTCAATTTTCCAACATTAGAACAAATGGGTGGTGATTTGGTTGCAATTGGTGGTGATTTTCATCCACAAAGATTACTTAATGCATATGAAAATGGTTTATTCCCTTGGTTTATTGATGATTATAACTATATAAATTGGTATAGTCCACAAAAAAGAATGATTTTATATCCAAATGATTTAAAAGTATCAAAAAGCTTAAAAAAATCAATTAAAAATAGAGGTTTTGAAATAAAATCAAACACAAATTTTGAAAATGTTATAAAAAATTGTCAAAAAGTAAAAAGAAAACATGAAAATGATACATGGATAGATGATAATTTTATAAAAGCTTACACCCTAATGCACAATTTAGAGTTTGCCAATAGTATTGAAGTTTATCTAGAGGGAAAGCTTGTAGGTGGTCTTTATGGACTTATAATAAATGATATATTTTGCGGTGAAAGTATGTTCTCTATTGTAAATGATGCTTCAAAAGTCGCATTTTTTTATCTTTGTAATTGGGCAAAAGAGAATAGTATTAAAATTATTGATTGTCAAGTTTATAATAAACATTTAGAGAGTTTAGGAGCCTATGAGATAAGTAGAGAAGAGTATTTTAAAATCTTAAAATCTTAAAAATAGTAATTTTAGATTTTAGATTTCTTTTGCATCAAAAAAAGTATTACTTTTCTTAAAATAAACAATATTTTATATAAAAAATTTGAAAATAAATTATCATATTTAAATAAAAAGTGTAGTTTTCCTAAAAAAGTATCTTTATTTACAACACTATTTAAAAATTCCAAGGCTTTTGAACCTTGGAAAAAATTATCTTTAAAATTTACTATAAATCCATTGTTAATATCAAATTTTAAATCTATATTTTTATCTTCTCTTACATTTTTTAGAATTAATTCATAACTATCTTTTAACTTCAAATATCCTACATAACCATTACAAAATGGACACTCTTTATCATAATATATAGTTATTTTTTCTTTAATCATAAAATCTAAGTTTGATTAATTTTCCATAGCAATTTTTAGATATTTTTCTAACTCTTCTTTTGGTACATTTCCTACAAATTTATGTATAAATTTTCCACTTTTTGAAAATAAAAACATCTCTGGAACTTTTGTAACACCTAATTCATCTGCTAATTTTTGATTCTCTTCACCCATAGTAATTGGATAATTAATTTGATACTCTTTAATAAACTCTTTCATCTGCTCAACAGTTTTTTCATCTTGAAAAAGTACTGAAACAATCTCTAAACTATCAGAGTATTTATCTTTTATCTCTCTTAATTTTGGAATTGTTTCAATACAAGGTGGGCACCAAGTTGCAAAAATATCTACAATAACAGCTTTTTTACCTTTAAACTCATCAAAATCTAGCCCATCTTTTGATGTTTTAAATCCAATAAATTTTTCATCTGTTGTTAATAAAACAAAAGAAGTTGGTTCAAACTCTTTTTTTTCTGCCTCTATTTTTGTTTTTGCTAGTGATTTTGCATCAATAGATGAACTACTATCACAAGCTGTAAATAAAAAAACAAAACTACTTAAAACTATAATTAATACTTTTTTCATTCATTCTCCATTTTTGATAACTCTTCTAAAACAACTTTTATTTCATGCTTTTCAAAAAATATATTTCTTGATAATTCATCATTTACTCTTTTTAGAAACTCTATTTTATTACTTCTTTGTAAATCTTTATCATCTTTTGACTCATTTAAAATTTTTAAAAGAGCAATTTTATATCGATTTATTATGTCTAATTTACTTTGTGTTTTTTTTAATATGTTTTTATTTGTAAAATATATAAATAAAACAACTAAAATAATAGTTAAAACAGTTGTTCCTAAATACTCCATTATTTATAAATCTCTTTTTCTACTAAATCAAATAGAGCTTTTTGTGATAAAGAATTTAATAAAACTCCATTTACAAAAAGTGTTGGCGTCCCTCTTACTCCTAAAGCTGTTGCATCAGCTCTATCTTGAGCAATGATTTCATCAATTTTTGGATTATTCATATCAGCTTTTAACTTCTCAATATCCAAATCAGGAATCTCTTTTAAAAATTGCCATAAAAGCTCTGGTTTATCAACAGAAGAATAATGTGAAGCCCATAAAGAGTGCTTTTCAAACATCATATTTAAAACATCTTCGTATTTACCTTGAACTCTTGCTGCTTCAAGCATTTGAATTGTAAGTCTAGAGTTTTTATGATTATCCAAATATTTCACGACAATTTGGATATCTTTGTAATACTCTTTATATAACTTCTTAACAACTTCTGAATATATAGCGCATGATTCACACTCTGGATCTAAAAACTCAACAACACTAATATTTTTTTGATTATCACCCATTTTATAAGAGTAATCTCTTAAAAGTAGTTCATTTATATTTGGTGTCATAGCTACTTGTTCAACTTTTTGCTCACTTTTATAAAAAAATGAAAATCCAATAAAAAGTAGTAAAACCAAAACCAAAGAACCCAAAACCAAAACTTTATTTTGCATATAATTTCCCTTCAAAATTTTTTGTAAAACTCTAACTTAAAAAAGATAACAAAAGATTAAGAAACTCTTCTTTTATAAGCTATTAATAGGATAAAAATAGTTAAAAAAGCAATAAAAGATAGTAAAGGAATCGTAATAAATCCAAAATAGTTCAGATAATCAACACTACAAGGTACTCCACTAATACAAGGTGATAGAGTTTCAGGTATTATTTTTAAAATCAGTAAATTGTGATAAATTGATATAAATAAACCAATAATTACAAGAGGAAAACTATATTTAAAAACTTTATCATCTGGATACAATAAGTTAATTAAAAATATAAAAACTAATGGATACATAAAAATTCTTTGGTACCAACATAAACTACAAGGAATAAAATGCATAATTTCAGAGAAAAAAAGACTTCCTAATGTTGCAAATAAAGAAATAATAAAAGCAAAAAATAGATAATTCAAAACAAAAATCCTTTTAAAATTCAAATAAGTTTTATTCTATCAAAATAATGTTAATATTCGCATATTTTTTGTAGAAGGATTTTATTTGAGATATATTATCTTAGGGCTTATTATGGCTGGACTTTTTCAAGTCTTTTTTTGGTTATCAAGAGATAACCTAGTAACATTAAATGAAAACTCATTTGAAAAAATTGAATCATTGTCGTATTCACCATTTGAAGGGTATGATAAAAATTTACTTTCAAGTGAACAGATTGCTTATGATGTAAATTTATTTGAAAATTTTACAAACAAACTTAGAACTTATGGAACTTTGGAAGCTTATAAAATACTTCAATCTAGTAAAGATTCAAATCTTCCTATTGATTTAGGTCTTTGGATAGGTGGAGATTTACAAGAGAATAATCTTGAAATCCAAAGAGCATTAGAAATTTTAAAAGAGTATCCAAATAGAATTCAATCTGTAATAGTTGGAAACGAGGTACTTCTAAGAAAAGAACTTGAGCCTTTAGAATTATATGCTTATATAGATTTTATGAAAAGTCATACAAAAAAACCTGTAACAACTGCAGAAACTTGGGATATATGGGAAAAAAATCCGCAACTAGCTAGTCATGTTGATTTTTTAACTATACATATTTTACCATATTGGGAAAAAGTGCCAATAGAAAGATACAACGAATTTATTATTGAAAAATATAGTGTTGTTGAAGAGCTTTTTCCAAATAGAAAAATAGTTATTGGAGAGACAGGATGGCCAAGTCACGGATATAACAACAACAAAGCAGTTCCTAGTATTAAAAATCAAGCACAAGCTATAAGAGGTTTTGTAAATCTAGCTCATGAAAAAGGTTGGCATTACAATATAATTGAAGCATTAGATCAACCTTGGAAAGGTTATGATGAAGGAAATGTTGGTCAATACTGGGGAATTTTCACAACAGATCGTGCTTTAAAATTCCAATTAGCTGGTGAAGTTGAATTAAATAAATATTGGCTATATCAAATGATTGCTGCAATTATTATTGGGGCATTATTAACTATATTTGGGCTAAAAAATCAAAGAGTAAATATTAGCCACGCTTTCGCTTATGCAATTGCTGCTCAAGGTATGGCTTTTGGTATTGTCATGGCTGCTATATATCCATTTGTAAACTATATGAACTTTGGAATGTGGATTATGTGGGGAATGGGAAGTTTTCTTATGATTCCACTTGTGATTATAACTTTAGCAAAAGCAAATGAGCTATTTAGAAGCTCAATTGGAGTTCAACCTTCAAGACTAGTTCCTCTTGATTTAAAATCAAAAAATGCACCTCTTGTATCTATTCATGTTCCTGCATACAAAGAGCAACCTCATGTTTTAGCTGAAACTTTAGAGAGTTTATCAAAACTTACTTATCCAAATTTTGAGGTTTTAGTTATTATAAATAATACTCCTGAAGATTTTTATAAAGCCCCAATAAAAGAGCTTTGTGAGAAACTTGGAGATAAGTTTAAGTATTTAGATATTACTTGTACAGGATTTAAAGCAGGGGCATTAAATAAAGCACTTGAATATACAGATAAAAATGCAGAAATCGTTGCTGTTATTGATGCTGATTATAAAGTTGAATCTCCTTGGCTTGTAGATTTAGTTCCACTATTTGATGATCCAAAAGTTGCCATCGTTCAAGCTCCTCAAGATCATAGAGATGGTGATGAAAGTATTATCAAAAAAGCTATGAATGCTGAGTATGCAGGTTTCTTTGATATTGGTATGGTTGATAGAAATGAAGAAAATGCAATCGTTGTTCATGGAACAATGGTTATGGTAAGACTGAGTGCTATGATGGAAGTTGGTGGTTGGGGAACTGATACTATTGTTGAAGATAGTGAATTAGGGCTTAGACTATTTGAAGCTGGTTATATTGCGCACTATACAAATAGAAGATATGGATTTGGGCTTTTACCAGATACTGTTGAAGCGTTTAAAACTCAAAGACATAGATGGGCTTATGGTGCAATTCAAATTCTTAAAAAGCACTGGAGAGAGTTTAAACCTAGTTCAAAAAGATTAAGTCCGCCACAAAAAAATAAATTTGTTACAGGTTGGTTTTTCTGGTTAAGTGATGCTATGGGACCAATTATGGCTGTTATGAATATTATTTGGGTTCCTGTAATTATCTTTGTAGGTGTTACAATTCCTACAATTCCACTTACTATTCCAATTATAACAGCATTTATAGTAAATATTTTGCATACATTTATACTTTATAGAACAAAAGTAAAAGCAACTTTTAAAGAGATTTTACTAAGCTCTATTGCCTCTATGAGTTTGCAATTAATAATATTTAAAGCTGTATTTGATGGATTTATAAAAGATGGATTACCATTTAAAAGAACAGAAAAAGGTGGAAAAGCAAAAAAGAGTGCAAATCCTATAAAATACGAAACTATCTTATGTGTTTTACTTTTAACAGCCTTTGTATCTTTAATATACACAAATAAATCTGGAATTATAGAGATTTATGTATTTGCAGCAACAATATTTATTCAAACTATCCCTTATATCTCTGCAATTATTATGAGAATACTAGAGTTATACTCTTTAAAAAATCAAAAAGCTTAAGAGCTTTTTGATTTTCATAAAATATAAGTATATTTACAAAAAATTAATGATTTAATCTTTCAAAAATAATTTTAAAGCTAAAACCTCTATACTTTTTTTCATTATAAATAAAATCTTCATTGTAAATTTCAATACTAGCATTATGTCTTTCTCTTACAATTTTATCAACTATTGGAAGCCCAAGTCCTGTTCCTTGTGATTTATGTTTTGTTGTAAAATATGGCTCAAAAAATTAATGATTTAATCTTTCAAAAATAATTTTAAAGCTAAAACCTCTATACTTTTTTTCATTATAAATAAAATCTTCATTGTAAATTTCAATACTAGCATTATGTCTTTCTCTTACAATTTTATCAACTATTGGAAGCCCAAGTCCTGTTCCTTGTGATTTATGTTTTGTTGTAAAATATGGCTCAAAAACTCTAGATATAAGTGCTTCATCAATTCCTCCACCACTATCTAAAAACTTTAATTCGAGTCTATTTTCATCTATTTTTTTAGTTTTAATAAATATAAACCTATCTTTCTCTTCAATAGTTTTTAAAATGTCTTTACTATTTGAAATAATATTTAAAAATGCTTCTGTTAGCTCATTTTTATTTCCAAAAATAGTTAAATCATCATTTAATTCTATGATTAGATTAATAAAATTATTGTTTAATGAAGCAGATACAAGAGTTAAACTATTATGCAAAACATCCTTAATACTAATATTTGTATAAGATTTATCACCTTTTATAAAATCTCTAAAATTATCTATTGTATTTGATAAATATTCTGTTTGCATAACTATAGATTTTGAAGCTTCATAAATATCCTCTTTTTTAAGCATATCATATTCAGATTTTACTCTTAAAGAACTAGCAACAGTACTAATTAAACTTAAAGGTTGTCTCCATTGATGAGCTATATTTCCTATCATTTCACCCAAAGAAGCTAATTTTGATTGTTCTTGCAAAACTTTCAATGAACTAACATCTTTTATAATCATAAGTAAAGTCTCTTTATTTGGAAGTAAAGAGACACTAAAGTTTGTAAATACTCTTTTCTCTTTAAAGGCAAAAGTCTCTTCATGATTAGTTATAAAGCCTTCTTCTAGTATCTTTTTAATTATAATTTTATTTTTATCAATATCCTTATCAACAAACATTTCAAAAGCTGTTTTTTCAAGTAATTCATCTTTTGAGTAACCTGTCATCTCTATAAATGAATTGTTAAAATTTAGAAGTTTTGTATTTAAATCTAAAATTGCAATTCCATCCTTAGAGTAGTTAAAAATCAACTCTAACTCCTCTTTTTGTTGTAAAATCTCTTTTTGAATAAGTTCTTTTTGAGTAACATCTATTCCTATTAAAACAAGATAATCCATTGAGCCATCACTCTTATTTCTAACACTATTAGACCATTCAAATATCTTTTCTTCACCATCTTTTGAAATACAACTAGCCTTATAATATCTTTTCAAATTACCACTTTTTGCTTTTTCTATAATATTACCAACTGTTGCTTGTATATCTTTATGTAGAAATTTAAGCCAAAAAAATGGTTTACTTGAGATCTCTTCTTGTTTATAACCTATAAACTCTTGTCCAAATTTATTAATTTTAAACATTCTTCCACAGCTATCTATTACAGCAACTATTACATTTGAATTATCAATTATATTTGAAATAAAATCTTTTTCTTTGATAATTTGTTTTTGTAAGTCTTTTATTGTGAAAATCATTTCATTCATTTTTTTTGATAAATCATTAAACTCTTTAACTCTATTGTTTTCAGGAACATTTTCTTTTGGAATACCGTAAATATCACTATTTTGTATAGTGTTTACTATATTTAAAATTGGTTTTAAAATTAAAGACTTTATTATTAAAAAAACTAAAATAACAATAAATAATGATAAAATAAATATCTCGAGAATACTTTTTTTAACTATCTCATTTAAATTATGTTTTAAATTTTTATCAGAAATGTATAATTCAAGTGTAGCAATTTTAATATCAGATTCATTTAATAAATCAACTTCAGTATAAGAAAATTTTTTAGATAATAGATTCATTTGATGAACACTATTTAGGTCAATATCTAAAATTTGGTCATTTTCTCTTATTTTCCCAATTTGTAAAAACTCTTTTGAAAATATTTTTCCGTAATTATAATCTTTTACAATTACTGCTAAAATATCACTATCTTGCATCTCATTTTCAATTAATTTTTTATACTCATTAATTGCATAAGAATCTATAAAATGTGGAAGAGCATATTTTAATTGAGTCAAAATAGATTTTGTTTTTAAATTAATCTCATTTACTAATCTTTGTTTAGTTTTAAAATAGCTGTAAATGGTGTAAAAAGATGAAATAGTTATTATTGTAATTAAAAATGGTAAAAGAAAAGAAAATAGTAAAGATCTATTTTTCATCAGATTTTATTCCTAAAACATTTAATTTGATTATCTTTAATTTATCATCAATATTTTCTTTTGAAATTGATAAAATTTCCATTTTTTGCTCCTTTTTAACCTCTTTATTATTAAAATAGTTATTTAAAGTTACAACTGCCTCTTGACCAATTATATATGGTTGTTGCATAGCAGAAGCAACCAAATCTCCATTTTGTATCATTTCTAAAAATTCTGGTTCTGCATCAAAACAAATAAGAGCTATTTCGTTTTGCTTATTTGCTTTTTTTATAGCATCCAAAGCACCTTTATATTTATCCGATCCCTGAAGCCAAATAGCACGTAAATCTTTATTCTCATCTATTAATTTTTTTGAATAATTATAAGTCTCTTCATAGGAGAAATCTACTTGTTGATACATTCCAGAAACTTTTATATTATCCTCTTCTAAAGCTTGAATAAATCCAATGGTTCTATCTTTTCCATTTAAACGTTTTTGAGGAATTGCTATTATTCCAACTGTTCCTTCCTTATTCCAAGATAAGCTCTTCATATATTTTGATAAAATTTTACCAAGTTCATAAGCACCTTTTTTATTATCTGAGGATATAAAAGATAGATAATCTTGACTATCTGAACCAATATCTGCAACAATAGTAGGAATTTTATTCATCTTAGCAATTTCCAAAAGAGTTGAAGCAGTTGAAGAGTTTATTGGAGATATTATTAAACCATCAATTTTTAAAGATATTGCGGAAGCTAAATTTTCAAGTTCATTTTTCTTTAAATTATTTGAACTATAAATATGTATCTCATATCCAAGCTCATTTGATTTATCTTTTATACCTTTTGAGATAATTTGCCAAAATGGGATATTTATATCAGAAACAATATAAGCAAGTTTTTTTTGTTGGTTTGAATACAAATTAGAGATAAAAAATAGTAGCAAAACCATAATTTTAAAGATTTTCATTTATTCCTCCCAAACTATTTATTTATAAAATCCAATAAATATTAAAATTAATCATATTTATGAAGTCTTAAATCACAACAATGAGTTGCCTCTTCTACCAATAATCTCCCAATTTCAGCATGCGCGTGAACAAATTTTTTAATTTTTAAATCATTCAAAACATGTCTCTCTTCTAAAGATTCATATTTTAAAATAATATTTGCATCTGGACAATATTTTAATATGGCATCACAAATAAGTATTTTTTCATGTGTTTCATTAATAGTTATTATAATACTTGAACTATCTTCCACTTTTAAAGCTTCTAAAACTGATTTTTTATCTAAATGACCAAAATATGCTTTATAACCCATTTTTGTTGCAACTTGGATTTGTCTAATATCATTTGAAACAATTACAAAAGGCATATTTCTATCTGATAAATCTCTAGCAACAACTCTTCCTAAAATTGAAAACCCACAAATAATAATATGATTAGTATCTTCAATAGGCTCTAAATTTTCTGATTGATAAATATCAGCTGAAATTAGATCTGATATTTTATATATATTGTTTAATAAAAATGGTGTCAAAATCATTGACATTACCGAAATCAAAACCAAAAAATTTGCAGTTTCAACAGGAACTACATTTTGACTTGCAGCAAGAGTTAAAATAGCAAAAGAGAACTCACCAACTTGACAAAGTGCAATTGCTGATTTTACAGATGTATTTTTATCTGATTTTCTCCTAATAATTAAAAATACAACCAATGCTTTTATTATCATTATTAATAAAAATAGACCTATTACAATATGAATATTATTTAAAAAGTATAAAATATCTATTTTTGTTCCAACTGTAAAGAAGAATGTTCCTAAAAGTAAATCTTTGAAATTTGAAATATCTGATTCAACTTTTATTCTAAATTTTGTATCAGCAATAATCATTCCAGCTAAAAAAGCACCCAAAGAGTATGTAAATCCTAAATATTCAGCCAATAAAGATGCACCAATAACTATTGAAAAAACAGCACCAATAAATAACTCTTCAAGCCTTGTATTTGATGAAAATTGAAGCAACCAATCTATTATTCTTTTTCCAAAAAAGAACATAAATATTGTAATAACAGCAGCTGAGACAAAAGTATTCCAAATAACTTCCCCTATAGATAAATTGTCATTTGTTAAAAAAGAGATTAAAAGAAGTATTGGAATAACTGCTAAATCTTGATAAATCAATATAGCAGTTGTCTTTTCTCCATAAGGAGTATATATATCTTTTGAAGATTTTAAATAAGGTAAAACAATAGCAGTTGAAGATAGAGAAAATGCAAAAGCAATAATTATTGAAACTTCTATTGACAAATCAAAAATAAAGTGAGTAACAGCAAAAATAAGCAATGCACTAATATGAACTTGTAAAAAACCATTTAATAAAAGAATCTCTTTCATCTTTCTAATCTTATCAAAGCTTATTTCAAGACCTATTGTAAACATTAGAAAAACTATTCCAAACTCTGCAATAGCATCTAAGGAGCTATTACTAGCACCTTTAAAATGAAATCCATAAGATATGATAATTCCAGTTAAAATATAACCTATAATTTGTGAAATACCTAATTTTTTTAAAATTATATTTAGGACAGTTGCTAGAAAAATTGCCATAAATAGTGTAAATAAGAAGTGTTCCATTGTGATTTCTTTCTTTAAAAATGTTGGATTATATCAGTTTTTTTTTAAAAAAATTAGATTTTTAAGAGCTTTTTCTTCATTTTCTACTAAAAATTCATCTACATTTTCCAATTTTTCTAAAAACTCGAAATTTGGCGCTTCTTTCTTAAATATATCTATTAAAAAATTACTATTTAAAAATGGGTCATTTAAACAAGCTAAAACTACTCCACCAATGGGTAATATAAAATCAAGTTTTTTGATAATCTTAATATAATCACTAGTAGCAACAAATGAGCCTTTTTGAAATGATGGCGGATCAATTATAACAATATCATAGGGTGACATTTTTTTGATTTTACCAAATGATTTTAAAATATTATATGGTAAAAATTTTACATTTTTTGTATCTAATTGATTTAGATGATGATTTATTCTTCCAGTAGATAAACTAGCTTTTGACATATCAATATTTACTACACTTGAGGCTTCGCCACTAATACAAACTACGCTAAAAGCACAAGTATATGAGAAAAGATTTAAAACATTTTTATCTTTGCAAATAGATTTTATATACTCTCTACCTTTTTTCATATCTAAAAACAGTCCAATATTTCGATTTTTAAAATCTATTTTATATTTTAAGTTATTTTCGTACACAAAAAAATCTTCTATAATCTCTCCATAAATAACTTCATAAAAATCTTTTTCTTTATATTTTCTTTGAATAATAAAATTCTCAAAATCACTATTTTTTGAGATAATCTCTAAAGCTTTTATAATCTCTTTTTCATCAAAACTCTCTTCAAAAAAAGTTGCAAAAAGTGTATTATCAAAACTATCAACAGTTAAATATGAAAAATTATCATAAAAGTTCCCACGACCATGGAAAACTCTTTTTGCTTCATTTGTTCTATTTTCTAAATTTTTTTCTATAATATTTATTAAATCTTCTATATTCATTTAACCTCTATATTTAATATTTTAAAAATATTATTGAAATTTGTATTTTTTATTTTTATTACACTAAGAATTATATGTTTTATAATTTTCAAAAAGTAAAAAGTAAGCTATAAAGCTTACTTTTTATATATTTTTATTTAGTAATTTTATCTACAAAATTACTAACAGGAGTTACTAACCTTTGAAGAAGCATACTAACTAAAATAAATGCAACCAACCAAGCAATTACAGCAGCCCAAGCCGGAAGATATACAAAGAAAATATCATATTTTGCCATAAGTGGCCAGTGAATTAAGTAAACTTCATAAGAGTAAACTCCATACATAGTTAAAAACTTGCTATCTACTTTTTTAAGTATAAAAATCACTGTAAATGCTAGCATTATTACAATTGACATTAGTTGTTCTACAAAAAAACCTTGTCCAAAAATAGAAGTTAAAGTTGGCCAAGAACCAGCACCTGTTCTTTGTGATACATAAAACACAATAACAAACATAATAGCTATAACGATATATTTCATATCTTTAGAGTTGTCTCTGAAATCTTTAATATATTCTATAAATCTATTTTTCTCACCCTCTTTTACTTGTAAAAGCCAAGCTAAAATAATACCCATAGAAAAAGCAACTGTATGAAGTCTATGAAGCCAGTTACTTCCCAAATCAAAGATATTAAAAGTTCCAATAATTGTAGCAATAACTGCTAAAATAATTGCAGTTAACCATGGCTTATCTTTAAAAAATACCAATGGATATAAAAGATAAAACATAATCATCCATGTAATATACCAAAATGGAGAGTTTACATCACCAAATCCATCCGCTGTTGGGAAAAACCCTAACATAGATTTTATAATATATCCTACAGAATAAGTTTTATCCATAAACAGAGCATCTGCGATAAACATAATAATTAAAGCAATCCAAAATGGAATAAAGATTTTTATAACTCTTTTTTTATAAAAATCAACTGTCTTCATAGGTCTTTTAAGCATTCCAACTGTAAGACCAAATCCTGACATAAATAAGAATAAATCAACTCCAACTCCAGCAATTATAGAAAGTGGAAACAAAAAATCAGCATTTGTAACTTTCATATATGCAAAGTGAGCAAAAACAACTGTCAAAATTCCAAGACCTTTTAGCTCATTTGTAACAGATACTGGAAAAACATCACTATGTGTTGATTGTTTTAAAGTAGTAAACAAAACCAATATTGCAAAAGCAATAACTACAAAAGTGGATAACTGAAGAGTAGTAAATGATGCAACATCATTTGCAAGTGTAATAGGACCCATCATTTTATAAATTCCCCCTAATAAATTTTAAATTAACAAAAGATTTTAATACCTTTTTTAAAATTGTGCGGATTTTATCTAATCTTAAATTAATAAAAAGTTAATAAATTATTCTTTTTTTTATAATTTTTTTGTTATTATATTTTCTAAAAAATATTTTAGTATAAACAAATTATCGAAAATATTCATTTCATTAATTAGGAGAGATTATGAAAAAAATTATTCTTATATTTTTACTATTTGTTTCAACACTTTTTGCAAATATCGGGAAAATAACACTTCTTGAGGGTGAAGCTTTTGTAAAAAGAGGTGAAGAAACACTTAGATTAAACATTAGTGATTCAATAAGTAATAATGATTTTATTGAGACAAAAACAAACTCAAAAGTAAAAATAACTTTTATAGATAACACTATTATTACAATAGGAAAAGAGTCAAGCTTAAAAATTGAGGATTATTTCTTTGATTCAAATAATAAGAACTCTGCAAAAACAGAATTAAGTGTTTCAAAAGGCGCTTTTCATGCAATTACAGGACAAATTGGAAAAGTTAATCCAGAAAAATTTAAACTAAAAACTAAAAATGCAACTATTGGAATAAGAGGAACTGAAATTTATGGTGACCAAAATAGAGTATTTTGTACTCAAGGTGCAATTTTTGTAAATTCATTTGGAGAGACAAGAGAAGTTTCACAAGGTTTTTTTGTAAATACTTTTGATAATCAAATACCAAGTCAATCAACACCTATTGATCAACAACAATTTCAAGATGTAAACTCAAACTTAAACAATAATAATTTAGGTAATAACCAAAATTCAAATAACTTTGATAATCCTAGTAGTCCATTAGCTTTTCAAAATAGTCAAAGCCCTGAAATGAATCAAAACCAAGATAATCAAAACTCTTGGGGATATTGGGCAGATCATATTCAAAATGAAAACAATATTTCAAAGATAGATCAAGATATTGCAAAAATAGATGAAGATATTGCAAAAAAGAGTGAAGAGAGCAACTCAGGACTTCAACTAACAGATGCCAACTATATAAAAGAGCAAATAAATTCATCTCAATTTCAATTACTATCTTTTTATGGAAGCTTTAGCGGAGATAAAGTTACAAATAGTGGTCATATAAACCTAAATTTTAATATAGGAAATGGAAGCAATTATATCACAGGAGAGTATAGTTTTGGCTATGAGATGATTCAACATTATGGTAGTTTTGCTAATGGAAATATATATGAAGATCCAAGAAATGGTCAAATGTACTTTGAAACTATGAGCAACAGTGATGCAAGAGCTGAAGGTCAATTTTATGGAGATACTATGAATAGTATCTCTGGGACATTAAACAATTTTGATATAAATAATCCAGGTACTTCTGTAAATTTTAGTGCAAATAGGTAGTAACTAGATATGAAAATAAAATCAAATAAAAAATTAATTTTTAAAGCCCTATTTTTACCTACACTAATTTTTGCAAACCAAAACTACTCAAATGAAAATTTTGCAAAAGCTCTTGAAAGTTACAACAATAGAGCTTTTCAAGATAGCTATTTAGCTTTTAAAGAGTATTTAAAAAAAGATAAATTAGACTCTAATCTAACATTTGCTTTAGCAAGAAGTGCTTATGAAATAGGTAAGTTTGAAGAGGCTGAAACATTATATAAAGAGCTTTTAGAACAAACTCCAAATAATAGTAGAGTAAAACTTGAACTTGCACAAACATATTTTCAACAAAAAAGATATGAAGAAGCTGAAGTTTTATATCAAGATGTATTAAAAGATAATAGTTTGCCTATGAATGTAAGAAAAAATATAGAATTAACTTTAGATTCTTTAAATAAAAAATCTGAAAGAAACTTTCTAAAAACAACTTTAGGTTTTGGCTATGGATATGATTCAAATACAGACAATAACTCAAATGATGATTTTGTAAATTGGGGTAATATTCCTTTATCTATTCCAGATAAAAAAAGTGATCATGTTGCAGAATATATCTTAGCTTTAAATCATACATTTAAGATTAAAGAAAATTTAACTATGGATAATAAATTCGTAGGTTATATGCAAAAGTTTAACAAAGACCATGATAATGATTTAAGCCTTGCAGTTTTTGGAACTGGGCTTTCTTACTATACACAAAAATCAAAATCATCTTTAGCTTTCGATTACAACTATGTTTGGTTAGATAATAGTACATATTTATTTAACTATATTATAACTCCTTCTTTTGATTATCAAATAGATAAAGACCTAATTTATAAAACAAAAGTAAAACTTATTAAGAAAGATTTTAAACAAACTGATTATGAGTTTAGAGATTCAATCTATTATGAACTTTCAAATAGTTTAGTTTTATTAACGGAAAAGTTTGGTATGAATACTTTATCTTTTGCTTTTGGAACAGATAATAAAGATAAAGGTAAAGCTTGGAATGTGGACTATAACTTTGCAAGTTTAAGATATGAAAATATGTACCCTCTTACAAAATCAACTATGCTTACAAGCGGAATTGAACTATATAAAGATAGATACAAAATAAAAGAAGAGGTTTTGTATAACAATAAAAAAAGAGATGATAAAGTTATTCTTGATTTAGGTGTTTTACAATCTATAAATAAAAACCTATCTTTAGGTGCAACTTTAAGATATATAAATAATGATTCTAATCAAAATATCTATGAATATGATAAATATGTTGTAAGAACAAATATTTATTACTCTTTCTAAGCCTTTGTTGTATGTTCATAAACACCATCAAAATCTTTTGGTGGTGTTTGTATAAACTCTTCGCATCTTTTTATATAAATTTTATAAATATTTTTATTTGTTTTATTTTCTAGATTATCTAGTTTTCTAAAAAGTTCTAAAGCATCTGAAAATTTTGACTCTTTATAAAAATCAATTGCCTTATGATAATCTTCTAGTTCATTTTTTAAATCATCTTTAACTTCACCACTTCCTATTACTTGCCAAATTTCAACTGGCTGAGTTTTACCTTTTACTCTTACAAAATCTAAAAATCTAAATATATATTTTTCTTTTAATTTATCTTTTGTAAAGTTTGTTATATTTAACTTTGAACCATAATATTTACATAAAGACTCAACCCTTGAACCTAAATTTATAGCATCACCAATAACAGTATAATCACTTCTTAAACTACTTCCCATCTCACCAACTATTACTTCACCACTATTTAGCCCTATTCCTATATCAATAGTTGGTAATTTGTCTTTTTCAAATTTTTTATTTAATTCATTTAAAGCCTCTAATTGTTCTAATGATGCTTTAACTGCCATATCTGCATGATTTTCTACATCAAGTGGTGCATTCCAATATGCCATAATAGCATCTCCAATAAACTTATCAATAGTTCCTTGATTTTTTATAATAATACTACTCATAGGTTCCATATAAGCATTTAAATACTCTATTAGTTCCTTTGCTTTTAGTTGCTCCGAAACTTGTGTAAAACCTCTAATATCACTAAAAAAGATTGTTATCTCTTTGTTTTTTGCACTAAATTCATTATTATCTATATTTTTTAAAATATCTTCCATAACACTTTTTGATACTTTTGAAGCAAACTTATTTTTAATAGCTTTTTCTTGTTTTATATTATAGAAAAAATCAATTATGATAGAAAAAACAAATGCCAAAATTATAGAAGAGATTGGAAATATTATATTTAATACTAAACCATAAGAGAATAAAGCATGATAAGAAAAAATCAAATATGCACTAAAAAATAGTAAAAAAACAAAAGGCTTTAAAATAAAAGGTGTAACTGAAACTAAAAAGAATACAAAAAAAGCAAGAACAAAAATTGATACTATATTTACACCATCAAGATAAGAGGCTTTTTGAATAAAATCACCTTGCAAAATATTATCAATTACATTTGCATGCACCTCTACTCCAGGAAATACATTTTCATAAGGAGTTGCCCTTAAATCATAAAGTCCTGTTGCACTTGTACCTAAAAGAGCTATCTTTCCTTCTATATCTTCCACTTTGAAATTATTATTATAAATATCTTTTGCACTAATATATTTAAAACTTTTAGAAGGTCCACGATAATTTATAAATATTCTTCCAAATTTATCTGTAGGAATATAAAAATCTCCTAATTGAATATTTGAAACTCCATTTTCATCATAGTTTACAAAAACTTTTTGGATATCATTTAAAGCTCTTATAATTTCCAAAGCCAAAGATGGATACAAAGTATCATTATAAGAAATCAACAATGGAACACTTCTTATAACTCCACTTTCATCTGGAATAATATTAAAAAAACCACTTGAATATGAATTTTCTTGCAATATTGGAAGATTTAAAGTAGTTCCAAAAGCTTGTATTAAATAGTTTGTATCACTATTTTTATTTTTTTCAATAAATATTGCAGGAATTTGTGGTGAGTTTTTACTCGAATTATTATCTTCTATATCAAAGCTATATCCTAAAATTACAGGTGATGTTGAAATAACTTTTGCAAAATCAAAATCATAGTTTTCTAGCTCTTTATTTATACCTAATTTTTTTGCTATTAAAGATGGTGAAGTTCTATCTTCTTCAGCAAAAACAATATCCATTCCAACTACAGAAATATTTGAATTTGTTAAATTTTCTATAATTTTTGATAAAATATTTCTACTCCAAGGCCACTGTCCAAACTCTTTTATTGAACTATCATCAATATCTATAATTACAACATTATTTGAAGTTTTTGTTTCACCTTTGAAAATAAAATAAGAATCTCTAATTCTATTATCAAAAGAATCAAGAAGTGATGGAAAAAATATATATAAAACTATTAAAAAACTTGAAATTAGAAAAGAAAAAAAACCATATATTAAAAACTTTTTTATCTTACTTTTAAACATCTAACTGCTCAGTTAAAAGCTCAGTTTCACAATATTCTTTAAAAGCTCTACTATTTTTAAAGAAATCTAATAAATCTTTGTCTATCTCTCCATCTTTTACCATAAAATCTAATATTTTAAATATTTCACTTAGTTTCTTAACACCTTTATATGGTCTATCATTTGAACTAAGTGCTTCAAAAATATCAGCTAGAATTAAAATTCTATCCTCTAAAGCTATCTCCTGCTCACTTAATCCTCTAGGATAACCTTTTCCATTTAATTTTTCATGATGATTTACAGCAATATGCATAATATTTGAATACTTTTTAGGAAATGGTAATGCACTCAACATCTCATAAGACAGTGTTGCATGAGAATTCATAATATCTTTCTCTTCTTTTGTTAAAGTACCTTTTCTAATTGATATATTATAAACTTCATCATCGCTTAAAAAGTTCCTTTCTATATTATTTTCATAATATTTATATAAAGATATATCTTCAACTCTTTTAATATCAACATCACTCATAAACTCTTGACCTATATTTGCTTTTCCTATAAACTCTAAACTATCTTCAATATTTTGTAAACTATACTCATAGCTCTCTTTGGTTAATTTATTTTCTAAAAATTCTATTTTTAAATCTCTTTTTATTATCTCTGCTCTTAACTTGATAAGCTCAAATCCATCTATAAGTTTTTGAAGTTTTGTACTCTTATCTATAACCCATTCAGGTATTGATATTTTTCCAACATCATGAAGTTTTGCAGCTAGTTCAATCTCTTTTAAATCGTTTTTAGAATAGTTTATATCTTTATATATTGTTTTATCTTCATTTATTGAATTTGCAATCATAGGAGCTAATTTTGCCATCTTTGTAATATGTGTTGAAGTATGTCTTGATTTTGCATCAATTGCATTTGCAATAGAATTTACAAAGCTTTCCAAAAAGTTTTCTAAACTATCTATTAAAATAGTATTTGTCAAAGCCATAGCAGCTTGTAAAGATAGAGCTTTTATTATCTTTTCATCATAAGAAGTATAGATACTATTTTTATCTTTTATCCCTTTGTTTATAAGTTGTATAACACCTATTACATCATTCTCATGATTTACCAAAGGAACAACCAACATCGATTTAGAATGATAATTCTTACTTTTATCAAATGCTTTTGTACCTTCAAAATTATAATCTTTGCTATTATAAACATCTGAAATATTTATAATTTTTTTATCTAAAGCACAAACAACAGCTACCATAGCTCTATTTTCTTCACCATTATCAAGATAAAGAGGTAAAGGATTCCAAGATATTTTTTCCTCTTTTGTTCCTAAAAATATATTAAGAGTTTCATTTTGAACTACTTTAAAATCTAAATGTTTTTTATCATCACTTATTAAATATAATGTCCCTGCATCACTTTTTGTAAGTTCTCTTATTAGAGTTAAAATCATTTCATATAAATGTTCTTTATCATTTTCACTTGATAACTTTAAATTTATATCCATAACTCTATCAAAAAGTTCAATATCTTCTATTTTTGATTGAACTTTTAAATCATCTATATGAATAATATCTCCATCTTCTAAAATTTTTCCACCATTTTTAAAAATACCTAAATTTTCTATCTCTTTTTTTAAAACATCTTGTTGCACAAGTTTTAAGTGATATAAAAATATAGCTAGATTTTTATTCTCTATTTTCTTCAAAACCATTTTTAAACTATTAGGAGTTAAATGTTTACTTACTTTTGCAATATTTTCTAAACTATTAGGAAAAGAGCACTCAATAAAAAGAGCTTTTAGATTTTTTGTATTATTTATATGAGAGATTAAATTATCATTAAAATCAGTATCTCCACTTATTATATAGCTACTACTATTTTTAGAAACAATATATCCAAAAGAGCCATCAGTATGTTCTGTTTTTATAGCTTTTATTTTAAATTTACCATGAATTATCTCTTCATTTTCTTTTAACTCTTTAAATAAAAGAGTATTTTCATCTTTATTCAAAAGCTTAATATTTGAGAAATCTGGCCAAATTTTATTATTAAAAATATGCTCTTTTAAAAATTGGATAGTCTCTAATGAGCCATAAATAGTAAGAGGTATTTCTCTTTTTGTAAAATAGTTGTCCAACATAAAAGGAATATCACTTACATGATCTAAATGAGCATGTGTTACAAAAATATGATTTATTTTATAGGCTTCATCATCTAAAGAATTTATTATATTTCCAGCATCAATAGCAGTGTCATTTGAGATTTGAAAAGAAGTAGTACCAAAATTCTTTGATTTATTGCCACTACTTCCAAGTATTTTTAGATAATTCATAAGATTTCCTAATTTAGATTATAAATTATTGTATCAAAATTAGGTTTAATTTTAAAATTATTTTTCTACAAACTCTTTGATTCTATTTATTCCATCTTCTATAGCTTTCATACTTGTAGCAAAAGATAATCTAACATATCCTTCCATCCCAAAAGCAAGACCAGGAACAAGTGCAACTCCTTTGCTCTCTAGCAAATCAGCACAAAATTTCATAGAGTCATTTGAGTATTTTTTTATATTTATAAATAGATAAAAAGCACCATCTGGATCATAACAAGATAGCTTAGAAATATTATTTATAGCTTTAACAGCATAATCTTTTCTTTTCTCAAACTCAACTCTCATCATCTCAATATCTTTATTGGCTTCACCTTCTAAAGCTACAATTGCTGCATATTGAGTCATCGAATTTACATTCGATGTAACTTGACCTTGAAGTTTTGACATAGCTTTTGCAAGTGCACTGTTTGGACATGCAACATACCCAAATCTCCAACCAGTCATTGCAACAGATTTACTCAAACCATTTATTGTAACTGTTCTATTATACATATCTTCACTAACTTCAGCAGTTGCAGTGAATTTTTTACCTTTATATATTAGTTTTTCATACATTTCATCTGATAAAACTACAATATCTGTACCTTTTAAAACTTCACCAATAGCTAATAACTCATCTCTTGAGTAAATTGATCCTGTTGGATTTGAAGGAGAGTTTAACATTAAAATTTTTGTTTTTGGTGTAATTTTCTCTTTTAATTGCTTTGCAGTGATTTTAAATTCTGTACTCTCATCTGTCTCAATAAATACAGGAACTCCTCCACTATAAACGACTAATTCTGGATAAGTAACCCAATATGGACTAGGAATTATAACTTCATCACCCTCATCAATTAGTGCTTGAGCTAGATTAAATAAAGAGTGTTTAGCTCCATTACTTATTACAATTTTATCCAATGTATAATCTAAATTGTGGTCTTTCTTTAACTTATTAATAATTGCTTGTTTAGTTTCTTTAATACCCTCAACTGCTGTATATTTAGTTTTTCCTTCATTTATTGCTTTAATAGCTGCATCTTTTACAACTTGTGGCGTATCAAAATCAGGTTCACCTGCACTAAAACTTAGAATATCTTTACCAGCAGCTTTTAATTCGTTTGCTAAAGCTGTTATAGATAAAGTAAGTGAAGGAGCTAATTTCTCCATTCTATTTGCAATTTTCATAATAGTTTTCCTCAATTAAATTATCATTACACTTATGGTATAATCGGGCGGATTTTATCTAAAATTTACTTAAAGGTTTTTTTTGAATTTTGAAATTAATTTGAATAATAGTGTAATAAGTGTTGAATTACATAATAAAAAGCATATAAAACATTGCTATTTAAGAATTTTAAGAAAAGATTTATTGCAAATAAAAGCAAATAGATATTTTACAATTTATGATGCAAAAGATTTGATAAATAGAAAAAAAGATTGGATATTAGAAAATATAAAAAGAGTAGAAAGTAAAACTTTAGAAAATGGTTATTTTTTATATTTAGGAGAAAAAAAGCTTTTAAGCGATTTTGCTATAAAAAATCTTGATAGTTTTTATAAAAAAGAGATAGACAGTTTTATCTCTACTTTTATTGAAAAATATTCAAATTTAATGCAACTATTTCCAACAAAAATTTCATATAGAAAAAACAAAAGAACTTGGGGTTCTTGTAACTATAAAAATGAGCTAAATTTTAATATATTGCTTATGAAATTTCCACTTTATATTATGGAATATATTGTTATTCACGAACTAGCACATATAAAGCATAAAAATCATTCAAAAAAGTTTTGGGAATTAGTAGAAAAGTACTCTCCAAACTATAAAGAGATAGAAAAAATATTTAAAACTCTCTTATAATTTAGATATTACCTTGATTAGTAGAATTTTTTATAATCTCTCTTATACTTTCAAATTTTTTAAATATTTTTTCATCTTTTGCCCTATTTTCAAAAATTCCAACACTTTTTTCTATATATTTTTTATCTATATTTTCACTGTTTTTTTTGATTAAATTATCAACACTATTTGATACAAAAAAAACAAAATTTGAAACATCTTTTATATCTGCCATTTTTAAAAGAGCTTTTAGTGTATCTTTGTTATGCTCAAACTCAACTTTGAAAAGTTGGTGAGTTAGAACAAAATGCATGGTTTGATTTTTAATATATACAAACTTTATGCCACTTTTTAATTTTAAAGGTAGTATATTTACAAATCTTTTTATCTCTAAAAAGATATTTAATTTATCATAAGAGGGATTATTTGTAATATGATTAAGAATTTCATTAATATTTTTCATGCTTTTATTATAGCAGGAGTTTTATTTAGTTTTAGTGGTTGCGGTTTTAAAGCTAATCCAGTTTACAAACCAAACGACAAACAACAAGAAAAAACACAACAACAATGATATATGATTATATTATAGTTGGAGCTGGAATAGCAGGGCTTAATGCTGCTAGACTTCTACCAAAGAACAAAAGAGTTTTAATTTTATGCAAAATGTCAACATGGAATTCAAATACTTTTTGGGCTCAAGGTGGAATTGCAAGTGCTGTTGATAAAAGCGACATACCAACTCACATAAAAGATACTCTAGAAGCAGGTGCTAATTATAACAACCTTGAAGCAGTTGAACTTTTAAGTTCTGAATCAATTCCTACAATAAAAGAGATTATAGAAGCTGGTATGATTTTTGATAAAAATGTAGATGGAAACTTAGCATATACAAAAGAAGCAGCACATAGTAGAAATAGAATATTACACGCTCAAGGTGATGCAACTGGAAGAGAGATTCATCTATTTTTACTTGAACATTGTCCTCACGAAATAGTAACTCAAGCTGTAGTTTGTGATTTATTAATACAAGATGATGTTTGCTATGGAGTTCAATATTTTACTAGTGAATATGAACAAAAAGTAGCTTTTGCACACAATACAATTATAGCAAGTGGTGGAGTTGGTTCTTTATACAAATATCACACAAATTCAACTGCAAATGCTGGTGAAATTCAAGGAATTATTGCTGAAAAAAATATATCTTTAAAAGATATGGAAATGACACAATTTCATCCAACAGTTTTAAAAGGAACATCATTTGCTAGAAAACCACTTTTAAGTGAAGCATTAAGAGGAGAAGGTGCATTTATTGTCGATGAAAACAATAAAAGATTTCTATTTGATTATCATCCTAGTGGTGAGTTAGCTCCTAGAGATATTGTAAGTCGTGCAATTTTTGACTATAACAAAAAAACAGGTTTGAGTATATTTTTATCTTTTAAAAATTTTGAGAAAAAAGCCTTTAAACAAAGATTTCCAAATATTTATGAAAATATAAAAGATTTGGGATACGAACTTCCATTTGAAAATGTTCCAATAAGCCCTGCTTTTCACTACTGTATGGGTGGAATAGAAGTTTCTTTAAATGGATTAGTTAAAAATTTTAAAAATCTTTATGCTATTGGGGAAGTTGCTTGTAATGGTGTTCATGGAGCAAATAGACTTGCTTCAAATTCACTTTTAGAAGGTCTTGTTTTTTCAAGAATTGCAGTTAATAAATCTTTAGAAATTGATTTTAAAATAGATAAACAAAACTATAAAAAAGAGATAAAAGAGTACATAAGAAACAAAGAGATTGATAAAGATATAAAAGATGATTTAAGAAGAACTATGTGGGAAAGTGCAGGAATTGTAAGAACAAAAAAAGAGTTAAAAGATGCTTTAAACAAAATAGAGAGTTATTTATTACTTGATGTTGGAAGATTATTGTATCTTAGACTTTTAACAGCAAAAACTATACTAAAAGCTTGTCTTGAGAGAGAAAAATCTTTAGGTGCTCATTTTATAAAAGAAGATTAAAAAGAGTTTTTAGATAAAATATTCGATTAAAATATAGAAGAAAGGTTAAATATATGAAGCATGTACCAATAGTAGTATTAGATTTTGGTAGTCAATATACACAAATAATTGCAAGAAAACTAAGAGAAAGCGGAGTTTATTCTGAAATTGTTCCTTATAATGAATCAATTGAAGATATTATGGCAAGAACTCCAAAAGGGATTATACTTTCAGGTGGTCCAGCTTCTGTTTATGCTAGCGATTCATATCATCCTGATTCTACAATCTTTGATTTAGGACTTCCAATTTTAGGAATTTGCTATGGAATGCAACTTATTGCTCAACATTTTGGTGGAAGTGTAATTCCAGCAACAAGTCATGAATATGGAAAAGCAAAACTAGATATTATTGTAGAAAATGAGATTTTTAAAGATACACAAAATGGTCAAATCGTTTGGATGAGCCATGGTGATAGAGTTGAATCAATTCCATCTGGATTTGAAAAAATTGCAATTAGTGAAAATTCACCTTATGCCGCTATTGCTGACACAAATAGAAATATCTATGCTTTTCAATTTCATCCTGAAGTTTATCACTCAGAATGTGGAAGCAAACTACTTAAAAACTTTGCAAAATATATTTGTGGATGTGAAAGCACTTGGAATATGGGTTCTTTTGCAAAAGAACAAATGACAAAAATTAAAAATCAAGTTGGAAATAAAAAAGTTCTTTGTGCTGTAAGTGGTGGAGTTGATAGCTCTGTTGTGGCAACTCTTCTTTTTGAAGCAATTGGAAATCAAGTAATTCCAGTTTTTGTTGATAATGGTCTTTTAAGAGCAAACGAAAGAGAACAAGTTGAGACTATTTTTAAATCAAGAGGTATTGATTTAATTACTGTTGATGCAAGTGAGCAATTTTTAACAAAATTAGCAGGTGTGACTGATCCTGAAACAAAAAGAAAAATAATTGGTGAAACATTTATTGAAGTATTTGACAAAGAGGCAAAAAAACACGAAGGTGTTGAGTTTTTAGCTCAAGGAACACTTTATACAGATGTTATTGAGTCTGTTTCAGTTAAAGGTCCTTCAAAAACTATAAAATCTCATCACAATGTTGGTGGACTTCCTGATTGGATGAAATTTGAACTTGTTGAACCTTTAAGAGAAATCTTTAAAGATGAAGTAAGAGAGCTTGGACTTGAACTTGGACTTCCAAGAAATATGATAAATAGACACCCATTCCCTGGACCTGGACTTGCAATTAGAGTTATGGGAGATGTAAACAAGCCTGATTTAGATTTATTAAGAAAAGCTGATGTTATTTTACTAGATGTTTTACACTCAACTGGATATTATGAAAAAACTTGGCAAGCATTTACAGTATTATTAAATGTAAAATCTGTTGGTGTTATGGGTGATAATAGAACTTATGACAACACTGTTTGTGTAAGAATAGTAGATGCAACAGATGGTATGACAGCAACTTTTGCACATATTCCACATGATATCTTAGAAACAATTTCAAGAAGAATTATCAATGAAGTTGATGGAATCAACCGTGTAGTGTACGACATCAGCTCAAAACCACCAGCAACTATCGAGTGGGAATAAAAGCTTATTATTAAGCAATTTTTACATCAAATGACCAAATTTATTTTGGTCATTTACTTCAAATAAACTCTCATATAAATTCACTCTCATTTCCCTTTTTATTGAAGCTTTATTGATATTTAAGATTTAAATTATTTTAAGGTTAAAAATATATATTGTATAGTTTATATTTTATTTATATGTAATACCAATAATGTAGGATTAATAATGCAACTTCACCATTATGAACATTTTTATAAATTTTATCTTTATTCGGAAGACAGAAATGATTTAGATGAGGAAAAAGCTAATAAAGGACTTGAAATTCCATTTGGCTCAACTACTAAAAACCCACCTTTAAATAAATGTAAAAAGGGAGAAATTCCTGTCTTCATAAATGGTGAATGGGAAATAGTTGTAGATGATTTTTGGCGACCATGTATTGAAGAGATTAATTATGATGCAGGTCGTAAAGTTGATACCTTTCAATTTATAGAACCAAATATGATAGACTTTATGAAATTTCCAACTATGCCTCAATTATGCAATACAGCTTTAGTTGGAATGAGAATTCAACAATCTTTAATTATTATAAATAAAAAATTTGCACAATGTATAGATATGTATAACTTAATTAGACAAGGAGGTGGAAATAAAGTATTGTATTCACCTAACCAAGGAACTATGATATTTAACCCATCAATAATGTATGAATTTAAAATGGAACTTGAATCAATTGTATTTATCATGCGTAGAATCTTAGATTCATTAGTTCAACTTACAGATTTATTGGTAAATTTTTCTCTATTTGAAAAGAACAAAAAATTAAATTATGAATCTATCGGTTCTATACTGTCAAAAGAAAAGAATTCAGAAATTAGAGATATTCTTGTTGGTAATGACATATATGAAAAGGATACGACAAACTTTTTAAATATTTCTAACGATTTATTTAATGGATTTAAACATACATTAATGCAAGATGAGTTATTTAGTAATATTGGGATTGATTATCCTACTATATTAGGTTTTCATGTTAAGTATGCTAACCATAAAAAAATTATCCAATATCACAATCATAATGCATATCATTTTATGATGGGATTTCAAGATTGTATAGCACGTATTTTAAGAAATATTGATACTTATAAATTAACTAAGAATTCTAACTCTTAAATAAATAAATAAAAAATAAAGGTTTTAAACTATTTTTATAAATTTTCATCGCTATTATTTTAGAAAAATAAATTAAAATCTATAGAATAAATCATTATAAATACATTTGCCAGTTGTAAAGCAAAGAGATGTTTTCTTTTTATGACGAACAACTCACATGCGATATACCAGCTATTCCAAAAAAATCTGAGGGTTTTTTAGTATAGTATTTCTCTTCTATCTCTTTTTGCTCTTCATATGGTTTTGTCATTATCTCTTGTAGTTCATTTACTCGTTCATAGTTTCCATTCTCTGCTTCTTGATATGCCCAAACTAGATGCCATTCTCTTAAAGTATATTTTGGATTAGTTAGTTTCATTTGATTTGATAGTTTTTGTTTTGATTCTTCATCATTTACATTTATTTGTGATTTCCAGTTTTCAAGCCAACTATTCCATCTTAGTATAATATTTTCATCTTTCAAATTTCCATAAAAACTTTTTTCAAGGTTACTCAAATTATGGGGAATATTTGATAACTCTCTAAAAAATATCGTATAGTCAACTTTTGTATCTATCATAATATTTATAAGCTCATCAAAAAGTTCAAAATCAAACTTTTTTAATCCCAACTTACTAGCCCACATATTTTGCATCTTTTCTTGCATAACTTTACTAAAGTTATTTTCGATTTTTTCAAGTTCTTCTAAAGCTTCTTTATTTGAACTAAGTAGTGGTTTTAAAGCACTACAAAATGATTTAAAGTTTTTAAAAGCAGCAACTGGTTGATTTAAAAATGAAAAGTGCATTCCTCCACCAGTCCAAGATTGATATTTTGGGTCAAACATCTCTATAAATCCAAATGGTCCATAATCAAGAGTAAAACCACCAGCTGCACAATTATCACTGTTGAAATTTCCTTGACAATATCCAACTCTTATCCAGTTTACTACTAAAAAAGTAAGACGATTTTGAAACTCATTTGCTAGTAGTATTATTTTTTCTTCTAAACTCAAATCTTGATTGATTACTTCACTATATTCTCTATCAATTAAGTGTAAAACAATCATTTCTAACTCTTTTAAAGCATTTTTATGTTCATTTTTTCTAGCTCGTCTTCCAAAAAGTTCTATTTGCCCTACTCTTAAAAATGAAGATGCAACTCTTGTTGTAATCGCAACATCTTCTTCTATCATAACTTCAGGCTCATAAGATGATGATTTTTCTTTAAACCAAGGTCTAGAAACCTGCTCTTTTTTAGAGGTAAACAAAGTTAAAGACCTTGATGTAGGAATTCCTAAAGAGTGCATATGTTCTTGAGCTAAAAACTCTCTTACACTTGATCTTAAAACTGCTCTTCCATCTGCACCTCTACAATATGGAGTTTTTCCACCACCTTTTAGTTGAAACTCCCATCTTTTACCATTTATCACAGCTTCTAAAACAGAAATTGCTCTACCATCTCCATAACCATTTCCAGTTTGAAAAGGACATTGAGCATAATACTCACGACCATAAATAGAAAGCGCATATCCTGTTGCCCAACCTATATTTTGTTTTAAATTATAAATATTTGACATATCTCCTGAAAAGAGTTTTATAAAATCATCTGATTTTAGTAAGTTTTCACTAAATCCTAACTCTTTAAAAAAGTTTTTGCTATGAGAAATATATATTGGCTCTTTAATAGCAGTTGGACTTACAGGAACATAATGTCCACTAAAAACCTCTCTTGGATATTTATTGTCACCATTATGTTTTGCATCAGGATCGCTGTTTAGATTTTCTATAAAAGAGTAATCACTTAAATTAATTAGTTCACCAAAAGTTTCTATATTTTTTTTATTATTTTCATTTATCATAATATTTTCCATTTATATCTTAATTTACTAAGATTCTAACATAAAATAAAGAATAATAGTTTTAATAATATTTAAAATAGGCAAACAACTTTTAATCCTCGTCTAAATAAGCTTTAGATACTATACGAGCCATTTTTAATAATTTTATAGGCTTGGAGACATATGAGATTTATTTTTCTTATTATATTTTTAATATCAAATATTTATGCAAATACAAACAAAGATTTTACTCTTTATAAAAAAGATGGCACAACATCAGGACATACTTTACTTATCATTGGTGGGATACACGGTGATGAACCTGGAGGATATTTTGCACCAGCATTTTTAGAAAAATATTACACTATAAAAAAAGGTAGTGTTTGGATTGCTCCTAGTGTAAATATAGATAGTATGATTGTAAACCAGAGAGGCATATATGGAGATATGAATAGAAAATTTAGCACTATTTCAAAAGATGATAAAGATTTAAAAAATATAGAAAAAATAAAATCTCTTATTTTGGATAAAAAAGTAGATTTAATTTTAAATCTACACGATGGACATGGTTTTTATAGACAAAACTATGAAAATGCAATATTTAATCCAAGAGCTTGGGGTCAAGCAACTATTATTGACCAAGATAAAATACACTCTTTGGAAAAATTTGGAAATTTAGACGAGATTGCATCAACAGTAAGAGATAATCTAAACAAAGATAAACTTTTTCAAGACCACCACTATTTTGGAGTAAAAAATACAGAAACAAAAGCAAAAGATGAACAACAACAACTATCTTTGACTTTTTTTGCAGTTACAAACAATAAACCAGCATTTGCAATAGAAACAAGCAAAAATATTACTGATTTAACAGAAAAAGTAATTTATCAATTAAAATCTATTGAAGAGTTTATGAGAATTATGGATATTGAATTTAGTAGAAATTTTGATGTAAACAATTACAAAGAGGTACAAAAATTACTTTTTGATTTTGGAAAAATAGAGATAAATAACAATATCTCTTTTAATTTAAATGATATTAGAAAAAATTTAAGATTTATTCCTATGAAAAAAAGTGAAAATAATTTTAAATTTGAACACTCTTTAGGAAATAGTAAATTTACAAATGGTAACTATGAAATATACATAGGAAATAACCTAATAACTACTTTATCTCCTCAAATATTTGATAAAAATGGCTCATTTGATAGTGTTGATTTAGAAATAGATGGAAATATAATAAAAACTAAATTTGGTCAAATTTTAGAAGTTAAAAAAAGTTTCAAAGTTTTAAAATCTCCACTTAGAGTAAATGTTATTGGTTTTAGTAAATCTGGAGTTGATAGTGAAGATAGTTTAGTTCTTAAAAAAAGTGATATGGTAAGTAGTTTTTCACTAGATAACTCTAATAAAAGTTACAGAGTTGAATTTTATCACGACAATATATTTTATGGGATGATTACAATAAAATTTATAGATTAAGAATATTAAAGTAGAGTAATATCTCTACTTTAAATTTTTTGGTGTACATTTTCCACTAAACTTACAAAGTGGACAAATATCAAAAATCCCAACAATCAATGGAATAACTCCTAAATAAAACCAAACAATCCCTGTATAAACACCAACAATAATCAAAATAATTCCAATAATAATTCTAAACGGTCTGCAAAAAGCTCGAATTTTATCAAATGTATTCATATTTGAACTCCTTATAATTTATCAAAATTATATATAAGATAACTTAATCTAAAATAAATAAGAAAAACTTATTAAAATATGATATTTTTTAGACTATTAAGCTAATTTAATATAGAATTTAATAAAAATAATAGTTAATAAACAAAAAGAGAATAATAAGATGGAAAAAGAGAAAATATATTTTATACCAGGTCTTATGACTGATATTAGGCTTTGGAGTAGAGCATTACCATTTTTAAAAGATGAGTTTGAAATAGTTCACATACCTATTCCAAACTCAACAGATTTTGATGAAATTGTTAATATTTTAAACAAAGAGTTTAAAGAAGAGAAGATAAATATCTTAGGATTTTCACTAGGAGGTTATATCGCATCTTATTTTACTTGTAAATATCCAAATAGAGTAAAAAGATTATTTACAGTAGCTGCAACTCCTGGAACTACTTCAAAAATAGAAAAAGTAAGAAGAGAAAAGAAACTAGAAGAGTTCGAAGGTATAAATGATTTTTTTGGACTTGATTTTGAAAAAGCAATTATGCTTTTAGAAGAGCAAAATCAAAGTGATTTATCTTTGGCTCAAACTATGATTGATATGTTTAATGATTTAGGAAGAGATACTTTTATAACTCAATTAAAAAGTACCTTTAATAGAGTAGATCTATTTGATAAATTAAAAGATAAAAACATTCCTATGTATATGCTTTATAGCTCAAATGATAGACTTTTGGATTTAGAGGCTTTAGATAAGCTACATAATCAAAAACATAATATTAAATTAATAAAAAGAGATGGAACTAGCCATAATATTCCTTTGGAGTTTCCAGAACTTTTTGCGAACTCTATTAAAAAGTGGATGAAAGAGTAAGTTTATATCTGTTTTGTTAAACTACGAAAAATTTTAAATGAAAGGAAAATATTATGAGATATGATGTAGTAATTATTGGTGCTGGAGCTGCTGGTTTTGGTTGTGCTTTAACTTTAGGAAGTGCAAATGATAAATTTGATTGGGCAAAAGATAAAAAATATTTAATTTTAGATGATAATAAAAGTGATTTAAATGTTGGAAAATATTTCAATGTTGCTGGAGTTGATAGTGGAATCAATGGTGTTGATTTACTTCTTAAAATGAAAAAACAGCTAGAAATATACAAAGATGTTGAACTAAAAGATGAAAAAGCTACTAAAATTGAGAATTTAGGTGAATATTTTAAAATAACAACACAAAACTCTACTTATGAAGCTTCAATTGTAGTATTAGCAACTGGTCTTCATAAATTTGATATAGAGTGTAAAGGTGTTAATGTAAAAGATAATATTTTTGTTCCAAAACCAAATAATATCTATTTGGAAAATTCAAACAATTTAATCTCTAAAAATCTATATGTAGCTGGACTTGCAAGTGGTGTTCCTACAATGTTTTCATGTGCAAGTGGAGATGGAGCTAAAGTTGCTTGTGATATTTTTAAACTTTGGAGTGGAAAAATAGCAGTTGTTCATGATGTAAAAGCATAAAAATAGAAGCTTTTGCTTCTATTTTTATATTACTCTTCTACTTTTGATTGTGGATTCTTCAAAGATTCAATTTTTGCATCTATTAGAGCTAAAGTTCTCTCTTGAGTTTTGTATGAAATTTCTGGTAAATTTCCGCCAAACATTTTATTTGCTTCCTCAAAACCTTTAACAATTCCATCTCTTCCTTTTTGAAGTTTTTCTAAATCATCTCCAGCAAAACTAAAAACAAAGTTTGAAACTCTATCTGAAGTTTGAGTTATTCCAAAAAAACCATTTTCACTTACAAGATCTGTCGCCTCTTGTGGCGATAAATCCATAATTGGTTTTCCTTTATAGCCAATATCCTCAAGACTCATATCATTTATTTTACCTTTGCCACTTAAAAAATCCAAAACACTTTGTTGATCTTTTGAAGCATTTAGACCTGCTTGTCCTACTGAATTACCAGCAGCCATAGCTTTTGCATTCATCTCAAATAAAATATATTGAGCATTCATTGATATAGCAACTTTTGCAGCTGAATTATTTATTATCTCTTCAACAGATTTCTCTGTTTTAGGAGCAACTTGCTCTTTTGAACCCTCATCTACCTTTGAAGCAGAATTTTGTTTGAAAGCATTTAAGGCCTGATTTGTACTATTTTGAATTTGCATAGATAACTCCTTATTATTTTAAACATTTTACATTTCTTAAAATTAAATTAATATTAATTTTATTAAATTACTTCTTTTTTTATAAAAATAATTGTATTATGCAATCTATTAAAGTGTTTTATTTAGGATAATATATGGGAAAAAAAGATTTAAAACATAGCTACAACTTTTTACTAGAGTATAAAAAAGCTATAGATGAAAGCTCTATTGTTTCTAAAACAGATAAAAATGGTCTAATAACATTTGTGAACAAAAAATTTTGTGAAATTTCAGGTTATGAAGAAGATGAATTAATAGGAAAAAGTCACAATATTGTAAGACACCCTAGTATGACAAAAGAGTTTTTTAATAATCTTTGGAAAACTATAACAAATAAAGAGATTTTTAAAGGTGTAATTGTAAATAAAAAGAAAAATGGATTAGTATATTATGTAGATACAACTATTATTCCTATTTTAGATGAAAATAAAAATATAGAGGAATTTATTGCAATAAGACATGATATTACAAAAGTATATGAGCAAAAAAAACTTATAGAAGAACAATTTATAGATGAATTAACTCTATTACCAAATAGACAAAAACTTTTAAAAGATTTAAAAGATAACAAAATTCAAAAAATTGCTATGATAAATATAAATAGCTTTAGAGATATAAATAACTTTTATGGTTTTGAAGCAGGAGATTTAGTACTAAAAAAATTCTCACAAATACTTCTTGATAAAATTTCTACAAATATAAATTTAGATTTATATAGAGTTGCAAATGATGTTTTTGCAATATGTACAAAAAATAAAGATAACCTAAAAGAGATAAGAGATATATGTACAAATATTATTGAATATTTTTCTTTGCACCCTATTTTAATAAATAATAATAGCTTTTATTTAAGTATCTCTATTGGTGTTGCTAGAAATTGTAAAGATAGTGCTGTTCAAAATAATCTTTTGTCAAAAGCAGAATATGCACTAAGGATGGCTAAAAAAAGAGATATTTCAATACTATTTTTAGATGAAAATATTGAGCTTTATAATAAATTAAAAGAGAATAAAAAACTAATTGAAGAGTTAAAAAATGCTCTTATTTCAAATAATCTTTTAATATATGGTCAAAAGCTAATTAATAATATTTCTAAAAAAGAGAAATATGAGATATTAATGAGAGTTAAACTAGAAGATGGTTCTATTTTAACACCATATAGTTTTTTAAAAGAGGCAAAAAAAGCAAAACTATATCTAGGAATGACAAGAATGCTTGTAAAAAAAGCTTGTGAATATTTCAAAGGTAAAGATATTGACTTTAACTTAAATTTAACTCTTGAAGATATTAAAGACCAGTATACTATGGATTTTATTGTGAATGCAATGGAAAAGACAAATACTGCAAAACAGATAACTTTTGAGATAGTTGAAAGTGAAGGGATTGAAAGTTTCACTGAAGTATCAAATTTTATAAAAAAAGCAAAAAAACTTGGTTGTAAAATTGCTATTGATGATTTTGGTACTGGATACTCAAATTTTGAGTATATTATAAAATTAGATGTTGATTATATAAAAATAGATGGTTCTTTAATAAAAAATATAAATACAGATAACAATCTATATCTTACTGTTCAAACTATTATTGGATTTGCAAAAGCACTTAAAATAAAAACTGTTGCAGAGTTTGTACATAATGAAGAGGTTTTAAATTGTGTAAAAAATCTAGATATAGATTACTCTCAAGGTTTTTTTATAGATGAGCCAAAAGAGTTGGCTTAATAGTAAAATATAATACTAACTATTAACAAACTTTATATATAATAAACACTTTAAATTTTTAAAGGCAAATTATGAGTGATACAATAAAAATATTTAATGCAAAAGAGAATAATCTAAAAAATATAAACTTAGAGATACCAAAAAATAAGCTAATAGTTTTTACAGGACTTAGTGGAAGCGGTAAATCTACACTAGCTTTTGATACACTTTATGCAGAAGGACAAAGAAGATATATAGAGTCTTTATCCTCTTATGCTAGACAATTTTTAGACAAAGTTGGAAAGCCTGATGTTGAAAGAATAGAAGGATTAACTCCAGCAATTGCGATAGATCAAAAAACTACTTCAAAAAACCCAAGATCAACTGTAGGAACTATAACTGAAGTATATGACTACTTTAGACTTTTATATGCAAGAGTTGGAGAACAACATTGTCATCAATGCAATAAACCAATTTCGAAAATGAGTGCTACGGATGTAATAAATCAGGTATTATCGCTACCAAATGAAGCAAAACTTATAATACTAGCACCTTTAATAAATAGAAAAAAAGGAAGTTTCGCAGATTTACTTGAAAATCTTCGATCAAAAGGTTATGTAAGAGCTATGATAGATGGAGTAATGGTAAGACTTGACGAGGATATAGAGTTATCCAAAACTCAAATGCATACAATAAAAGTAGTAATAGATAGAGTTACAGCAAATGAAACAAACAAAGATAGAATTGCTCAAGATGTTGAAAAAGGTCTAAAAGAGAGTTTTGGAGAGCTAGAAATTGAGATAATAAATCACGAAGAGCTTGGAGTTGAGAAAAACATTCACTACTCAGAACATATGGCTTGTTTTGATTGTAAAATATCATTTGAACCACTAGAACCAATATCTTTCTCTTTTAACTCACCAAAAGGTGCTTGTAGCTCTTGCGATGGATTAGGAATAAGATATGCACTTGATATGAAAAAGGTTATTGATGAAGATTTAGCTATTGAAGATGGAGCAATAAAGATAATATATGGATTTAACAAAGGTTTCTATTTTAAAATGTTAATAGCTTTTTGTGAACAATCACAAATAAATATAAAAATTCCATTTAGAGATTTAGAAGAGCATCAAAAAAAATCTATCTTGCACGGAACTGTTGATGAGGTAAAATTCTTTTGGAAAAAACACAAACTCACAAGAAAATGGGATGGTGTTGTAAAATTAGCCTATGATATGATAAAAGATGAAAAAGAGATGGCTGAATTTATGACAGAAAAAAAATGTGACTCTTGCAATGGAAATAGACTAAAACCAGCTAGTCAAACTGTATATGTGGCTAAAAAAACTATTCCTGAAATTTTAAATATTCCAATAGAAGAAGCTCACCATTTTTTTCAAGATGAAAACAATTTTTCATATTTAAGTGAACAAAATAAGATGATTGCAGCTCCAATTTTAAAAGAGATAAAAGAGAGAATTTTCTTTTTATATGATGTTGGTTTAGGTTATATTACTTTAGGAAGAGATGCAAGAACAATAAGTGGTGGAGAAGCCCAAAGAATAAGAGTTGCTTCACAAATTGGAAGTGGTTTAACTGGGGTTATGTATGTACTAGATGAGCCATCTATTGGACTTCATGAAAGAGATACTAGTAAACTAATAAAGACATTAAGAGCGCTACAAGAAAAAGGAAATACTGTAATTGTAGTTGAGCATGATAAAGAGACAATTATGGCTTCTGATTTTATTGTTGATATTGGACCAAATGCAGGTAAATTTGGTGGAGAAGTAGTATTTGCTGGAACTTTAGAAAAAATGAAAAAAGCAAAAACTCTAACTGCTTTATATGTAACAGAAGCAAAAAAAGTTGAATATCCTCATAATAGAAAACAAGAAGATTTTATAGAGATAAAAAATGTAAATATAAACAATATCAAAAATCTAGATGTAAAACTTCCTCTTAGAAATCTAGTAAGTATTACAGGAGTTAGTGGAAGTGGAAAATCTTCACTTATTCTTCAAACACTACTTCCTGTTGCGCAAGAGCTTTTAAATCGTGCTAGAAAAGTAAAAAAAGTTGATGGAGTAGAAATAGATGGTTTAGAAAAACTAGATAAAGTTATATATCTTGACCAAAGCCCAATTGGTCGTACTCCTAGAAGTAATCCAGCAACTTATACAGGACTTATGGATGAAATAAGAGACCTTTTTACTAAAACAAAAGAAGCTAGTCTTAGAGGGTATAAGATTGGACGGTTTTCATTTAATGTAAAAGGTGGAAGATGCGAAAAATGTCAAGGTGAAGGTGAAATTAAAATAGAGATGCACTTCTTACCAGACATTATGGTTAAATGTGATGTTTGTAATGGAGATAGATACAACGCTCAAACACTTGAAATACTTTACAGAGGAAAAAATATATCTGAAGTTCTAAATATGAGTGTAGATGAGGCTTTAGAATTTTTTGCTAAGGTGCCAAAACTTAAGGCAAAACTTCAAACTCTAAGCGATGTTGGACTTGGATATATAACTTTAGGACAAAATGCTGTAACTTTAAGTGGTGGAGAGGCTCAAAGAATAAAACTAAGTAAAGAGCTAAGTAAAAAAGATACAGGAAATACTCTATATATTTTAGATGAACCTACAACTGGACTTCATTTTGCAGATGTCGATAGACTAACACGTGTTCTACATCATTTAGTTGAACTTGGAAACTCAGTTCTTGTAATAGAACATAATCTTGATGTTATAAAAAACTCTGATTTTGTAATAGACATAGGTCCTGAAGGTGGAGATAAAGGTGGAAAAGTTGTAGATATGGGAACACCTGAATTTTTAGCACAAAACCACAAAAATAGTGGCTCATATACAGGTTACTATTTGGATAAAGAGATAAATAAGTAGTCTTTTTTTTAAGCAAAAAGCACATAAAAAGAGATATTTTGATAGGATAATAAAACACAATTTATGAAGGAAGATAATGAAATTTAAAGTATTTGTAGATGGACAACACGGAACAACTGGATTAAAAATTCACGAATTATTAGAAAAAAGAGATGAGATAGAACTTTTAGAAATAGATGAAAAAGATAAAAAAAATCTAGAAAAAAGAAAAGAGCTTTTAAATAGTGCTGATTTAGTATTCTTATGCCTCCCAGATGATGCGGCAATTGAATCTGTAAGTTTAATTGAAAATGAAAATGTAAAGGTAATAGACGCAAGTACAGCACACAGAACAAATCCATCTTGGGTTTATGGAATACCTGAACTTACAAGCAAACAAAGAGATAAAATCAAAAACTCAAAAAGAGTTTGTGTACCTGGTTGTCATGCAAGTGGACTAATAATATCTATGAAACCTCTTTTTAGAAATAAGATTTTAGGGAAAAATCATAAACTTATTTGTCACTCAATTACTGGATATAGTGGTGGTGGAAGCTCAATGATAAATGATTATGAAAATGGTGCTTTTGAAATTTTTGGAGCTCAAAGACCATACGCTTTAGGTTTAAATCATAAACATTTACCTGAGATGAAATATATTTTAAAAACAAACAAAGCCCCTATTTTCACACCAAGTGTTGGGAATTTTAAACAAGGTATGCTTGTAATGTCATATATTGAAAAAAAGAGTATGAAAAAAGCAACAAACCGTGAAGAGCTTATAAAAGTTTATAAAGATTATTATGCTGATGAACTTTTTATAAAAATAGTTGAAAACAATGATGAATACCTAGAAAATGGTTTTCTAAATCCAATGAGATGCAACAATACAAATAGTATAGAAGTATCAATTTATGAAAACAATACAGATTTAGTAATCATATCAAGACTTGACAATCTAGGAAAAGGTGCAAGTGGAGCAGCTATTCAATGTATGAATATCATGTTAGGACTTGAAGAGAGAAAAGGTTTGGAGATAAAACTCTAAACTTCTTATCCTCCTCACCCTACTAGCTAAGATTTATTATTTATTAAAACTATTCGCTCTTTTAAACTCCATAATAGCCCTATTTCTTGAATAGTCAATACCTACAATTTGTCTTGGATAATTTAGAAAAATATCTTCTTGAACACCATTTTCTGTATGTATGATTTTTGGTGATATATCTTTTAAATCTTTTAAAACACTTTTTATAAAAATAGCATCTTTATCAAACTTTTTTGATTGTAAATATGGATTAAAAACTCTAAAATATGGAACTGCATCAACTCCTGTACTAGCAGCCCACTGCCAAGAGCCTATATTTGAACTAGCTTCATAATCAAGAAGTTTCAAAGCAAAATACTCTTCGCCTTTTCTCCAATCTATTAATAAATTTTTTGTCAAATATGAAGAGGTAACCATTCTTAAACGATTATGCATAAGTCCTGTTTGATTTAAATATCTCATACTAGCATCAATTATTGGAACACCCGTATTTCCTTCGCACCAATTTTTAAAATCATCTTCATTTTGATTCCAATTTACTTTAATTGAATTTAGATTTTCAAATTGTGATTTTGGGAAATGGTATAAAATATAGTTATAAAACTCTCTCCAAAATAGCTCTCTTATAAAAAAATCTATCTGCTTTTTTGGTGCATTTAGCCTTTTTATTTTATTAAATAGTGTTCTAGCAGAAACAAGACCAAATCTTAAATGAACACTTAAATTTGAGCTAGCATCTAAATAAAAATAGTCTCTATTCTCTTGATAATTTTGAATTTTTTTTGAAAAAATATCTATTAATTCATCTGCACTTTTATATAAAAAATCTGGTAAATCTTGCTTTTTTAATCCTAAATCATTTAAAGTAGGAATAAAACTATAATCAAAATCTACTTTTTTTAAATTTTTAGGAGTTTCAAACTCTTTTATATTGTTTGAACTATGCAAAAATTCCAAAGAGTTATAAAAAGCTGTAAATACCTTATATGGTGTTTTATCAGCTTTTAATACATCATTTGGATGGATTAAAAAAGAGTCCGTATATCTTTTTATTGGCAATATTTTCTCACACTCTTCATCTCTTGTTTTTGCATAAATATCAAAATCTATTGAAGTTAAAACCTCATCAAAACCTTTATTTTTTAACTCAATAAAAACATCTTTGGGATTTGAATAAAATATTGCTAAATCAAGACCTATTTTTTGTAAATTCTCTTTTAATTCCAAAACAGTTTTATAGATAAAAGTTACTCTTTTATCATCTTTTGGAAGCTTATTTAATATATTTTTATCAAAAATAAAGATAGGTAGAACTTCATCTTTAGCATTTGCTAAAATCTCACTATCAACTACTCTTAAATCTCTTCTAAACCATAAAACTTGCTTCATTTTGCTAAATTTTTCAAAGTTTCATCAATATTTTTATATTTAAAATTAAATCCTAAATCAAGTAATCTTTTAGGAATTACACTTTGCCCATCAGTTAAAACTTTTGCACCTTCACTAAATATCAGTTTTAAAACAAACTCTGGGATAGGAAAAATAGTTGGTCTATTTAAAACTCTTCCTAGTGTCTTTGTAAACTCATAGTTTGTTGTAGGTGTTGGGGCTGTACAATTAAATACTCCATCTAAACTATTTTCTATTACAAACTTATAAACTTCCATCAAATCTTCTATGTGAATATATGAAAAGTGTTGTTTACCACTTCCTATAATTCCACCAAGACCTAATTTAAAAGGAGTTATCATCTTTTGAAATGCTCCACCATTTTTTCCTAAAACTATTCCAAATCTAAAAATAGCAACTTTTGTACTCTCACTTTTTGCTTTTTGAGCTTCCTTTTCCCAATTTTGGCAAAGAGTTGATAAGAAATCATTTGAAAAAGAGCCATTTTCATCATATTTAGCACTATTGTCATAAATTCCAACAGCTGATGTTGATATAAATAGTTTATCTTTCTTTTCAAATCTATTTAGAGATTCAACAAGTTTTTTTGTAGTATCAAGTCTACTTGAAATCAAAAGTTTTTTATAACTTTCACTCCATCTATTTATTATATTTGCACCACTTAGATTTATTACAACATCAGTAGAGTTTATAAGTTCATCTAGTTTTAAAGAGTTATTTAAAATATCTCTTTTTATTTGAACTACCTTATAGTTTTGTTTTGAAAAAAAATCCACCAAACTTTGCCCAACAAACCCACTAGCACCTGATATTGCAATAGTTTTCATATTTTATCCTTGTATAATTATTTTTACTGAAATCTTGTCGTTTTATAGCTTACTTTTAATTTATGTTTTGTAGCTCTTCCTTGAACTCTTTTTCTCCACATCTTAAAACTACTTCTTTTTAGAAGTTCTCTCATCATATTTTTAACTTCATTTTCAGTAAAACCATAAAGCTCTTTTATAGTATCAAAAGAGACTCTATCTTGCCATGCCATTTCAATAAGTCTATTTTTATCACTTTCACTAAAAGATAAATCACTTGGTTTTACACCCTTCTTTTTATTTATATTAAACTCTCTAGCACTATCTTTTTGAAAATACATATCTTACTCCTGTATTGTATAAATAAGTTTTGACTTATCAAATCCCATATTTGAAATTTTTTCTAATAGTTTATTTAATACCTCATCACTAATAGTTTTCTCTCGTGAAAGTATCCATAAATACTCTTTAGATGGCGTTCCAATAATTGCATATTTATACTCATCATCTAAGTCTAAAATCCAGTAATCACCATAAAATGGTCTAAAAAAACTAACCTTTAATTTACTATTTGTTTCATCAACACTATATGCAACTGCTTTTGCATCTTTAAACTCATTTGTAGATATTTTTGTACAACTATTTACAACTTGAATCTTCTTATCATCTCTTAAAGAGTAGTTTGCTTTTACATTTTTACAATCTTTTTGAAACTTATGTTCATATCGTGCAATTTCATACCAATCACCAAGATATCTTTGTAAATCAACTTTTTTTACAGTCTGTAAATCTGTCTCTTGTTTTGTACTACAAGATACAAAAAATATAGACAATAAAGCTATACAAAAAAAACTAACTATTTTTTTCATGATTCTTCCTTATTTTAATTTTAAATCTTCATAGATAGTTTTTAAAGATACTATAAAATTATAATTACTATTTGGTGTTTTTGCAACTCTATAATCTTTTATACCATGCTCTTTTGCTAATTCTCCATATTCTAGCACTAATTCTCCTAAAGTTTCTGAATTATCAACAGTAAAAGATATAGGATAAACAATAACATTTTTTCCTAACTCTTTAATCTTATCTTCCATATATGGTTGTAACCATTTCATGGGACCAACTCTTGACTGATAAGCAAGATCTATTTTTTTGAAATTTATATTTTGTTTTTTTAACTCTTCTTTTACAAACTCAACATTTGCCAAAATATGTTTTTGATATAAATCACCCTTATCTATAACTCTTTGAGTCAATCCATGAGCTGAAAAAACTAACTCAAACTCTTCTGCTTTATCATCTTTTAGTGCCTCTTTTATTCTATCAACTATTGCTTTGTTATAAAATATATTATCGTAATAGTAATCAATAGTTTTTATTTTATGTTCTATTTTAAATTTTTTAGCAGAAGATATAAAATCTTCAATTGAAGATAAAGTTGTAGTTCTTGAATAATGTGGATACATAGGTATTGCATAAATCTCATCATAATCTTTCACTTTTTCAATAACATCTTTTGCAAAAGGAGATGTATATCTCATCTCATAAAATACATCTGCATCTACAACTTTTTGTAATCTTCTTACTAATCTTTTGGTATATCCAACTATTGGAGAAACTCCACCTAATTTTCTATAATTCTCTTTTGCTATGTTTAATCTTTTATATATGATTAATTTTGCTATTAAAGCCCTAATTGGTTGTGGAGCTCCTATAATGTATTTGTCGTTAAACATATTTTTTAAAAATACTTCAACTTCATCAAGGTTATTTGGTCCACCCATATTCATTAAAACTATTGCTCTTTTCAAAATCTTTCCTAATTTTTATTTAAATTTATAATATATAAAAGATTTTTTGTAGCTATTTTTTGTTAGTTAATCTGATTTTCTATTATTGTACTTATTTATTACTTTTGCAATAAATAATAAAACTTCAGTTGTTACTACAATAACAGTATAAAAAAGTATTATAGGAAAAAATGCAACAAATGCTGAAAGATGAAACCAAGTATAACAATAATTAGAAAACTCTCTTAGTATTTCAAAATCAATATAACATCTTGAAACTTCCATATCAGAAGTACTCCAACCACTACAATTTAACATAGCTAAAAGTGGTATAAAAACTATCAAAGAGTAGATAGTAATTCTAAAAATATTTACTTTTTTCATAAATTTCCCAATCGAAGAATTTATTAAATTATACAAAAGATTTATATTTTTTTAAATATAAAATAACAAGTTAGATATACAAACAAACATAAAAATAACATACAATAATCAAATGAAAATATTTATACTTTATCCAAACCAACTATTCAAAAACATATCAAATTTTGTAGATAAAAAAGTGCTTTTAATTGAAGAGCCACTATTTTTTACTCAATATGATTTTCATATTCAAAAACTAATTTTACATAGAGCTAGTATGAAATTTTATGAAAACTATTTAAAACAAAAAAATATCCTAGTAGAGTATTTTGAAGATGAGAGTTATCTTGAGCTTTATAAAGATGAAGAGATTTTTGTCTATGAACTTTTTGATAACTATTTGGAAAAAAAAGTTTATAAAAACTTTTTAAATATAACAACAATCAAAAATCCAAACTTTATAAACCCAAAAGATAAAAACAAGTTTTTACATAAGTTTTATATAAATAGAAGAAAAGAGTTAAATATCTTTATGCAAAATGGAAAACCTCTTTTTGATAAATATAGTTTTGATGAGGATAATCGAAAAAAACTTCCAAAAGATATAAAAATTCCACCTACTTTGGCTTTTGAAAATGAGTTTGTAAAAGAGGCAAAAGAGTATTGCAAAAAGTTTAAGAGTGTTGGAGTTTGTGAATATTTTTACTATCCTACAACTTTTGAAGAAGCCTCTTTGCAACTAAGGTATTTTTTAAAAGAGAAGTTTGAGAATTTTGGCTTCTATCAAGATGCAATCACAAAAGATACAAAGCAATCTTTTTTATTTCACTCAAATATCTCAAGTAGTTTAAATATTGGTTTGATTGATTTAAATGAGTTGATAGAAAAAATAGTAAATTCTCAAGCACCATATAATGCAAAAGAGGGTTTTATAAGACAAATTATTGGTTGGCGTGAATTTATGCTTCGAGTTTATGAAGATGATGGAATACTCTTGCGAAACTCAAACTTTTTTGAGTTTAAAAATCCAATTCCTAAAAAGATAATTGAAGCAAAAAGTGGAATAAAAATTCTTGATGATAGCATCAAAAAACTAGAACTCACAGCTTATAATCACCATATAGAAAGGCTTATGATTTTAGGAAATATTTTTTTACTACTTGAAATCAAACCAAATGAGGTTTACGAGTTTTTTATGAAAAACTACATTGATGCCTATGATTGGGTTATGGTTGGAAATGTTTATGGAATGAGTGGTTTTAGTGATGGTGGAAGTATAACTACAAAACCATATATATCAAGTTCAAACTATTTATTAAAAATGAGTGATTATAGTAAAAATGAGAGTTGGTGTGAAATTTTAGATGCACTTTACTGGAGATTTTTATATAAATACTCTTTTAAGTTTGACAAAAATCCACGAATGAAGATGCAAATAGCACTTTTAAATAAAATGCCAAAAGAGAAGTTAGAAAATCATCTTTTAGTTGCAAAAAAGTTTATAGATGATATTTTTATTACAAATTGAAATATTTTTGAATAAAAAAATTTATTTAAAGTAAAATTACAAAATGAAAAATGATATTTATGAAAAAATGGAAATTTTAGCAAATAGTGCAAAATATGATGTATCTTGCTCTTCAAGTGGAGTTGAAACTTCATACAAAAAAGGGGAACTTGGAGCAACTCACACAAGTGGAATTTGCCACACTTTTACACCTGATGGCAGATGCGTATCACTTCTTAAAGTTTTACTTACAAATATTTGTATTTATGATTGTGCTTATTGTATAAATCGTGTTTCAAACGATATTCCAAGAGCTGTTTTTTCTCCAAGAGAATTAGCAGATATTACAATAAATTTTTATAAAAGAAATTATATAGAAGGACTTTTTTTAAGCTCTGGAATTGTAAAAGATGAAGACCATACTATGACTTTGATTTTAAAAGCTTTAAAGATTTTGCGATATGAATATAGATTTAATGGTTATATTCATGTAAAACTAATCCCTGGAAGTAGTATGGAGTTAGTTGAAGAAATAGTTAAACTAGCAAATAGAGTAAGTTCAAATATAGAGCTTCCAAGTGATAAATCTTTAAAACTTTTAGCACCAAATAAGACAAAAGAGAAGGTTTTACAACCACTAAAATTTGCAAGAGATTTAAGTCTAGTAAGGAATCAAAAACCAATAGGAATGAGTACACAACTAATAGTTGGAGCAACTCCTGAAAGCGATAGAGATATACTTAAACTTAGCTCTGCACTTTATGATAAAGCTTTGTTAAAAAGGGTTTATTATAGTGCTTATATTCCTGTAAATAATGACAAAAATCTTCCTTCAGTTGTTACAAAACCACCACTTTTAAGAGAGCATAGGCTTTATCAAGCTGATTGGTTACTTAGATTTTATAACTTCTCTTATGATGAGATAGTAACAGATGAGTTTCCAAATTTAGATGAGGAGTTAGATCCAAAAACTTTTTGGGCATTAAACAATCTAAAATATTTTCCTATGGAGATAAACACAGCTTCAAAAGAGGAACTTCTTAGAATTCCAGGAGTTGGAGCAAGGGGTGTTATGAAGATATTAAGTGCAAGAAGATTTAAAAAACTTACTTTTGATGATTTGAAAAAATTAAAAATTTCAATCAAAAAAGCAAAATACTTTATCACTTGCAACAAAGAGTTTCAAAGGCAAGTTCCATTTTATAGAGAAAATCTCAAACTTGCACTTACAAAACCTGAACCAAAAAAATTAGTTCAACCAACACTTTTTGATGTTAGCTCAATTACAGGTGAGATATGATTTTACTTTATGATGGAACTTTTGAGGGATTTTTATCTTTGGTTTATGAGGTTTATTATAAAAAATTAAAACCTACAAAAATATATAAAACTCTTCCAAATGAGATCTTATTTGAAGAGACTTTAGAGATAAACAGTTCAAAAGAGAGTGGAATAAAAGTTTTAAATGCCATAAAAACAAAATTTTCAAAAGAGATTTTAGAGAAAATTTTAAATATCTTTATGTGCGATTCAAAGGAGTTTGAAATGGCTCTTTTAGAGTATATTATTATTGGTTTTAAAGATTCAAAACAGCTATACAATATAAACAACTCTTGCGTTTTTTATCTAAATAATCTTGAAAAAGAGTTGTTTAGAGTGACACATAAATTAACTGGATTTATAAGATTTGAAGGGTTAGAAGATAAAACTTTATATGCAAAAATTGAATCCAAATTCAATGTTGTTTATTTTTTGGGAAGACATTTTCTAAAAAGATTCAACAACCAAAATTTCATAATCCACGACATAAATAGAAAACTAGCTTTTGTAAAAATGCAAAATGATTACTCAATAAAAGAGGTTGCTTTTTTTGATGAACCAAATTATTCATCAAATGAAGAAAAATTTCAAAAACTATGGAAGAGTTTTTTTAGTGGTGTTACTATAAATGAAAGAACTAATTTAAAGCTTCAAACTCAAATGGTGCCACTTTTATATAGAACTTATATGAGTGAATTTAAAAATTAAACTATTTGATAAACCAAACTTTTAAAAACCCTAAAGAGACCAAAATCAAAGCTAGATTTTTTAAACTATCATCATAAAAGATTAAAAATATACCAAATAGAATAAAAGATAAAGATTTTAGATAACTTCCAAAATACTCTTTTAAATCTTTTTTTATAAACTCTAGTTGCTCTTTGTTTATTTGTACTTCAAGTTCACCTTTTGAACCTTTTTCAACTAGTTGTTTTAGATTTTTTATAAATTTAGGAAATGACTCTAACTCATCTAAAACTATTTGTGAAATTGTAGTTTTAACTCCTAAAGCTTTTGGAAGATTATCTTTTAAAATTGGTAAAATATCTTTTACACCATTGAAATTTTCTATATAAGTTGTTCCTAAACCCTCTATTATTGCACTAACTCTTAAAATATAAACAGCATCGCTTGGAAGTTTAAATGGTAAATCTCTTGTACTTTCCAAAACTTCAAATGCTAGTTTTTGCATAGATTCACTAGATAGATTATCATTTGAGAAAATATCAAACATCTTTTGACTAAACTGGGCCATCAAAGCTTCAGGTGCTTCATAACTAATAGTTCCAAGTTTTTTGTTTGCTCTTACAAAAGTTTCAAAATCCCCTCTATTTGCACCATCAATTAGCTCAATTATCGCAACTCTTGAATCATTTGGTATATTTTTAACCATTCCAAAATCAAGTAAAATTAGCTCTCCATTTGCGTTTACAAGCAAGTTTCCAGGATGGGGATCTGCGTGAAAATATCCATTTATTAACATCTGCTCTGTGTAGAAGTTTACAAGTTTTGAGATAATTTGTTTAAAATCAATATCATATTTTTCTAAAGAAGTTTTATCATCAAATCTAAAACCATCCATAAAACTCATAACTATGGCACTATTTGAGCAAAACTCTTCAAAAGGTTTTGGAAATAAAACTCCACTATCTTTATATGTAGCAGAGAACTTTTTTAAATTTTCAAGCTCTATTGTAAGGTTTGTCTCATCTTTTATCATAGATGAAAACTCATTTATAACAGCATCTATTGAATTTTTTGTGTAATATGAAAAAAGTGGTCTAAAAAGTTTGTTGAAGAAGTTTAATATTTTTATATCAACTCTTACTTGTTTTTCAATATTTTTTCTTCTTAATTTAACTGCAACTTTTGTATCATCTTGCAAATATGCAATATGAACTTGACCAATAGAAGCACTAGCAATTGGCTCATTTTCAAACTTTTTAAAACACTCTTGCTTGAAAGACTCTTTAAAAACATCTTCAAAATCAGATTTAGACATTTTTGGAAGTTTGTCATGTAGCTCTTTTAACTCATCCAAATACTCTTTTGAGAAAAAATCAGATCTAGTTGCCAAAACTTGTGCAAGTTTTATAAAACTAGCTCCCAAATAAAATATTGTCTCTTTTAGTTTTTTTGGCTTTAAAGCTTTAAGGAAGAAAAAACTATCCCTTTTTTTAATAAGTAAAAAAAGAGATAGTAAGAATCTAAATATTAAATAGACTCTAAAAGGTGAGAAAAGTTTAAGATAGATATAAAAAGTTTTTATTTTAAATCCTCTTTTAACTTCTCTAAATCAGCTTTTGTAGCAACTCCTAGTTCATCTAAAACCTCTTTAAACATATCTTTTATCTTAGCTTTAATTCGCTCATCTTCATCTTTTCCTTTTTGTTCTAAAGACTCCAAAAAGCTCTTTGCATCGCTAGTTTTGATTTTTCCTTTCTCCTCAAGAGTTTTTAACTCCTCTTCAACTCGCTCTTTTAAAAGTAACGCTCCACCAAGTCCTGTAAATAAAATCTCTTTTAACATAAAAACTCCTTAAAAATTAATTTTTCTAATTGGCTCCGAAGATGGCTTTGCAAAGTAGTAACCTTGCACCAATGAAGCACCATTCTCTTTTAAGTATAAATACTCCTCTTTAGTCTCAATTCCTTCTGCTAAAACTGTAATATTATTCTCTTTTGCAATATTTACTATAGCTGTAAAAACAGATTGATTTGCTCTATTTTTATCAATATCTTTTACTATTTCTCTATCAACTTTTACAATATCAGGCAGAAGTTGAACAATCATATTTAAAGAGGAGTATCCACTTCCAACATCATCTAATGCTACCATAAAACCTTTTGATTTATAAAAATTCAAAATATTTTTCAAGTGTTCAATATCTTCTATATTTTCACTCTCAACAACTTCAAATATTACATTTTTTGGATCAAACTCTAAAGAGTTTGCCCATTTTACAGTAGATTGTAAACAGTGATTTGGATCGTAAATTGCTGTTGGAATAAAGTTTATAAAAACTTTTGCTCTAATATTTTTAATAGCAGCAGTTTTTAGTGAACTCTCTCTACAAGCTCTATCTAAATAAAAAAGCATATCTCCATCTTTTGCCCAAGTAAAAAGTTTATCTGGATAAACTAATGTTCCATCCTCATTTACACCTCTTGCAAGAGTTTCATAACCATAAATTGTATTAGTTTTTACATCTAAAATTGGTTGAAAATGTGCTGTTAAACCACCTTTTGAGAGTAAAGATGATAACTCTTGAGCTGAAATTAAATTTTTGTACTTTTCCAAACTCTTTACATCTCTAATTTTTGAGTAATCGAGCTTTTCATTTTCACTTAAACTAAGAATATAAATAGCTTCTCTTTCATGTTTTTTAAAAATATTTTTTGAAAGAAGATTACTTAAAAAATCAATAAAAGAAGAAGTTTTTACAACAACTGTCAAACTATCCTCTTTTAAATAATTAATACCGCTATCATCTAAAAAATCTCTAAATTTTTTAGACAACTCAACAACTTCAAAACCAAAAATAAGACTAGATTCCCTATCTTTTATTATTGGTAAAGTTTGACATTTTATACAAGATGATGTAGGCATACTTACTCCTCTTTTTTTAAAATTTTAATAGAATTTAAAATTTTTGGTACTACTTTAATGCCAATTTATATACTTTTTTTATCTAAATACTCTCTAAACTCTTTTGCACCATCTTTTGAGCTTACAATAAACTCATCAATACCACTAAAATATATCTCTAGTTTTGATTGCTCTACACTTTTTATAGATTTTATCTTATCAACATTTACAATATAAGATCTATGAACTCTAAAAAAATTTTTATCTTTTAATATATCTTCTAAATCTCCAATCTTCTTTTTTGCATAAACAAAGTTATCTTTTGTACGTATAATAATCTCATCTAAATCAGCTTTTATATAAAAAATCTCATCTATCTCAACTAAATAGATTTTATCAGAAACCTTTCCTAAAATTTTTTTTGAACTATTAACTTTTTCCTCTTTATACAAAGATATTTTTTGTAAAGTTTTTTTTAGTTCAACATCTTCAACAGGTTTTAGCAAATACCCCATTCCACCTTTTTTAAAGGCATCCAAAGCATACTCTTCATAAGCAGTTTGAAACACTATAAAAGTTTTTGGCTCAATATTAAGTATTAGTTCAGCTAGTTCTAAACCACTAAAATTTGGCATAGAGATATCCAAAAAAGCAGCATCAAATTTTGTTTTTGAAATCTCTTTTATAGCTTCTAAAGGGTCACTAAATTCAACTATATCAAAAATATTGTTATCATTTAAAACTCTTTTTAATCTTGCAAGTGCCAAACTCTCATCATCTACTATTAATACTTTCAATTTTTATCCTTTAAAATAATAGAAAAAGCTATATTTTCACTATCTGAAATATATTCAAGTTTTCCTATATTTAATATTTTTAATCTATTTTCTAAATTTGATAAACCTGTTTTAAACTTGATGTTTGAACTCTTTTTACCATCATTTGAAACTTTTATAGAGTTTTTATCAAATTTAATATAAATATTTAACTCTTTTCCCAAATATCCATGTTTTATACCATTTTCAACCAAAAGTTGTATTGAAAATTTTGGTATTTTTACAAATTTTAAATCTTTATAATCATCTATATGCAAAACTACTTTATTGTCAAATCTAATATTTTCAATTCCAACATAAGTTTGAACCATTAAAATCTCATTTTCAAGTGTAACTAAACTCTCTTTATTTATAGCATTTCTTAAAAATTTGGATAGTTGTAAAACAGCATCTTCTGCCTTTTTTTTATCGCTATAGATTAGTTGTGAAACCGAGTTTAGTGCGTTAAATAAAAAGTGTGGATTTAACTCATTTTCTAAAGATTTTAATTTTGACTCTAAAATCTCTTTTGCTATTTGACTATTTTTATTTTTTAAAGATACAAATTGATGCAAAATCAAAGCTATTAGAAGTGTTAAAAAACCAACAACAACTGCAATACTAAACCAAAATGAACTTACTAAAAAGATAACTTCAAAATCACTATTATAATATATAAAAAAAGTGAGTAAAAATCCTAGAAATCCTGATAAAAAAGAGAAAAACAGACTTAAACTCGTCCAAAATTTTTTATCTATTTTTGGAAGAATAAACCTATTTGAAGAGCTTATTAAAATCATTGCAAAAATAGCTATAAAAAAAGCTGTGCTTATGCTAAAAATAATTGTTGAAATTGTTTGTAAATCTTTATTTAAAAAATAGAAAATCAAAGATTGAAAAAATCCAAATAGTATTCCAATTATTAAGATATTTAACCAATCTTTTGATGATATTTTAAGTTCATCTTTTATCATTTTAAACCTTTTTATATTTAAGCTATTTTATCTAAATTAAGTTTTGGTTTAAAACTTTAACTCCTAAAGCAACTCCAGGCCAACCTTGTCCAGCAAAAACAGAATCTCCTATATTGTAAAGATTTTTAAATGGAGTTGTTGAGCTTGGAATTTTAAAAATATTTTTAAGATTCAAAGGAGTTGCACCACAATTAAATCTATTTATATATCTTTTAAATGTTTTACTTGTGGCACTAAATGCTATTTTTATATCCTCTTTTTTAATATCAGAAATATTTTTTAATAACTCATCTATTATAAAGTTTTTTGTAAGCTCTTTTTTTGTCTCATACTCATCTTTTGAAAGATTACTCCAAAATAGAGCTTTTGTATGACATGAAATTGTAACAGAGTAGCCATTTTTTGATAGTTTTTCATCATCTTTGTGGCTAAAAGATACAAAAAAACTTTTTGTTATTGTATTTGGAATGGTATCTTTTAAAATAATTTGATAGTGATTTAAAAACTCTTTTTGTGAATCAATCTTTAAATAAATTACAAAAGCACTTTGATCATAAAACTCAAATTTTTTATAGTAATTTTTAATATCTTCATCTAAAAAAATTTCACTACACTCAAAAACAGGAGCATTTAAAACAACTTTTGAAGATAGATACTCATTTTTTGTAGAGATTAATCTATAAAAATCTCTCTCTTTTTTTATATATTTTATCTCTTCAGTATTTTTTACATCTATATCTTTTAACATATCATCAAACAGTTTTCCCATTCCACCATTTGCATAAAAAATCTTATGAAAAGGGTATGATAAAGCAATTGCAAAAGATAGGAGTGGAATATCTTTTGAACTTGATTGAAGTGTAATTTGAAGTTGAGCATCTATAAAATCTTCATACTCTTTTGAAATATCACCTAAAACCTCTTTTATAAAACTTTTGGCACTTTTAAACATCAAAAATTTATACTCTTTAAAAAGTATCTCAACTGTTTTTAGAGTTTTTAAGTAAGAGTTTAAACTATATTTTGCAAAATATATATCTTTTAATCTCCAAAATCTCTCATCAATATCTTTTAAAGTTTGCCAAAAATATCTATTGTTTTTATGATAAAAAACCGTGTTTAAACTATCTAAGAACTCTTCAAAATCACATTTTCTATCAATAATTTTTCCATCTATAATAGTTCTATATGCATAAGAACTCTCTATTAAATCAGGGGTAAAATTTGCTTTATCAAATATATCTTTTAAAATGTGATTCTCTTCATAACCAACAAAAGTTGTAGCCCCACTATTAAAATAGTTTCCAAATCTTTTAAATGTTGAGGCAGTTCCACCTAGGTTTTTATCTTTTTCAAATAGTATTAAATCTTTATCTTTATTCAAAATTGATATTAAGCTTCCACCTATTCCACTTCCAATAACAGATAAATCAATTTTTTTCATTTAAAACTCTTCAAATCACTTCTAAGCGCTAATTTTGAAGGATATGGATTTAAAAATTTTTGATTTTTTAAATAAGTTATATCAAATCTATTTATATAAATATTAAATATCTTAATTACACTAATTAGTGGAATTACCCTATTTTTAAAATCGTACATACTTTCTAAAATATCAACTTTTTCCTCTTTTGTTATATGTTTTTTAAAATATCCAAAAATATGAAGTAATATATTGTAAGTTTTATTCAGAGTTGATTTTGTAGCTATTGCTTTTAAAAATTCTGCTTCATAATCTTTATAAAGCTGTTCAATATCTTTTTTTTCGCTATTTGCAACAATTTTTCCTAATATTTTATAAGAGTTTTGTGATTTTGAGTATATTAAATATTTATATGATGTGTGAAACTCAACTAAGTTTGAAATTTTTTTCTCTTTTTTTAGTAACTCTTTTAAACTTGAATAAGAGTAAACTTGCATTAAAAAATTTTCTCTAAGCCAAGCATCATTTAATCTACCCTCTTCTTCTATTGGTAGATTTGGCATTTTTTCTTTTAGTTTTTTTGCAAAAACACCAACTCCATTTTTAATTGATGGCGCATTTAATGGTTGATAAACTTTAACCCTCTCCATTCCGCATGAAGGTGATGCTGATTTTAAAACAAAACCACACAAATCATCATTGCAAGCTTTTAAAGCCATCTTTTCACAAGCATCATCTAGTATATCTGTTACATCTTTTGGCTCTTTTGTAGATGTAAATATTTTAACTTCTCCATCTATAGAAACTTGTCTAATAGCTTCTCTTGGGGCACTCCAAATAGAATTTTCTGGACAATATGGTAAAAGAGTAAAATAATCTTTTAAACTATTAAATACAAAATCATCTTTTGCACCATGACCATCATATCTACACATATTTCCTAACAAACAAGATGAAACTCCTAAAATCATAGTAAAGCCTTTTTTTATTTTATTTTATAATATAAAAAAGCTTTTTTGTATAGTTATTTTATAAGTTTATAATACTTTTAATAGTGTTATCTTCAAATATAGTAAATTATGCAATACTAGGAATCATAAAATCAGATTTTTTAATAAGCTTTGAAGCTCTTTTTGAAAATTCATTTTCTACTTTAACTCTATTTTTTGATACATACTCCAAAACAAGTGGTTCTTGTTTTTGAATAAGATTTAAAATAGCAAGCTTCATTGATGTATAAAAATCATCATCTTTATAAATTTTTTCTGCAATATTCTCTATTGAAATTTTATTTTGATTTTCATTAAAGCTATTTTCCAAAAGTTCTAAAACTTTTTTAGCTACCTTATAATTTGTTATATGTCTTAAAAATTTATAAAACTTTATTGCTAAGTCAAAAAGATAGTCTTGATTACCAATCTCTTCTATTTTAGAAATTTTACCTTTATTCAAATATTCAATTAAATCCTCATCACTAAAAGCATACTCTAAAAGTGAAATTATCTTTCTTTTATCATGCTTTTTCCATTTATAATAAGTAGGTGCTGAAAATTGAAAAAGATTTATCATTATCATCTCTCTTGTCATATCTTCCCTTTAAAAAATTTTTACCATTATATACTTATATAAATAATGATTTGATAAAGATGAACAAATAACAAAAGAGTTTAACTATTTACCAAACTCATTCCTAAATATGTGTTGTATGCAACATAACAAAGAATTAAAATTGTTCCTTCAACTTTATTTATTCTTCCATCTCTTCCTTTAAAGCCATAAGCCATAACAAAGAGTGCAATTGTTAAAAGAAGCATAATTATCCAATCTCTTTGTAGAACTTCAAGAGGAATATTATTCATAGGTGCAATTACAACAGCAATTCCAATTACTGCTAAAAGGTTGAACATATTTGATCCAACAACATTTCCAATAGCAATATCATGCTCACCTTTTCGTGCTGCAATTACAGAAGCTGCAAGTTCTGGTAAAGAGGTTCCAAGAGCAACAATTGTTAAACCAATTATTAAATCACTAACTCCAAACTCAACAGCAACTCCAACAGCTCCCCAAACAAGTATTCTTGAACTTACTATTAATAAAATAAGTCCAAAAATAAGCCAAATAACTCCAAGTTTTAAACTCATAGAGTGCTCTTTTAACTCTATATCCATCTCACTTTCTAAACTATCACCCCTACTTTTTAAGGCTGTATAAACAGACCATAAAACTAGTGCAAAAAAAGATACTAAAAGTATAACTCCTTCAAAAAGTGTTAAACTATTATCCAAAAGCAAATACCCTGTAAGCAATACGATTAGAAGTAAAAGTGGAATCTCTTTTTTAACTATTTTTGAATTAACCATAATTGGAGAGACAATAGCTGTAACTCCTAAAATCAATGCAATATTTACAATATTTGATCCAATAGCATTTCCAAGTGCAAGCCCTGGATTTCCTTCATAAGCAGCTATTGCAGAAACAACCATCTCAGGAGCACTTGTTCCAAATCCAACAATTAAAATACCTATTAATAAACTTGGCATTCCCAGATGCTTTGCTGTTGATGCAGCACCATCTACAAACCTATCTGCACTCCAAACTAAAAGAGCAAATCCTAATACTACTGCTAGTAGATAAAATATCATAAATATATCTTCCTTAATAAATTTTCGGAAGTATACTTTTAATTATTTTAAATCTTGCCAAGAGTTAGCAACACCAACAGATACTTTTAAAGGAACATTTAATACAAAAATACTCTCCATTATCTCTTTTATATCTTCTATAACTTCATCAACATACTCATCTTTAACTTCAAAAATAAGCTCATCGTGTATTTGTAAAAGCATTTTTACATTTGGATTATCTTTATATTTTAGATGAATATTTATCATAGATAGCTTTATTAAATCAGCTGCACTTCCTTGAAATAGCGTATTTACAGCCTCTCTTAAATATGCTGCTTTCAACATTGGACTTGCACCTTGAAAATCAAAAAACCTTTTTCTATTTAATAGTGTTTTTACATAACCCTTTTCAATAGCTTCATCTTCAATAGATTTAAAATAATCTTTTACACTTTTAAATGCTTCAAAGTATGAATCAATATATGTTTTTGCCTCTTTTGTAGAAATTCCTAAAGTATCTGATAGTTTTTTACTTCCCATTCCATATAAAAGCCCAAAGTTTATAGTTTTTGCAATAGCTCTTTTATCTTTTGCTTCATCTTCACCAAAAATTTTTATAGCAGTTTGTAAGTGAATATCTAAATCATTTCTAAAAGCTTCAAGTAAAGCTTTATCTTGTGAGAAATGCGCAAGAAGCCTAAGCTCAATTTGTGAATAATCAACTCCAACAAGCTTATAACCATCTTGTGCTATAAAAGCTCTTCTAATTTGAATATCACTAAAAGCTCCAACAGGAATATTTTGTAAATTTGGATTTTTTGAGCTTAATCTTCCTGTTGTAGTACCTGTATGTAAAAATGAAGAGAAAACTCTATTTTCACTATCTTTTAATCCAAGCTCTAAAAGTGGTTCAATATATGTTGAGTGAAGTTTAAAAGCCTCTCTATATTTTAATAAAAGAGGAACTACTTTATGCTCATTTTTTAAGCTCTCCAAAACAGACTCATCTGTACTATAACCTGTTTTTGTCTTCTTTGAAGATGCAAGTCCTAGTTTTTCAAATAAAATCACACCCAACTGCTTTGGAGAGTTAATATTAAAACTCTCTCCACAAGCTTCATAAATATTTTGAGTTAATTCATTTAGATAAATTAAACTTTTATCTTTATAATCTTTTAGAAGTTTTATATCTACTTTTATACCTTTTTGCTCCATTGAAGCTAAAACATAAATAAAGTTAAACTCTAGCTCAAAAGCTATACTTAAAAGTTCATCTTCGCCTCTTTGTTTAAAAATCTCAAGCTGTTTATTAAATAGTTTCAAAGTCATCAAAGCATCTTCAGCTGCATATAGTGTTGCTTTTTCTAACTCCACACTTGAAAAATCTTCACCTTTTTTTACAACTTGAGAAAAAGAAACCATATCTATTTGAAAATATTTTTTTATTTGATAATCTATTCCAACTTTCTCGCTTGTATCTAAAAGCCACGATAAAATCATAGTATCTGCATATAATTTTAAATCTAAATCAAAATTGTTTTTTACAATTTGCCAATCATATTTGAAGTTTTGAAAAACAAGTTTATATCTATTTAAAATCTCTATTGCTTTTTTAGCAGCATCAATTGAAATTTGATTTCCAACACCTAAGTAGTTATGAGCTATTGGTACATAATATGCTTTTTTATCTTCATAACAAAATGAGAATCCAACTATTTTTGCTTTTGCCGTATCAAGATTAGTTGTCTCTGTATCAAATGCAATTATTGCATCTCTTGGAATTTTATTTATTGCTAAAGTTAAATCATTTTCATTGTTTAATAAAATATACTCAATTTTCTCATCTTCTGCTTTTTTTGGAACTTCAGTTTTATAATTTAAACCATTTCTATTTACTCTTTCAATGATTCTGTGCATATCATAAGACTCTAAATCCGAAGCTATTTTTAAAATTGGATTTTCACTTGGCAAAGAAAACTCATCTATATTTGATATAAAGTGACAATCATCTTTTAAAGTTACAAGTTGTTTTGATAAAAAAGCATTCTCTTTTCCTTCAATTAATAGCTCCTTTGTTCTTTTTTTATCAATATTTTCAATATTTTCATAGATATTTTCAAGTGTTCCAAATTGTTCTATCAAAGTTTGTGCTGTTTTTGCACCAACTCCTTTTACTCCTGGAATATTATCAGCTGTATCACCAACTAATGCTTGATAATCTATAAACTGCTTTGGAGTAACTCCATATTTTTCTATACATTTTGCTTCATTAATAATCTGTTTTTTAGTTGGGTCAAACAAATATACACTATTTGCATCATCAATTAGTTGATATAAATCTTTATCATGAGATACAATTCTTACCTCAAAGCCTTTTTCCTTTGCATCTTTTGCAATTGAAGCAACCATATCATCAGCTTCATATCCAGTTCTAATAGCTATTTTAAATCCCATTTTCTCAACCCAAGATATTGCAACTGGAAGCTGAGTTAATAAATCTTCAGGAACATCTGGTCTTTGAGCTTTGTAGTTATCAAATAACTCATTTCTAAAAGTTGTACCTTTTGCATCAAGAGCAAAAACTATATAATCTGTCTTAAAATCTTTTCCAATTCCAGCAACAAAGTTAATAAAACCTGTTAAAAGTCCAGTTGGGAAACCTCTGTTTGATCGCAAAGGTGGAAGTGCAAAATAACTTCTAAATAAAAATCCAAATGTATCGATAATTGTAATGCTCTTTTTCATAATATTCTTTCAATATGAGTTTAAAGATTTTATAATATAATAAACTCTTTTAAAAATGGGTTTATTGTAAAATTTGGGATTTAATAATCTTATTAATTTTAATTTATCTTACTAAAATTTTATTCCAAAAAGGCAAAATATGGCAAAGAAAAAAAATACTCTATTTGAGTGCCAACACTGTGGTGAGCAATCTAGTAAATGGCTTGGAAAATGTCCTAGTTGCGACTCTTGGGATAGTTTTCTAGAGTTAAATGAAGTACAACAAGAGGTTTTAAAGCAAACCATAACAGCAAATAGTTCTAGTTCAAAAGCAAGACCAATAACAGAGATTTTACAAGATGATGTTTCAAGATTTTCATCTTTTAATTATGAATTTGATTTAGTTTTAGGTGGAGGAGTTGTTCCTGGAAGTTTAACACTTATTGGAGGAAGCCCAGGAGTTGGAAAATCAACTCTTCTTTTAAAAGTTGCAGGAAGTATTGCAAAGTCAGGAAAAAAAGTACTTTATGTATCTGGAGAAGAGAGTGCTGGACAGATAAAACTAAGAGCAAATCGTCTTGATGCAAACCACAATGAACTTTTCTTATTAAGTGAGATAAAACTTGAAGAGATTATGAGTGAACTTCTTAGAATTGATTATGAAGTTTGTATTATTGACTCAATTCAAACAATATATTCAGGTCATTTAAACTCAAGCCCTGGAAGTGTTTCACAAGTTCGAGAGATTACTTTTGAGCTTATGAGAAAAGCAAAAGAGTCAAATATTGCTATGTTTATAATTGGTCATATTACAAAAGATGGAAGTATTGCAGGTCCTAGAGTGTTAGAACATATGGTTGATACAGTTTTATACTTCGAAGGAGAAGCAAGCAGGGAACTAAGAATGTTAAGAGGTTTCAAAAATAGGTTTGGTTCAACTTCAGAAATTGGAATTTTTGAGATGACACAAGAAGGACTTGTAAGTGCAAAAGATATAGCGTCAAAGTTTTTTGATAAAAGCAAAAGTCAAAGTGGTTCAAGTTTAACTGTTAGTATGGAAGGAAGTCGTGCAATTATTCTTGAAGTTCAAGCACTTGTAAGCGAAACAACTTTTCCAAATCCAAAAAGAAGTGCCACTGGTTTTGATACAAACCGTTTAACTATGCTTTTAGCTCTTTTAGAGAAAAAATTAGACTTACCTTTTAATCATTATGATGTGTTTATAAATATTAGTGGTGGAATAAAGATTAAAGAGAGTAGTGCTGATTTAGCAGTAATTGCTGCAATTATCTCAAGTTTTCGAGATAGACCAATTTCAAAAGAGTCTGTATTTATTGGTGAAGTTTCACTAACTGGTGAAATAAAAGATGTTTATTCTATAGATTTAAGATTAAAAGAGGCTCAAGCTCAAGGAATTAAAAAAGCAATAATTGCTCAAAAAACAAATCTAAAATTAGATTTAAAAACTTTTGCAGTTGATGAGGTATCAAAAGTAATAGAGCTTTTTTAAGCTCTATTACTTAATAATCTAATTCTTATTTGCTAAGGCTCTTTTTTTAGCACCTTCAATAAGTCTTGAAGTTGAAACAATAGCTCTTGTATGTGTTCCTCTTCCACAAACTCCTGCACTATCAATTACTTCAATCTCAAATTTATAAAGTTTCCCTTCCATTCCAACAAAAGTTGCTGTTGAAATAGCTACATCATTTTCTAAAGTTGCTGCCATATGTGTAATATTTACATTTACACCAACACTTTTTTCATCATCTTTTAATAGTGGTAACATTAATTTTGCTGCACTACACTCCATTAAAGCTATCATTCTAGCTGTTGCAAAAACTTCTGGAAAAGTTAAATCAGCCGAAATATTTAGATTTGATGCTAAATCTTTTTTCTCAACTTTATAATCAATTGATGCTTTTTTCCCTACTGTTAAACTCATCTTCTCTCCTTGGATTTATTTTAAAAGTTATATACTATTAAAAATATATTAATTTAGGATAAAAAATGATAGATTTTGAAAATCAAACAGATTTTTTGGTGAATTTAGTAGCACTTGAAAAAATAGTTACCTCTCTTACAAAAAAAGATTTAGAGTTAATTATTGTAGATAATCAAACAATAAAAGAGATAAACCTTGAACACAGAAAAAAAGATGAAGCAACAGATGTTTTAAGCTTTCCTGTTGATGGAGATTTTGAACATTTACCTTTAGGAACTATTATAATTTCAATAGATTTTGTAAAAGAGAAAGCCAAAGAGTATGGGCATAGTGAAGAAGATGAGTTAAATTTACTTTTTATTCACGGTCTTTTGCATCTTTTAGGGTATGACCACGAAGTTGATAATGGGGAACATAGACAAAAGGAAGAAGAACTTATAAAACAATTCAATCTTCCTTCTAGTTTAATAGTTAGAAACTCTTAAACTAACAGTTTGTACATTTACTACAAACACCACTTAAAACAATATTTGTTGAATCTACTTTAAAAGGAGTAAGTTTAGAAACTTGCTCCACTATATCACTTGAATCAAGCATAATATCTTCAATAAATCCACAATCTTTACAAACTAAGTGTGCATGCTCAGTTTTTATCAACTCATAAACAGATTTTTCATTTGGAATTTTAACTTCACTTAGAAAAACTCTCTCAACCATAGAGTTTATATTTTTATAAATAGTTGCAAGAGAAACTGATGGAAATCTTTGTATCAATTTTTTATAAATTTCATCAATATTCATATGCCCATTCGTATATAACTCTTCAACAATAGCAACTCTTTGTGGAGTAACTTTTAAGTCATAATCTTTTAATAATCCTGAAATATTCAGCATAAATTTTCCTTTTTTATATATACAGTACAATGTTCATGATTATATCAAAAAAAAAATCAAATTATTCTTGGAAATTATCAAATAATAAATTTTATTAAAAAATAGAGTAATAAATATTTTACATTTACCATTTAAAAATAAAATATTTGCTACAATTTCCAAAAAATTTGGAAATAAAACTTGTATAAATATCTAATAATCTTTATTTTTGCTACTTTTTTAAATGCTCAAAATTTAAAAATAGCATCTTATAATGTAGAAAATTTCTTTGATTTAAGCTACGATAAAACAGAATACGATGAGTATATTCCAAATAATAAATCATTATGGAATCAAAGAAATTTCAACATAAAATTAGAAAATATAATAAAAGTAATAGAAGATTTAGATGCTGATATTATTGCTCTACAAGAGATAGAAAATGAAAATTTAATAAAACTATTAAAACAAAAATTACCACAATATTCATATTATAACTTTACAAAATATCCATCAAGTGCAGTAGGACTTGGCTTCTTATCAAAAATTCCAATAAAAAATAGCCAAAACTTAAATGTTAAATTTGAAAAAGCAGTTTATAGACCAATTTTAGAAACAACTTTTAAACTAGAAAATTTAGAATTTAAAATTTTCAATAATCATTGGCCTTCTAAAAAATCACCTGAAAATTATAGAGTTAAATATGCAAAAACTTTATATGATAGATTAAAAGAGCTTCCAAATGATTCCTATTATATTTTATTAGGGGATTTTAACTCTGATTATAATGAGTTTCAAACATTTAAAAATAATCAAAGATTAAATATAACAGCTGGTATTACTGGAATAAATCATATTTTAAATACAACTGTTGATGATAAATTTATTATTTTAGATGAAATTAATAGTTTTGATAAAAAAGTTCACTACAATCTTTGGTTAGAACTTCCTACAAATGAGAGATTTTCAACAAAATTTAGAAATCAAAATAACACACCTGATAATATGATAATAAGCTCTTCTTTAGCAAAAAATAAAGATTTTTCATATATAAAAGGCTCATTTTCAGTATTTAAACCAAATTATTTATTTGAAAAAAATGATATAAACCGATGGAAAATGAGCCAAAATAGAGATGAAAAAATACATAAAGGTGAAGGTTTTTCAGACCATCTTCCTATTTTTGCACTATTTTCAACAAATAACTCAAATAATAGTATAAAAAAACTGGAAAAAAATATTGAAAAAAAGAGTGAAATATCATCTCTTTACAAAAAGGAGAAGCTTCTATTTCCAATATTTTTAGAGAATATTATAGTTTTATACAAAAATGGTGACAAAGCAATAATAAAACAAGAAAACAATAGAGCAATTTATATTTTTAAAGGTGCAAAAGATTTAAAAGAAGGATTTTCTTATAATATTCAAGTTAATCAAATCTATGATTTTTATGGTTTAAAAGAGATAAAAGATTTTAATATTTTAAAAGAGAATAGTAGTTTTAAAAACTATAAAGATTTATTTTTAGATGGTTCAAAAATAGATATTTTCGATTTTAAATATGAAAATGAAGTAATTACAAATTTAAAAGGTTTTGTTACAAAAGGTAATTTGCAAATTAATGGTGGAAAAACTATAAAATTGTTTGCAAAAGATAAAAATATTTTACCAAAAGATGGTTCTAAAATAGAGATATTAAATGCACAATTAGGTTCATTTAGAGGAAATATGCAAATAATTTTTCATACTAAAGATGACTACAAAGAGTTAAAATGAATCAAAAAAGTAGCCAAAAGAATAGCCAAAAAAGTAGATTGTTAAAATCAATTTTTACAAATAGCTCAGGTATTTTGGTCTCAAGAATAACAGGTTTTATAAGAGATTTAATGACAGCTTCAATTTTAGGAGCAAATGTCTATTCTGATATATTTTTTATAGCATTTAAATTTCCAAATTTATTTCGAAGTATCTTTGCTGATGGTGCTTTTACACAAGCTTTTATTCCTTCATATGCAAAATCAAAATATAAAATAAGATTTTCATCTATTATATTTTTACAAATTTTAGCTTTTTTAATTGTTTTATCTTTGATTGTTACTATGTTTTCACATCTTTTTGCAAAAGCTTTTGCTATTGGATTTAGTGAAGAAACAATTAATTTAGCTGCACCACTATTTGCTATAAATTTCTACTATTTACCTCTTATTTTTGTGGTAACTTTTATGGGTGCTTTACTTCAATATAAACACCATTTTGCAACAACTGCATACTCAACTGCACTTTTAAATCTATCAATGATCGCTAGTTTGATTATTGCAAAAGGTCTTGAGCAATATACAATTACATTTTATCTATCTTTTGGGGTTTTATTTGGTGGAATTTTGCAAGTAATTGTTCATATGATTGCAATTAGAAGAGCAAATTTAGGAAAAATATTTATATTTAAAAATCATAAGAAAAAAGAGGAAAATAAGTTTTATAAAAACTTCTTTGCAGCAACTTTAGGCTCTTCAACTATGCATATTTCAGCTTTTATAGATACTTGGCTAGCTTCAATGTTAATTAGTGGTTCTATATCATATTTATACTATGCAAATAGAGTTTTTCAACTACCTCTTGCAATTTTTGCAATAGCAACTTCAATAGCACTTTTTCCAATGGTTGCAAAGGCTATAAAAAATAAAAATGAAGATGAAGCTCTAAAACTTATGAAAAAATCAGCTCTAATTTTATTTGCTGTTTTAACAATTTCAATGGTTGTAGGAATAGCTCTTGATAAATTTATTATAGAACTTCTATTCCAAAGAGGTGCTTTTACAAGTGAAGATACAATAAACACTGCACTAATTTTAAAAATGTATTTAATAGGACTTTTGCCTTTTGGCTTAGCAAAAATATTTTCACTTTGGCTATATGCAAAAGAGCAACAAGTGCTAACTGCTAAAATATCTGCTCAAAGTTTAGTTGCAAATATTATATTCTCTTTAATTCTAATAAAACCTTTTGGAGCAGCTGGTTTAGCTTTTTCAGGAACACTAAGTGGTTTTGTACTATTTTTTCTTACTTTAAGAGCTTTTGGTTTTGATAAATTTGTTAAAATGTTTAAGAACTATTAGTTTTAGCAAACATTTGATAAAATTAAAGACTTTTTTTTAATTTTAGGGAATATATGATAAATTTTTTTAAACAATACACACCATTTTATAAAAACTATAAATTACAGATTTTTTATGCTTTTATTGGAATTATTCTAGTTGCAAGTGCAACTGCTGGAACAGCTTATGCTATTCAGCCTCTTTTAGATGATATTTTTATAAATAAAAATGTAGATATGTTGTATATTATGCCAATAATCGTAGTTATTTTATATGCAGCAAAAGGTTTTGGTGGATATATTCAAGCATATTTTATATCTTATATTGGGCAAGATATTACAAGAATTATAAGAGATAGACTTTTTTCACATGTTTTAAAATTGGACTTAGATTTTTTCCAAAAAACACATGGAGGAGAGCTTGTAAGTAGAATAATAAATGATATAAATAGAATTCAAAGTGCAGTTTCAGGCTATTTAGCCGAGATAATAAGAGAGAGCTTAACTATTGTTGCTTTAGTTGCACTTGTAATTTATCGTTCGCCTGAACTTGCATTTTATGGACTTATTGTTTTACCTTTGGCTTTTTATCCTTTAAGTTTACTAGCAAAAAAGATGAAAAAACTATCTTTTAAATCTCAAGAGAGCAACTCAGATATTACATCAAGCCTTACAGAATCGTTTAATAATATTGAGATAATAAAAGCAAATAACACTGAAATTTTAGAAGCAAAAAAATTTAGTGTATTTAATATGATTTTCTTTAAATACAATATGAAAGCAGTAAAAACAAACGAACTAACATCTCCACTTATGGAAATATTAGGAAGTTTAGCTTTTGGAGCTGTTATTTTGGTTGGTGGAAGCAAAGTTATTAGTGGTGAATTAACAACAGGAGAATTCAGCTCTTTTATAGCAGCACTTTTTATGCTTTATACTCCAATAAAAAGAATATCTGGTTTATACAATAAGATGCAAGATGCACTTGCAGCAAATGAGAGAATCAATAGTATTTTTGAAAAATCTCCATCTATAAAATCTGGAGAAATAGAAAAAATAGATAGTATAAATATTATTAAATTTGAAAATGTATCTTTAAAATATGATGATCTTGAAGCTTTAAAAAATATAAATCTTGAAGCAAAAAAAGGTGAAATAATAGCTCTAGTAGGCGATAGTGGTGGAGGCAAATCATCTTTAATAAATCTTTTGGTTAGATTTTATGATTCAAGTGCAGGAAAAATAACTTTTGATAATATAGATATAAAAGATTTATCTTTGAAAACTTTAAGAGAAAACATAAGTATTGTAACTCAAAGAGTATATATTTTTAATGATACAATTGCAGCAAATGTATCTTATGGTGAAGAACTTGATGATTTAAAAGTTATAGAAGCTTTAAAACAAGCACATGCTTATGAATTTGTTTTAAGTATGAAAAAAGGTATTAACACAGTTTTAGATGAATTTGGAACAAATTTAAGCGGTGGTCAAAGACAAAGAATTGCAATAGCAAGAGCTTTATATAAAAATCCAAAAATATTAATTTTAGATGAAGCAACATCTGCATTAGATAACAAAAGCGAATCTTTAATAAGTCAAGTAATAGAAGAAGTTAGTAAAGATAGAATTACTTTTGTAATAGCTCACAGATTAAGCACTATAAGAAATGCTTCAAAAATTGCTCTCTTTAAAAATGGAGAAATTGTAGATATTGGAACTCAAGAAGAGCTTTTAGAAAATAGCACAGAGTACCAAAGATTGTATAATTCAGCAAATATTTGATTATTTTTTGCTAATATATTTGAATTTTTAAAAAAAGGAAAGTCTTTGTTTAGTTATGAAAATCTAAAAAAAATACTATTTATGTTTGAACCTGAAAAAGCTCATAATATTGCTGAATCTGGTTTAAAACTTCTAGGAAAATGTAAGTTACTAAAAAACTATTATGAAAAAAAGAATTTTATAAGTGATGAAAGACTTCATCAAAAAATTTTTAATGTAAAATTTGAAAATCCTGTAGGTCTTGCAGCTGGATTTGATAAAAATGCAACAATGGTTAAAGCTATGAAAAGTATGGGATTTGGATTTACAGAGATTGGAACAACTACTCCTATGCCACAAGATGGAAATCCAAAACCTAGAATGTTTAGATATCCTGAATATAAATCTGTTCAAAATGCAATGGGATTCAATAATTTAGGAGCTCACGCAGTTTTAAAAAATCTAAAAAAAGTTTACCCTTTTTCTATACCTATTGGGGTAAATATTGGAAAAAATAAAACAACTCCAGAAGAGTATGCTTTAAATGACTATAAAACTTTAATTAAAAAGTTAGAATCTTATGGTGATTATATTGTAATAAATATATCAAGTCCAAATACACCAAATTTAAGAGATTTACAAAATGAGAAGTTTATAAATGAACTTTTCTCTATGGCAAAAACTCTTACGAATAAACCAATTTTATTAAAAATTGCACCTGATATGGAAGTACAAACAGCAATAGAGTTATGTAAAACTGCTATAAATAGTGGAGCAGCTGGAATTATTGCAACAAACACAACTATTGATTATAGTTTAGTTCCAAATTGTAAAGATTTTGGAGGATTAAGTGGTGCTTGCCTTAGTGAAAAATCTTCACTTTTATTTAAAGAGATTGCTCGTGAGCTTTATGGAAAAACTATATTAATAAGTGTTGGTGGAATTTCAAATGCAAATCAAGCCTATGAAAGAATAAAAAATGGGGCTTCTTTAGTACAAGTTTATTCTAGTTTAATTTTTGAAGGACCTTCAATGGTTAGAAAGATAAATCAAGATTTACTAGAACTTTTAAAAGCTGATGGCTACGATAATATTTCTGAAGCTATTGGAGCAAATTTAAGATAATGAGAAATTTCTTAAGAATTTTTATAATTTATATTTTTATTGGAGAGTTTATGAGTGCAAATAGTTTGCCAAATTATTATACAAAAAACTTAGACAATGGATTACAAATTGTTGCAATTCCTATGGATAACAACACAAATGTAGTCTCTGTTGATATTTTTTACAAAGTTGGAAGCAGAAATGAAGTTATGGGGAAAAGTGGAATCGCCCATATGTTAGAACATTTAAACTTCAAATCAACAAAAAATCTAAAAGCTGGAGAGTTTGATGAGATTGTAAAAGGTTTTGGAGGAGTAAACAATGCAGGAACTAGCTTTGATTACACGCACTACTATATAAAAACTTCATCAAAAAATACAGATAAATCTCTTGAACTTTTTAGTGAACTTATGCAAAATCTAACTTTAAATGATGAAGAGTTTCAACCAGAGCGTGATGTTGTAGCAGAAGAGAGACGTTGGCGAACAGATAATAACCCAATGGGATATTTGCAATTTAGAGTTTTTAATAATACTTTTATTTATCACCCATATCACTGGACTCCAATTGGATTTATGGATGATATAAAAAATTGGACAATTGAAGATATAAAAGATTTTCACTCAACATATTATCAACCACAAAATGCAATAGTAGTAGTTGCTGGAGATATAAAAAAAGATGATGTTTTTTCTTATGTTGAGAAACACTTCAAAGATATAAAAAACACAAAAGAGATGCCTAGTTCTGTTCATACAGTAGAACCAAAACAAGACGGTGAAAGAAGAGCAATTATAAATAAAGAATCAAATGTACAAATGCTTGCTATGACTTATCATATTCCAAATTTTGAACATGAAGATCAAATAGCATTAAGTGCTTTATCTCAACTTTTAAGCAGTGGTAAAAGCTCAATTTTACAAAAAGTTTTAGTAGATGAAAAAAGATTAGCAAATAGTGTTTATGCTTATAATATGGAGTTAAAAGATCCTGGAGTTTTTATGTTTATGGCTGTTGCGAATGAAAATGTTGATGCTTTAAAAATAGAAAAAGAGATTTTAGATATAATATCGAAAATTCAAAAAGGCGAAATTAAAGAAAAAGAGTTAGATAAGCTTAAAATAAATACAAAAGCAGACTTTATCTACTCTTTAGAAAGCTCTAGCGATGTAGCTTCTCTTTTTGGAACTTATCTAGTTCGTGACAATATAAAACCACTTTTAGAGTATGAAGCAAATTTAGAAAAACTAAAAGTTGAAGATATTGTAAATGTTGCAAAAAAATATTTAGTAAAAGAGAATTCAACAACTCTTATTTTAAAAGAAAATAAACAATAAAAGGAAAAAGATGGATACCATTATTGGCTCTATGACTGCTTTAGTTACACCATTTAAAAATGGAAAACTTGATTTAGAAAAATATGAAACTCTTATAAAAAGACAAATTGCAAATGGTGTAGATGCTGTTTCTCCAGTAGGGACAACAGGTGAAAGCGCTACACTTTCACATAAAGAACACAAAGAGTGTATAGAAGTAGCAGTTGCTACTTGTAAAAATACAAAAGTAAAAGTTCTTGCAGGAGCTGGTTCAAATGCAACTAGTGAAGCATGTGATATTGCAAAATTCGCTCAAGAGATTGGGGCAAATGGAATTTTATCAATAGCTCCATACTATAATAAACCAACTCAAGAAGGACTATATCAGCACTATAAAACAATAGCTCAATCAGTTGAAATCCCTTTTATGTTATATAATGTTCCAGGACGTACTGGTGTTGATTTATTACCAGAGACAGCTATTAGACTTTTTGATGATGTAAAAAATATTTATGGTATAAAAGAGGCAACTGGTTCACTTGAACGAGCTACTGCAATTATTTCACAAAGAGAAAATTTCTTTGTTTTCTCAGGTGATGATAGTGTAGATTTTGCAATGTTAGCAAGTGGTGCAAAAGGTATTATATCTGTAACTTCAAATTTAGTTCCAAATTTAAAATCAAAACTTGTAAGCTCAGTTATGAGTGGAGATTTTCAAACAGCTTTAAAAATTCATAATGATCTATTTGAATTAAACAAAGTTCTATTTTGTGAAAGTAACCCTATTCCAATTAAAGCTGCTATGTATTTATCTGGATTATTAGATAGTTTAGAATTTAGACTACCTTTGACTAATCCAAGTGCAGAAACAATGCAAAAATTAGAAAAAATTTTAATAAAATATGAGGTAATAAAATAATGAATAATAACATGCAAGGGAAAACTTTAGTAATTTCAGGTGGAACAAAAGGTATTGGTAAAGAGTGTGTTTATAAATTCGCAAGTAATGGTGTAAATGTAGCATTTACTTACAACTCAAATGGTGAAGTAGCTCAAGAAATCTGTAAAGATGTTGAGAAAAAATTTGGTGTAAAATGTCGTGCATATCCATTTAATATTTTAGAGCCTGAAAAATATTCTGAACTATTTGAAGAAATAGATAAAGACTTTGATAGAGTAGATTTCTTTATTTCAAATGCGATGATTTATGGAAGAGCAGTTGTTGGTGGTTATGGTAAATTTATGAAATTAAAACCAAGAGGATTAAACAATATTTATACTGCAACGGTAAATGCTTTTGTATGTGGAGCACAACAAGCAGCAAAAAGAATGCAAAAAATTGGTGGTGGAGCAATAGTTAGTTTAAGCTCTACTGGAAATTTAGTGTATATTGAAAATTATGCAGGTCATGGAACAAATAAAGCTGCAGTTGAAGCAATGGTTAGATATGCTGCAAATGAATTAGGTGAATTTAATATTAGAGTAAATGCAGTTTCAGGAGGTCCTATAGATACTGATGCTCTTAAAGCATTTACAAATTATGAAGAAGTAAAAGCAAAAACTGCTGAATACTCTCCATTAAATAGAATTGGTCAACCAGAAGATTTAGCACAATCTTGTTATTTCTTGTGTACAAATGATGCTTCTTGGATTACAGGTCACACATTAATTGTTGATGGTGGGACAACTTTTAGATAATGACAAAAGCATCGTTAAATCTTCCAAATATTTTAGCACTTTTTAGAATAGCATTAGCACCGCTAATGCTATGGTTTTTTATTGACAGACACAATCCTATTTTTTCATCTTGGCATCCGTCTTGGTTTGACTATTTTGCTGGACTTATATTTGTAATTGCTTCTGTTACAGATTTTTTTGATGGATATATTGCAAGAACTTGGGATCAAATGACAAAACTTGGTGGAATTTTAGATCCACTTGCTGATAAAATGCTTGTTCTTGCAGGTTTTTTGGGTTTAATGGTTATTGATAGAGCTGATGTATGGGCTGTTTTTTTAATACTTTCAAGAGAGTTTTTTATAACAGGTCTTAGAGTTGTTGCAGTAGCTGAAGGCAAAAATGTAGCAAGTACAATGGCTGGAAAAGTAAAAACAGTAGCTCAAATGTTTGCTATTGGATTTTTAATTATGAATTGGCCATATGCAACAACTCTTTTATGGTTTGCTGTAGCTTTAACTCTATACTCTGGTTTTGAATATACTAGAGATTACTTCAAAGCTTAAGGATTTTTTTGGGTACTATTACTTTTTTACTGGTTTTATCTTTTTTAGTATTTTTTCATGAATTAGGACACTTTTTAGCAGCAAGATTTTTTGGTGTAAAGGTTGAAAAGTTTTCAATTGGATTTGGAAAAGCAATTTATAGTAAATATTGGGCAGGTACAACTTGGCAGTTTGCTATGATACCTCTTGGTGGATATGTACAAATGAAAGGTCAAGATGACTCAAACCCTACTTTAGTAGAAACTGGAAATGACTCATACAATACAAAAAAACCTTGGCAAAGAATTATCATATTATTTGCAGGTCCATTTGCAAACTTTATTTTAGCAGCTATTTTATACTTTAATATTGCACTTATGGGTGCTAAAACTTTAGCTCCTGTTATTGGAAATATCAGCCCAAACTCTGTTGCAGCAGTTTCTGGATTACAAACTAATGATGAGATTATAAGAATAAATGACATAGATATAAAATCTTGGGATGAAATAGGTAAAGTTATAACAAGCTCTCAAGGCTCTCTACAGTTTTATATAAAAAGAGATAATCAAATTATCCTAAAAACAATTAATCCTGTAGTTAGTGATAGTCAAAATATGTTTAATGAAAATATTAAAAAAAGAATGATAGGTGTAGCACCAAAAGGCGAATTAGTAACTTTAGAATTAGGTTTTTTTGACTCTTTACTTTATGCTTATGAAAAAACTATTTTTGCATCAACTATGATTTTTCAAGGTGTTCAAAAACTAATATCTGGAGTAATTCCTAGTAGTGAAATTGGTGGAGTTATTACTATTGGAAAAGTTATAAGTGATGCTAGTGAAAGCTCTTTAATAGCACTTTTAACAATCACAGCTTTAATATCTGTAAATTTAGGAGTTTTAAATCTTCTTCCTATTCCAGCACTTGATGGTGGACATATTATGTTTAATCTATACGAGATGATTATGAGAAAAAAACCTAGTGATCAAGTTTTTATGTTTCTTACAATAATGGGATGGTTGATTTTAGGAAGCTTGATGCTACTTGGAATTTATAACGATATTAACAGAATATTTTTAAATAACTAAAAGGTATTTTATGGAAAAAATTATTGCTACAAAAAATCTCGACAACTTAATTACAAAAGTTGAAGCAGCTAGACTTAGAGTTAGTGAGCATCATATAGTAAAAATTGTTGGTATTTCAAAATATTCAACTATTGAAGATATTAAAACTCTTTACGAAGTTGGTCAGCGAGCCTTTGGAGAGAACAAAGTTCAAGATTTAAGAGATAAATCTAAAGCTTTAGATGAACTTCCAATAGAGTGGCATTTTGTTGGTACTTTACAAAAAAATAAAATAAACAATCTAATAGACCTAAACCCAACTTTAATTCACTCTTTGGACTCTTTAGAACTTGCAATTGAGCTAAATAAGAGATTAGTTGAAAAAAATAAAAAAATCTCTTGTTTACTTCAAATAAACTCAAGTTATGAAGATAGTAAAAGTGGAGTTGACCCAAAAGATGCAGTAGAAATATATAAAAATATTATTAATATATGTCCAAATATTATTTTAAAAGGTGTTATGACTATTGGAGCAAATAGTGAAGATGAAAAAATAATAAAAGATAGTTTTATTATTACAAAAGAAATTTTTGATTCACTAAAACCTTTTGGTGCAAGATACTGTTCTATGGGAATGAGTGGAGATTTTGAACTTGCAATCGCATGTGGCTCAAACTTAATAAGAGTTGGATCAACTTTATTTAAAAACTCTTAAAACATCTATTATATGGTATCTTTGTCAATTGTACTTAAGATGTATTTAAAAGTTATTTATCTATAATTTCTAATCTTATAAAAAGGTTTCTAAATGTTTATGAATCTTACCTCAAAACAACGTTTTTTCTTAAATATGGTTCTAAGCCAAATTGGTTTTGCTGCTATTAGTACTGTTGCTATCTTAAGTGATCATAAAATATCTGCTATTATTGCTGTAAACATTGTATTTGCTATTATAGTTGGATATATAAATTATAACTCTATGCAAAGAGTTGTAGGTGGTATTAATAGAATAAAAGAGTATATAGAAAATCTTATGGATTATATGTTTTTCAAAACAAATAATATTAGAAAAGCTGAATATATAAAAAATGATGATATAGGAGCTATACTTAAGGAGTTGAACCAATATTTTGATAAATACGATAGAATGAGAAAAGATGATATGCATGTTTTGGGAGAGTTGGTAATTGCTCTTGACAAAGTAGCTCAAGGTATATACTCTACACAAATAACTTCAAGTACATCAAACTTTATGGTACATACTTTAAAAGAAGTTGTAAATAAAATGTTAGTTCGAGCAAATACAAATATTGAAGATTTAGTTGAGATTATAGGACTTTATTCTGAGCATGATTATAGAAGACAGGTAAATATAAATCCTATTTTAAAAGGTAAAATGAAACTTGCTATGGAGCAGATTAATCAACTTGGTTCTGAATTAAATAACAATGCTAAACATAATCTAAAAAATGGGGCATTACTAGAAAAAAACTCTTTAACTATGAATAGAAGTGTTGAAAATTTAGCAAACAAAGCAAATGCACAAGCAGCAAGTCTTGAAGAGACAGCTGCTGCGCTTGAAGAGATTACAGGTATAACAAAAAATAACACTCAAAATGCTCATAAGATGTCAAACTTAAGTAAAGATGTAAAAGATAGTGTAATTTTAGGTGAAAATTTAGCAAATAAAACAGCTTCTTCTATGGATGAGATAAATGCGAAAGTTGAAGCAATAAATGAAGCTATAGAAGTAATTGATCAAATAGCATTCCAAACAAACATTCTATCGTTAAATGCCGCTGTTGAAGCTGCAACCGCTGGTGAAGCTGGAAAAGGTTTTGCAGTTGTTGCACAAGAAGTACGAAATTTAGCAAATAGAAGTGCAGAAGCTGCAAAAGAGATAAAAGATTTAGTTGAAAATGCTACAAGCAAAACAAATGATGGTAAAAAAATATCCGATGAGATGAAAGCTGGATATAGTAACTTAAATAAATTAATTTCTGAAACTATAGATATTATTCAAGATGTAAGTATTGCTTCTAGTGAACAATTAAAAGGGATAGAACAAATAAATGATGCTGTATCTATTTTGGATAGAGTAACTCAAGAAAATGCTAGTGAAGCTAGCAATGTTGCAATAATTGCAAATGAAACTTTAGCTATGGCAAAAATTTTAGTGGAAGATGCAAAAACTAAAAAAGTAAGTTAAATTAAGGAGTAGATATGTCAAAAGAGATAGTGCTTAATGATTACACTTTTTTAGTGAGTGAAACAGATGAAAAAGGTATCATATTATTTGCAAATGATGATTTTTGTAAGATTGCAGGTTATGATATAGATGAGTTAATTGGTCAACCACACAATATAATAAGACATAAAGATATGCCAAAAGTTGCATTTAAAGATTTATGGGAAACTGTAAAAAAAGGTAATATTTGGACAGGATATGTAAAAAATCGTGCAAAAAACGGAGATTTTTATTGGGTTTATGCAACTGTATTTCCAACAGTTACTAGTGAAAATACAAAAGGATTTTTATCTTGTAGAAGAAAAGCTAGTAGAGTTGAGATAGAAGCTCATGAAAAGCTTTACAAAGAGCTTATAACTAAAGAGAGATAATCTCTCTTTTACTTTAATTTATCAAAAAGATTATACTCACTCCAATAAATATCCAAAGCCTCTTTTAATTCATTGTCACTTAGTCTTGTTTTTTTCTTTAAGCCAAATCTTTTTATAATTGATTCAGACATCAAACTCTTCTCTTTTGTAGGGTTTTTTAAAAACTCAAACATAGCTTTTTTAACATCTTCTTCGCTACTATATTCAAGTAAATATCTATAAAAGTATTTATCTATAGTAACAGGAATTCTATTGTGACAAGTCACACAATTTCTTTCATAAATATTTTTTGGATTAGAAAAAGCAAAAATAGATGTTAAACATAAAAAAATCACTAATCTTGCCATCTTATTTTTATCCTTGTTCCTACATCAATTTTTGAAATAACATCAATTTTCAAATCATACTCTTTTGCTATAAGAGATACAATATTAAGCCCTATTCCAAAGCCACCTACACTTTTATCAAATCTTTTATATCTTGTAAAAAGATTTGCTAAATTATCTTTACTCATACCTTTTCCACTATCTTCAATTATCAAAATTTTATCTTTTAAAGTAACTTTTATAAATCCTTGAAACTTATTATATTTTATTGCATTAGAAAGAATATTATCTATTAGTTTTGATAGTTTTTTTATATCACAAACTATAAAAACATTCTCTTTTATATCTAAAATAAACTCAATTTGTTTACTATTAGCAATTGATTTAAAAAAATCAACTCTTTGATTTAAAATTTGAGAAAAATTCAACTTTTCATTATTTGAGATTATCTGATTATTTAAAGAGACAAAAGTTAAATCTTCGTATATATTTGAAATTGTTTTTGCACCTATTTCTATTCTATTTATCTTTTTTGCTAACTTTTCATCAATATTATCTTTATTTATCATCTGTATATTTGATAAAATTGCAGCAATTGGAGTATTTAACTCATGCGTTGTATCTTTTATAAATCTATCAAGCATTTGTATAGACTCTCTCATTGGTTTTAAAAATAGTTTTGCAATAAAATATCCAACAAATAGAAGCAAAATAAATGAAAACAAAAACCAAAAAAGCATTTTATATTTAATATTTGCAAACCAAATATTATCATCTTCTATCTCAACAATTACATATTTACTACCTAAATAGTAAGATTCTGGCTCTTTGATTAAATGAATATACCCATCTTTTAAATATATAACTTCATCTAGTTTTACATCACCCATAAGTAAAGTTGAAAAAATTTTCTTTTTTGAGCTATCATAAATAGCCGAATTAAATCTTTCATCTCTTGGATATATATCTGATTTATCAATATTAATGTGCAACTCTTTTAAATTTGCAATTTGAGTATTTGAGTAGTTTTGAAGAGTTTGTCTAACATCTTGAAGCATTAAATCTTTTTTAAATTGATAATATAAAAAAGTAATAACACCCAAAATAACCAAAACTAATATTGAGTAAATTAAACTAAACCCAATAATAGTTCTAGTTTCACTCTTGGATAAATCTATACCCGAGCTTTTTAAAACTAACAATTTTATCTTTTCCCAAAATCTTTCTAAGGTTTTTTATATAAGTTCTTAAAGAGTTATCACTATATTCTTCATCATAATCCCAAACAAAATCATAAATTCTATCGTGAGAGAGTAGTTCATTTGGATTTTGAAGAAAAAATTTCAAAAGTTTTAACTCTTTTAAATTTAATTTTATCTCTTCATTATTTGATTTTAGTTCATTTGAGATTGTATTAAATGTAACATTAGCAGAAATTTCAACTACTTCGTTTTTATTTGAAAACTCTTTTTTTATTAAAGTTTGAACTCTTAATAGTAACTCTTTTATCTCAAAAGGTTTTCTAATATAATCATCACAACCACTAAGAAATCCCTCTTCTAAAGAACTCATAGAGTTTAAAGATGTTATAAATATTGCAGGAGTTGTTTTTCCAATAGCTCTAACCTCTTTTAATACTTCAAAACCACTCTTTTTTGGAACATTTACGTCTAAAAGAAGTAAGTCAAAGTTTTGTTCATATATTTTTGACAAAGCGTCATCTCCATCATGTACACAAACTACATCAAAACCCTCTTCTTCAAAATATTCGCAAACTGTTTCGCTTAAGTTATAATCATCTTCAAGCAGTAAAATTTTACTCTTCATCTTCAATTATCTTTCTTTCAGGTGTTTCAACTAATCTTTTTTCATATTGAGCTTTTTCATGAGTATTCATCTTTCCCAATCTTATTTCTAGCTCTTTTTGAAAATCTGCCATATCTTTCTCATCAACAAACCCTATAATCTCTATTAGCTCCTGATTACTCATTTGGCTAAAATTCTCTTTTGCAAAACCAAAAGTCATTAAAATAAAAAAACACAAAATTAACTTCCGCATAGATCCAACTCTTTTTTTATTTTTACTTTACTCAAGAACTGTAGAATAATTGTTTATTGTAGCAAAAAATTGATATAATGGCTCTATGAATAACAAAATATCTTTAAAATCTATATATAAACTTTTATTAAAAAATAAAAAAGCACTAATTTTAGGACAAATTTTTACAGTAATAGGAATTTTAATAAGCGTTCCTATTCCTCTTTTACTTCCACTTTTAGTTGATGAAGTATTACTAAATAAACCAGACTTTTTTGTAAACAATATAAATGAGTTTTTTGGTAGCGGAAATGCTTTTTATTATATTGCAATTGTTACTGTTGTTGTGATTTGTTTACGAGCTTTTCACTTTATTTTTGGAGTTATAAATACAAAAATATTTACAAAAATATCAAAAATAGTAATATTTGACATTAGAGTAAAACTCCTAAATCATCTAAAAAAAGTAAATATGAATGAATATGAAAGTTTAGGAAGTGGAAAGATATCTGCAAACTTAATAACAGATGTAAACACTCTTGATAGTTTTATTGTAAATGTTTCAAGCAAACTTATAACTTCTTCTTTGACTCTTTTAGCTGTTGGTTTTGTAATTATAAAAATAGATTTTGTTTTAGGATTAATGATACTTTTAACTCAACCAACAATTGCAATAATATCAAGAAGAATTGCTAAAAAAACAGGTGAACTTAAAAAAGAGGAAAATGCCACTATTGAAGCTTTCCAAAATAATATAAATGAGACTTTAGACCTATTTTCTCAAATAAAAGCAAGTAATAAAGAAGAGAATTTTTTTGATACATCTATAAAAAAAGCTGAAGATATAAAAAGAGCTTCAAATGAGTTCAACTACAAAAGTGTAGCCTATGAAAAGTTTTCATATACAATTTTCCTTTTTGCTTTTGAAATATTTAGAGCAACAGGACTTTTATTAGTAGCTTATAGTGATTTATCAATTGGACTTATGTTTGCTATGTTTGGATACATTTGGTTTATTATGACTCCTGTTCAAGAGATTTTATCTATTCAATACTCTCTTGCTAGTGCAAAAGCAGCTATTGGAAGAATTAACAAAGTTTTAGAACTAAAAACTGAAAGTGATGGAAATATAGAGTTAAAAGATAAGAAGATAGATATAACTCTTAAAAATCTTACTTTTTCTTATACAGAAGATAAAACAACATTAAAAAATATTAGTTTTTCTATAAAAAGTGGTGAAAAAGTTGCAATAATTGGAGCTAGTGGAAGTGGAAAAACTACTATTTCACAACTTATAGCTGGATTTTATGCAAAAAATAGTGGTGATATTTTGTACAACGATATAAGTATTGATAATATTTCAAAAAAGAGCTTAAGAGAGCATATATTTTTGGTACTTCAAATGCCTATTTTATTTAATAATACTTTACGATTTAATCTTACAATGGGTGAAGATATAAGTAATGAAAAGATTAAAGAGGCTTTAAAAATAGCTCAATTAAACTCTATGCTTGAAAATTTACCAGATGGTTTAGATACTATTGTTGGGAAAATGGGAATAAGACTAAGTGGTGGTCAGCGACAAAGATTATCAATTGCTAGAATGATTTTAGCAAATCCTAGCGTAGTTATTTTCGATGAATCAACTTCAGCTTTAGATGTACAAACAGAGACAAAACTTTTTGAAAATCTTGAAAATATTTTAAAAGATAAAACAGTAATTACAATCGCTCACAGATTAAGCACTGTAAAAAATGCTTCAAAGATTTTTGTACTTGAAGATGGTGAATTAGTACAAAGTGGAACTCATTTAGAACTTGAAGATAAAACAGGACATTATAAAGATTTTGTAAAACATCAACTTATAAATTAGATTTTAAATTTTGTAAAGATTTTATATTTTCTTAGGGTATAGATTAAAATACTACACCCTACTTTTGATTTTTATGCAATATTTGTATAAACAGCTTGCACATCATCATCATCTTCTAGCTTTTCTATAAGCTTTCCAATATCTTCTTGTTGTGCTTCCGTAAACTCTTGTGGGTTATTTGGAATTCTTTTTAACTCTGCTTTTGTAAGTTCAATTCCAAGTTCTTCAAATTTTTGATTCATATTTCCAAAGTCAGTATAGTTTGCATAAGCTAAACATAAACCATCCTCTTCTTCAAGCTCTTCAAGTCCAGCATCTATTAGCTCCAGTTCTAGCTCTTCTAGCTCATAATTAGCTGGTTTTGCAAATTCAAAAATAGCTTTTCTATCAAAGAAAAACTCTAAAGAACCAGTTGGTACAACTTGTCCTTGTGTTTTATTAAAATACATTTTTATATTTGCAACTGTTCTTGTGTTGTTGTCTGTTGCTGTTTCAACAAAAACTAAAACTCCATGAGGTCCTTTACCTTCAAAATTAACTTCAGAAAAGTTTGCTGAGTCTTTTCCTGTTGCTCTTTTTATAGCTGCATCGATATTTGCTTTTGGCATATTTTCAGCTTTTGCATTTAAAATAGCAGTTCTTAAAGCTGAATTCATTTCAGGATCAGGAACACCACTTTTTGCTGCAACTTCGATAGCTCTAGCTAATTTTGGAAATACTCTTGACATATTTCCCCATCTTTTCATCTTTGCTGCTTTTCTATATTCAAAAGCTCTTCCCATAAAAAACTCCATAAAATAATATTTTTTAGGTGGTATTGTATCTAAAAATATATTAATAAAATAGTTAAAGTTTTCTCTTTATAAACTTTAGCTACAATTTTATTTTTATTTAAAAAGGACCATTTTGAGAAAAATATTATTAACATTATTACTATCAATATTTTGCTTTGCAAATGAAGGAAATTTTCCTGAAGATTTAGAAAATGAGTTTAAACCCACAAATAGTGTAGTGTTTGATCCACTAAGTGGATACAACAGAGTTATGACATCTTTTAATGATAGTTTTTATACATATGTTCTAACTCCAACAGCAAAAGGTTATGCTTATGTTGTACCAGAAGTTGCAAGAACTGGTATAAATAACTTTTTTACAAATCTATTTTTTCCTATTAGATTTGCAAATAATCTTTTACAGTTTAAATTTGAAAATGCAGGAAAAGAGTTAGGAAGATTTTTGGTAAATACTATCTGGGGATTTGGTGGATTTATGGATCAAGCAACAAATACTTTAGGCATGAAAATTTATAGAGAAGATTTTGGACAAACTTTAGGATATTGGGGAGTTGGTCAAGGTTTTCATATAGTTTTACCACTTTTAGGACCTTCAAATCCTAGAGATATTATAGGGCTTGCGGGTGATTTCTTATTATCGCCAACTGATAGATTAGGACACAATACATTGGAGTATAAAATTCCTCAAAATATAGGACAAGCAATAGCAATTGACTCTTGGTATAAAGTAAATGAGTACTCTTTTAACCCAAATATGTATGAGATTATTAAACGAGATGCTATAGATTTATACCCATATTTAAGAGATTCTTATAATCAAAAAAGAGAAAGAGAGATAAATGAGTAATATATTTAAAAATAGTTTATTAAAAATTTTAATAATTTTATTAACAATATCTTCTAGTAGTTATGCACTTAAAAAAGAGGATATAAAAACTCAAATGGAAAATAAAATAGACAAAGTATTGTTGGTTTTAAAAGATAAAAGCTTGTCAAAAGAGGAGATGAAAAAAGAAGTTATCACTATTGTAGATGACACTTTTGATTTTGATCTTATGGCAAAAATAGCTCTTGGAAAAGATGCTTGGAATAGTATAGATGAGGCAAAACAAAAAGAGTTTAGTGAAGTATTCGAAGATAAGATAAAAAAATCTTATAGCGATAAACTAGAGCTTTATAATGATCAAAAAGTAAAAATCTTAACTCTTGAACCATATAATAATACAAGACTTCAACTAAAAACTGAACTTATAGGGAAAGAAGGAAATTATAGTATAAACTACAATTTTTATGAAAAAAATGGTGAATGGTTTATCTATGATATTGATTTAGTTGGTGTTAGTATTATACAAACTTATAGACAACAATTTGCTGGACTTCTAAAAGAGAAATCTTTTGATGAAATGTTTAAACAGTTTAAAAATCAATAGTTTATGTATAAAAAAATATATGATACTTTAATTTTTAAGTATCCTTTTTTATTTTTAATAGTAGCCACAATTTTTGTGAGCTACCTTTCTTATAATGCAAAAGATGTCCAAATTGATGCAAGTGCAGAAACACTGCTTCTTGAAGATGATGAAGATTTAAAATTTTTTAGAGAGAGTTTTAAGAAGTATGAAAACTCAAACTTTTTAATAGTTACTTTTAGTCCAAAAAAAAATCTTTTAGATGATGAAACTTTAAATACTATAAAAAATATCTCTAATGATTTTGAAAAAGTTGAAAATATTGCAAAAGTTGATTCAATTCTTACAGTTCCACTTCTTCAATCTCCAATTCGTCCTATTTCAGACTTAGTTGCAGGAGTTGATAGTTTAAGTACAAAAGAGTTTGATAAGTCTTTAGTAGAAAATGAGTTTTTAAACTCACCTTTATATAAAAATGCTCTTGTAAGTGCAGATTTTAAAACAACTGCTTTAATCCTTCACCTAAAAGATGATAAAAAATATTTTGAATTTATTGAAAAAAGAGAGAATCTTTTAAAAAAACAAGATGTTCAAGCTTTAACTAAAGAAGATATAGAAGAACTAGAAAGAAATAACTTAGAGTTTAAAGAGTATAGAGAAACTTCAAGAGTAAAAGATAGCAAAAATATTGAAGATATTAGAAATGTTATCAAAAATTATGAAGGTGATGCAAAGATATTCTTAGGCGGAGTTAGTATGATAGCTAATGATGCTGTTCATTTTGTCAAAAATGATTTGTTGATTTATGGGATTAGTCTTATTTTCATTTTTATCTTTGTTTTATACTACATTTTTAGAAGCTTTAGATGGGTTTTTATAGTTCTATTTATCTGTTTTATCTCAATTTTAAGTACATCTGGGATTTTGGGAATATTTTCTTGGGAAGTTACAGTAATATCTTCAAACTTTGTTGCCTTACAACTTATAATAACAATGTCAATGGTAGTTCACTTAGTCGAAAGATATAAAGAGTTGTACTTCAAATACAAAAATGCAAGTCAATATAAACTAACAATAAACACTGTTTTATCAAAACTAATTCCATCTTTTTTTGCAATTATTACAACAGTTGTTGGTTTTTCATCTTTGGTTTTATCAAATATTGAACCTGTTATAAATCTAGGGCTTATGATGAGTGTTGGTATTTTGGTATCTTTAGTTTTAACTTTTATATATTTTCCAATCTTTTTGATACTTATTGGCAAAAGAGCGGAAGTTGAAAAAAAAGAGAAAATAAGATCTTTTATACCAAAATTACCAAATATTATAATTAACCGTGGAAAAATTATAATTACTTTGGCAATTTTAACTACAATTTTTTCTATTGTTGGAAGTTCAAAAATTTTTGTTGAAAACTCTTTTATAAACTATTTTAAATCAAATACCGAAATTTACAAAGGTATGAAAGTAATTGATGAAAACCTAGGAGGAACAACTCCTCTTGATGTTATTATAAAATTTAAAGAAGATAAAAATATAGTAAAAATAGAAGAAAATAGTGATTTTGATGATTTTGAAAACGAATTTATATCAAAAAATGATGATAAACAATACTGGTTTTCTCAAGATAAAATGGAGTTAATAACAAAAATACATGACTATCTTGATAATATTCCTGAAGTTGGAAAAGTTCAATCCTTAGCAACTTTACTTAAGATTGGAAAAACTTTAAATGATAATAAAGATTTAGATGGAATAACTCTAGCACTTATTTACAATCAACTTCCAGAAGATTATAAAAAACTTATTTTAAGCCCTTTTGTAAATATTGAAGCAAATGAAGCTAGAATTAGTATGAGAATAATTGACTCAAATGATGAGTTAAGAAGAAATGAACTTATAAAAAAGATTAATAGAGATTTAGAAGATATTATCACAAACAAAGATACAACTTTTAGACTTACAAACCTTATGATTTTGTACAATAATATGCTTCAATCACTATTTGAGTCACAAATTTCAACTGCTGGAGCTTCTATTTTCGTTTTAGGAATTATGTTTTTAATACTATTTAGAAATATAAAAATGGTTTTAATAGCTTTAATTACAAATTTAATACCTATTTCCCTTGTTTTTGGAATTATGGGTTGGCTTAAAATACCACTAGATATAATGACAATTACAATTGCAGCTATTGCTTTAGGAATCGCTGTTGATGATACTATTCATTTTATGCATAGATTTGATTTTGAGTACAAACAAAGTCATGGAAACTATAAAGTATCAATAAATAAAGCAATAAATACAGTTGGTCATCCTATGTATCATACAACAATTATTGTTGTTATCGGATTCTCAATCTTAATGCTTTCAAATCTAGTTCCAACTATATATTTTGGTCTTTTAACAGCAGTTGTAATGATTAGTGTTTTAATAGCAAATCTTATTTTACTTCCAAGATTGCTATTTATATTTAAACCATTTAAAACAAAGAATTAGGAGAATTAATTTATGAATGTAGCGATTTATTGTGGTTCTGCTTTTGGAAATAGTAAAATATATGAAGAAAAAACTATAGAACTTGCAGAAAAATTATATTTAAATAATATAAATATTGTTTATGGTGGTTCAAAACAAGGATTAATGGGAGTTATATCAAATAAATCTTTAAGTTTAGGAAATAAAGTAACAGGTGTAATAACTTTTGATTTAGTTGGAAAAGAGCTTGAAAATACAAATATTTCAAAAATATATAAAGTAGATAGTATGCGAGAGAGAAAAGCAAAAATGGAGGAGCTAAGCGATGCTTTTATAGCTCTTCCAGGTGGTTATGGAACATTTGAAGAGATTATTGATGTAATTGCATCTTCACAAATTGGATATCATAAAAAACCATGTGCTTTTGTAAATATAAATGGATATTATGATAAATTAATTGAATTTTTCTACTCTTGCTCAAACAGTGGTTTTATGGATAGAAGATTTGTTGATATGTTGATTGTTAGTGATAATATTGATGAAATTATAGAAAAAATAAAAAATTATGAAGCTCCAAAGGCAAAATGGGATAAATAAGATAAAATTGCTCTTATTTACTATCTATTAATTTTGTATTTATAAGAGGTTAATGATGAATTTATATAATTCTCTTACAAGTTAATTAATTTTAACTTTTTCTCCTCCTATAAAACAAAGGAAGCTTTAAACGGCTTCCTTTTTTTATTATCTTTTTTAAAGGTTAAAAAATGAAAAATTTAAAAAAATATATTCTTTTTGATAATGATGGTGTTTTGGTTGAAACTGAAAAATGGTACTTTGAAGCAAATAAAAAATCTCTTGCTCTTTTGGGTTTAAATCTTGAGATGGATTTTTACCAAAACATTATGGTAAAAGGTGGAAGTGCTTTTGAACTAGCAGAAATTTATAATATTGAAAAAGATATTATAGAAAAACACCGAAAATTAAGAGATAGTTTTTATCAAGAATTCTTACAAACAAAAGATATAAACATACCAAAAGTAAAAGATATTTTAAAAAACCTATCAAAAAAATATAAAATGGCGATAATTACAACTTCAAGAAGAGTTGATTTTGAGCTAATTCATAAAAATAGAGGAATTGCTGATTTTATGGATTTTGTACTTTGTGTTGAAGATTATGAAAAAGCAAAACCAAATCCAGAACCATATCTAAAAGGTTTAGAAAGATTTTGTTCAAAACCTTTCGAAGCAATAATTGTGGAAGATTCTCAAAGAGGTTTAGAGAGTGCAAAAAGAGCAAATATTGATTGTATTGTTGTAAAAAATGAGTTTACAAAAAATCAAGATTTTACAAAAGCTGATTTTTTTATAAATAAGCTAGATGAGCTTGAAAAACTTCTATAAATTACTCTCCAAACAATTTTGATTTAAAACCTTTTATAAATTCTACTGATTTATCTTTATCTATATCCTCTTTTTTATCTGTAAGATAGTATAAGAAACTACCTGTTTTAATTTTTCCAACAATCATTAAAGAGAGTAAAATAATAAATATAGGAATCAAAATATAAATAAGCAATTTTGTTTTTCTATTCATCTTATTTTTTGGTTTAAAAAATTGTCTCTCTATTTGAATTTTTAAATCTTGAAGTATATTTGTAGGAAGATTATTTATAGAAAATAGTTCTGCTCTTTCATCTGTTTGGCTTTGTAGCTTTTTTATTTCACCTTCATTTAAAGTAGTCAAAAAATATACAATCTCTATACCACTTGATGATATTTCATTATCTAACTCTATCCAATTTGAAATATTTACACCTAACTCCTCTTGACATTTTTTTATTATTGTTTCAAGTGGAGTTGTATTTAATTCAACTTTTCCACCAATTCCATTGTATAAACCTTTTTGCCAATCTGGATTATTCTTTTTTAATAATAATATTTCTTTATTATCAGTTATTATGCCTACAACCACTCTCATCATATACTCATTTCATTTTAAAGGTTTAGATTTTTTAAGAAAAATAAAAAGATAATTTTTTCATATTGTGACATATTAAAATTTAATTAAGATTAAAAAACTTATTTTAAGACAATTTTAAGATATTTTTATTTTATACTAAAAATGATTTTATCTATTTTTTATTATATTTTCAGCTTTATTTGTAAGTTTTTTCTTATGTAAAAGCTCAGTTTCTCTTTGAGTAAAACTATTTTTAGTTTCAACTTTATCTTTTTTACACTACTCTTTTCTTGAATTTCACTATTTTTAAAAAGTGTTAAAATTAGATAAATAGATAATAAAGAGTTAAAAATTATTATAAACCATTTTAGAGCTAAAACATATTTTAAATACTCAATATTTTGTGTAAGTTTTAAATACTCAACAACATCACCATATATAAATCCAGAAAAAAGTGCCACTAAAAGAAGAAAGAAGATAAAAATAGCTCTTTTTCTAAACTTATATAAGTAGTACCAAAAAAGAGCTGATTTCATTTGTTTAAACATTTATTATCCTTACATAAAGAAGTTTATACCTAAAGCTGCAAGAGCTACTACTAAAGATTTTGTTTTTAAATCATCAACTATTTTTCTCTCTTCATCAGCAATAATTATCTCTAAATCTTCATCACTAAAATCATTTATATTTTTACTATTTTCAATTAATCTAGCTTTTGTTGCTATTATTGCTTTTTCTCTAATCTTTAAATTTATCATATCTTTTAGTTGTTTGCTTTTAATTTTTGGATAGTCAAAAAGTTTTGTTGTATTTTCACTTGCTATGTTTACAAGCTCTTTTGATTTTGATTTTAAAATATCTTTGATTTTCATCTATTTTCCTATTTGTTAGCAATTTATAGGAGCATTTTAACCTTTTTTTAATTATACTTAACATATTTTTAGATTTAACAAGTTTTAAATCAACTCGTTGATTTCTTTAGAGTTTTCCTACTTTTAGCAATTTTCATAAATTGCATTAAAAAGTAGTCAAAAAATTATAGGTTCCTTTTAAATAAGGAATACGAAATGTAAAAAGGCAGAATATGAAAATAGTTTTAAGCATAGCAGGAAGTGATAGTAGCGGTGGAGCTGGTATTCAAGCTGATATAAAAAGTGGATTTTATCACAAAGTTTTTATGACAACAGCAATTACAGCAGTTACAGTACAAAATACTTTAGGAGTTACTGATGTAGTTGTTTTAAAACCTGAATTTGTAGTAAAACAGATAAAATCCGTAATAGAAGATTTTAAAGTAAATTGTATAAAAATAGGAATGCTAAGCTCAAAAGAGCTTATTTTTGAAGTTTTTGAAACTATAAAAGATTTAAATATTCCAATAGTTTTAGACCCTGTTGCTATTTCAAGAGCTGGTTCAAAACTACTTGATGATGAAGCTATAAATAGTTTAAAATCAAACTTTAAATATGCTTATTTAATAACACCAAATAGTTTAGAAGCCAAACTTTTTTTTGATGTAGAAAATATAAACGATATAAAAAACTTAAAAGATATTCCAACAAATATTATCTTTAAAAATATAATAAAAAGTGATAATCAAACAGTAGATGTTTTATTGAAAAAAAATGGGAAAATTAAGATATTTAAAGGTAAAAAAGCTGACGTTTCAAATACTCATGGAACAGGTTGTAGTTTTAGTGCCTCTATTGCTTCACTTATTGCAAGAGATAAATCTCTTTGTAAAAGTATAAAAAAATCAAAACAATATATCTACAAAGCTATAAAAAATGCTCCAAATTTTGGAAGAGGAAATGGACCTATAAATCACATTTTATAAACAAAGCCTATACAAAGCCAAACTTTAGTATATTTACACAAAATTTTTAGGAAAAATCTATGAAAGAATTTCTACAAAAAGCAAAAGAGAGTAGTCGTGTTGTAGCAACTTTAAGCACAGCTATCAAAAATAAAACTCTTCTAGAATTTGCAGATGCACTTGAAGAAAACTCTTGTTTCATTATTGAAGAAAATATTAAAGATATGAAACTTGCACGTGAACTTGATTTAAGCTCTGCAATGCAAGATAGATTATACTTAAACGATAGTAGAATTCAAGATATGGCAAATGCTATAAGACAAATTGCTTCTCAAACAGAACCAGTTGGAAGAGTTTTAGATGGTTGGCTTACTAAAGACAACTTAAATATTCAAAAAGTATCAATTCCTATCGGTGTTATTGCAATCATTTATGAGAGTCGTCCAAATGTAACAAGCGATACAGCAGCACTTTGTTTTAAAAGTGGAAATGTTTGTGTTTTAAAAGGTGGGAAAGAGGCTGAAAACTCAAATAGAGCAATAGCTAAAATAATACAAGATGTTTTAGAAAAAAACAATCTTCCAAAAGAGATAGTTTCACTACTTCCTGATAGTAGCCGTGAAGGTGTTGCAAAATTGATTGTTGAAGATAAATATGTAGATTTGATAGTTCCAAGAGGTGGTGAAGCTTTAATTAAATTTATCACTCAAAACTCTAGCATACCTGTAATCAAACATGATAAAGGAGTTTGTCATACTTTTATAGACAAAGATGCAAATGCAACAAAATCTATAAATATTGTAGTAAATGCTAAATGTCAAAGACCAAGTGCTTGCAACTCTTTAGAAACTCTTTTAGTTCATGAAGAGATAGCTTCTTATATATTACCAGGACTTCAAGAAGAGCTTAGTGCGCATGGAACTATTTTAAAAGGTTGTCCAAAAACTTTAGGATATATAAAAATTGCTCCAGCTAAAGAGGAAGATTTTGATATAGAGTATTTAGAAAATATTTTAAATATAAAAGTCGTAGAAAATTTAAATGAAGCGATAGATCATATATCAAAACATGGTTCAGGACACTCTGAAGCAATTTTAAGTGAAAATTATACTGCCATAAATAAATTTTTAAATGAAGTTGATGCAGCTTGTGTATATGCAAATGCAAGTACTAGATTTACAGATGGAGGAGAGTTTGGACTTGGTGCTGAAGTTGGAATTTCTACAAACAAACTTCACTCAAGAGGACCTATGGGAATAAATGATTTAACAACATTTAAATATAAAATTTACGGACAAGGACAAGTTAGAACAAAATGAGTACAAATAGACTTTTTTTAATATTTTGTAGTGTTATTGCAACACTATTTTTTTGGCATTATTTAGGTGAAAAGGCAATTTTAAAAGATAATTCAAATAGCTTTGATAAACTTCAATGTGTATCTTATGCTCCTTATGGAAAAGATGAATCACCATTTTTCTTTGATAAAGGAATGGTTTTAAAAGAAGAGAACATAAGAAAAGATATGGAACTTCTTTCTAAATATACTTCTTGTGTAAGAACTTATTCAACTGTTGGTCAAGAGCTTGTTCCAAAAGTTGCAAAAGAGTTAGGAATGCAAGTTTTAATGGGAATTTGGATAGGGAAAGAGGAGAAACAAGCAGTTGCTGAAATTGCTACTTTAAAAGAGTTAGCAAAAAAATATCCTGAAGTTATAAAAGCAATTATTGTAGGAAATGAGGTTCTTCTAAGAGGAGATCAAACTGATGTACAACTAGCAAAATATATAAAAGAGGTAAAAGAAGCTCTTCCACAATATCCTGTAACTTATGCAGATGTTTGGGAATTTTGGCTTAAATATCCAAAAATAAAAGAGCTTACAGATTTTGTAACTATTCATATTTTGCCATATTGGGAAGATGAACCAAAAAATATTCATGATTCAATTGAACATGTAAAAAATGTAAGACTTGAAGTAGAAAAAGAGCTTGGAACATCAAATATTTTAATTGGTGAAACAGGATGGCCAAGTGAAGGAAGAATGAGAGAAGATGCAGCTCCTAGCAAGATAAATCAAGCAATTTATATAAGAGATTTTGTAAAACTAGCAAATGAACATAACTGGCAATACAATATAATAGAAGCAATAGACCAACCTTGGAAAAGAAAAAGCGAAGGTGCTGTTGGTGGTTTCTGGGGAATTTTTGATAAAGATAGAGCAGATAAAAATGTATTTAGTGGAGATGTTTCTAACTTTCCTAACTATCTATATTTAGCTTTTGGTTCTTTGGTTTTAATACTTGGATTTTTTCTTCGATTTAAAAATGAACAAACATCAACAATTAGACTTATAACTTTTAGTGTTGTAAATACAGTATTTGCAACTTTATTTATGCTTCAAGTTGAACAGTATGTTGTAATCTCAAGAAATAATTTGGAAGCTATTTGGGCTGTTTTACTTTTAGGAACACAGCTTTATGTGTATTATGAACTTTTAAAACATATAGTTTCTAAAAATCAATATGAGATTATTTCTAAAGTTGCTTTCTATTTTAGTATGATTTTTGTATTTATTATGACTGTAAATATAGCTTACAATGGAAGATATGAGAATTTTGAAATTTATGGATTAATAATCCTTGCTATTTCATTCCTATGGTCATATTTTGGTAAATTTGATAGATTAAAATTTGGAAATTTTGAAAGACTATTTGCTATTATTTTATTTATAAACACTCTTGTAATGGTTTACAACGAAACAACTCTAAATATTTTTAGTAATATTTTAGCTGTTATAAATCTTGTATTTGTGATTATATTATGCGTTGGTTCTCTAAAAAACAGTAGTTTAAATGAGTTAAAAAAACCAATTATTTATATTGTAGCTATTTGTATTGCTATTTTATTATTCAAACATGGTTTTATTATGAATAGAGATATGGATATTTCTTGTAAACTAAATGGTGGTGGATTCTTATGTTCAATTGTTGGAAATGTTTGGTATTTACTATATTTCAACTATATTGGAATTGCAGCAATTATAGCTTCTGTGTTTGCACTATTAGTAGATAAAAAACCATTTATAATCACTGCTTTAGTTTTAAGTATTTTAGCTTCGATGCTTACAAATACATTTTTAGGAGCTATTGCATTTATTATCGTACTTTACACTATAACAAAAGATAAAAATAAGAAACTATTAAACTAAAAAAAATAGATTGAAGAAAATTCTTCAATCTACTTTTATTCTTCTTCACCCTCTCCTATAATCACATCTATAGCTTTTACCGGAAAATTTGGTAGTTTAAATTTATTATCTTTTATATCTATATTAAAGTTTGCATTTTTAGCAATTTGCATTTGCTCAACACCTAAAGATTTACTAATTTGCTTTAGAGGAACACTATTATAAACCCAAATTTTATACTCACCTAACTCCCAAATATCGCACTTATATCCTAAAATATTCTCATTACCCAAAAATTTTGCACCCATCTCTTTAAATGCTTCTCTATTTTTTGTATTTGCAATAGGATTTTCATCATCAACACTTAAATCTTGAGAATAAATTATCTCATCATTAAAATCTGCTGTATAGATTTTACCTTTTGAAATTTTATACGTATTTCTCTCCTCTTCCACTATAGAACCTCTTTTTTGAGTAATAATCTCATCAAATAACTCTAAATTACCAAAATCTTTGAAATACAAAATACTACTTCCAGTAAAAGTATGATCTTTTGAATTTGTAGTTCCTAAAATATCATATTCAACAATACCAGATTTTATATCATATCTGTTATTTTGAGCAAACAAATTACAAACACTAAACAATAAAATTACAAATGCAATTTTTTTCATATATTTTCCTCATCATAAATTAGCAAAATTATACATCTATACAGATAAATTTACTATATACAAAAAAAGAGAATCCATTTTTATTTTTTATTATTGAAAACTAAATCTTCTATATGATTATGTTACAATTCATAATATGAAAGATTACACCATTTATACAACAACTATTCAAACTCAAAAACTTATAATGTTTGCAGCTATTTTTCAAGAGGAACTAATACTCTTTGTACCTTTTGAAAAAGAGTTTTGTAATAAAAAACTAAAGAGCTTCAAAAAAATATTAAAAGCTTCAAATATTGTAGAAGATGATAGTAAATTTCAAAAATTAAAAATAGAGTTAGATGAGTATTTTAAAAATCAAAGAGATAATTTTACAATTCCAATTAGGCTAATAGGAACTCCTTTTCAAATAAAATGTTGGGAAGCTTTACAAAAAATAGAGTATGGACAAACTATTAGCTACAAAGAAGAAGCAAAAAATATTGGAAATGAAAAAGCATATAGGGCTGTTGCAAATGCAAATGGTAAAAATAATTTAAGTATAATTGTACCCTGCCATAGAGTAATAGCAAATAATGGAAATATAGGTGGTTACACTGGTGGAATTTGGATAAAAGAGTATCTACTAAATTTAGAAAAAGGAGAAAAATGAACTTAATATCTCTTCAAATGAAAACTTGTGAAAACTTTGAAACAAATCTTGAAAATTTGAAAAATTTAATTATCTCTTGTAAAAATGAGTCACTAATTTTAGCACCTGAATTAGCACTTGTAGGTTTTGCATATGATAAGATGGAAGAAGCTAGTATTTTTTCAATAAAAGCAATAGATGAGATAAAAGAGCTTTCAGAAAATAAAATTATAGCAATTACAACAATTATAAAAGAAGATGATAAATTTTACAATAGATTATTTACTTAACTTTCGCACCTAAAACCAAGTAGTTTTCCAGTCACATCTCTTAATAGATCGATTATTGCTGTAAAATCCTCATTTCTATTGACAACTTCTTCAATTTTTGCAATCTCATCTAAAATAGCTAAAAATGCTTGCATAGCAATTGCCAAGGTGTGAAGTTCACATTCTAGATCTTTAAACAATCCACCAATAGTTTTTGGTTCATTACTGATACGATTTATATAGCTAACAACATTGTATGTAAAAAATGAGAGTGTTATGCGAGCAATAAGTGCTTCATAAATTCGATTTTCTTCTTTACCAAACCCAAAGTGTTCACGAAGTTCTTTATACCCTTGTTCTATATCCCATCGTCGTTTGTAAATATCGATAATTTCTTCATCACTCAAGTCTAAGTTTGTAGATACAATAGGGATGAGATTCTCTTTGGTTTTTATAAAAACAATTTTTAATTTTCCTGCTTTTTTATGTTCAACTATGACCCCGAAGTATTCAAACTTTATCTTTTTGCCATATTGACCCATCTTAATAGTTTTAAGCTTTTTAAACTTGTTATAGATACCATCAAGAGTTTTTTTCTCCCCTGTGAAGTTCCAGATTCTATCATTGTTTACCATTCTTGAAATAACTTGCAATCCTAGCTCATTCATTGTTTCTATAAACACAGGTTTAGAATACCAACTATCCACAAGCAGATAATCTGCATATATACCACTAGCTACTGCTCTTTTAATCATCTCTATAGCAATTTGTGATTTCCCTTTTAAGCTTTCCAATCTTCGCTTATGTGCATTGGTTCGATGATCAATAATATTTGTAAACTCTTCTATCTTTACCCTTGCATAATTATTCATAGCAATTGCAAAGTCCAACATAAAATTTGAATAACCATCACTATAGTTTAGTGATACAACATTTACACCTCTGATTTTTCTCTTTGCTTTATTGCTCCAAAGGTTATCACAACTTCCCTCTATATTTTTACCAACTTTATCTTCAACAGTATCATCAAGTATAAGAACTCTTACTAGCTTTGCATCTTGTACTTTATGAAGCAGTGATAAAATCTTTAAAGAACTAAGTGATAATAGTTTTCTCCAGTTGTAGTGAGCATTAGCAAGTAGTCTGTAATAGACATCTTTTTTAAAGCTATCATTACTCTGATCCATAAAAGTTGATATTTTTTTATTCATAACTAGCATATATACAAAGTGTAATACAACCATATGAACAGCAACTCCCTCTTTTTTAGAAAAATTGCTCTTTGTTAAAATCGTTTTCATATTTAATAGTCGCAATGTTTCATAAATTGGATTCTTTAGTTTGTCGTTTATGATGCTTATTATCTTAGATTCTATCTGCATTCTTACCCTTTAATATAATAGATATTATAGCTAAAATACCTATTTAAGGGATTTATTGAGAGTTCAAAATAGAAAAATATCATAGAAAAACAACTAAATTATTTTTATGTCAACAAGGATAATATTATTACCTATAGCAGTAATATTTTAGGGAGATTTAGCTACAATTTTAATCAACTTAACGTGCGAAAGTTAAGTTATTTATCTTTTTTAATAAAAATATTGTCCATACTCAAGATAAGATAAAACTTTTTCCTCTAGGAGATGAGGATAAATATTTTACTCCATCAAAAGATAGTAACATAAAAATTATAGATATAAATGGTCTAAAAATAGCAACTTTAATATGTTTTGAGCTTAGATTTCCTACTCTTTGGGAACAGATAAAAGGTGCTGATATTATTTTAAATCCTGCTATGTGGGGAATAAAAAGAAAAGAACATTATGAAACTATTAGTAAAGCTTTAGCTTTAGTTAATCAAAGTTTTGTAATTGCAAGTAATAGTGCAAACGATAATATGGCAAAAGGAAGTGCTATAATATCGCCATTTGGAAATATTATAAAAGATGATAATAAAACAATTTTAGAAGCAAAATTTGATAAAGATGAAATTTTAAAAGTTAGAAAATATATAGATATTGGATTAAATTAATCTCATTTTACAATTATTACACAATTTTAAAATACTATTTATACCTATTAAAAAAATTTTATAAAGGAGAAAACATTGAAATTTAAATCTTTATTACTGATTTTACTATTTATTTCTAATGTTTTTGCATCTAATGTAGATATAAAAAACTTAACGCCCGAGCAACTAGAGACACTAAAAGAGATAAAAAAACATGGGCAAGATACTGGACTTAGTTATACTTTGATGGCAATAGCAATCAAAGAATCAAAACTTGGTGAGTATATGGTAAATCTTGACACAAAAGATTTTGGTCTTTATCAAGCAAATATTAAAACTGTTTTAAGTAGACAAAATATAAAAGATACTACTTGGAATAGAAATGTTTTTGCATCAAAATTGGTTTCAGATTTTCAGTTTGCTACAAAAAATGCGATAGAAGAACTTACTTTTTGGCAAAAAATCCATAGAAATGATTGGACAAAAGTTTGGGGAAGCTACAATGCTGGTTATAAATTTAATAGCAAACAAGCAAAAGAGTACTCAAAAGAGATTGCTCTAATAATTAAAGAACTAAAAAAATTCAACGTGTAAAATATAACAACTAGCGTAGCCTAGTTGTTTTTTACATCTCTTTTAAAAAATCTTTTTCTTTTTGATATCAATTATCATATTTTAATAAAAATCAAAGTTTTATTCCACTAATATTTTGATATTAATTATCAATATAAAGGGAAATAATGAGTATTTTAATAATTGGCGGAGACCAAATATCTCAAATATCTTCTATGCTAACACAAATTGGAGCAAAAACTATAAATCACTGGGATGCAAGAAAGAAATCTTCAGCACCTAAGAAAAAAGTGCCACAAGATACAGATTGTATAGTTATGCTAACATCTTTTTTAAACCACAATACAATGCTAAAATATAAAAATGAAGCTAAAAAAAGAAATATTCCATTTATTTGTGCTAAAAGATCAATATCTTGTGTATATGATGAATATGTAAAAATTATGGGGATCAAAGATTGTAGCCAATGTTATGCAAACTGCTATAATAAAGAACTGTAAATTTATATAAACAAAGAGATAAAACTCTTTGTTTTATATACTTTTATAAATATTTATCAACTCATTTTTATCAATTTTATGGTTTGAATTGTATGGAAATTTATCTAACACAACAATATCTGATGGAATCATATAGTATGGAAGATTTTTTGAGATATTATGCTTTAAAACTTCAATATCTAAAGATTTAGAACCTATAACAAAAGAGATAATCTTTGCAACATCATTTCCCCTTTTTAGTGGAATTGTTATAGATTCACTTACCATTTTATCAATAAGAAGCTCTTTATCTATCTCACCTAGTTCTATTCTAAATCCATGAAGTTTTATAAGTTCATCTTTTCTATTTGCAAAAAATAGTAAATTATCTTCAAAATAACCGAAATCTCCTGTTCTGAAACTTCTTTTTTCATATTTTTTCTCAAATTTTTGCTTATTTAACTCTTCATTTTTAAAATATCCAATAGATACATTGTCTCCAACAATCTCAAGTTCACCAATATTTTGCTCATCAATATCTAATAAATTTATCTTTGAATTCTCTTTTACATAACCAATTGGTAAATTTTTTGAATATTTTTCTAAAATATCAGAGGTGATTTCTATCAAAGTTGTAGCAACTGTAGCTTCTGTTGGTCCATATGTATTTAAAACAATAGAAGATGGAAAACTATTTTTTATTCTTTTTACAGTGTTTGAAGGTAAAACCTCTCCACAAAAAAGAAAAGTTTTTAAACTTTTTATATTTTTTTCTTCAAACTCAGATGAAAGTAAAAGCTTACTAATGAATGATGGCGTTGAAACCCAAACATCGCAAGAGTATTTTTTCAATCTTTCAAAATATAGAAGATGATTTTCTATAGTATCTTTACTATTTAAAACAATAGTTGCTCCTAAAGATAAAAAACCAACTAATTCATAAACAGATAAATCAAAACTAAAAAGTGCTTGATTCATAAATACACTATCTTTTGATAGTCCAAAATCACTATTTAACCACTTTTCAAAATCCAAAATAGAGTTTTGTGTAATTTGAACCCCTTTTGGTTCACCTGTACTTCCTGATGTAAAAATAATATAAATTATTGGGTCACTTAATAAATATGAAGTAGATATATTGCTTTGATTAAAATCTATTTTATTTTCTATTGTATCTATCTTAATAGAAGATTTTACAATACTTGCTATTTTATCAACTCTATCTTTTGGATAAATTGTATCAATAGGAATATATGGAAACCCTAAACTCATACAGCTTATAATACTTACAATAAAATCTACTTCCTTATGTCCATAAATAAGAACTGGATGCCCTTTTGGAAGATTATATTTTTGAAGTTTTTTCTTAAAACTATCTACTTCATTTTTTAACTCACTCCACGTTAAATCTTTGTCACTTCCACAAACAGCCAATTTGTCAAAATCTTTTTCACACTCAACAAAATCTAAAAGTTTAAAATCGAATCTCATAAAGGAACCCTTCCACTAAAAAAATATAGAGCAAAAACTGCTGCATTTATCATCAAAAATCTTTTTAAATTTATACTTATAATATCTGGAAAAAATGAAAAATAGTCATATCCACCCTTTTTAACATACAAAACATAAGAGTTATGAATACTTGAATAGATTCCAAATAAAAAACCACTAAAAATAAAGTACCAATTTAAACCATTCCAAACTCCCATAAGCAAAAAAGTACATGTTATTGCAATATTTTGTATAAGTAACTTTCTTTTCTTTAGAAAATCAAAATTATGAAGATATTTATATAATGGTTTAAAGAAGTAATCAGTTAGCCAACTCCCTAAAGTTATATGAAATCTTCTCCAGAAATCTTGTGGATTTGGTGCAAGATATGGATGATTAAAGTTCATTGGAACAAAAATACCCATCATTATACTTAATCCAACAGCCATTGCACTATACCCAGCAAAATCAAAAAAAAGATAAGTTGTGTATGCATATGCACTATTTGCCATATCAAAAAACAAGATACTATTTTCATCTATTTTTCCAAGCCAATACATAGTAACAAGCTTTGCAAAAACAAATTTAAATAAAACTCCAACAACTAAAATTTCCCAACCTTTTAATATATTTGCTAAAGTTAAATTTTCATAACCTTTTTGTAAATCCTCTTGAAATCTGTATGATCTATCTATTGGACCTGCTAGTAGAGTTGTAGGAAATAGTAAAAATGATGTAAACTCAAAAAATGATAGTTTTCCATAGTTATGACTATCAACTATTGCTTGAATAGTTCTAAATGTAATATATGAAATACCTATAATTTTAAACATTGGATTATCTAAATCAATTTTATGTAACATCATAGGAAAGGCTATAACAATCATTGCAAAAAGTGTCTCTTTGTAACCGTTTTTTACAAAAATATAGTAAATAACATAAGTATAAATAAGAAGTAAAAAGATCAGATAAGAGTCAGGAATAGCAAAAGATATATAAACAACAACAGCTATAAAAATAACCATTTTATATGAGATAAATTTACTTAAAATATTTTTAAATATATGTAAGAAAAGAATAAATGAAAAGCTTATTATAAAAAATCCAACTCCTGAAAAAGGAAAAAAATCATACATTAAAACTCCTCATATACAAATTCAACAGTAGAATCAACATCATTCCCACTTAAATCATTTATATTTTCATCAGCTAAAATATACAAAAGACCAACTATCAAAAGCAGATATATAAAAAAGAATTTAAAAAAATATCTCAAAAGATTTCCTTATTTAACAAAATAATCAACTATTTTTTGATTGGCTTTAACCCAACCTAACTCACCAAAATGAACAATATCTGTTAATGTTCCAATCTCATAATCCTCTTTTTTATATGTCCACATATCCATATATTCAAAGTTATGTTCCAAAACTTTTGATTTTATTGTTTCCATAAGTAAGTTTGCATTTTCTCTATTTTTACTAAATACATAAGGGTGTAAATCTTGCATTATAAAAAGTGGTTTAATTTTGTAGCTATCTAAAAAATCTAGTAAATCTAAAAAATCTTGATACTCTTCATTTTTTTCCAAAGATGGAGGGATTACTATTTCAAATGGGAAGCTATTTTTTGCAATTTGTGGTTCAACATATTTTAAATAATACTCATTGTTAATTCCAAGATTATTATTTGAAGATGAAATTTCTATATTTTTTGCTTCATTTTTTAAATCATCAAAATTCAAATATTGCTTAAAATATTTAATATCTTGCGATTTTACATACTTTTCATCAAATTTTTCTATCATAAATTTTTTAATTTTATTATTTATATATTCATCTTTCATCTCTTTATATGGTGTTTGATATATAAAAGTTGGATCTTTGATATATGAGATATTATTTTGAATATAATCACTTATTAAAAATTTATACTTATCTTGAGTTTGACCTTCAAAATAGAGTTTATTCATCATACCTAAATTCATATATTCTAAAAATTTTGCCATAGTAAGACCGTTGTCACTACTTCCTGTAAACCAACTAGGAGATAAAAGAACTACCACTTTTGCATTTTCTCTAACTTTTTTATTATCAAAGGCTGCTAATTGAGATAATATTACAAATGATTGATGACCTTCATTTCCTTGAACTCTTAAAGGTATCTTTAAATCATTATTAAAAAAGTTTTGTGGTAAAAATTTTTGACTAGGATAAAATACTAATTCTGAAGAACCAAACAATACAATTTTTCCACTTTCTAAATCACTTTGTAGTTCAACTGTTTTTTTAAGAGATTCTAAATAAGTAAAATAATACTCAAACAATCTATCTTTTGTAAAAAAAAGTATAATAAAAACTACAAAAAATGCAGAAAATAGAGCAGAAATATTTAAAACTAGACGATTATTCACCAATTCTACTTTTTATGTAGTTAACTAATTTACTAATACTGTCAAAATTACTCTCTATAATATCTCTAGTATCAATTTTGATATCAAACTCATCTTCTAACATCATTGCTAAATCAACTGTTCCCATACTATCAATTAAATTTGATGTATATAATGGCTCATCTATTTCAACACTTTTAAAAGCAATCTCTTCAACCAAAGGTTTAATTCTATTAGCAATATCCATTTTATTTCCTAAAATTTTTTTATCTAAAACAAACGGAATTATATTAAATATTTTAAAATTTTGAGCAAAAAAATAAAAAATATTTGTAATTTTATTGCTACTTTTTTTTTATACAATCCTAATTTATATTTAGGAGAAAATTATGATATTAAAATTTAAAGAGTTTTACCCAAAAATCGCACCATCTGCTTGGATTGCACCAAGTGCAGATTTAATTGGAAATATAGAAATAGCAGAAGATAGTTCTGTTTGGTTTGGTTGTGTTATTCGTTCTGATGTAAATGAGGTTAGAATTGGTAAAAATACAAATATTCAAGATCTATCTTGTATTCATACAGATACAAATACAAAAACAATTATTGGTGATAATGTAACAGTTGGTCATAAAGTTATGCTTCATGGATGTACTATTGAAAATAACTGTCTAATAGGAATGAGTGCTACAATTTTAGATAATGCAGTAATTGGTGAAGGAAGTATCGTAGGAGCAAATTCTTTGGTAACATATGGCAAAGTTTTCCCACCAAAAAGCTTAATTATGGGAAGCCCTGCAAAAGTTGTAAGAGAGTTAAGCGATGAGGAAGTTCAAGGTTTAATTGACCATGCAAAACATTATGTAGAATATAAAAACGAATATAGATAAGCTTAAGAAAAAATAGATATAATTTCGGTCTATTTTTTCTATGCGGATGTGGTGGAACGGTAGACACGCTACCTTGAGGTGACTTTTAAAAGCGTGGTGTTAAATTTAGAATTGCGGATATGGTGGAATGGTAGACACGTGGGCTTGAGGTGCTCATAAGGAAACTTGTGCTGGTTCAAATCCAGTTATCCGCACCATTTTATGGGTATTCTAATTTAATTTATAATTTTCTTTTTAAAAGAAAAATGTAATTGTTGCTTGTGATTTTTATATAATTCTTCTTACTTTCAAAATCTTATTTTAATTTTATATTGTCAAAATGTATTAATCTTGTTAACTTTAGTGCACACTTTAGTGCACAATTTAATAAAAATTTCATAATTTCTGGTGCACTTTTTCTTAAGTTAAATTTTATATTAGAACTAATAAATAAAACTTATTAATTCCGTATAAATTTAGTATTATTATGATACAAGTAATTTTATTATATAAAATGTACAACTCATTATTAAATTTATTTACGAAATCATTGTAACAAATTTATTTAACAATTCTGAATAATCAAGATTACTTTCTTTCATCAATAATACTAGTTTTTCTTTTTGCTCTGATGTAAGTATTTGATTTTCAATTAAATTTTTTTTACTAAATATGTACTTTTGGGAATTATTAAATCTATTTCATCTGATGATAATTTTTGATATTTTGTTAAATTGATAAGAATATCTTTATTTCCATCTAAAATTAATTTGTTAATATCTACTTTATCTAAATCATCTCTTTTTGCAATAATTACTTTAGCATTTTGCAATAATAAAGAATTAGAATTTATAACTAAACAATATTCATCACTATCTTTATTTATGTTTAAATATTCAATAGAATTTAGTTCTTTTAGCTTTTCAAATATCGTATTTCTATATTCCTCTAAAATTTCTTTTTCTGCACGAACCCAATCATTACCACTTTCAGATTTTAGACTACCAATCTCTAATCCTAACCTCTCATATATTTTTAATCTCAATTCTTCAGTTTCCATCAATACTATCTTTCCTAAATACTTTGTTTTTATTTATGATTCTTTTACTAAAATGAAAATTTATTGAGTTTTTACTATTCAATTTATCTTCATTAATTCTATAATTCATTAAATCTAAGAAATCTTCATTATACTCATATCCAATAAAATTTCTATTGTTCTTTAAAGATGACAACATTGATGTACCAGATCCAAGAAAAGGGTCAATTACAATATCATTTTCAATTGTCATTAATTTTATAACTCTATCAATTAATTCTGTAGGATATATTGCTGGATGAATGAAATCTTTTCCTACGCTACCTGCTTTTCTATTTATATTCCAAATTAATCCATTATTCAAATAATTATTTTTATAATCATTTAACTCTTTTATATTATTAATATTAAGATTTGTTTTGTTTGTTTTACTAAACCATAAAAAATATTCATACTTGTCTACTAAATTATTTTTATGAGTTGGAATTCCTGATGATTTATGCCAAATAATTATATCTTTTAATTTAAAACCTATCTTTTTACACCTCTTAATAATATCATGAGGAATCAAAATAGGCTTTTTATCTTTTGTTCTTGTATTAATATTAATCCACATACTCCCATCTAATTTTAAAACTCTAAATGTTTCTTTCCAAATACTATCCAATCGATTTAAATAATCTTCATAGTTTTCTTGTCCTATTTGACCTTTTTTAAAATAGTTCTTTAAATCCCAATAAGGTGGAGATGTGACCATTAAGGAAACACTATTATCTTTAATTTCTTTCATAGATTCAGAACTTTTAAAATACACATCTGCAGTACTACTATTATCTAAACTACTATTATCTAAACTACTATTATCTAAACTACTATTATCTAAACTACTATTATCTAAACTACTATTATCTAAACTACTATTATCTAAACTACTATTATCTAAACTACTATTATCTAAACTACTATTATCTAAACTACTATTATCTAAACTACTATTATCTAAACTACTATTATTTATTACAAGTGAATTTGTTAAAATCTTTATTTTTCTTTCACCTATTAAATCTTTTTTATTTAAATCGTATCCCATTTCAATAAGGATTTGGTCATTTTTCTTAGTTGTTGATACTAAACATCTATTGATAATTTGTTCTATTGATAATATTATGTGACTAGTAATTTTTCCTTTACCATCATCAATCGTTGGTATCCAAACATTACTAGGGTCTTTACCTTTTTCATTATAATTCTTTTTACGCTTTCCCCACTCAACATCTTTCCATATATGTTTTTCTCTAATAGTATCTTTATTAAAAGTCATTAAATTATAATCTTGAACGAACCAAATCAAATATTTTATATTATGATTAAGTCCTTCTTTTGAATTCTCAATAGGAAATACTATTGTATTAACGTATTTTAATTCATTATTTAACGCTATTTCAATAAAATCAAAAAAAGAATTTTCAATAATTCCATTTTTATAGATATTATTTGCAATAATAAATAGATTTCCACTACTGTTTAACATTTGTTTTAATTGACTAATTTTAATTATTGACAAATCAATATCTTGAGCTTCATAAATTATTGTTTGAAATAATAAATTAGTTTCCATTCTTTAAATCTTCCATTCTTTTTATAGTTATTTCACAATATTCTCTTACTTTATCTATATAAATCCATTTCCTATTTAATAGTTCTGCCTGTTTCACTGTTGTTCCGCTACCTCCAAAAATATCTAAAACAACATCTCCTTCATTACTCCAAGATAGAATATGGTCTTCTGCCAACTTTTCAGGGAAAATAGCTGGATGCTTATATGCTATTTTATCTTTTGTTGAAAAATTCTTTCCATTAATATATCTCCAAATATTAGTTCTAATTCCATATTCGCCAACAGTCTTTTTACCCTTATTAGTCAAAGTACCATCTTTTTCTCTTCTTGTAATCTCAGAATAAGTTTCGACACCCGCCCATTTATTCTTTTTATCAGTTAATAAATTAACTGTTTTTGGTTTACCCTTTGTAATTATAAACATATATTCAAATGTATTAAAATATCTCTTGGGATGAGGCGGTCCAGAACCAGCTTTTTCATAGATAATCACATCATATATATTAAATCCTATATCTTGAAAATAAATTGCTTGTTTAAAACTTGTTAATGATTTATTTCCTTCTTTTGTTTTATCTGAAACTACCCAAACTATAGTTCCACCATCTTTCATTATTCTATATAATTCATCTACTATTACTTTAAATTTCTCAAAATTCCAAATTATTTGTTGTTCATAATCTCTCAAATCATCATATGGAGGACTTGTTACAATTAAATCTATAGAATTCTCAGGTAATAATTTTAATACATCTACATTATTTGCATGAATTATTTTTGAATATAACTCTTCAACATTAATATTTTTTTTTAAATCTACAAATTCTAATACATCCATTATACTGCTATTTCACCATTCATATATCTCTCATATTCTTCTCTTGATATAATTTTCTCTTTTAATAAAAACTCCAAATGAATAGGCTCAAGTATGTTTTCACTTAATAAATCGCTTATTCTATTTTTTAATGTTTTTTGCATATTATTATTCAATGATAAGTCAGAGTATAACGCATTTTTACTTTCAGTGCTTATAAAATGCATTTTTCTATGACAATTTGGACATAATCCAAATAAATTTAAATAATGGTCCGGACCATAATCTGTTGAAAATGGTATTAAATGGTGAAATTCTATATAAGGATAATTGTTTGTCGTTAAAAATGTAGTCTCCTTACAGCAATCACATTTAATTAATCTTTCATCGGTTAAATAGTATTTATTATAATATGTTTTTATTGTTTGTATTAATGTTGTATCTCTTTTTCTTGATATAACATTATTGACTGATGCTCGTCTAGATATTTCAGAAAGTTTTTCAATTGAAACTTCAATTTCTAAATTAATAAAATCTGTCATTGAATAATCATCCTCAGAAACACTAACTAAAAGCTTTTCTTCAACTTTAAAAGTATCTTGTATTCCCATCATTAAATTAATAAAATCTAGTTTCTTCTTTATTCCAAATGATTTCAATAATGATTTAAAATTATTGAATTCTTTTCCAAACATATTTTCATCTAAATCATAATCATATTTACTTATTTTTAATGAACATAAAATATAAATTAGTCCAAAGTATAAATTTTTATCTAGATTAATTATATATTTACTCCACTCATACTTCAAATTAATATCAATTTCATATACTTGACTATTTGTATTTGAATTATATTTATTTCTCAATTCATTTTTAAATTGATTGTATCTTTCTAAATATTGTTCATCTAAATAATTTGTTATATATTTATAATTTTTCAAAACAAATTTTGCTTTGTCTGAATCTGAAACACTAACTTTTTTATTTTCATATTTTGTTAAGAAAGAAAAATAATTACTTCCTTTATCTTTCTTCATTTCAGAAATACCTAAAATAAACTTTACCAATTCCTTTTTAAAATCATCAATTTTTTTATCTGCAATTCTATTGAAGTTCGAAATTTTTGCTTTAGATTCTGTTAAAATATCAGAAATACTATCTGATATCTCTTTTAAATTATCTTCTTGGCTAACTCTAGAGATTACATATTGATAATCATCTAATGTAATAGTATTATTATTCACCATAATTTCCAAAAAAGAAACATAAGGATGAAAACAAGTATTAAATTTTTCAGAATCTATAGGAATATCTCTACTTAAATTCTGGATATCAGTAATAGGAGACTGTGAAACCATTTTAATTTTTTGATGTTCCCATATTAACAATAACTCATCGAAAGATGCATTTATAATTAATTTGCCTATATTTGTTAAATTGTAAAAACCATTTAAATCAGCTTTTTCATTACCGTGAAATAATCCATAATAAAAGAAAATTTGTCTTTCATTTCTAAATGAAGCTGGAAAATCTGAAATCAACATACTATAATCTGATTCTTTATCATCTATTAATAATTTGATTTTGAGTTTTTCTAAAACATTATAATACGAATTCTTTTCAATAATCCATTGTTTAATATCTTTTTTGTATCCTGCTTGTCCACCAACATTCATTATATAAATAAAATAAAATTTTTTTGCACTTATTCTATACTGTTGTAATTCATTTGATGTTGATAAATTAGGTATATTATTAAGAAAATCATTTAATGTCAAAAAACTTTCGTTGTTTCTAATATCAATTTCAAAAAAGAAATTTTCTGCATTTTCACGAACATGTTCATTATCTGGTAAAGTATCAATAAATGAAATAAATATATCTCTTATTTCATTGTAATCTTTTTGAGTAATTGTATCTTTAAAAAATAAATATTTGTAATAAACAATCCATTTCTTTAAATACCATAATGTACCACTTGAATTTACTTTTGAAAACTCCATTGACTTAGTTAACCAATAATTACCCGGAATAATTTTTTCAACAAAATCTGTTATTGATAATGGCATATGAACTCCTTATAAACGAAAGTCTAGCTAATTTATAATTACTGAATTGTTAATTAATTAAAAATATTCACAAATAGGAACTTTATAAGTTATTTCATCATAATAATCACTAATGATTTCCTAGATATATTTATAAATATTTATCTTACTTTTCTCCTAATATAAGCTCATTAAATACTCTTTCAAAATTTCAAAAATTATATCTTTATCAAAAAACTTTTTTCTCACATTCCTCAATAAATCTACCTTTTATAAAAATCTTTTTAACCTATAATTCTTAATAATAAATAAAAGAAAATTTTATATTTTACTTTAACAATTTATATTATTATTGTTAAAATACTTCTCATAAATCTATTTTCATAAGTTTTCAATCTACAATTTGAACAAATTTTGATTAGTTTTGGAGTAAAAAACAAATTTTTTAACAAATAAAAATAAAATCCTTTTTCTATATAATGATGCTGTATAAAATAAAAATGATTTTAAATCTTTTTTTGTTGGAGATAATTTTATATTATTTTTTTTATTTTTAATCATAAAATATAGCTTGTTATTTGTTTTATAAAGTATATGTTTTTGAACTTTACGGTTAAAAAAATCTTTTGAAAACTGTTTAATTCTAATGCCTAATTTCGAAAATATCGTATGTTCTTTAGTTGGTTTTTTAGTATATCGTTCTGTTAAAATATTTTTATAAAAATATCTAACCAGATTCATTTTGCTATTCTTTTCCTTATCAAGTAATGTAAAATATATATAGCTACCCTTCTCTATTTTCCCTTTTTCTTCAATAATATAAATATGATTTTCAAATTTTAAATTTAAAGTAATATATTTATTATTTACTCTAATTTTAAAATCTTTAAATAGATTTTTTATATGTTTTAATGTGTAAGATGTAATACATAACTCAATTCTACCAATATCAAATTTCTTTTTTGCATATATTATTGATTTTATATAGTGTTCTAAATCTGCTTTGGATTTTAAAATATCAATAGAATTTGAATGTAGATTTAAAGCTCCTGTTAATTCATAAATTTTAACACTTTTGTTTTCCAATCTTTTACCATTTAATTTGAATTGATTTTTATATTGGTGATAATCTTTTAGTTGCTTATACTGAACTTTTAATTGTCTATCAATATCTTTGCTTGATTGGTTAGTAGATAAATTGTAATTTGATTTTATAGTTGTTGTTTTAAATATAGATATTTTTTTATCTAAAGCTCTATGTATAGAATTAATTTCATTTTCAATAATTGAAGATTTAATTTTCTCATTATAATTATTAATATCTTCTAATGTATAAATTATATTATTTTTAGAAATAAACGTAATGTTTTTAGCATATTGTGATTGTTTTATTTTTTTCTGTAAATATAAATATTTTGAATTTTGTTTATAATTTCTTCTTGTCATTTTTTCTCCAACCCTAATTTTTTATATATACCTATATTAATAAAACAAGAAGAAAAGTAAAGCAAATTTTTAAAAATTTTATTAGCAGGATAGACATACTTGTTTCAACAAGGTATGTATGGGGTTAGTTAAAAAGTAAAATCATCAAAAATATACAAATAAATTTAAAATTTTTTATATTTATCATATTTTTTATAATACTAATATCTAAGTATTTTGAAAAGGACTTTATATGAATCAAACTATTTCTTTAACCCTAACAAAAAAAAGTATTGAAAAGTTTAGTGAAGTATTTAATAATGTTGAAATTTTAGATTCTAAAAACATTGATATACTAATAATCGTAAATATTAGAAATAAACTAAAAACTCGACTATTAAATATCAAAGAAAAAACTTTTACTATTTATTTTACAAAAGATGAATTTAGAGTTTTAAAAATACTATCAAATCAGTACTTATTAAAAAAGAATCCAAACAAACCAAAATCAAATTTAAATAATGACTTTGACAAATATTTAGATAAAAAAAATAAATAAAAAGGAACGAATATGGCATCAATAAAAAATTTAAACGAATTGTATGAAGAAACTTATGAGTTATTCAAATATACGCAACTTACATACGCTGATATAAAGAAATTTAAAGAAAATTTTTCTGAAGCAAAACAATTAAAAGAAAAAGCATTAAATAGTAGTGTAAAAAGTTCTAAAGATTTTTTTCTAAAACAATCTCATTTAAAACTCCAAACTATTAATAATGAACTTTTAAATATCAAAAAAACAAACGAACTTAATAGATACAAAGATGAAGTTGAAAAATTAAAAAAACTATTTAAAGATAAAAAATTATCTGCAATTGAAAAAGAAAATATCGCTAAAAATATGGGAAAAATGAATAATTTCAACATTAATGATTGGATGGTCTATTTAAAGAATAATTCAAAAATAATGGGTGACTCATTTTCCCAATCAATCAATTCTATTTTTTTAAGTGGTTTCTAGGATTATAAAATGGAAAATAAAAAGAAAAAAATTGCAGTTTATTTAACCAATATAGAATATGACACTCTTTTACAAAGTGTCATAAATTCAAATAAGACTTTAACTGCTTATTGTAAAGAAAAAATCTTCTCATCTGTTCAATCATATACAAATGAAGATTTTTTAAAAAACCATATCTTAAGACAATTTGAAGATTTACTATATTTATTAATCTCTCAAAATACTATTGATAAAACAAAAATCAATGAAGAAACCATTAAAAATATAACTTCATCAGCTATTTTTGTTGGAAACTTAAAAGCTATAAATAATAAAAAGTTAAAGTTCCAAAGGGATGTAGAAAAAGATTATGATAGTTTATTTAAAATTTTAAATATTCCAAATATCAACAAACTTATTTTAAAAGTAAATCAAGAAAAGGACAACAAACAGAAAATTATTCTGTTGGGTTCCTTTTTAAACAAAATTAAATCAACTCTAAAATAGGAAAAATTTAAAATGAAAAAATTTAAATTAAAAAAATCAATTAATGAAGAGATTTTACAACCAATAGTTAAAGTCACTCAAAATCAAAATAATGAGGATAAACACTATTTAAATCAATCAAAATTTGGACTAATTAACTATCTAAAATCAGAAGCAAAAGAAGGAAAAATAAAACTTTATGAGAATGGAACTATTGAAGATGAAGAGCGATTAAAACATATAATTATATCTCCGTGTAAAATTAATCGGTGGGAACAAATGAATGATAGTGAGAGATTAATTTTAAGAGAATCATTTATTTCAAAAATACAATTAGATTTTAAAAATCAAAACTATTTGCTTGCAATAGAAGAAAAAACTAGAAAAAATGAAAATGGTGAAGATATTTTAATGGAACATTACCACTTGGTAGTTTCAAATAAAACACAAACAGCTAAAGAATTTAAAATTAATTATAAAAAATCTTTGATGAATAACTATATAGAAAATTATTCACTAAAAAAAACAAGGGAAAAATTAGGAATTAAGACCTTTTCAGAGATGAAAGAACAAAAAATCGACAAAATTAAAAACTATCATCAAGAGAAATTAAAATCAATAATTATTAAGGATGAAATATCGACTTTACATCAACTCTCAAAAGTAATTTTTAAAAATAAAAATGAAACTATGAATTTTTCAAGGCTTCAAAAACACTATATTTTTGCACAGAGAGAAAATATATTTAAAGAAATGGATTCATTACATAAATCAATTCAAGAAGCAAATGAACACATAAAAACAATTTCTGAATCAGTAAAAAAACTATCTTTTACAAAAAGTGTTTTAAGTAATCAATTTTTAAATGATTTAACGATTTATCAACAAAGAACCTCATCAGAACTAACTGATTTTAGTTTATATTCAAAATTTGAACACAGTTTTTTTAAAAAACTACAAAAACAAAAATTAAAGGATAATGTTATTACTCAAGAGGAATTTATAACATCTATTTGCAGAAATAAGAATTATTGGAAAGAAGAAGAGATTTTAAAAAGAAGACATATTGAGTATGAGATTAAAAATAGACAAATTAAATTCCAAAGAAAAATTAAAAATATTGAAACTGAATTAGTATCTTTATTTTATAATAAAGACAAACATCAGGAAATAAAACATTTTTTAGGTTCAAAGCTTGATATACAAAAGTATCTAAGTAAGGAAAATAATCTACATTTAAAAACAAAAGATGAAATATTTTCCAAAAAACTTGACCTTTATAACAATTATATTCAATACATAAATGAAAAGATAAAACATAAAAAAGAAGATTTAAAATTAAAAAATCAAGATTTTGGAAGAAATATAGAATTCTAAATATATGTTTAGAAGCTTAGATTATCATCATCTATCCAATTTAATTGTTTATATTTAGTTTTTTGTATAGATTTATTTGATTTTTTATCTTGATTTTTTGAAGATGGTTCGGTTGGATTTGTTGGTGTAGGTGGTGTTGTCTCATCACAAATTTTAAATCCAATATCTTGCACATATTTTTTAAATCTTGAAATCAACTCATCATTTAATTTATCATTATTAATAATCTTTGTGTGTGGTAAAGTATGTAGAACAGTACTAATAATCATTTCTTTTCTATCTTGTGCAACTATATAAAAATTATTGTTTTTAGGTTCTATTTCATAATTTATATGAAATTCTTTTAATTTATCTTCTGTATCAAATACTTTCATATTTTTTAATGGTTTCATTTTAAAATATTCATAAACTATGCTATCACACTCTAAGATTACTTCTATAATTTCCTCTTCTTCTTGGCTTGTTTCAAAATTTGTATTAATTGATAAATTTGTTGTTGGAATAGACAACATAGTTGAGTTTTTTATTGGTTTAGAATTTACATTTGAAATTGATTCATCATAAATCTTTATAGCATTTAATGGAATATAGTCAGTTTTTTTACCATCTTTTATTTGAACATATTTTTTACTATCATTTTTAATTACTATTCTAGATGGTGTAATTTCAATTTTTTCTTCATTATAAATAATTTCTATTGATTCTTCATTTTCACAAGCAATCTGTATGTTAAACTCTGTATTTAATAATGGATTATGTTCAATTGCAGGGATTATTGAATATTCAATAATTTTAGAAAATTTATAAAAAAGTTTTTGAATATTATATGTTTTTATATTTCCATTTTTTATATAACTAGCAATTATTGGACTTAACTCTTGAAGTATTTCACTATCATTTATTATGTAATTATTTACTTGTTTGTGCCAAAACTCACTATTTGTTTTATACTCAACACCCTCACCTTTTTTAGCTTTTTCAATTACATTATAGTCAAGTAAATAATTTATAGTTTTAGTTACTTGATTTTTTATAGTAGATTCAATTTGATAATTTGCATTATAAAAATCACTTACTTTTATAAAGGTATCTAAATTACAAATAAGTTCATTAAGTATCTCATCAAAAACAATATTTAAATCAGTTGGTTTTACTACATATTTTTTGATTTGTGTAAATCTATTTTCTAGAAAATACTCATAAATTTTATGATATTCATAAGATTTATTTTCACTATCTGCAATTTTTTCTATTTCATTTTCAAGATTAAACCAATCAATATTATCAAATTTTCCACTATCAACTCTTTTTTTAAAGCTTTTAAATTCATCATTTTTTAGTAATTCTTGAAATCTTTCTTGTGTCATTGCATACCCCATAAAAAAGGAAATTATAACATAAATCTACTTTTAAGAAACTATATTTGTTTTACTTCTGAACTTTAAATCAATAAGGATTCGGTTATGACAAAGAAAATTTTATGTTCATCAGTTTTAGAAATACTTCCACAAGTTCAAATTACAGAACAAAAACAAATTATGTTAGAAGATTTTAAAAAAGTTCAAAATGAATCAAAAGAAATCATCTTAAATATATTAAAACAAAATATAAAAAAACCTCATATTTCTGCTTGGATATATAGAACATTATCTTTAGTTCTTTACAGTAAAGATTATTCATTACACCAAGAAATTAAAAGATTAAATAATTTTTTTGATAAATCATATTTATATAATTTTTTAAGAAGTAAATCTAAAGAAATTATTAATACAAATTCTTTTTCAGATGATACAGATACTAAAAGATTTGTTTTTTTACCTTATGGAGGAGGAAAACAAAAACACAAAAATATACAACAAAATATTCTTAATTCAATACTATTAAAAAATCCTAAACAATTTAAATCATATTCAGAACCATTTTTAGGTGGATTTGGTTCTGTTTATAATTCATTGCCATTATTAATAGAAAATGGAATCGAAGATATACAATTAAGTGATAAAAATCCATCTTTAATTAATGCATATAAACAAGTTCAAAAAAATCCAAAGCAAGTTCAAAGACATTTGGCTTCATTTGAATTAAACTATTACAGAACTCATAATAAATTCTATCCTACAAATAAAGAGGAAGGAAAAGAATTATTTGAAAATCTTCATAAAGAGTTTACTAATCTTGAAGCTAAAAAAATAATGAATCCAAAAAGAGCAGCTATTTTTTTATATTTAATTCATAATACACAAGGTGGAATGTTATCTTTTAATATGGATACTCAAACTAATAGATTCACATTTTGTTATTGTCAAAATAAATTAAAACAAATACCATTAATTATTAACAAAGTTGAGATATATAATAAAATCTTCAACTTAGGAAATATTAAATTTTCAATCAAAAATTATGAAACAGTTATGAATAAAATAAAAAATGATTCTACTGCACTTGTTTTATTTGACCCTCCTTATGTTAATTATGAAGAAGTTTCTACTTCAAAAGATTTTACAAATTGTTCATATAACTATGGTATCAATGATTTTAATCATAGAAAACTTTTAAATAAAATAAAAGATAGTAAATATTCATTTATTTACTATAACAATCACAATCCTCACCTTGAAAATTTTTCAAAAGATGAAGATTATAAATATGTAAAAAAAGATGTGATTTACAAAAATGGAACTGTTGGAAAAAAATGTGTTGAAATTCTTATGTTCAAAAATAGAGTTGAGAAAAATACTAATTCTATGAATATTTTTAAATTTAAACAAATTGAAATAAAAAAAGTTTCTTAAAAAATAAGAATGGAGATAAAAATACAATGAATACTATATCAAACACAACAGAATATCTTGAAATAAAAGGTATGTTATCTGAATTAAAACGAATGATTAAAATGTTAATTCCTAAAAAAGCAAGTGTAAGTTATTTATCTGAAACAACGGGGAAAAGCAGACAATCAATTAGACAATTTTTAATAAATAACTTTGAACCTGAAGTAGATTATTATATAGATGGTAGTAAAATGTATGCATCACAAAAAGCAGCAATTACTATTTTGATGAGGAGTTCAAAATGAGTAATATTTTAATAAAAGGTGATGGGGTCTTTAAAATTAGAAATAATGTTATTTATGTACACGGTTCTATAAATGGTAAACTATATAGATTATCAACTGGTAAAAAAATTAGTCCTACTACAAAACAATGGATGAACAAAAATAAACCATTAGATGTTTTACATTCTATCCTAGATAAAAAAAAGAATGTTATTGTAACAAATAACTTTGAGCAGTTTGGTAATATGGTATTGGAACTTACAAGTTCAAGAAGACAAAAATCAAGTCAGAAAGAACTTGAAAGACTTTTTAGAAATAGAATATTACCAACTTTTAAACAATTTACACTAGAAGACATTAAACCATTAGATATTGTGAATTTATTAGAAAAACAAAAAAAAGAGGTATGTAACGATAGAATTAAAAGAATTAAAAATCTTTTAAATATTATATTTGATTATGCTTATGATAATGATTTAATTGAGAAAAATCCAGTTCAATCAAGAAGTGTAAAATCAATTGACCTATGTTACATTCCAAAAAATACACAAGCTTATACAACTGAAGAAATATCTCTTATTCTAAGTAATGCAAAGGGTTGGTTTAAAGTTTTTATGGAATTATCTTTTAAATTAGGACTAAGAACAGGTGAATGTATGGCTTTAAAATGGAGTGATTTTGATTTTGAAACAGAAAAACTATCACTTAAAAGAAGTATTACAAAAGGTATAATTTCAGAACAAAATGAAAAGTCATTAAGTAATAAAAATCATTTTAGAAAAATACAACTTTTTCCTGAATTAGTAAAACTACTAAAAACTTATTATGAATTAAGACCATCAAATGAGTGGCTTTTTATTAATAAAGATGGTAGATATTATAGAGAATCTAAAACTATTGTAGATTATCATTTAAAACCACTATTAAAACAAATAAATGTTGAGTATAAAACATTATATGCAACGAGAAGGTCTTATGCTTCAGTTATGAGTTATGGTGGTGAAAACTTGGAGGATATTCAAAAAGTAATGGGACATTCAAAAGGTTCTAAAATTACTGAAAAACACTATATCGACCCAAGAATTTTAAAACTTGAACACGATAAACTTAAAGCACAGAAACAACAAAATATTTTTAATATGATGGTTAAAGTTGAAAGTAAGACTTTTCAACTAAAATAGCATACTACTACTGCACACATATTGCACAGTAGTAGTCATAGTTACTATATAATGGGGAAAATCTCCGTCTTGAGGTGGTAGTGCATTACGTGTGTGCGAGTTCAAATCTCGCCATCCGCACCATTAAATAACTAAAATTAAGTTTATATTTTTTATAAAATTTATCAAAAAAAAATTTAATATTGTTCCTTAAAATTAGCAAAAGCAACTTCAATACTTGGTATAGTTTTATAATGAGTTTTAAGAAATCTTACTTTTTTTGTTTTAAGATTACATACTGCAATTCTAAAACTTGAACCAATAAATGGTTCTACTACACAAATAATATTATCTTCAATTTGTCTTGTTGCATAAATAGTACCTTGAAGCTCAGGGAAAAAATATTTTGGATAACTCAATGGAGTTATCTCTACAATATCTATATTTTCAAAGTTTGGAAGAGTTTTTGCAAGAGTTAAAGCATCTTCATAATTATCAAAAGATACGCACCAATCATCAAATTTTTTATTAAAATGTTGTAAATCTTCATCTAAAAATCCACCCGCCAAATATTGTAAAGCAAAAATAGCCACATAAACACCTTTTAATTATATACAATTTTAAAAGTTTATTCTAACATAATGAACATAACAACCAATGAGCTTTTTAATAGCAAAAATATGTTAGTCTTGTCTCTTTAAAAATAATAAATTATAAAGATATAAAATTGGAAAAAATAGAACTTTTTACAGATTCAAGCGTAAATCCAAAAGCAAAAGTTGGTTTTGCTGCATTTTTAGTTAAAAACGATAAAGATATTATCTTAGAATCATTAAATAAAAGTATAAAAATAAAAAAATTTGAAAATACCAGCTCTACAAGAATAGAACTTCAATCTTTACTATGGGCAATAAATGAGATAGAAAAAGAGAAAAATGATTTATCAAATATTTTAATTGAAGTTTATACAGATTGTCAAAATATAGTTAATTTAAAAAATAGAAAATCTAAGTTAGTAGAAAATAACTATCAATCAGGAACTGGAAAACTATTAAAAAATCATGATTTATATAAAGATTTTTTTGAAAAAGAGAGTAGATTAAATCTTAATATTATTAAAGTAAAAGGTCACAAAAAAACCATTCTAAAAGATAATATTGATTATGTTTTCAATCTTGTTGATAAAGCTTCAAGAAGTGCATTAAGAGATGAATTTAAAGAGAAAGAGAGTTTAATTTAAAATACTCTTCATATTTAGATTTATCCTATTTCCATCTTCAAAGCTTTCGATATTTATTCCTATACCATTTTTATCACAAAACTCTTTTACAACAGCAAGTCCTATTCCATATCCTATGTTTTGTGAATTTTCCTGAAAATACCTATCAAAAACTAACATAATATTTTTCGTGTCAATTCCCACACCTTTATTAAAAATTGATAATACCTTATTTTCAAATGATATTTTGATATATGGATTCTCTTTACAATTATATTTAATAGCATTAGAAATAAGATTATCTAAAACTATTATAAAACCATTGTAATCACTATGTAAAACTACATTATTTGGAACAAAAAGTTCAATAATTGTATCTTTTTTTATATCTTCAAATTTATCTAAAGAGCTCTTTAACGCATCAAGCAAATAAAAATCTTCTAAATCTATATTTTCAAACTCTTTTTTTAATTCATACTCCATATTATTATACAAATAGCTTAGACTATCGTTTGCTTTTTCTATTCTCTCTAATCTTATTAAACTTTTTGAGTCAGTTAAATCTTTTTTTAGAAGATGAAGATTTATTTTTATTGTAGATGTTGGAATATTTAATTCATGAAGCCTATTTTTTATACTATTTTTTATATTTTCTTCACTTTGAAAGATTGGTTTTAAAATTTTTGAAGATATTAATAAAAAAAATAAAGAGCCAAAAAGTGTCAAAAAAAGGATAAGAAACAGACTGTTTTCTATAATTTTCATCTCGAAAATTAAAAAATAGTTTAAAAAAAGAACAAGTAAAATAGTAAAAAAAACTAAAGTAAAACTTGAAAGATAAAAATATACTCTTTTAAAGTTCAAATCTATACCCTATTCCCTTTATATTTGTTATTACATTCTGTTTTTTTTCAAAAATATTTTTTAAACTATTTATATAAACTCTAATTGAGCCATCACTGTGAGTTTGAGATTTACTCCACAATCTATCAACTATCATATCTTTTGAGATAATTTTTTTCTCATTTTCTATAAAAAGTTCCAATAACTCCAAAACTTTTACAGGAAGCTTTAAATCATTTTTACCTTTATATAATCTTTTCTCTTTTTTATTATAAATTAAATCTTCTTCTAAAATTACATTATCAAAACCTTTATTTTCTCTTTTAAATATAGCTTTTATTCTTAAAATCAACTCATCTAAATCAACTGGTTTTTTTAAATAATCATCACAACCTTTCACAAAAGCATCTTTTAATGTATCTTTATCTTTATATGAAGTTAAAAAAATAGTTGGTGTATTATCAGAGCTTCCTCTTAAATTCTCAAGAGTCTTTAATCCATCTATTTTTGGAACATTTATATCAAAAATATATAAATCATAATTTTTATGAAAAGTAAAATCAAATACCTCTTCACCATCTTTTGCAATATCTACACAAAATCCTTCACAAACTAAAAAATCTTCAATACTAGAGGCAAATAACAAATCATCTTCTAAAAGTAAAATACTATACATTTTCTTTTCTCTTTTTAGGTTTTTGTTTTGTAATATTTGAATATTTTTTCTCTATTTTTTTTCTCTCTTTTAACTCCATTTCAACAGAAAGGGAATCATTCTCTCTTATTCCTAATCGTTTTTCTATAGGAATTTTGCCTTTTAGTTTTGGATTTAATCTAAAAAATTCATCAATATCTATATCAAAAGCTTGACCTTTATTGTGAAGTTCTGCACTTTTTGGATAACTTATAATATAACAACCTTGAAAATCACTCTCAAGTCTTCCTCCGTAAGCTATCTGCTTTAATACATTAAATTTTTTCAATATAAACAAAAAAACAAAAATTGATATAATAATAATTGTAGTATCAATCATACTCTTACCCTTTTATATTTTTTCTGATATTGTCATATATGTTTTTATATTTAAAATTTTCATCAAAAATTTTATTTTTATGTTCTATTATAAAATCAAGTTTATCTTCTGTTGTTAAATCTTTTGAGTTCAAACCAAAAATCTTTATTAGCATCCAAATAGGAACACCTTTTTGACCTAAAATATTCTCAGAACTTGCCTCATTTCTTATACTAATATAAATATAATTATCATACCATTTACCATTAAAATCTATTTTCCATGTAGTTCCATTTCCAAAAGTTGCAATATAATCACTATCTTTTTCTAAAAAGAAATCAATTGCTAAAAGTTTATTTTTTGCTAGTGACAACTCTTTTTTATATTTCTCATACATTATTAAATAATTCCCAAAATATAGATTTTTTTAGTAAATATTTTAACTAAATCTTGCTTATTAACATTAATTTACTTTTAGATACAATCAATAAATACAAAATTCGCAAGGAGAATTAGTTTGTTAAAAAGCGCTGCTATTCCTTTTTTCTTAATACTTTTAGGGTATGTAGTTATTGCTGATGAAAATTTCACTGTTATTTTAAGTGGAATTGCTATTTTTATAATTGGTATGTTTTTTATGCAAGATGGTTTTAAACAACTATCTGGTGGTATATTAGAGAAACTTTTAGAAAAGTTTACTAGCAATACTCTTTATGCTATTGCAACTGGATTTTTATCAACTTCAGTGGTTCAAAGTTCAACAATTATTACTTTAATTGTTGTATCTTTTTTAAGTGCCGAACTTCTTACTCTAGTTCAAGCAGTTGGTATTGTTTTTGGTTCAAACGTAGGAAGTACAACAACTGCTTGGATAGTTTCAAGCTTAGGAGTTGATGTAAAAATTTCAACTTATGCTTTTCCTATGCTTGTTTTTGGAGTTGTTTTAAGATTTTTTAAATCAAATGGAGTAAAAGGGAGCGGAAATGTTCTTTTAGGTTTAGGATTTATTTTCCTTGGTATTTCATATATGAAAGATGGTTTTGATATTATGAAAAATTCTATTGATTTAGCATCTTACGCTATGGAAGGATATTTAGGAATTATTGTTTATATCTTAATTGGAATTTTAATTACTGTTGTTATACAATCAAGTGCTGCAACTTTAGCTATAGTTATTACAGCTTTAAATGCAGATAGTATTACTTATGTAAATGCAATAGCACTAGCAATTGGAGCAAATGTTGGTACAACACTTACAACAATTTTAGCATCATTTGCTTCAAATGAAAATGGAAAAAGAGTAGCTCTTATTCACTTCTTATTTAACCTAATTTCAGCAACATTTATAACTATTTTAATCTATCAATTTATAGATTTAACAGATTTTATAGCACCATTTTTAGGAGTTAGCGATAATAATTATGGTATGAAATTAGCACTTTTCCATACTATTTTTTCTGTAACTGGAGTTATTTTACTAACTCCAGCAATATCTTTATTAGTAAAATTATCAGAAAAATTGATACAAAAAAAGGTATCTTCTGCTTCAAAACCAAAATATCTTAATCAATCTGTTTTATCAAATCCTGATGCCTCTTTGGCAGCTTTAAGAAAAGAGATTATAAATCTATATGAAAATTGTCAAAAAGCTATGTTACATGCTTTAAATATACACACAACAGGACTTACAAGAGAGACACTAAAAGTTCAATTAGCAAAAGAGTTGACTATTATAGATACAGATATTGATGAGATTTATCAAAAAAATCTTAAAGCACTTTATAGTGAAATTGTAAAATTTTCATCTTTTGCACAAGAAAATATGTTTGATTTTCAACACAAAAAAGTTGATGAACTAAAACGTGCCGCTGTTTTACTTGTAGAGGTGTTAAGAGATACAAGAGATATTCAAAAAAATGTAAATTTTTACTTAAAAAGTAAAAATGAGTATATCAAAGAAGAGTATAATATTTTAAGAAAAGAGTTAGCAGAGATGCTAATAGATATAAATACTCTTTCTATGTTAGAAAATGATTCAGACCAATTAACTCAATTTGAACTTATAAAAACTGAGTTAGCACATAATGATTTAGCAAGTAGTGAAGAGCTAGATACACTTATAAGGGAAGATAAAATAAAAGCAACAATGGCAACTTCATATATGAACGATAGTGCTACGGGTTACTCTATTCAGAAAAAACTTGTAAAAGTTGCTAATATTTTATTCTTAAATGATGGTATAGTTAAACAAATAGGAGATGAAAATGAAACTAAGTAAAATTGTTGATAAAGTAAAAAAATATTTAGAAAAAGATAATCTAAAAGTTTCTCAAGAGAAAAAACTTCTAAATATAATAGAAGAGCTTGAAAATAAGAAAAGTAAAATAAAAGATGAATTAAAAAATATAGATAAAGATAATATTAAAAAAAGAGTTGAGCTAGAAAAAAAGTATAATGCTGTTTCTAAAGTTCTTAAAAAGAGCCGTTCTATACTTTAGAACGAACTCTTTTACTTTTAATTAAAAACCCAATAATTCCAAAAATGATTGCTGGTAAAATCCAGCCTAATCCCTCTTTTGCCAAAGGAATATTTTCCATAAATGATAACTTTAAATAACTATTTGATATAAGTTCAAAAATTGAGTATATAATTGCTCCGAAACTTGAAAATTTGTAGATATTTAAATTGTCTATATAGTTATCAAAAAATGCCAAAATAACTAAAATAATAGCAGCTGGATATACTATAAATAAAATTGGTGCTGCAAAATTAATTATACTTTCTAAGCCAAAATTTGTAACAACTACTGCAAAAAGTGAAGTTAAAATAACCAATTTTTTATAACTAAACCTTCCTTGGCTTACTTTTGAGAAATACTCAGCAGTAACACTTACAAGTGCAGATCCTGTTGTAAAACAAGCTAAAAATACTACAAATGCTAAAATAATAGCTCCATTGCTTCCAAAAAGTTGGTATATAATATTATTTAAAAGTGTTACTTTTTCAATATTAGTTTCATAAACTAAACTAGAAGTTGCTCCTAAATATGTCAAACCAAAATATACAAGCATTATTCCAAAAGCAGCAATTAAAGAAGCATATCCAACTATTTTAAAGTTTGTTTTTTTGTTTGTATAACCTTTTGTTTTTAATATTTTTATAATAATAATTCCAAATGCTAAAGCTGCTAAAATATCTAAAGTTTGATAACCCAAAAGAAGACCATCAAAAAACAGTCTATCATTTGTAGTGTTTTGTGATATCTCTCCAATTGGAGTGAAAATTCCTTTTATTATTAAAATAATTAAAGATAAAAATAGCAAAGGAGATAATACCTTTCCCAATATTTCAATCATAGAAGTTGGTCTTAATGTAAAAAATAGAATTAAACCAAAATAAATTATAGATGTGATTAAAGAGTTAAAAGTGCTAGCTCCAAAATATGGAACTACCAACATCTCATAAGTTACAGCTCCTGTTCTTGGAAGTGCAATTAATGGACCAATACATAAAATAATTATTGCCATAAGTATTTTTCCGTTAATTGTTCCTAATTTAGAAGTTAAATTATCTACATTTCCTCCAACTTTAAGCAAAGCAAACATAGCAAATGTAGCAAATCCAATATCGGCTAAAAAATATGCAAAAAAAGATATTTTCCAATCACTAGAACTTATTAATCCTAAATATGGTGGGAAAATAATATTTCCAGCCCCAAAATACATAGAAAAAATTGCAAATCCTAGTATTAAAGTATCTCTTGTTATGTTAGATGTTTTCATTAAATAGTCTCAAAATTTATATAGTTTTGTCTTAAAGCTTCATAACAAATTATAGATACAGAGTTTGAGAGATTTAAACTTCTTGCAATTTTTGCCATTGGAATTGTTATACAACTCTCTTTATTTTTATCTAAAATATATGAAGGTAATCCTGCATCTTCTCTTCCAAAATATATATAATCCCCTGATTCAAATTTTGCCTCAAAATAAGGTTGAGTTGTTTTTGTTGTAGCAAAAAAATGTCTAGAAGAAAATGGGTTTCTTGCCCAAAAATCTTCAATATTTTCATACTCAAAAAGTTCTAAATCTTTCCAATAATCAAGTCCTGCTCTTCGCACCTCTTTTTCAGTAATATCTCCAAAACCATAAGGTTTTATTAAATGAAGTTTACATTTTAAAGCAACAGCAGTTCTTCCTATCGTTCCTACGTTTCCTGGCATTCTTGGTTCATGAAGTACTATATTAAACACTATAAAATCACCGTTTTATTTTTATGAATAAATACTCTGTCATTTAAAAGTAGTTCAAAAGCATTTGAAAGTACAATTTTTTCAACATTTCTACCAGCATTTCGCATATCTTCCCAACTATATGAATGATCAACTCTTACAACATCTTGGAAAATAATTGGACCTTCATCTAAATCATTTGTCACATAATGCGCAGTTGCTCCAATAATTTTAACACCTCTTTCAAATGCTTGTTTGTATGGATTTGCTCCAATAAATGCAGGCAAAAAAGAGTGATGAATATTTAAAACTTTACCTTCATATTTTTCTACAAACTGTGAAGATAGTATTCTCATATATTTTGCTAAAACTATAATCTCTGGATTAAATTCATCAATTTTTTGAGAAACTGCTCTTTCATGCTCATCTCTACTCAAATTTGTAGCACTTATACAAAAAAATGGAATGTCAAATTTCTCAACTAAATTTCTTAAATCTTCATGATTTCCAATAACTGCTTTGATATTTGCATTTAGCTCATTTGAACTATATCTTATAAGTAAATCTCCTAAAACATGGCTCTCTTTTGTAACAAGAAGAACAACATCTTTTTTTGTATTTTTATTTAAAGTTATTTTTGCACCATTTGGCAAAACCTCTTTTAGTTCTTTTTGCAAAATAGTTTCCATAACTTTTCCACTGATTAAACTTCTCATGAAAAACTCATTTGTCTCTTCATCCACATACTCAGCATTTTGGTCAATATTTAAATTATTTGCAAAAAGAACTTTAGATATATTATAAATAAGTCCTTTTTCATCTTTTGTAGAAATTTTTAGTATATATTCGTCCATTTTTATCCAATCTTTAAAACTTTAAATATAGATTTTACCATTTTATTAATTATAGTTAATCTTTCAAAATAATTATTCCAGCAAATCTTCCAGTTTTTTTATCTTTTCTATAAGAAAAATATGGTTTATCTCCACATTTTGTACAAATATTTGATATCTCTATATTTTTTATTCCTAAATCATTTAACTGTTTTTTATTTATTCCTTGCAAATCTATATAATTATTTTTAACAAACTCTTTTCCAAAAGAGTTCACTACAATTTTTGATAAATCTTCACTAACCTCATAACAACACTTTTGAATAGAAGCTCCAAAAACTGCATTTATATCTTCTGGATTTGAAGAAAATTTTTCAATAAAAACTTCAGCTGTTTTTTTTGAAATTTCCAAAAAAGTAGAGTTTCTTCCAGCATGAATAGCAGCTATTATTCCTTTTTTATCATCAAACATCAAAATAGGAATACAATCAGCAACCATAACCATAAGTGGAAGATTTTTACTTCTTGTGATTATTGAGTCACAATTATCTACTAATTTTGGACTATTTTCATCTACAACAATAATATTTGAACTATGAATTTGATTCATATAGACCAAATCTTCATAATTATAACCTAGCTTTAAAGCCAGATTTTTTCTATTTTTTATTACATTTATTTCATTATCTTCTACATGAAATGCTAAATTACCATCATTTTCATCAGTAAAAGTGTAAAAAACTCTATTTTCCATCTGCTCTTCTTTTTATTTGCTTTTGATATAATTTAGCCAAAAAATCTTTAAGGATAAATTTTGAGTAGATTCGATGAAAGAGCAAAAGATTGGGATAAAAAAAATGTAAGTATTGAAAAATCTGAAGCTTGTATAAAACATTTAAAAAATAATATAGATTTTAAAAATATAAAAAACATTCTTGATTATGGTTGTGGAACTGGTCTTATTGCATTTGATTTAGTAGAAAAGAATAATCAGGTACTAGGTCTTGATAGTTCAAATGGCATGGTTGAAGAGTTCAATAGAAAAGCAAAAGATAGGAAACTTACAAATATCAAAGCAAAAAAACACGATATTTTAAATGACGATTTAGGAGAGAACTGCTTTGATTTGATTGTTATTTCAATGTCACTTCATCATATAGAAAATCTTGATATATTTTTTGAAAAGAGTTTTAAAGCTCTAAGAAATGGTGGTTATTTATGCATTAATGATTTAGAGAAAGAAGATGGAACTTTTCACAAAAAACATAATAATGAAGGAGTTTTTCACTTTGGATTTACTCAAGAAGAGCTTGAAGCAATTTCCAAAAAAGTTGGTTTTTCTAACTTTATTTTTGAAAGAGTTTTTATTTATAAAAGAGATTATGGAGACTTTCCTATCTTTAATTTTTATGCAAAAAAACTTTAAATAAAGGCAATAAATAAAATGAAAAAATTTTGTATATTTGGCAATCCTGTTGCTCACTCAAAATCTCCACAAATGCAAAATGCAGGATTTAAATATCTAAATCTTGATGCTTCTTATGAAAAATTTCATTTAGAAAATGGTGACAATATAAAAGAAGAATTTATAAAAAATAGTTTTAGCGGTGCAAATATAACTGTTCCTCATAAAGAGATAGCTTTTAAACAAGCAGATATTGTAAGAGGAATTGCACAAAAAATAGAGGCTGTAAATACTTACATTAAAGAAGATGAAAAAGTTGTAGCCTACAATACAGATGCACCTGGATTTTTAAAAGCAATTGAAAGTTTTGGAAATATAAAAAGAGTTCTAGTTTTAGGCGCTGGTGGAACTGCAAAAGCTATAGCTTTGATTTTACAAGAACAAAATATTGATGTAGTAGTTCTAAATAGAAGCAAAGAAAAACTAGGATTTTTTAAAAATAATGGTATAAAAGCTTTTAGTTTTGAAGATTTTGATTTTAAAAATGAAAAGTTTGATTTAGTTGTAAACTCAACAAGTGCTGGTTTAAAAGATGATTTTTTACCAACTTCTAAAGAGATACTTGAAAATATTTTAAGTAAGTCATCTTTTGCTTTTGATTGTATTTATGGAAAAATAACTCCATTTTTAGCATTGGCAAAAAATTTAAATAATAAAATAAAAGATGGTGAAGATATGCTTCTTTATCAGGGTGTCCTTGCCTTTGAACTTTTTACCAAAACAAAAGCCGATGAGAGATTAGTTGAAGCTATGAGAAGAGGTTTAAAAGGTGAATAAAAAGTCTATAAAATAGACTTTTTACTTTTTATTTAAAAGATTTATAAATGAAAATCTATCTTTCACTTCAAGCTTTAAATAGATATTTTTTATATGCGATTTTACTGTATTTATAGATAATTTTAACTCTTCACTAATTTTTGTATTCGATAGCCCATCTTTTAATAATATTGCTACTTGTTGCTCAGCTTTAGAGAGTTGATTTAAAACATCTTTTTGATTTAAACTATCACTATTTAATTTACTTAAAATTTCCATTGTTATATCTGGAATTAACCAAGTTAAACCATTGTTTATTGTTTGAATTGCTGATTTTAAATAAATATCATTCATCATACTATTTCCATAACCATGAACACCTAAAAGTAACCAATTTTGAGCATTTATAAGTTTTGGAGTACTCTCTAGTATTAAAATTTTATTTCCATTTTCTAACAATATTTCAATAGTTTCTTCTTCTTTATCAAGATTTACAGAAGTATTTATAATAATAAGATTCTCTTTTAAAGTAAGTAACTCTTCCCTATTTTCTATATTTTTTAAATCATAATCAATAAGACTATTTTTCATTTTTTCATAGTCTCTTTTTAGATTTGTATATAAAGAAATTTTTTTCATACTCAAATACCCCCATTTTTTTTAATGTTATCTCTCTGTAAATGTATATGTTTTCGTTTTTAAGATTGGTTTTAAAATATAATCAAGAACTGTTTTTTTACCAGTTAAAATATCAACATCTGCTATCATACCTGGAATAATATGTTTTTGATTTTTCTCATCACCTATATAGTTCTTCTCTGTTTCAATTCTTACAATATAAAAAGTTTTTTCATCTTTTTCAACTATTGTATCTGGGCTTATATTTATAACATGACCATCAAGTCCACCAAAAATAGAGAAATCAAATGCTGAAAATTTAACAATAGCTTTTTGCCCTTGATATATAAATGCTATATCTTTTGGTAAAATCTTTACTTCAACTATTAAATTACTATCAGTAGGAACTATTTCTAATAAATCTTGAGCAGGTTTAATACTTCCACCAACAGTATTTATATGAAGTTTTTGAACAATTCCATTTGAAGGAGATTTTACAACAGTTCTTGCAACTTGGTCACTTGAAGCTAATTTGTTTGCTTCAACATCTTTAAGATTATTAATTGCTTCGTTTAACTTCTCTCTTATTGTTGCATCATTTATCTCATTTGTCTCATCTATTTTTTTATTTAACTCTAAAATCTCTGAATTAATTTTATCAACAGATAAAGTAACACTTTGAAGTTTATTTTTAGCATCGCTCTCTTCTCTTTGTAACTTTAAAAAATCAACTTGAGATCTAATTCCTCTTTCAACCATTGGTTTAGTCATAGTTACCTCTTTTGAAATAGCTCCAACACTAAATTTCATATGCTCAATAGTCTGTTTTGCATCTTTTAGGTCATTCTCTTTTTGTTTTATCTGCTCTTTTAATATAGATATTTTTGACTCTAACTGCTTTTGATTTGTTAAATAAAGCTCATTTTCATTATCTAAAAACTCATTTAATTCTTGATTTTCACCTTTAGTATACTCAAAAGGAGCTCGCTTTAACTCTGCTTCTAATCTTTTAATTTGAGCTTGCAGATAATAAGACTTTATCTCATTTGACATAGCCGTACTTGTACCTTTTTCGTTTGAAATTCTAATCAATACTTGGTCTTTTTCAACTATATCGCCCTCTTTTACTAAAATCTCCTGAACTATTCCACCTTCAAGATTTTGAACTATCTGATTTTGACCATTTGGAACAACCTTTCCACTTCCCCTTGCTATTTCATCAATTTCGGCAAAAGCAGCCCAAGTAATAAATAAAAATATTGTAATACAAAAAGAGATTAAAACCCAGTGAAGTTTTTTTGATGAGCTAAAAACAACAGCAGCACTTAAACTCTTCATATACTCATAATCATTTTTGTTTAGTGGAGTTTTTGGAAGTTTTAGGTTATCGTTATTATTAAATAGTTTAAAAATCTCTTTTAATCTATTTATTTCTGGACTATTTAAAAACTCTTTTATCTTATTCATTGTTTTTCACCACTATTTCCAAGTTTATTTATAATTTCATCTTTTGGACCATCTAAAACTTTAGACCCAAAATTCATAACTATTATTCTATCAACTAAATCTACCATACTCATTTTTTGAGTAACTAAAAGTAGTGTTTTTCCTTCTACTTTACTCATTAAATTATTTAAAACTATACTTTCACTTGTCTGATCCATAGCATTTGTAGGCTCATCAAACATCCAAATATCCGAATTATTTATCAAAGCTCTTGCAATTCCTACACTTTGTCTTTGCCCTCCACTAAGTCCTGAACTTCTTTCTCCTAAAGGCATATCATAACCAGCAGGATGCATTCTTACAAACTCATCTGTTCCACTTATTTTTGAGCACTCTAACATCCACTCATCATCTATAAATTTATGAATTCCTAAAATATTTTGTTTTATTGTTCCTCCAAAAAGATGAATATCTTGCGGAACATAACTAATACCTTTTCTTAAATCAGCTGGGTCTATTTGAGCTATATCTATACCATCTATTAAAATAGTTCCCTCTTCTGGTTCATATAGTTTTAAAATAAGTTTTGCAATAGTTGACTTTCCACTTCCAATTCTTCCAATAAAAGCAACTTTTTCACCCTCTTTTATAGTAAAACTTACATTTCTTAAGGCATATGATTCACTATTTGGGTATCTAAAACTTACATTTCTAAACTCAATATTTCCACTTAAATTTGTTTTTTTAACAAACTCTTTAGAAAATGGTCTCTCTTGAGGTTTATTTACAATATCATCCAACATTTTAAAAGATTGTTTAGTATCTTCATAGTTTGTAATTAGTGAAACTATTTGCCCCATAGGTGCAATTGCACGACCTGATAAAATCATGGTAGCAATTAAGCCTCCCATTGTAAGTTGGAAATCTTGAATTAAATAAACTCCAAAAACAACAATTAAAACCGTATTTAATCCAGTTAATAGCCCTGTTACTGTTGGAATAGAAGCAGATATTAGTTTTGATTTAAGACCTTTATTTGCTATTTCACCAGTTGATTCTTCCCAAGAGTACTGAACATTTCCAGCCATTCCTTGAGCTTTTATTGTTTCAATATTATTTAAGCTCTCTATTAAAATTCCATTTTTCTTTGCACTTGCTTCATAAGTTGCTTCAATACTTTTTTTAAGTGGGTCCTTTATTATTTTTGCATAAATTATGATTAACGTGATAATAAAAATCGGAACTATCACCAAAAAACCACCTAAATATCCAATTACTATTAAAAATAAAATAGCAAATGGAAAATCAATTAATACAGTCAAAGTAGAACTTGTTAAAAAACCTCTTATACTATCAAAGCTCTTAAGATTATTTGCGAAACTTCCAACAGATTTTGGGTGTTCACTTAACTTCATATCTAAAACTTTTTCAAAAATAATTGAAGACATTATAATATCACTCTTTTTCCCAGCCATTTCTAGAAAATAGGTTCTAATAAACTTTAAAATGGCATCAAGAATAAATACAACAACAATACCAATAGTAAAAACAAGAAGTGTCTCTTGTGCATTATTTGGAATAACCCTATCATAAACATTCATAGTAAAAAGTGGAGTTGCGAGCACAAAAAGGTTTATTAAAATCGAAGCTATTATACAATCAATATAAATCTTTTTTGAAACTCCTAAAGTACTCCAAAACCAATGTTTTTGATTATCAATTGCTAAAGTCTTTTTACCATTATCATGCTCATATTCATAAACTTTTTTGAGCATAAAAGCATAACCTAAATATTCATCTTCAAGCTTTTGCACCTCAACCCACTCTTCAAGAGGATCATCAATTCCAGCAAAAATAATCTTTGCTTTTGTTCTATCTTCATTAAAAGAGTCCAAAATACAACTATTTTCATTTGATAAAAGTAGTATTACAGGAAGTTGTATATTTAAAATATCTTTAATTGGTTTTTCAATAATAGTTGTTTTAAGACCAGCTCTTGCTGCTGCTCTACTAAACATAGATTTAGAACTATTTTTAGAAAATAGAAGCTGATCTGCTTCATTATTACCAAGAGGTAATCCCTGAAGCAAAGATTCAGCAGAAAATGGCTTATGAAAAAGCCTAGTATAAAGAACTAAAGAGTCCAACAAAGTATCATTTTTACGTAAACTTTTATTTACCATTAGCTTGTGTCCTAATTTTTATTTTTTTATTAGCACAGCCTCTATTCTTCTATTTGTAGCTCTTCCCTCTTCTGTATCATTACTCATGATTGGTTCTTCAAAACCTTTTCCTGTAGATGTTATTCTTGAAGATGGAACACCATTTTGAACTAAAATATTTTTAATAGCTTCTGCTCTTTTTAAAGATAGTTCTAAATTATATTTAGCACTATTTTTGTAACTGTTTTTATTACTTTCATTTGCACTTTGACTTGCATGACCCGTAATATTAGCTTCAAAATCCTTGTTTTCTAATAAATAATTAGCAAAAGCTTTAACTTTTTCTAAACTACTTCCTTTTACTTTATCACTATCGTTTTCAAATAATACTTGAAGATTAATAGTATTTGCACAACCTTTTTCATTTACCATTTGACCACTTGGAGTATTTGGACACTCATCAAGTTCATTTATAACTCCATCACCATCATTATCGTTATTTGTAATTGAAGATTTTGGAACATATAAAGCTGCTACAACAACATCATTTAAACTTGCATCACTTCTAACTGTTTGTGTATATGTTTTATCTAAATCTGCTCTTGATTGTGTAACTATTATTTTCTCATCTACACCTTTTTTTACAAGTTCTGCTTTAAGTGAGTTTGCATACTCTAAACCTTTATCAAAACTTGCCTCTTTGTTTTTTGTAGCTCTTGTATTTCCTATTAGAGTTACAACTGCATTTGTACCGTTATACTCTTTAAGTTTTTTTGCTATTTCATCTATTTTTGATTCATCTTTGTTATTCATATTTACAAAATCAAATCTTTTTATCATAGCAAAATCATCGTACATTAGATGCTTATCAAGTGTTGTAGATTCAATATTTTTATTTGCTGCAACATTAAACTCATAGTCATAAAGTCCTAATTTTTCAGATTTTTTTGGACTCTCAGCACCATAAGCTAAAACACTATTTATATATTCTCCACTTGTCATATTAAATTTATTTTCAGTTCCAACAGGACAACCATCCGCTCCTACAACTGCACCAAATGGAGTATCTGGACATTTATCTTTTTCATCACTAATTCCATCAAAATCACTATCTTTTTTCTCTTTATTACAACCATCAGGACCAACATCATTATTTCCTACAACAGAGTTGTCACAAATATCAAGATGATCTACAACTTTGTCATTATCAACATCTAATAATACTGGTATTTCATCTTTTGCCAAATCAAGTGGATTTGTAGTTGTTTTTATAATTTTTGCATAATCTTTATCATCCAAAACTGAACTAACAAGCATTCCCATAGCATCTAAAATTCTATATTGTGCAAAAAGTCTATCCATTTGTGCATTTATAATTTGTGCCTTAGAGCTTATCAAGTCATTTTGAGCAGATAAAAGATCAAGAAGTGTTCTTCTTCCCATCTCATACTCACTTTGGTAGCTTGAAAGTGTCTCTTGCGAATACTCATAATATTTATATAATTCCGTTAGCTGTTTTCCAAGCATCTCATAAGCACTCCATGAAAGTTCTAGACCTTCTATAGTTTGTCTTTTTAAATCTCTTTGAAGCTCAAGCTCTTTGTTTATTGTACTTCTACTTTTTTGTAAATCAGCACTATGAGCTCCACCTTTAAATAAATTCCAATTTAAAACAGCATAGATTCTTTGTCTATCATCAGCACTATCAAAACCATTATCTTTTGTATAGTCATTAAACATTTGTTCAGCTTCTATATCAACACTAGGCATAAATTTACTTTTTTTCTCTCTATAAAGTGCTTGTGCACCTTTAATATTATAACTACTTACAATCATTGAAGGATTATTTTGTATTGCTATCATAGTAGCTCTTTGTTTACTCTCTGGCATTGCAAGGTCAAGTTTTGGAACCTCTAAAGTTCCTACATTTACGCTTCTTCCATAAAGTCTTTTAAATTTAAACTCTTTATCCATAGTATTGTTTTGTTGAACAACCAAATTTGAATTTGCCAAAGATAAAGATGCATATATTTTTGTCATCTCTGATTTTGTTGTAAGTCCTTGGTCATAAAGAGATTGTACATCTTCATAGATTTTTTTGTTTATTACAACATTATCTTTTGCATTTTGCAATAGTTGATAACTTCTTAAAAGGTCAATATAAGCTTGTGTCATATTAAATGCTACATCATTTGCATTTTCTAAATAGTGATAAGCAGCTCCAAAAACTCTAGCTTCTTGATAATTTATCTTTTCTGTTGTACTAAAACCATTGAAAATATTTTGTGTAAGTTTTAATGAGTTTGTATAGTGAGAGTATGAGCTATCTCTTACATTATGATTGAAACTAGAACCTTTAGAAACATCACCGTCTTTTAAATCACCACTATTATTTCTTCCTATAGTTCCTCTATAATCTAAAGATGGTAGCCATTCAGATTTTGCAATATTTAAATCTTCCCTAGTTTCATTTAAGTTTTTAAGCCTCTCTTGAACTACTGGATTTGTCTCTAAAACTTCATTTAAAGTCTCTTTTAAAGTTAAAGCATTTGCATTTATAGAAAATAAGCAAGTAGCTGTAACCATACTTAAAATAACTTTTTTAACATTCATCACCATCTCCCCTAAACTCTTTTTATTTGTAAGCAAGGTGTAATTCTAGCAAAAATAAGTTGTTTTTTTAATTAAAATATCTAAAAATATTATTTTATAAAAATATAATATTTATTATTCGATTTTTGAGAAATTTGTATATATAAATAATTTTTCAAAATATAAATTATTATTAAATTTAGTAAAAAAATATCAACTAAACTTAAATCTAATTTCAACTTCGCTACAATATATCTAACATTTTAACAAAGGATTTTTTATAAAAACTTTTCAAAACTTAAAACTAAATGAAAACATTTTAAAAGCCATAGATGATTTGGGATATACTAACCCAACTGCTATTCAAGAAAAAGCGATTCCTGTTGCCTTAGGAAAAAGAGATATTATAGGAGTTGCAAAAAGTGGAACAGGAAAGAGTTGTGCATTTTTACTTCCTATTTTAGAAGATTTAGTAAAAGAAAAAAATAGCGAAAAAATAAATGAAAAAAAACAAAATAGTGTTTTAAGAGCTTTAATATTAGTTCCAACAAGAGAGTTAGCAAAACAAATAGCAAATGCAGTTGATGATTATTCAAAATATATTGATATTAAAAAAGTTGCTATTTTTGGTGGAATTTCAATAAAAGACCAAGAAAAAAAGTTAAATGCTGGAGTTGATATTGCTGTTGCTACAACAGGAAGATTACTTGAACATATAAAAAACAACACTATAAATCTTTCAAGTGTGCAAAGAGTTGTAATTGATGAGCTTGATACAATGCTTGATATGGGATTTCTAGAAGAAGTTGAACAAATTTTACCACATATTGGAAAAAATAGACAAATCTCAATGTTTAGTGCAACTATAAATTCAACAGTAAAAAAACTTGCGAAAGAGTTTTTAACAGATCCCGTTGTAATTGAAGTGACAAATCAAAGAGATCATGTTGAAAAAATAGAACATCAAATAGTTCTTGTAGATGAAGATAAAAAAAGTGAACTTTTATCATATTTAATAGGTTCAAGAAATATATCTCAAGTATTAGTTTTTGTAAATAGAAAATTAGAAGCTGATGATTTAGTAGAAAATCTAAATCTTGATGGTTTAAAAGCATCTTGTATCCACGGAGATATAAGACAAAGTTCAAGAGCATTGGCTTTGAGAAAATTTAAAGAAAAAGAGATTAGAGTTTTAGTTTGTACAGATATTGCAGCACGTGGAATTGATATAGAAAATCTTCCTTGTGTAATAAATTTTGCTCTACCTGAAACAATAAATGATTTTACTCATAGAGTTGGAAGAACTGCAAGAGCTGGAAATGATGGAGTTGCTATAACACTTTTAAGTGTAAAAGATTATAAACTTATGGCTGAAATAGAAAAAGAGTTAATACTTAAAATTCCTAGAGTTGAGCTTGAAGGATTTGCTACAAAAGAGAAAAAACCAAGAACAAAAATAAGAGAAAAAAAATCTATAAAAGATAAAAAATTTGATTCAAAACAAAGAGAAAGTAAAGATAAAACAAAAAATAAAAAACCAAATAAGAGTAAATTTAGAAAAACAACAAAGAGAGGATAAATATGCAAAATAAAAATATCAAAACATTAAAAGAGTTGGCAAAAAAAGGTGGTCTTGCTACATTTTTGATTTTAGGATTAAATGCTTGCAATGATAACTCAAACCAAAATAATCAGTCAAATGGAACTTTTACAAATGCAAGCCAACAAGAAGGTGCTTTTGTTATAGTTGAAAAAGCTCTTGATGGAAGCTATAAAATTGCAGATGAGTTTCCAGCTGCAAAAACTACAATAGTTCTTAGAAATCCAGATGGAACTGAAAGAATCTTGTCACAAGAAGAGATTGATAAACTTGTTAAAGAAGAAGAGGCAAAAATAGATGCGGGAACATCACCTCTTACAAATCCAGAAATGAGTAGTGGAGGAATGGGGCTTGGTGGAGTATTATTATCTTCAATAGCAGGAGCAATGATAGGTTCTTGGCTTGGAAACAAACTATTTAATAATCAAAATTTCCAAAACCAAAAAGCAGCTCAATACAAATCTCCACAAACTTATAGTAAATCTCAAAGCTCATTTAATAAACCATCAAGTACAGCTGGAGCTACAAAACAAAGTGGTTTTTTTGGTGGTAATAATCAAAATTCAAGCCAAAACAATAATAGTACAAAATCTACAACTCAAAGTACAGGAGGTTGATATGAAATTAGAAAAAATAGAAGCACTAACACCTGAATATTTGGAAAGTATTGGATTTACTTGGCACACAGATAGTGATGATAGTTCATATATTTGTGATAAACTAGTAGTAATATCAGAAGATGAAGCAAATGCTTATTATGAGGCAACAAATGAACTTTATGATATGGTGACTGAAACTGCTCAATTTGTAATAGATAATGAACTCTTTCATGAACTAAATATACCTTTTAACCTGGTAGAACTTGTAAAAGAGTCTTGGGAAAACGATGTTCATTGGCATTTATATTCAAGATTTGATTTAGCTGGGGGAATAGATGGTAAACCAATTAAATTAATTGAATTTAATGCAGATACACCTACTTCAGTTTTTGAAACTGCAATTATCCAGTGGGCGATGCTAAAACAAAATGGTTTAGATGAAGCAGCTCAGTTTAACAATCTTTATGATGCTTTAAAAGATAATTTCAAAAGAATAATAACGCTAAATAGTGATATAGAAAAATTTGATGAATATTACTCACAACTTGGTTGGAAAATACTATTTTCTAGTATTTCAACTTCAAGTGAAGATATAAATACTACAAAACTTTTAGAACATATTGCACAAGAAGCTGGATTTAATACTGATTTTGAATTCATTGAAAATGTATCATTCAGCGATGATGGTATTTTCAAAAATGATGAGCTTTTTGAGTTTTGGTTTAAACTAATTCCTTGGGAAAATATTGGAATTGAAGAGAGTGATTTAGCTTTACTTTTAACTGAAATAATAAAAGAAAAAAAAGCGATTATCTTTAATCCTGCTTATACATTAATCTTCCAATCAAAAGCATTTATGAAAATTTTATGGGATTTATATCCAAATCATCCACTTCTGCTTGAAACATCTTTTGAGCCACTAAAAGGTAAAAAATATGTAGAAAAAAGAGCCTTTGGAAGAGAGGGTGCAAATGTAAAAATTATAAATCCAGATGGTTCAACTGATATAGAAACTAATGGTGATTATGAAGGTCATAAACCAATTTATCAAGAGTACGTAGAGTTTCCAAAAGATGAAAATGGTGAATATTATCAAGCTGGAGTTTTCTACTCGTATGAAGCTTGTGCATTAGGATTTAGAAGAGGTGGAAAGATATTAAATAATATGTCAAAATTTGTTGGACATATTATAAAATAACATTTAAAATGAGGTTTATTCTCATTTTAAATGTTTATATTATGGTTTAAAAACTCTCCCAATCATCACTATCTTGAGTGCTACTTTGAATTACTTTCGAAGAATTTTCTTTTGTTGAAATTTTATTTAAATTAGCTTTTTTAATTTGTAAACTATTATCAAATTTTTTTGAATTTTGTTCTATAGATTTTGCAACAATATCATTTTTGCCATGAAACTCTTTCTTATTTGCATCTTCAACTATCAATTTTGCAATTTTATCTGAAGTTATTGCTATATCATTTGTTTGTGTTGATATTGCAGCATTTTGTTGAGTTTGTTGGTCAAGTTGATTTACTGCATCATTTATCTGTTCAATTCCAGATAATTGCTCTTTACTCGACATTTCAACATCTGAAATTAGATTTATCGTTGAGTTTATTGAATCATTTAGACTTTTATATCCTTGAATCATTTCATTTGCAATATCTTTACCTTCGTTTGCTTTTTTTGTAGCTTCTTCAACTATAGATTTAATCTCTTTTGCAGCTTCTGCACTTCTACTTGCAAGATTTCTTACCTCTTGAGCAACAACAGCAAATCCTTTTCCAGCCTCACCTGCAGTTGCAGCTTCAACAGCAGCATTTAAACTTAATATATTTGTTTGGAAAGCTATTTGATCAATTACTGAAATTGCATCATTTACTAAATTTACTTGAGTATTTATCTCATCCATTGCTAAAGTTGTTTTATTAGCAAGTTTTTCTCCATCAGATGATGCTTTTGTAATTTCATTTGAATACTTAGCCATTTTTGCAATATTTTCTGTATTATTTCTAATATTACTTGTTATCTCTTCAAGTGCTGCTGCTGTCTCTTCTAGCGAAGCTGCTGCTTCATTTGAACTTAAATTTAATTTATCAACATTTGCAAGAAGTAAACTAGAACTTTGTTCTAACGTTAAACCATTTGATTTATTTTGAACTAACATATTAGTTATTGAATCACCAAGAGTATTAACACCATTAGCAAGTTTTAACAGATGCTCTTTTAAACTTTTTTGATCTATTTTGTTTAGGTAATTATAATTTGAATATTGTTCTAAAACTTTTAATATATTATCAATATTTGTTTCTAAAACAGTTCCCATATTATTTATAACTCTTTTTAATTCTGCTAAAGCAGGATTTTCAACATCTAAATTTAATCTTTGACATAAATCTCCTTGCTCAAACTCTCCTAAAACAGCAATAGTTTCATTTATTAATTTTCTATCCTCTTCTATACCTTTTTGAGTTCTCAAAATATTTTGATTTACAACTTTTGCCATCTCACCAAATTCATCTTTTGATTTATCTTCTAAAAGTTCCGAATTTATAGATTCTCTATTTAAATAAGCAAAAAATCCTAATAAACCATTTTTAAAATTTGTTATTTTGTTTGTCATATCTGAAATTATTAAAAAAGATATAAATATTAACAATATAAAAGCAAATACAATAGTAATAATAGTTTGAATTACAGTACTATCATAATCTTTATTTGCTTGATTGTTTATTTCTGCAGCAACTTTTAATTGATGCTCCATTAATTGTGCAATATTGTTAGAAACAGGCTCTATTGTTTCATATAAATCATTTATAACTATTGAAGTGATTTTTTCTAAATCTTTATTTGTACATGCTTGTTGTATATTATCTGTAGTATTATTTGCTTTAGAAAGAATAGTTTTTGTATTTTTTACTATCTCTTTTTCTTTATCATCTAAGTTTGTAGCTAAATATTCATTCCAATTTTTATCAATAATAGTTTTAGCTTCATTTATATTAGAAACACATTTCTCAAAAGATATTTTATCATTTCTTAATTTTACTGCTGTATCAACAATATTAACTGCATATGCTTCTGCAATATTTTTTAATTGCACCAAAGGAAGTACCCTATCGTGATAAACTCTTTTTAAGCCCTCATTTGTATTTTCTAATTTAAAAATACTTGTAATCCCTAAAAATAGTGCAATAGCTAAGGAAACAAAAGATAAAACAATAAGTTTTGTTCTAATCTTTAAGTTTTTGATCATTTTTACTCCTAGTAAATAAAATAGATTTTAGAATCTTATTTTGTATTGTTGTAAATTACATTACTCCTAAATTCTTTATTTTTCGCGGAATAATATATCATTTATACTTAAAAAAATTATATATTTATAAAATTATTTATAGTTTTTAATATATTTTTTCTTAATATTAAAATTCAAATTAAGTTTTTATAATTTAAGATTTATGAGAAGTGAAAAAAGTTTTAAATAAAAGTGGGAGTTTAGAAACTCTCCCACTCATCTGCATTTGTTTTTGTATCTTCTACTTTTTGATTTTCTATTTTTTCTACTTTATTTTCATTACTATTTAGAGTTAAAGAAATATCTTTTTTACTATTTTTAAACATTTTCACAAAATCATCTTCAACACTATTTTTACCAGAAAACTCTTTTGAATTTGCATTTTCAAGTATTTTTTTAGCCATAGAAGAAGCTTCTGCTGCAATATCGCTAGCAACTCTAGCAATATTTGCATTCTCTTGAGTTTGTTTATCTAAAGATGAAACTGCATCATTTATCTGCTCAACTCCTTTTTGTTGCTCTTTTGACGAGCTTGTTATATCTTGTATCAAAGAAATAGTTTGATTTATAGAGCTATTTAATCCTTTATAACCTTCTATCATACTACTTGCTATTTGTTTTCCATCATTTGCTTTTGATGTAGCACTTTCAACTATATTTTTAATCTCTTTTGCGGCTTCTGCACTTCTACTTGCAAGATTTCGTACCTCTTGAGCAACAACTGCAAATCCTTTTCCAGCCTCACCAGCAGTTGCTGCTTCAACTGCTGCATTTAATGAAAGAATATTTGTTTGAAATGCTATTTGATCAATTACTGAAATTGCATCATTTACTAAATTTACTTGAACATTTATCTCATCCATAGATAAAACAGTTTTATTTGCTAATTCTTGTCCCAAAGATGCTGCATTTGTAACATCTTTTGCAATATTTGACATTTCACTTATTTTATTATTAGAGTTTACAATACTACTTGTAACCTCTTCTAAAGCAGCTGCTGTCTCCTCTAGTCTTGCTGCTGCATCATTTGAACTATTATTTAATTTATCAACATTTATTAACAACTCATTTGAAGATTTATCTAAAATAAGACCATTTAGCTTATCTTTTTTAAGCATATCATTTATGGCACTTCTTAGTTGATTTATATTATTTATTAAAGCTTCAAAAACTCCACCTTTTTCAATTCCATCTAACTTCAACTCTTCTCTATAGTTATACTTTACATACTCTTCTAATATATTATTTACTTGTATAAAGTTTTGTTTTGTAGAGCTTATCATATCGTTTATACTATTTTTTAAAGTAGATAAAATCTCATCTGACGTATCTTCTTTAATCAATTGACTATAATATCCATGCTTTACTCTATTTACAACAACAAAAACATCATCTATAAGTTTTTTATCTTCTAAAGTTCTATTTTCTATAATTTTTATATTATCATTTACTACTTTTGCCATAGCTCCGAATTCATCACTATTTTTAATATCTATATACTCAACTTTAGAGTTATGTTTATTCATAAAGTCAAAAAATGATGTAAGTCCTTTTTTAAACTTATTTAAGGATTGAATTATATCTCTTGATAGAAGTAATAAAGACAAAATAACTATTAAAACAAGAACCAAAGACTCAATTATTATAATATTTTTCAAACCTTTCATCTGCTTATTGTAAAGTTCTGATTGAAATTTATAATCTTCCTCTTTCTCTTTTATAAGTTTAGAAAAGTTTTCTCTACTTTTGTTTGCAAGAGGTGTTGCATCTTTTTTATAAGCTTGATACATTGCAGCTAAAACTTCTGGAGTTCTTTCAACAGTTTCAAGAGATTTCATCTTTTTATATCCATCTTCTATAAAATCAAGTACTGTTTTTTTTACTTCCAAAACAACATTCTTTTCAGCTTCATTTTGAGAAGTTTGTAATAAACCATCAAAAGATTTTATAATATTATCTCTACTCTTTTCTAGATTTTTGATATTATTTTCGTAAGCATTCCCAAGCATAATATCTCTTGAATTTCTAGCTACAAAATTTAATTCTTTTTCAACTTCCAAAACATAAAACTTACCAGCAACTGCCCTATCTTTGAATATATTAAAGTTTTTCTCAGTATTTAAAAGATTATTAAACTTCAAAACACCTGTAATAAAAATTGTAACAAAAATAACTATAGCAAATAGCATCATCTTTTTTGCAATAGTAAAATTTAACCCTTCCATCATATCTCCCCTTTATATTTTAATGATAATTAAATATAACATAATTAAATAATTAAACTATAACAAATAATATAGTTTTAGATATTGCTTAGTAAAAAATGATACAATATTACTCAAAAATTTATAGAGAAGATAAAATATGACAAAAGAAGAATATAGTATAAATATAGAAAAATTAATATCTTGGGCAAAAGCATATTATGTTGATGATGAACCAATAGCAAGTGATGAAGAGTACGATAAGTTAGCAAGAGAGTGTTTAGAATTTGAAAATAAAAATCCAAATTTAATAAACCCTAATTCACCAAATAGAAGAGTTGGTGGAGCTATCTTAAAAGGATTTAAAAAGGCAAATCATTTAAGTCGTATGTGGTCACAAGAAGATGTTTTTAATGACAAAGAGCTTGAAGATTGGATAAAAAGAGCTTCTAAAGTTGGTGACAATTTAGAGTTCTTTTGTCAGCCAAAGTTTGATGGAGCCTCTTTAAATCTTATTTATGAAAATGGTATATTAAAACAAGCTATTACTAGAGGTGATGGAGAGATAGGAGAAGATGTTACACAAAATGCTATGACGATACAATCTATACCTTTAGAAATTGCGGAAAAATCACTTATTGAAATAAGAGGTGAAGTTGTAATTAAAAAAAGTGATTTTGAAGCTATAAATATTGAAAGATTAAAAAATAGTGAATCAACTTTTGCAAATCCAAGAAATGCAGCAGCTGGAAGTTTAAGACAACTTGATTCTTCTATTACTTCAAAAAGAAAGCTCTTTTTTAATGCTTGGGGAGTTGGTCAAAATAGTTTAAATTTTGAAAAAACATCTCAAATGATGGATTACATATTCTCTTTAGGATTTGTAAAAACTCCTATGCAAACCTTAGTAAAAAATATAGATGATATAAAAAAATTATATGAAAATATGATAAAAAAAAGAGATACTTTTCCTATGCTTTTAGATGGAATGGTTATAAAAATAGATGATATAACGACTCAGCAAGATTTAGGTTTTACTCAAAAATTTCCAAGATGGTCTTGTGCATATAAATTTCCAGCAGTAGAAAAAACTACAAAATTAAAAGATATTATTTTACAAGTTGGAAGAACAGGTGCTGTAACTCCTGTTGCAATAGTTGAACCAGTTTTAATTGAAGGTGCAAATGTAGAACGTGCTACTTTACATAATTTTGATGAGATACAAAGACTTGATTTAAAAATTGGTGATGAGATAATAATAATAAGAAGCGGAGATGTAATCCCAAAAATTACAAAAGTTTTAAAAGATAGAAGAGATGGAAATGAAAAAGAGATTTTAAAACCAACTATTTGCCCTGATTGTTCTAGTGAACTTTTAATAGAAGATATTATGATTAAGTGCCAAAATCTTGACTGTCCATCAAGAGTTGTAAACTCTATAATCTATTTTGCTAGTAAAAACTGCTTAAATATAGATGGATTAGGAGATAAAATTGTAGAACTTTTAGTAAATGAAAAAAAGATTTTTGATATTTTAGACTTGTACTCTTTAAAATATGAGGATTTAGAAAACCTTGAAGGATTTAAAGAAAAGAAAATAAATAATCTATTAAATGCTATAGAAAATTCTAAAAATAGTGAACTATATAGAGTTCTTACTGCTTTGGGAATAGAACATATTGGGGAAGTTGCTTCAAAATCTATTTGTAGTAAATTTGGTTTAGATTTAGTAGATGTTTCATTTGAAGATCTTATAAGTATAGATGGGATTGGTGAACAAATGGCAAACTCTTTTTTAGAGTTTTTTAGAGTAAATCGTCAATTTGTTTTAAAGCTTTTTGATATTTTAAAACCAAAAGTAACTATAAAAGAAGAAGCAAAAGATAATCCATTTAAAAATAAAACGGTAGTTATAACTGGAACAATGAGTAAAAGTAGAGATGAAATAAAACTATTTTTAGAAGATTTAGGAGCAAAAGTAAGTTCTAGTGTATCTAAAAAAACAGACTTTTTAATTTATGGTGAAGATGCTGGAAGTAAATATGATAAAGCTATAGAGTTTGGAATTGAAATTTTAACAGAAGATGAAATGTATTCAAAAATAGAGAGTATAAAAATTGTATTGTAAATAAATTTGATAAAGAGCTAAAGGAACTTGTAAAAAACATTTTTGAACATTCAAGAGCTACTTATGTTACAAGATGATATGTAAACACAGGAGGTTCAAGCAAAATGGAAAGAACTAGTATGAGAAATTGGAGTGAGATTTATCCTCAACTTTGTATATTTTTCAGTGAAATTATGGAAAAATATACAAAGTAAGAAAAAGGGCTAGAGGTCGTTTACAAAGTTTAATTTACAGTCGCTAAGCTGATTTAGACTCCATAAACTCTTCATAACTTCCTTTAAAGTCAATAATAGTTCCATCATTTTGAATTTCAATAATTCTATTTGCATAAGCATCAAGTAACTCTCTATCATGAGATACACAAATAACTGAACCAGCATATTGATGTAACCCCTCTCCTAAAGCAATAATAGCTTCAAGGTCAAGGTGGTTTGTAGGCTCATCTAATAAAATGAAATTTCCTTGTTCTAACATAATTTTTGATAGCATCATTCTATGTTTTTCTCCCCCACTACAAGAATCTACTTTTTTCTCTTGCTCTTGACCGTTAAATAACATTCTTCCAAGACAATTTCTAATCTCTCCAATATCTGCATCTCTATCAAAACCTCTCAACCAATCATATAAAGTCATATCACCATTTATAATATCAGTTGTATTTTGTGGGAAATAAGAGTTTTGAATAGTTGCTCCCCATAAAACCTCTCCACTATCAGCTTGTAAATTACCCACTAAGATTTCACAAAGTGTTGTTTTCCCAACTCCATTTGGACCAATTAATGCAATTTTATCACCTTTTTCAAGAGTAAATGAAATATCTTTTAATACTACTTTATCTCCATAAGATTTTGAGATATTTTTAACAGTTAAAAGCTCTTTCCCAACCTCTCTTTTTTGTCTAAATATAATAGATGGATCCCTTCTACTTGATACTTCAATAGCTTGAATATCTAATTTATCAAGTTGTTTTTGTCTTGAAGTTGCTTGTTTTGCTTTTGATGCATTTGCACTAAATCTAGCAATAAATTTTTCAAGCTCCTCTTTCTCTTTTTGCTTTTTATTTACATCTATTTGTTGCTGTTTTGCAATTAAAGTTGAAGCTATATACCAATCATCATAAGTTCCACTAAACTCTCTTATTTTTTTGAAATCAACATCTAAAATATTTGTACAAACTGCATTTAAAAAGTGTCTATCATGAGAGATTACAACCATTGTTCCATCGTGGTGTTGAAGTTGATTTTCTAGCCAACCAATAGTATCAATATCTAAGTTATTTGTAGGCTCATCTAAAAATAAAATATCTGGTTTTGGATATAAAACTTGTGCTAAAAGTATTTTAACTTTATCACCACCTGTTAAAGTACTCATTAAATTTTGTTGAGTAGAAGCTGGAAAACCTAAATCTTCAAGAATTTTTGTAACTTTAATATCATATTCATAAGTTGGGTCTTCTTCACAACAAATAATTTCAAGCTCTGCCAACCTATTATTTACTTCATCAGTAAACTCAGGACTCATATAAAGCTCTTCTTTCTCTTTTATAGCATCATATAGTCTTTTATTTCCCATTAAAACTGTATCAAAAAGAGTAAAATTTTCAAAAGCAAATTGATTTTGAGATAAAACCCCTACTTTTTTACCATTTTGAATTTGCACTTCTCCTTCAGTAGCCTCTTCTTGTCCTGAAAGAATTTTTAGAAATGTAGTTTTTCCAGCACCATTTGCACCAATTAAACCATATCTTTTCCCTGCATCTAACTTTAGATTTATCTCAGAAAAAAGAACTCTTGCTCCGAAAGATTTTTTTAAATTAACTATTTGAACCATATTACAACTTCTCCATTTTATTTAACTATTTTTATTTTTTTGTGATTTTTTAATTTTAATTTGGCGATTATATCCAAAAAATAAGTTTTATGGCTTAAAAGAGCTTAGAGCTCTTTCTCAAATGCCAATTTCATAATATCATCTTCACTTATAATATCACTATTATCTTCATTTGGTGGATTTTTAATCCATAAAACTTTTGTTTTTAATTGGTCAAGCTGATATTTTGTAAGATTTTTAATTAAGTTATCTGTTATCATCTCTTTTGTAAGTGTGTTTGCATTTAACATTTTTTTGATAACTTTTTCTAAATTCTTTTTAGTACTTTCAAATGCTTTTTCTTCATCTGTTAATGAAATATACTCTTCATCTAAATATTTCATAACAGCATCACCTGGATATTTATAAGTTGTAATCCCTTTATAGTTATATTTTTGACACTTAAGTCTTGGAATATAAACTCCTGTAAAAACATATCCTTGAACTGAGTTTATACCCTCTAAAGTTCTTAAAGGATTATGAGAACATATATAATCATCTTTTACAATAGTTGGAGAGTTTTGAAGAGATGTTATATTGTTATGTAATATTACAAAACTTCCTTTAACCTCTTTTGGACCTCCACGAAGAGAGTTTAATTCATTTTTATGAGCAAAAAAACTTCCACCAACTCTTGTAGGGCTTCCTTCTAAAGAAGTTAATTCATTTTCACTTATATCAAAATCTCCATCTACACAATTAAAATTTATTGGTAGTTTTGAAAGGTTTGGAAGTCTATTTGATAACTTTACATCACCGTGGACATCAACAGAGTTATCAGGCAAAATTGTAGTTCCTTTTATATCAAACTTATCAAGCCATGCTTGAATATCTTCATTATTTGTTAATGCAACTACTGGTCTATAAATATGAGAAACAGCTTCGCTACCTTTATATCTGTAAAACTGTCCATCTTCTTCAAATTTAGAAGTAATATTTAGTTTAATATCTGTTACTAAATCTCCTCCTATTTCATCTGCAACCCCATCTAAATCAGTTAATCTATTTGTATGACAAAGATAATCCTCTTTTACTGAAATTGGTCCACCAATTAATCTTTCAATAATATTATTTGAACAATCAAAATATGTATCAATACTTTTTGGTCCACCTTCTAAAGTAGTAAGACGATTATTGTTGCACTTAAAATGACCTTTTACAGTACGAGGACTTGCTTTTATTGAAATAAGTTCATTAAAAGAGCAATCATAAAATCCTTTTACCTCTTTTGGTCCATATGATAAGTTTTTTAGATTATTATGAGAACAATCAAAATCACCAACTTCAACAGGACAATCAAATAGAGAAGTTAATTTATTGTATGAACAGTTAAAATCTTTCATTACAATTTTTGGACAACCTTCAAGACTAGGTAACTCATTATTACTTATATCAAAATATCCATCTATTCTATCAAACTTAATAGGAAGTTTTTGACCTTTTAGTTTCTCACTTAGATTTACATTTCCTTGAACTGAAACATAAAAATCTTCTGATATATGATAGTTGCTTATACCATAATCTCTAAGCCAGTTTTCAATATCACTAATACTTAGCATCTTTTTAAGCCCTTAAATAATTTTTAAATTTTGATATATATTAACATTTTATTACTTAGTTTATAAATTCAACAATATCCTCAAGACTTTCTCTTATTTGTATGCTTTGCTCTTTTATTCTATATCCAAAAGGAACAATTACACTTAGTTGATACTCTTTTGTATTTAAGTTTAAAACTTTTTCAACATTCTCTTTTTCAAATCCTTCAATTGGACAAGAGTCAATTCCTTTTACAGCAGCAGCTGTTATCATATTTGCCATTGCAATATATGTTTGTCTTGATGTCCAAGCAAGAGTTTTTTCATCACTACTAAAAGTATCTTCTAAATGGCTAGAATATTTTTTAATATAGGCTTCAACCATCTCTTGTGATAATCCTCTTCTATTAAACTTTCTTAAAACTTCACTTGAAGTTGGTTTTGTACTTTCAATTGCTGCTAAAAGAACAACTAAGTGTGAGCAAGTTGTAATTTGTGGTTGATCCCAACAAAAAGGTCTTATTTTTGCTTTTAATTCAGGATTTGTAATAACTAAAAATTTCCAAGGCTCTTGTCCAAATGAGCTAGGAGATTTTCTTCCTGCTTCTAAAATAAAATTTAAATCATCACTACTTATTTTTTTTGTCTCATCAAATATTTTACAAGCATGTCTAAAATCCATTGCTTCCATAAAAGTCTTTTCCATAAATTTATCCTTATTTTTTATTAATATTATTTTTAAAATGCTCTTGCATAAGAGCTATTAATTTTCTCTTTTTCGTTTAGTTCATTTGCAGCATAAAATACAAGATTTGGATTTTTAAGCAACTCTCTTCCATATGCAACAAAATCACAAAAACTATTTTCAAGAAGATATTCACCCTCTTTTGCAGTTGTTATTAAACCAACAGCAATAACAGGAATATCTACACTTTTTTTAATCTCTTTTGCCCAATTAGCTTGATAAAATGGTTCAATTTTTGGTATCTTATCTGGATTTTCTATATTTCCACCACTTGAAACATGAATACAATCAACTCCAACTTTTTCTAACTCTTTACTTAAATAGATAGAGTCTTCTATATTCCATCCATTTTGCATCCATTCATCAGCACTAATTCTAACAATAAGGGGTAATTTTACCCTATTTTTTATCTCTTTTGCAGTTTCAATTACTAATCTACACCTATTTTCTAAACTTCCACCATAAATATCATCTCTTTTATTTGTTAAAGGTGATAAAAATTCACACAACAAATATCCATGAGCAGCGTGAAGTTCTACTGAATCATAATTTGCTTTTTCGGCTCTAATTGCAGCATTTACAAACAACTCTTTTATTTTTGTTATCTCTTCAAGACTTAACGCTTTTGGAACTTTATATGGTGATTTTTGACTAAAAGCAATTGAGCTTGGAGCTACACAAATATCATCAACAACTTCAGATTTTCTTCCTGCATGAGCTAATTGTATAGAACTTTTTGCTCCAAATAAGTGTAACTTCTCATTCATTTTTTTATGATTTTCAATTAAAGAATCATCCCAAAGTCCTAAATCAAAAGATGAAATTCTTCCTTTTGGCTCAACTGATGTTGCTTCAACAATAATTAAACCAACATCAGCCATTGCTCTTGAAGTATAGTGAAACATATGGAAATCTTTTAATTCTCCACTATTATCACTTTTATACATACACATAGGTGGCATTACAACTCTATTTTTTAGTTCCAAATTACCTATTTTACCTTTGTTTAATAATAAACTCATTCTCAAATCCTCTATTTTTATAAAAAATTCTCTCTTAAAGTATCTTCAAATTTAGCTAACTCTTTATTTAAATCCAAATCTCCTTTAAAAATATCATGCATAGAGTAAGTTTTTAAAGGTTCTAATCCAACAAATTGAAAAGTTTTATGAGTAGCAACATTTGCTTCATCTAGTGATAATCCATCAAAAAAACCATTTGGATTATTAAATTCACTCTTTGGACAGTTGTATGTGATACTTAACATATATTTTTTACCCTTTAAAAGTCCTCCACTTCCATAAGTTTTACTCTCATCACTTCTACTTCTTCCATCACTTGTATAGTGTCTTCCTTGAGTAAAAGTTTCATCAAAATATTTTTTACTAATCCAAGGAACTCCCATCCAATAAGTAGGATATTGAAATAAAACTGCATCAGCCCACTCAAATTTATCACACTCTTCTTTTATATCATAACCCTTTTCAATATGTGTATATTTAACATCAAATCCATTTTGTTTAAAAAAATCAGTTGCACGTTCTATAATTTTATTTGTTAATTCACCCTTAGCTACAACATCATAATATTGATGCCCATTTACAATTAAAATATTTTTCATAATAGCTCCTTAAATTAAATATATCAAATTATATATACACTAAACTTAAAATTCTCTTACTTTACTTTAGGTAAGTAATGGAGTTTAATACTCTTTATGATATAATAAAGTTCTTTTTTAGATTTAAGGATTTTATGATGTATTATATAAACGATAAAGAGTATAAATGTAGTGTTGCTGTTACACTTGATATTTTTAACGATAGATGGAAATTATCAATAATTTGGCATCTATTAGATGGTAAAAAAAGATTTAAAGAGTTGAATGAGATAATAAGTGAGATAACTCAAAAAACATTAACTGTAAAATTAAAAGAGCTGGAAGAAAAAAATATAATACATAGAGAAGTATATGCAGAAGTTCCTCCTAAAGTTGAATATAGTTTAACTTCAAGTGGTGAAAAACTTCGTCCTGTGCTAGAAAATATGTCAAAATGGGGAATTGGCTACGTTAATGAGTTTGGAAAAATAACTCCTGAAAATATGTGTGAAACAAATATATGTAAGTAGGCTTGATGGAAAATATATTATTAATTTTATTTGCCCTATTCTTAGGGTATATGTTAAATCGTTTAAATATTATGCAAAGGGATGGTTCAATTGCTTTAAATAAATTTGTACTTTATGTATCATATCCTGCAATTGTGCTTTTACAAACACCAAAAATAAGCTTCTCTTTGGAACTTATGATTCCAGCGATTGTTGCTTGGCTTGTTATGACATTAAGTGCTTTTTTAATTCTTTTTTTATCAAAAATTTTTGATTTTAGTAAAGAGGTAACTGGAAGTTTAATGCTAGTTGCTATTTTGACAAATAGCTCATTTTTGGGTATTCCACTACTTGATACTTATTTACCAAATGATAATTTTATGCCATATTTACTAGTTTATGATCAACTAGGAACCTTTTTGGCATTTGCAATATATGGGACATTTATAGTATCAATATATACAAGTAAAACAAAGGTTACTTTTAAGCTAATCACTATAAAAGTTCTAACTTTTCCACCATTTTTAACGCTAGTTTTTGCTCTATTTTTAGTTGGAGTGGAGTTTAATCCTACAATTACAAAAGTATTAGAGGCTTTTGCCCTAACAACTGTTCCAGTTGCACTTGTAGCAGCTGGACTTCAACTTCAACTTAGACTTCCAAAAGAGGATATAAAACCTTTTAGTGTAGCTTTATTTGTTAAACTTATTTTTGCTCCAATTATTGCAATTATTATTTGTAAAATTTTTGGATGGAATAATCTAGCTTCAACTGTATCAATACTAGAAGCTGCTATGGCTCCAATGATAACAGCAGGTGCAATAGCAGCAATGGCTGGACTTGCTCCAAGACTTAGTTCTGCAATAGTTGGTTATGGAATTTTAATATCATTTGTTACAACATATCTAATTAAAATTTTAATAATATAATTCATCAACTATTAACCAAATTTTAGTAAGAATTGCAAAAAAATTTTAAGGAAAAGAATGTTTAGAATATTAAAAAATGTAATATTTCTATCTTTGTTACTAGTTTTAAACCTAGAAGCAAAAGAAAAAGAGCTAACAAACAAACAGATGCTAGAGTTTGAAAGCTTAGAACTGTTTAAAAAAGCTGGTATAAAAGTTGAAAAAGCTTACGATATAGGAAGCTTATATCTTCTTTCAATAGTTGTTCAAGGAAATAAAGATGAAATTTTCTTAACAAAAGATAAAAACTATCTTATATCAGGTGCTGTTATAAATACAACAACTGGTATGCAAATAAAAGCTCCTGTAAACTTAGCTATTTTAAAAGATAAAGAGGCTTTTACTTATGGAAATGGAAAGGATGAGTATACTCTTTTTACAGATCCAGAGTGTTCATATTGCAAAAAGTTTGAGTCATTTTTACCACAAATAAAAGATAAAGTAAAAATAAAAGTGTTTTTCTTCCCTTTAGACTTTCATGAAAATGCAAAAGATTTAAGTATATACATTATGAGTAAAAAAACAAGAGATGAAAAAATTAATGCAATGTTTGAATTTAATATTGGCGATAATTTAAGTAAAGTAAAAAATGCAAAATACTCTAAAAATGAGTTAGAAAAACTAGAGAAAAAGCTTGAAGAGCATATAAATTTAGGAATAAGTTTAAATGTACAAGGAACGCCAGCACTATTTGATAAAGATGGAAATAGTATTGTTTGGGTTAATCTTTTAGAAAAATATGGAATAGAGTTTAAATAATTAAAAAATGAAGATAGAGTTAAAAAGCTATCTTCATTCTATAATATCTAGGAAAATGACTTTTTAGATTTTCTTCAATTTTTAAAGGGAAAATCTCTTCTATTTGCGGCTTTACTTTATTAAAATAATCACTATTTCCATTTAGAAAAGTTAATTGTTCATAACTTCCATCTTTTAAAATAGTCACTCTAATATTTACAAATTCACCTCTTTTAAAAGTTGTTTTATCAAAATTTCTATCTATATTACTATAAACTTTTTTCTCAAATCTATCAAAAAAGTCATCAATATTTGATACTTCATGATGAACTTCTTCACTGTTCTCATCTGTTTTTACATCTTCTAAAGTTTTTGTTTCTAATGTAGTTTTTGGTTCAAGTAAAATAGTTTCATCTTTATGATCATTATCTTTAATTTGTTGAACTGGCTCTTCATTTTTTTGCTCTGTAGCTAATCTATTTTCAACTCTTTGCTCAACTACATTTTCAACAACTTTATCTTTTATCTCTTCTTGTTTTAAAGCTTCAATATTTCTATTTTCTGTAGAGATATTTTCTTCATTTTTAGTAGTTTGTTCTTGTTGAGTATTTAAATCCTCTTTTACTCTCTCTTCTTGTTTTGATAATATTTCAGCTCTTTGAGAAAGATAGATATTTTTTGTATTATCTTCTTTATTTTCCTCTTCAACTTTTTTTATAGTTAAAAGTTCATTATTATCTGCAAAGAGTTTATTTTTTATATCTTCATAGATTTGAGATAAAAAACCATTTTCAGAAACAAATACTTTTGAATCTTTTGTTTCCATTTCTACTTTACTCTCTTTTGTCGCTGTTTCAAATGATAAATCATTATCTTTTGAAAAAACAAAAAAATAGATTAAATATAAAATAAACAATACACCAATAATAATTAATATATCTTCAACAAAATTTTTAGTTCTTCTTTTCATATTTCCCTCTTATGTTAATCTTTAATATAAATCTCATCAAGCAGACTATCTACAAAATAATCTGGACTAAATTCTATTAAATCATCTTGTTTTTCACCAACTCCTATATAAAAAATAGGAAGTTCAAGCTGATTTGATATAGAAAATAGTGCTCCACCTTTAGCAGTCCCATCTAGTTTTGTTACAATAATACCATCTATTCCTACAATTTCATTAAAAGCTTTTGCTTGAGCAATTGCACTATTTCCTTGAGTTCCATCTAAAATCATTAGTTTTTGATAAGGTCTATTTTCTAAAGCTTTCTCACAAACTTTGACTATCTTTTTTAACTCATTGTTTAAGTTTGATTGAGTTTGAAGTCTTCCTGCAGTATCAATAATAACATTATCAATATTTCTAGCAATTGCTGAACAAATTGTATCGTATGCAACAGCACTTGAATCATGACCTTGTTTTGTTTTTATAATTGGAATATCAAGTTTATTTGCCCAAGAAGTAAGTTGTTCAATAGCAGCAGCTCTAAAAGTATCTCCTGCTCCTAAAATTACACTTTGCCCCTCTTTTTTTAATTTAGCTGCTAACTTTGCTATAGTTGTAGTTTTTCCAGCACCATTTACTCCAATTATCAATCTTACATAAGGTTTTGGAATATTTGATAAATCAACATTTGGAGCATGTTCAAAAAGCATTACAAGTCTATGTCTTAACTCTTTTCTTGAAATCATAGAAGGTAAACCATTCATAGCTTTTTCTATAATTTCATATTCAACATCTGCTTCAATTAAAATCTCTTCAATCTCTTCAAAAGATATTTTCTCTTTTTTTTGAGGTACTACACTTTTTATTGAAGCAAAAGTTTTACTAAAAGCTTTTGAAAAAAAGTTCTCACTTACTTCACTATTTTCAACAACTTGATTATCTTTATCTTTATTTTTTTTAAGAAAACTAAACATTTTTTATCCTATCTCTCTAAAAGCTTTTTAATATCAACTTCTAACATCTCATTTGGAACTAAACCTGTATATTTTTGAAAAAATGTTCCATGCTTATCTATTAAAAATATAGTAGGAATTGCTTTAATTCCACCCAATGATTTTGCTAAATCAAAAGCTTCACTTGAGTTTGTTACTGTATAGTTTAAATTATAAGATTTAAGTAACTCATTTATCTCTTCATTTGTTTTAAACTCTTCAAGTAAAATTCCAACTACAACAATATCATTTTTATAAGTTTCTTGAATTTGAACTAAATTTGAAATTTCAACTTTGCAAGCTGGGCACCAAGTTGTAAAGAAGTTTAATAAAACTATTTTATCATTTGTATCTTTTAAAATTATCTTATCTTGATTTAAAGATATATTTATTTGTGAGTTATTAATTGTATTTAAATTAAATTGCTTTTCAGCGCTATTTATTGTAGGTTTTTGATTTTTATCACTTTTTGAATCACAAGCAGTAAAAAATAAAATTGGTAAAATAGTTAAAATTGCTAAAGTTTTAAACTTCATTTTAATTCCTTTAGATAAAATTGTTTTTTAGGTAGAGATTTTACCTAAGTGAGGCTTAAATGAACACAAATCACAAAAGTGATTTTCGACAATCGTGTATTAAAAGATTAAAATTTGTGGCACTTTTTTCAAAATACTCAAGAAACAAGAGAGTTATTAAAAAATTAAAGAGTATTATACAAATTAGTGATGCAAAAAATATTTTATTGTATCTTCCACTTGATATAGAAGTAGATACAACACTTTTAATAAATGAGTTAAGAAGAGAAAAAAAAATAGTTTATGTACCATTTATGGAAGATGATAGTTTTAAAATAGTAAAGTATAGACTACCTCTTCATAAAAAAAAGTTTAATATTAAAGAGCCTACAAACTCTTTTTTAAAACCAAATAAGATTGACTTAGCAGTAGTTCCTATTGTTGGAATAGATGCTTTAAATAAAAGAATAGGATTTGGTAAAGGTATGTATGATAGATTTTTTTATAGATTAAAATACAGACCAAAAATAGTTTTTATACAACTTGAACTTTGTAAAAGTAAAGAAATTTTAAGTGATAATTACGATATTGAAGCAGATTATATAATTACGGGATAGGTTAAAATGGAGATTTTATTAATATCTGTTGCATTTGGGGCTTTTAGTTCAATTGTTACAGTTTTTATTTCAAAGAAGATAAATAAAGCTAAGTTTGAAGTTTTCATAGAACAAGCAAAGGCAAAAGCAAGAGTTATAGAACACGAAGCAGAAGTTGCACTAAAAGATGCACAATTAAAAGCTAAATTTGAGTGTGATAGAGAGTTTAAAAATGCTAGAAAAGAGTATGAAAATATGCTTTTTAAGATTGAGAAGAAAGAAAAAGAGCTAAATGAGCATCTTGAAAATGAATTAAGACTTATTAAAGCACAAAAAGAAGAAATTAGCGAAAATAATAGAAAAATTGCTATATTAAAAGATGGTATTGAAGAGCAAAAAAGAACTTATGAACAAAAAACTCTTGAAGCTATAAAAATCTTGGAAAATGCTAGTGGACTTACAAAAAGTGAAGCAAAAGAGCTAATGCTAAAAAAAGTTGAAGAGGATTCAAGAGCTGAAATTGCTTCAATCTTTAGAAAAAAATATAAATTAGCAGAACAAAACTCAAAACAAGAGGTAAATAATATTTTATCTCAAGCAGTTACTAGATATGCAGGAGAGTTTGCAGCGGAGCGACTTATAAATAATATTCCTTTAAATGATGAAGAGACAAAAGGAAAGATTATTGGTAAAGAAGGACGTAATATAAAAGCTCTTGAGATGCTTTTAGGAGTTGATATTATAATAGATGATACTCCAAATACTATCACTGTTTCATCTTTTAATTTATATAGACGTGCTATTGCTACAAGAACAATTCAAGAACTACTTGAAGATGGAAGAATTCAACCTGCAAGAATTGAAGAGATTTATAACAAAGTAAAAACTGAATTTGATAAAAAGATACAAAAAGAGGGTGAAGATGTTGTTATGGAGCTTGGAATTAAATCTATGCATCCTGAACTAATTAAACTTGTTGGAAGATTAAGATATAGAGCAAGCTATGGACAAAATGCTTTAGCACATACTTTAGAAGTTGCTCATCTTGCAGGTCTTATTGCCGCTCAAATGGGTGGAGACGCAATACTTGCACGTCGTGCTGGTCTTATGCATGATATTGGAAAAGCTTTAACTCATGAAGCACCTGGAAGCCATGTTGATTTAGGAGCTGATATTTGTAAAAGATATGGAGAGTGCGAAACTGTAATAAATGCAATTTATGCTCATCATGGTCATGAAGAACCAATAAATGTTGAAAGTGCAGCTGTTTGTGCAGCAGATGCTTTAAGTGCTGCAAGACCAGGTGCACGAAGAGAAGTTTTAGAGAGCTTCTTAAAACGAGTTGAAGAGATTGAAAATATAACTACAAGTAAAATTGGAGTTACAAATGCTTATGCTATAAATGCAGGACGTGAAGTAAGAGTTATAGTAAATGCTAAACTTGTAAATGATGATGAAGCAGTTTTATTAGCAACAGAGATAGCAAAAGAGATTGAAGAGAAAGTTCAATATCCAGGTGAAATAAAAATAAATGTAATAAGAGAGTTAAGAGCTGAAAGTTATGCTAGATAATCTAGAAAAAGGCAAAAAATGAACGAAATAAAACAGATAACAAAACCAACAACAAAAATAATTGCAGGTGCATACAAAGGTAAAGTTTTAAGCCTACCATCTTTGGATGTAACAAGAAGTTCAAAAGCAGTTTTAAAAGAGTCTGTATTTAATGTTTTACAATTTGATATTATTGATAAAATCTTTATAGAATCGTTTGCTGGTAGTGGTTCTATTGGACTTGAAGCTATTAGTAGAGGTGCAAAAAGAGCTTATTTTATTGAGCTTGACAAAAAATCTTACTCTATTTTAGTTAAAAATTGTAAAAGTATAAATATTGAAAAGTGTCAAACTATTCAAGGAAATGCTTTTGTTCAAACTCCTCTTATTTTAGAATTTTTAAAAAATTCTAAAGAAGAAGTTATCTTATATGTTGATCCCCCTTTTGATTTTAGAGAAGGAATGGAAGATATTTATGATAAATCTTTTAGAATGATTGAAAATATTGAAAATAGTAATATTTTCAAAATCATAATTGAACATGAGTCAAAACTTGAAGTTCCAAAAATTTTAGGAAAATTTAGTTTAGAAAAAACTAGAAAGTTTGGTAAAAGTTCACTATCTTACTTTAGTTATAAAGATTAATGTTTAGATTTTCTTTAATTTTATTAATAGTTGTAGCTTTAGGTATGTTTATAGCTCCTATTTTTTATACAGTTTCTCCATATGAGTTAAATCCAAATAAAATCCTTCTATCTCCATCTTTGGAACACATCATGGGAACAGATAGATTAGGAAGAGATGTATTTGCTAGAGTTTTAGAAGGCGGTCAAACTTCACTTATAATAGGATTTTTAGCGGCATCTTTTTCATCTTTTTTGGGACTTATTATTGGAATAACTGCAGGTTATTTTAAAGGAAATATTGATAAAACTATTACTATTGTAATTGACCTATTTTTAACTTTTCCAACATTTTTTCTTCTTTTAGCTTTAGTTTCATACATCGAAGCAAATAGTCTTGTTTTGATACTTGTAATCTCAATAACTGGTTGGATGGGAATGTCAAGAATGATAAGAAGTGAAAGTTTTGCACTTAGCAATAAGCCATTTATAAAAATATTAAAAATAGCAAATGTAAGTAAAACAAAAATTATTTTAAAATATTTTGCTCCACTTTTAGCTCCTATTTTCCTTATCTCTTTTTCATTTGGCGTTGCCGGTGCGATATTGGCAGAATCTGGACTTTCATTTTTGGGTCTTGGAGTAAATCCACCACAAATGAGTTGGGGAAGCCTTTTAAGTGATGGAAAAGCTGTAATTGATATTGCTTGGCATTTAAGCTTTTTTCCAGGACTTATGATATTTATAATAACTTTTTGTCTAATCCAAATAAGTGATTATTTACAAAATATAGCAAATAAAAAAGATTTACTTAAAAATTAATAAATACCAAAAGATTGTTTAAATGGATTTACAACAAAATTTTGGTATTATCCACACCATAAATTACCAAAAATAGGAAAAAATTATGAGTAAAAAAGATATTAAAAAAGTTGTACTTGCTTATAGCGGTGGGCTTGATACATCTATTATTTTAAAATGGCTTCAAGATGAATATGATGCAGAGGTTATAACTTTTACAGCTGATTTAGGACAAGGTGAAGAGGTTGAACCTGCACGTGCAAAAGCTATTGCTTGTGGAATTAAACCAGAAAATGTATATATTTTAGATGTTAAAGAAGAGTTTGTAAAAGATTATGTATTCCCAATGTTTAGAGCAAATGCTATTTATGAGGGTGAGTATCTTTTAGGAACTTCAATAGCAAGACCACTGATTGCAAAAAAACTTGTAGAAATTGCAAATGAAAAAGGTGCACAAGCTGTATCTCACGGAGCAACTGGAAAAGGAAATGACCAAGTTAGATTTGAACTTGGAGCCTTAGCTTTAAATCCAGATTTAAAAGTAATTGCACCTTGGAGAGAGTGGGAGTTAAACTCAAGAGAATCACTACTTGAATATGCAAAAAAACATGGAATTGAAATTTCTCAAAAGCATGTTGATGAAAATGGAAACCCAAAAATAAGCCCATATTCAATGGATGCAAACCTTTTACATATCTCTTATGAAGGACTTCATTTAGAAAATCCAGCTGCTGAACCTGAAGAGTCTATGTGGTTATGGACAACATCTCCAGAAAAAGCTCCTGATCAAGCTGAAATTATTGAAATTGAGTATAAAAATGGAGACCCAATTGCACTAAATGGTGAGAAATTATCTCCAGCAAATCTTTTATTAGCTTTAAATAAACTTGGAAATAAACATGGTATTGGAAGAGTTGATATTGTTGAAAATAGATATGTTGGTATGAAGGCTCGTGGTTGTTATGAAACTCCAGGTGGAACAATTATGTTAAAAGCTCATAGAGCAATTGAATCTTTAACTTTAGATAGAGAAGCTGCTCACTTAAAAGATGAGTTAATGCCAAGATATGCAAAACTAATCTATCAAGGATATTGGTTCTCACCTGAGAGAGAAATGCTTCAAGCAGCAATTGATGCAACTCAAAAAAATGTAGAAGGAAAAGTAAAACTTAAACTTTACAAAGGTAATGTTATGGTTATTGGAAGAGAATCAAGTAAATCTTTATATGATGATGCATATTCAACATTTGAAAAAGATGAAGTTTATAATCAAAAAGATGCAGAAGGATTTATTAGATTAAATGCTTTAAGACTTGTAATTGCAGGTAAAAAACAAAAATAATTTTGATTTAAAAAAGATAAAAGACTCATAAATTATATTTATGAGTCTTTATATTTAAAATAATTTTACTGACAACTTTCACAAATACCATATAATTGCATTGAATGATCAGTTATTTTAAACTTATTTGCTTTTGCTATTTTTTCTTGTCGTTTTTCAATCTCTTCATCAACAAACTCAACTATTTTTCCACAGTCTGTACAGATTAAATGGTCATGATGAGATTTAATATTACTCTCATATTTCTTTCCATCTACACCAAAATTAAGTGAAGCGATAAGCTCGACTTCCTCTAAAAAACTTAAAGCTCTATAAACAGTTGCAATTCCAACATTTGAGTTTGGATAATCTTTTTTTATTTGATTGTAAACCTCTTCAGCAGTTAAATGACCATCTGCATGAAGTAATATACTTAAAACAATCTCTCTTTGCTCAGTATATTTAAGACCTTTTTGCTTAACAATCTTTTTTAACTCTTCTATAATCTCTTCATAATTATTCAACATAAAAACACCTTTAAAAAATAAAAATCTAGTATATCTAAAGTTTAAAAAAAATTCAAATATTTCTTATATTTTATTGATATATGTTAATACAATTTAATCTATTTTACATTATAATAATCATTATTAATATTTAAAGGTATAAAATGTCTCTAAATGACTTAGATTTACAAAAAAAGGCTAATATAAAAGCTATAAATTGTGATGATGTTTTAAAAAAAAGACTCTATTCTTTTGGAATAATTGTTGGAACTGAAATTTGTGTAACAGCAAAATCTTTAGCTAAAAAAACTATTGAGATAAAAATAAATCAATCAAAAGTTGCATTAAGACATAGCGAAGCTATCAATATTAAAGTTGGATAAAATAAAATGAATAAAACTATAAAAATAGCTCTTGTAGGTCAACCTAATGTTGGTAAGTCAATGCTTATTAACTCAATTTCAAATTCAAGATTGAAAGTGGGTAATTTTTCAGGTGTTACTGTTGAAAAAAAAGAGGTAATTTTTAAATATAAAGATTATAATATTAAAATTATTGATTTACCTGGTTCTTATTCTCTTGAAAACTACTCATTAGAGGAAAAAGTTGTAAAAAACTTTTTAAATCAAAATGAGTATGATATTATCTTAAATGTTATTGATTCAACAAATCTTCAAAGAAATCTTCTACTTACTAGTGAATTATTAGATTTAAATAAAAAAATGGTTATTGCACTAAATATGAGTGATGAAGCAAAAAAAGAGAATATTTTAATTAATAATGAAAAACTATCATCTCTTTTAAATACACCTTGTATAAAAACAAGTGCTACGAAAAAAGATGGAATTATAGAGCTTCTAGAACAAATTATAAAAACTTTTGAAGAAGATAAAACTACTTTTAAACACTCTTTTACCACACATATTTTAAACCATGATGAGATTTTGGCTAAAAGGTTTAATTTTATAAAAAACCTTATTCAACAATGCGTAAAAATTGAAGAGATTAAAGAAAAAACTACTACTGAAAAAATTGACTCAATTTTGATGAATAAATTTATAGGTCTTCCTATATTTTTATTTTTTATGTGGGGATTATTTCAGCTAACTTTTACCTTAGGAGAAATTCCTATGGACTATATTGACACTTTTTTTTCTTCATTTATAGATCTTATTAAAAATATAATTGGAGATAATCAACTCTCTTCACTTTTAGGAGATGGTGTAATAGCTGGAGTTAGTGCTGTTGTAATGTTTTTACCAAATATTTTGATTTTATTTTTAGGAATTTCGCTACTTGAAGGAACTGGCTATATGAGTAGAGTTGCTTTTTTACTAGATGGAACTTTCCATAAATTTGGACTTCATGGTAAATCATTTATTCCTCTTGTTACTGGTTTTGGTTGTAGTGTTCCAGCTTATATGGCAGCTAGGACTTTAAAAAATGAAAGAGATAAATTATTAACGCTATTTATTATTGGATTTATGTCTTGTGGTGCGAGATTACCTATTTATGTACTTTTTGTAGGTGCATTTTTTGGTTCTAATAATGCTGGAAATATTCTATTTGTAATCTATATTAGTGGCGCTATTTTGGGATTATTTGCTGCAAAATTTTTAAGAGCAGTAGTTTTTAAAGGAAAAGATGAGCCATTTGTTATGGAGATGCCAAAATATAGATTACCTTCACTAAAACTAGTTTACAAAGAGATTACAAACAAGGCTTTTATGTATCTAAAAAAAGCTGGTACATTTATATTAGCCGCTTCAATTTTAATATGGTTTATGAGTAACTACCCAAAATATCCAAATATTGAAGATGAAATAAATCAAAAAATAGAGTTAGCAATAAATGATGAAGTAAAAAAAGAGTTACAAAATGAGTTAGCTTTATACAATCTTGAAAACTCATATTTAGGAAAACTTGGAAAATTTAGTGAGCCTTTTTTTGCTCCTTTGGGGTTTGATTGGAAAATGGCTGTTGCACTTGAAGCTGGATTAGCTGCTAAAGAGGTTGTTGTTTCGACTCTATCTATTTTATATGGATTAGGAGAGAGTGAAAATCCAGATGAACCAACTACTACTTTAGTTGAAAAAATAAAAACAAATATTCCTTTTGAAGCTGCAATCTCATTTATAGTATTTGTAATGATTTATCTGCCTTGCTTGGCGGCTTCTATGGTATTTACAAAAGAAGCTGGAGGATGGAAATATCTTGTGTATCTATTTATTTTTACTACAACAACTGCTTGGATAATGTCATTTATAGCATATAACATTACAAAAATAGTATTAGCCTAAAAAAAGCTAATATTATTTTAACTCAAATTTTGTTGTGTACTCTTGATTATTGTATATAATCTTAAAATCCCACTTACCTTTTTCTCTTCCATCTAAATATCTAAAATCATAGGCTGAAGTGTCACCTGCTGGTATTATCATCTCTCTCGTTCTTGAAACAGTACCATTTGGGTCAATCCAGTTTATAATCAATGTTTGATTATTCTCATTATTTAACTCAACTTCAAATTTACAAATTATTGAATTCTCATCTTCTAAAATAAGACAATCAACATTTGGGTTATATGTTTTTTGCTCAACACTACCTTCGGCAAAAAGCAAAGTGGCAAAAGATAGAAAAATAACTAATTTTTTCATACAAATCCTTCGTTTTAAATTTCTATTATATTTAAAATTTATTTTAATTATAATGATTTTTTTAATATTTAGAAAAAAACTACTTTTATTGTATGAATTTTTCCCATATTGGCTCTTCATTTAAGTTTGCTCTATTTTTTAAAACCTCAAAAGGCATATACTCTTTTTTATACCCCATTGAATAGTGATTATCTATCCAATATCCCAAATAAATATATGGAATATTTAACTCTTTTGCAATATTTATTTGAGTTAAAATAGAGAACTTTCCAATAGAAAACTCTTCAAAATCATGATCATAAAAACAGTAAATTGAAGATATTGCATTTGGTAAAATATCTACTAAAGCAACACCTATTAACTCATCATCTCTAAGATATAGAAACTCTGTTGCGTATTTTGTATTTCCTTCAACATAAGATTTTATATAATCTTCATGGTCTATATGTACATACTTCCAATCTTTTTTATCTTGCATAATAGTATGATATTTATGGTACAAATCCATATGCTCTTTTGTTACAGTTGGAGGTCTTATAAAAACTTTTGTATCTTTGTTTTTATTTAAAACTCTTTTTTGTGATTTTGAAAACTGAAAATTCTTTACATCAATTCTCATAGATACACATTTTGTACAACTCTTACATTCAGGTACAAAATGTATTTTTCCGAACCTTCTCCAACCTCTTTCTAGCTTTTTTTGATACTCTTCAATACTGCAAGAGTTTAAAAATCTATATCTCATATCTGATTTTTGATCCTCAAAATATGAACAATCTCTATTCTCTTCAAAAAACTCTAAATCAGGATTAATAAAATTCATCTTCTACTCGTTAATTTTTTGCTTTATCTCTTTTGCTATGCTAGATATTTTCTTAATTTTTTCATTATTATTTAAACTATCATCTAAAAGATGCTTAACAAAAGCACTTCCAACAATAACACCATCAAGATTTTTTGATTTTTCTTTACAAGTTTTTTTATCTATTCCAAAACCTATATATAGTGGAGTTTGTGAATACTCTCTAATATTTTCAATAATCTGTGATAAATCTTCTTCTCTTCCACTTCCAGTAATTCCAGCATATGCAACCATATAAATAAATTTAGAAGAGTTTTCTACAAGAGTTTTTATTCTCTCTTTTGGTGTTGTTGGGGCTACAAAAGTGATATTTGATTTATTATATTTTTTAAAAATTGGTTCATATTTTTGTGACATTTCATATGGTAAATCTGGAATTACCGTACCAGAAACTCCAAACTCTTCTGCTTTTTTTAAAAAGTTTTCTAAACCATAGTGATAAAATGGGTTCATATATCCCATCCATAAAGTGTCAATATCTTTTGCAATTTTTGATGAAACTTCAAAAAGATCATTAATTTTGAATCCATTTTTAAGAGCCAATAAATTTGCTTTTTCTATGATTGGTCCTTCAGCAACTGGATCTGAAAAAGGAACACCCAACTCCAAAATATCAACTCCACTATCTTTTAAACTATATGCCAAATCAACTGTAAAATTGTTACTTGGTAAAGATGTAGTAATATATCCAACTAATTTTTTCAACTCTTTTCCTAAAAATAAATTTTTTTGATTTTATCTAAAACCGAATTAAAATCTATTTTTAGTTATAATCTTAACTATTTTAATATAGGATTTTAAATATGAGTATAATTAAACACGATTTTGAAAAAATGAATATAACAAAGATAAAACAGACAAAAAATAGACAAAAATTAACAGTTATAACAGCCTATGATGCCCTATTTTCAAACCTATTTTCAAAAAGTGCTGATATGATACTTGTAGGAGATAGCTTAAATATGAGTTTTATGGGGCAAAGTGATACATTAAGTGCAACTTTAGATCAGATGATTTATCACACAAAAGCTGTTTGCAATGGTGCAAAAGATGCTTTTGTTATAACTGATATGCCTTTTGCTACTTATATAAATAAAGATGAGGCATTAAAAAACTGTGCAAAAGTATATCAAGAAACACTTGCAAGTGCTGTAAAAATAGAAGGTGGAGAAGATAAAGCTGATATTATAAAGCATCTTACATCAAATGCTATTGCTGTTATGGGACATATTGGTCTTATGCCTCAATATGTAAGAAGTGAAGGTGGTTACAAAGTAAGAGGAAAAACAAAAGAAGACGAAGAGCAACTAATACGTGATGCAATAGCAGTTGAAAAAGCAGGAGCTTTTGCAATTGTTATTGAAGGTGTAAAAAGTGATGTTGCAAAAAAAATTACAGAAGCTGTAAATATTCCAACTATTGGAATAGGAGCTGGAAATGAGACAGATGGTCAAGTTTTGGTTTGGTCTGATATGTTAGGATTTTTTGAAGATTTTAAACCAAAATTTGTAAGACACTATTTAAATGGAGCTAAACTTGTAAAAGAAGCTGTAAATAGCTACAGAGATGATGTACAAACACAAAATTTTCCATCAAAAGAAGAAGAGTACTAAAATGAATTTTAAAAGTGGAGCTTTATAGTGCAAAGATTAGTAGAAGTAGAAACTGTATCTTTTGAAGAAGAGAGTAATGAGCAAAGCTTAAGACCTTCAAATTGGGATGATTATATAGGTCAAGAAAAAATAAAAAAGAATTTAAGAGTTTTTATTGATGCTTCAAGAAAAAGAGCAGAAGCACTTGATCATATTTTATTTTATGGACCTCCAGGTTTAGGAAAAACTACCCTTTCATATCTTATTTCAAATGAGATGAGCTCAAATATAAAAATAACAGCCGGTCCTATGATAGAAAAAAGTGGTGATTTAGCAGCAATTTTAACAAATCTTGAAGAGGGAGATATTCTTTTTATAGATGAAATTCATCGTTTAAGTCCTGCTGTTGAAGAGATTTTATATCCAGCAATGGAAGATTATAGGCTTGATATAATAATTGGTTCAGGACCTGCTGCGCAAACTGTAAAAATAGATTTACCAAGATTTACTCTAATTGGTGCAACTACACGTGCTGGAATGCTTTCAAATCCACTAAGAGAGAGATTTGGAATGCATTTTAGAATGCAGTTTTATACAGAAGAAGAGCTAGCAAAAATTATTCAAAAAGCTTCTATAAAATTGGGAATTGAATGTGAAGATGACTCAAGCTTAGAGATGTCAAAAAGAAGTAGAGGAACACCTAGAGTTGCTTTAAGACTTTTACGAAGGGTTAGAGATTTTTCACAAGTAAAAGGTGAAAAAACTATACTTTTAAATACTTGTAAATATGCTTTAGATGAGCTAGGAATAAATGAAAATGGTTTTGATGAGATGGATATAAATTTACTTGAACTTCTTATATCAAATCGTGGAAGACCTATGGGATTAGGAACTATGGCAGCAGCTTTGAGTGAAGATGAGGGAACTATTGAAGATGCGATTGAGCCATATTTACTTGCTAATGGATATATAGAAAGAACTGCACGTGGAAGAGTTGCTAGTGTTAAAACATATGAAATGTTTAGATTAACTCCTCCTCAAAATAAATTAGATGAGAATAATCAAGGAAGCCTATTTTGAAACCAGCATATTTTTTAATGCTTTTAGCATTTGTTCTATTCTATTTTCTAATAGAACTTTTTGACCCATTTTTAAAATCAATTTCAGTAGCAGCTTTGCTTACTATTGCTACAAACTCAATGTTTTTAAGAATAAATAATAAAGTAAAAAATAGAGCCTTTTCTACAACAATTTTTACTCTTGCAATGACAGCATTATTTTTCTTACCTATTTTATATTGTATAATCTCATTTGCAACATTTTTTAATCAAGTGGACCAACAACACCTAATACAAAATTTAACAGAGATAAAAACTATGATTATTGGCTTTTTAGGTGAATTTAGCTTCTTAAATGATTTTATAAATAAAATATCATCATCTGTGGATATAGGAAAAACAGTACAACAGCTTGTATCTTTTAGTGCATCTTTAGGTAAAAATAGTGCAAAATTTATGATTGATATGATTTTGATTTTAATCTTTTTCTTCTTTTTTACCCTATTTTCAAACCAAATTGCAACTTATCTAAAAAATATAACTCCTATCAATAACGAAGATGCAAATATATTATTTAATGAATCATCAAGTGTAATGAGTGTAGTTTTTTACTCTATTTTAGTAACTGCAATATTTCAAGGTTTTCTTTTTGGAGCTTTTTTGAGTAGTTTTGGTTATGATGGGCTTTTACTTGGAGTTTTATATGGTTTTGCATCTTTAGTTCCTGTTATTGGTGGAGTTATTATGTGGCTTCCGGTAGCTTTATATGAAGCAAGTACTGGAACCATATCAAATGCAATTTTTATAGCAGTTTACTCTATAATAGTTATTTCAATAATTGCAGATACTTTTATAAAACCGCTAATAATAAGCTACATAAATAAAAAAATAGTAAAAACACCTACAAAAATAAACTCATTGATCATCTTTTTTGCAATAGTTGCAGGACTTGGTACTTTTGGATTTTGGGGAATGATAATTGGACCTGCAATGGTGAGCTTATTTGTATCTACAATGCAACTTTTAAGAAAATATATAAAAGAGGTTGAAACTAAAAGTATTCTAGAATAATTTTAAAGAGCCAAATTTTATTTTGGCTCACCTCTTAAAGTTTCACCACCAAAACTCATAATTCCATAATCAAGATTTATAACTTTTGAAAAACCCATATTTAGCATTATTCTTTGACAATAAGCACTTCTACTTCCACTATGACAATACAATATTATAGGTATATCTTTTTTATCATTTATCTGCTCTAAAGAGTTATAAAAACTAGTTGTTGGAACTAAAAAATCAGTTCCTTTTATTCTAATATTAACCCACTCCATCCACTCTCTTGTATCTACTAAACAAAAATTTACAGCACCCTCATCTCTTGCTTCTAAAAGTGCCTCTAGTTCTATAGAATTTATCTCATAATTGCTAAGCAAATCTTCACACTCTTTTTTTGTCAAACCTCTAAAGTGAGTAGCTATAGCCTCTTTTGTATCAATATTTAAAAGCAATTCATGAGCTTTCTCTTTTGTACAATAAATTCCACAGTGACAACTTCCATTTTTTGGTATCTCACTATTTAAAGCTGGTAAACATGGACAAAGTCTATTTTCATTTTCATTTTCAACTACCATAAAACAAGGGCAATATCTTTTTCCATAAATAAGCATATTTCTAGCTAATCCCATTTGTACAGATAAATTAACTTCATCATCAGGATTAAAAACAAAATTATATTTTTTTAATACATCTTTTGTAAACTCTTTTGTATTTTCAAGCTCATTTTGAAAAGCTAAAGAGTTAATATCAATTTTTTTTATCATTTATAAACCTTTTAAAATAAGGTAAAATTATAATGAGTTTTTAAGTAGATTTGGCTTAAAAATATTTTTTAAGCCAAAATTTTTAAGATTCAGCCTCTACCTTTTGTAGTGCCATCATCTGAGCTTTTACTCGCATCATATCTTCTGTTGGATATTGATTTTCAGAATTTCCTCTCTCAACTCTTACAAAAAAATCTTGAGAGCTACTGTTAAATCCAAAATTCGTATTTGAAAGTACCACTTCATATTTACTCTTTGAAGCTGATTCATTTTGAGCTTTTTGTACATCAGAGTTTTCTTTTGCTTGATCTATACTCTTCTTTTGTATCTCTTTTAACTCTCTTTGTTCATCAGTTTTAGCTAAATTTGAAGTAGATTTTACCTGTTGCATCTCTACAGCTTTATTATCCTTGAACTGATCAATTTTCGGGATATTTCCAAGTTCCATAAATACTCCTTTTCTTAAATTTAGCTAATTATACTATATTTTTTTAGAAAAAGCATTTTATTTTGTTATAATATTTCAAACTTTATTAGGGATATTTATGAATAGCACTTTTGATTATGAAAAGTTAAAACTTTTTTATATTGGAAAAGAAAAAATTGACGGTCAAATCACACCTTTAGTTTATCAAAACAAAGATTTATTAACTCATGCAGCAATTATAGGAATGACAGGAAGTGGTAAAACAGGTCTTGGAATAACACTTCTAGAAGAAGCTGCTATTGATGCCATACCATCAATTATAATTGACCCAAAAGGAGATATGACAAATCTTCTGTTAAATTTTCCAGAATTAAATCCAAGTGATTTTGAACCTTGGTTAGATGATAGTGAAGTATCAAATAGTGGAGGAACAAAAGAAGAGTTAGCTATAAAAGTTTCAAATAGCTACAAAGAAGGAATACAAAGAGATTTTCAAGATTTAAGTAGAGTAAAAAAACTAAAAGATAGTGCTGATTTCACAATATACACTCCAGGAAGCAGCGCTGGAGTTCAAATATCAATTCTTTCATCTTTTAAAGCACCTACAATAGAGATTTTAGAAGATATGGAGTTGTTTTCAAATATTATAAACTCAACAGTACACTCAATCTTATCTTTAATAGATAATAAAAGCGATGAAACATCAAAAGAGTCAATTCTTTTAGCATCTATTTTTACAAATTATTTTAAAGAACAAAAAGATTTAACTCTAGAAGAGTTAATAACTTTAATAGTAACTCCACCTTTTTCAAAAATTGGAGTTTTTGATTTGGAGACTTTTTTTCCTCAAAGTGATAGACTAAAATTTGCACTAAAAATAAATACAATTATTGCAAGTCCATCTTTTAGTAGTTGGTTAGAAGGTGAGAGTTTAGATATATCAAAAATGTTATATAGCCAAAGTGGAAAAGCTAAAGTAAATATTTTTTCAATTGCACATCTAAATGACTCACAAAGAATGTTTTTTGTAACAATTTTACTAAATCAAATTTTAGCTTGGATGAGAAGACAAGAGGGAACTACCTCTTTAAAAGCCCTACTTTATATGGATGAGATTTTTGGATATTTTCCTCCTCAAGCAAATCCACCATCAAAACAACCAATGCTAACACTTTTAAAACAAGCAAGAAGTTTTGGAATAGGAGTTATTCTTTCAACTCAAAATCCTGTAGATATTGATTATAAAGGATTATCAAATATAGGAACTTGGTTTATAGGTAGACTTCAAACTAAACAAGATATAGAAAAAGTAATTGATGGTTTAAGTAGTGCTAGTGAAAATGGATTAAATAAACAAGAGTTGTCTTTAGCTTTGGGAACACTTGCGAAAAGAAACTTTATTATGAAAAATATAAATGAAGAGAGCATAAAAACTTTTGAAACTAGATGGGCACTATCATATTTAAAAGGTCCTTTAAGCAAAGATGCTATCAAAAAACTAATGGAAAATAAAAAAAACAACTCTACAAAAAACCTAGAAGAAAAAAATAGTGAAGTAAATGAACCATTTATTGATGTTTCAAAAGGGAAATCAAAACCTATAATAGTAAGCAATATAAAAGAAAAGTATAGCTATAGTTCTCAAAATAACGCTTACTATATGCAAGGATATCTACTATTTTCTTGTAATGTTCACTATCTTTATACTCTAAAAAATGTAGATTTAAAAGAACATATAAATTTCAAAATATATTTAGATGAAAAAGCTTCCCAGATAAACTTTGATGAAAGAGAGGATGTTTTAACTGATACTTTTGATGAAAAAGAGAAACCAAACTCATTTTACTATGAACTTCCTAGTTTTATTCAAAATGAAAAAGAGTTAAAACTTTTAGAGAGAGATTTTGCTGATTATGTATATAGAAATTTCAAATTAACTCTATATAAAAATGATACTTTAAAAATATCATCAAAACAGTATGAGAGTTTAGATGATTTTAAAATAAGAATACAGGATAGATTAAACGAACAAATTGATGAAAAAATAGAAAATCTAAAACAAAAATTTGAAAAAGAGAATACTATTTTAGAACAAAAAATATCAAAACTTTTTGAGAAACTAAAAAAAGAGGAGCAAGACTCTCTTAGCGCTACAACAAATAGTATAATATCTATTGGAACATCAATTTTAGGGGCTTTTTTTGGAAAATCTAGTAAAACAGCAATCGTTTCAAAAGTAGCTACAAGCTCAAGAGGTGTAAGCAAAGCTTTAAAAGAGAGAAGTGATATAAAAACCGTTCAAGGTGAAATAGATGCACTACAATCTTTACAAGATGGTTTGGAAGAAAAGTTAAAAATTGAAATAGAAAAGATAAATGATGAATTTAATATCTCAAAATATACAATAGAAGAGTTTTTTATAAAACCTAAAAGAACTGACATTTATGACATTAAAATAGAACTACTTTGGCAAGAGCAGTAAAATATTAAAAAATCTAAAACTTAAAATCTATTTCAAATTTTTTTTCTAGTTTTGGATTTTTTATAATACTATTTATAGAAATTTCATCTTTTTCATAAAAGCTACTTAAATATGTAAATAAATCTTCACCAAAAAGTTTAAAATATATATAATTTATAAGTTCTGTAGAGTAGAATTTATCATTATTTAGATAAAAATCATAATCAAACTTAGTATTTGATTTTTGTAAATCATTTATAATATCTGATAGCTTTTTAACATCTATCCTATCTTTATATCTATAAACAGAAATTTTTGTTGAGAAATTTACAAAATCATTTAAATCTGATATTTGTAACTCATCATTTTTTTCATCAATATCTATATGTACGACTTTCAAACCATATTTTGTATCAATAATAAGTCCAATATGAGAATAACCAGAAGAGTCAAAAGTTGCTAGATAATTGCTTAATTCATTATCTTCTCTTTTTAAAATAATATCTCCACTTTCAAGATTTATCTCTTTTTTTATATTTTCAACAGATAAATCATCTTTGCTTTTACTAATAAATTTTTTTGCTTCAAAAGATGCAAATATTAGTAAGAAAAGTATTGCTACAACTCTAATTATCATTGTTTCTTAAAATATTTCCATCTTCGGAAATTAAAACTGCTAGATTTTTTGTACTTTCAAATTGAGATAAAATAATCAATAAAATCATCATAATAGGAACAGCCAAAAACATACCAATAGTTCCCCACATAGCTCCCCAAACAACCAAAGATAAAATTACTACAAATTGAGATATATTTAGGCTCTTTCCCATAAGTTTTGGATAAATTACATTACCAATCACAAATTGAATTAATACTAAAAATATAAATAGATACAAAATTGAGCTAAGATCTGTTAGCTGGATAATGGCAAAAACTGTTGGAATTAAAACAGCTATTATAGTTCCAATTGTTGGAATAAAATTTAAAATAAATGCTATAAATCCCCATAAAACTGCACCTTGTAAACCAAAATATTGACATATTAAGAAAGTTAAAAAACCTGTAATTAAACTAACTATTGTTGTAATTAAAATATAAGTTCTTACTCCTTTTGAAATAGATGTTAATATATCTTTAGCTTTTTTTTTGCTATTTTCATTTTGAAATAGTGCATTTAATTTTAAATCAAAAAATCTCTGATCAATTAATAAAAAAAGAACATATAAAAATATCTGCATAGTATTACTCAAAATTGAACTAAAAGCAACAAAAATTCTATTTAATAATGTAGCCATATTAAACTCTTGAAAGAATTTTTGCAAAGGCTCTTTAAGATCAAAAGATGTCAAAGTTGATATTTTATCTATTACTACATTTATTTTTGAGTCAAGTTGAGCTACTACAGAACCTAACTCTATCATACTTGAAGTCACAAAAGTTCCTATTTTCACCATAGAATACAATATGATTATAAGAGATAATGGAGTTGCAACAAAATCTAAAACTCTCTTATTTATATATGGTATTTTTTTTATCTCATTTGCTAAACCGTTTATCAAAAACCAAATAAAAAAAGATATAGCAATAGGTGTTAGAATATTGCTTAAACTATTAAAAGAGTAAATCACTAAAAACATAAAAGCAAAAAAATAAAATGCTCTAGAAAAATTTATCTCTGTATTTAAGCTATTCATATACACTCCTTTTTTTATAATCTTTGCAATCTTTTATTCTCATCTTTTGCAAACTCCTGCATATCTGTAACTTGATCCATTTCATCAACAATTTCAATTCCTAAAAGTGTCTCTAAAGCATCTTCAAGAGTTACAACTCCACTTGTTTGACCATACTCATCTTGAACAATAAAAAGATGCATTTTCATTCTAATAAACATATCAAACAGAGTTGATACAGATATATTTTCTGGAACTTTATGAACAGGAACAATAATATCTTTTAAAAGAGTCTTTTTCTTCTTTTTTACTCTTTTTTCCAAAATAGTTTGTTTAAAAACAACTCCTGCTATATCATCTATTGATTCATTATATACAGGTATTCTTGAATAGACATATAAATTATCATTTAAAAGAGCCTCTTTTAGAGTTGTTTTAGAATCAAAAGCAAAAACAACAGTTCTTGGAGTCATAATATCTTTTGCTTTAATATTTTTTAGTTTAAACAAATTTTTTATTAAAATACTCTCTTTTGCCTGTAAAACACCCTCTTTCTCACTCATATTTACTATTGTAATAATCTCATCTTTTGAAAAGTTCACTTCATTTTTTCTACCTTTTTGCAAAGTGTTTGTTATAAAAGTAGCAATAAAAATAAATGGGTAAGTAATTTTAACCATAAACGATATTATATAAACAGCTGGAACTATAAACTTTCTCCAATAAATAGCACCAAGAGTTTTTGGAAATATCTCAGATATAAAAAGTACCATTAAAGTTAAAATAAAAGCAATCACAGCTTGCCAATTTGAACCAAAAATAATAGCAGCTTGTGCACCAACACCAGCTGCTCCCATAGTATTTGCAAAAGTGTTTAATGTAAGAATTGAAGATATTGATTTATCAATATTTTGTTTTACATCTTTTGCTAAATCAACAGTTTTTGGGCTATAACCTTTTTTATCTAAACTCTCAATATATGAAGAAGTTGAGGATAAAAGTGTAGCTTCAAGTAGTGAACACATAAAAGATAAAATAAGTGTTAAAAGTAAATATGTAACAAGTAGTGTCATTTTTTAAATTCAATTATTGAAATATTTTTTAAAATATGTTTTATATCTTTTGCATTTAAAAGATGTTTTTCTTCAAGAACTTTTGAAAAAAATCTCACCTCTGCATTTGTAAAACCATCTGGTTCTTTCTCTTTTATAGATGGTGTTTGACCATCTTCCAATCTTATTCTATATAGTTTTTTATTTTTAAGTTTTGCATAATATACTATGTCAATTTGAGTTTGAGTAACTTTTTCTAATGTTACAAAAACTCTATTACTCTCTAGTTCCATTTCAAAATCTTTATAAAACTCTTTGAAACAATCTATATTTAAATATCCAATATATAATTTTGTGTAAATATCAAAATATAAACTCATTTTAGAATTTGAAAAAAAACTTAAATCAATTTTAAATTTAGGATTTTTTCTAGCACCATTTAAAATCCACTCTAAAGTTGGAAAATATGCAAATTTTTTATATTTTAAACTAAAAGCTTCTAAATACTTCTTATTTTCTGGAGCTTTTAATGTCTGCAAATCATTTTTAACTTTTTTAGCAAAAATAATTTTTTCTATTAAATCATCATCATCTAAATCTTTTGTTACCCAAATCGTTGCATATGATGGAAAATTGTTTAATCCAACAGAACCAGCTGTCAAAACAATCAAAGCATTTATCTCTAAAGATGGAAATATCATCTTTAAAAGTGCATATTTTTTTGCAAGTCTTTTATTTAAACTTGAAGTTTTTTTTGAAGTACTCATCTCTACAAAATAGAGCTTATCATCTGTAAAAAACATTGCATCGAATTCACTTATATCTTTATATGCTGATTTAAAAACTATTTGTGAAGTTCTATCTATTAGAAGTCCACTTTTTATAAACTTGTTTTCCATATCTTGATATGGACCTTTTAGTACAAAACCTTTTATATCATCGTTATTTAAAGCATAATCCATCAAAAGTTCATATATTATATTTTCATAAATCTCACCTTTAAAACTACTATGAGCTGTAATATAAGAGATATTGTCTTTTGAAATATTATTTTTAAATAGAGATTTTAAAGTTTTACTATCATAAGAGTAGTGAAAAAGATTATCTTTTAATTCACCTATTTCTAAATTTTTTATCTTATTCGTAATTTTAAACTGCAAATCTTCTCTTTTTTTCATAATATCAATGATTATATCAAATATTTCTTGATATAATCCACTTTTAATTAAAGGATATAAAGTGAAAAAACTATTTTTAATAGATATACCAAACAAAACAAGAGAGAGACAAATTGATAGTATCAAAAATGATATACGAAAATATATAAAAAGAGAAAAGAGCAAAAAACTACCAATTGGTTTTAACTCTTGGTTTTTTGATTGTAAGTTTGGACAAACAAAAGAAGATGCAAAAGTTATAAATTTTGCTGATGTTATAAAAAGTGTAGATTTAGCTCAAAGAGAGAACTATCCTAGCTTTTATCTTGAAATTGTTTCAAAAGCAATATTTAGAGAAAAAAAACTATCTAATGATGCTAATGATGATGAGATTTTAGAAGATTAAAATTTAGCAATTTTTGGATTGTTTATAAACTACAATTTTGTTAAAATTTGAAAAATAAAAATTGGAGAAAGAGATGAACTACATAACAAACGATAATTTAGAAGTAGCTGATAAAGAAGTATTTGAGATAGTTGAAGCGGAACTAAAAAGACAAACAAACCATTTAGAAATGATTGCAAGTGAGAACTTTACAAGTCCAGCTGTTATGCAAGCAATGGGTTCTGTATTTACAAATAAATATGCTGAAGGTTATCCATATAAAAGATATTATGGTGGATGTGAACAAGCTGATAAAGTAGAACAACTTGCAATTGATAGAGCTTGTAAAATATTTGGATGTTCTTATGCAAATGTTCAACCTCATAGTGGATCTCAAGCAAATGGTGCAGTTTATGCAGCACTACTTAAAGCTGGTGATAAAATATTAGGTATGGATCTATCTCATGGTGGACATTTAACTCATGGAAGTAAACCAAGCTTTTCAGGGCAAAACTACTCTGCATTTTACTATGGTGTTGAACTTGATGGAAGAATTAACTATGATAAAGTAGAAGATATTGCAAAAGCTGTTATGCCAAAGATTATTGTTTGTGGAGCTAGTGCATATGCTAGAGAGATTGATTTTAAAAGATTTAAAGAGATAGCTGATTCAGTTGGTGCTATCTTATTTGCTGATATTGCTCATATTGCAGGACTTGTTGCTGCTGGTGAACATATGAGTCCATTCCCTCATGCTCATGTTGTAACAACAACTACTCATAAGACTTTAAGAGGTCCAAGAGGTGGAATGATTATGACAGATGATGAAGAGATTGCTAAAAAGATAAATAGTGCTATTTTCCCAGGATTACAAGGTGGACCTTTAGTTCATGTAATTGCTGCTAAAGCTGTTGCATTTAAAGAGATACTTGATCCTAAATGGAAAGATTACGCAAAACAAGTAAAAGCTAATGCAAAAGTACTAGGTGAAGTTCTAGTAAGTAGAGGTTATGATATTGTAAGTGGTGGAACAGATAATCACTTAGTTTTAGTATCATTCTTAAATAAACCATTCTCAGGAAAAGATGCAGATGCAGCACTTGGTGATGCAGGTATAACTGTAAATAAAAACACAGTTCCAGGAGAGACAAGAAGCCCATTTGTAACTTCAGGTATTAGAATAGGAAGCCCAGCTTTAACAGCACGTGGAATGAAAGAGAAAGAGTTTGAATATATTGCAAATAAAATTTGTGATGTATTAGATAATATTGAAGATAAAGAGTTACACAAAAAAATAAACAAAGAGCTTGAAGAGTTAGCTAGTAAGTTTGTGATTTACAGTAGTTCGACGTATTAATAAAGAGAAAAAAGTGGAAATAGAAAAAAATAGTTCTACTTATAATCAAATAGAAAAAGCCATCAAATACATAGATGAGAACTTCAAATCTCATCCAAGTATTGATGAGATTGCAAAAAATGTTGGAATGAGTAAGTACCATTTTATAAGAGTTTTTAAAGATTATGTTGGTCTTACTCCTCAACAGTTTTTGCACAGTGTTACTTTAAACTATGCAAAAGAGCATATAAAAGAGTCCAAATCTATTCTTGATAGTAGTTTAGATATTGGACTATCAAGTTCCAGCCGTCTTCACGAACTTTTTGTAAACTTAATTGGAGTTACTCCAAAAGAGTGGAAAGAAAAAGGTAAAGATGTAGAAATTACTTATGGTTTTGGACAAACTCCTTTTGGTGAGGCTTTGATTGGATTTACATCTAAAGGGATATGCTATTTAGGTTTTTGTGATAACAATAAAAAAGATATTTTTCAAAGATTTAATGAACTTTGGGAAAATGCCAACTTAGTTTTTAATGAAAAATTAGCAAATGAGTATTTGGAAAATATCTTTATAAAAAATAAAAAATATCCCCTTTTTGTAAAAGGTACAAATCTTCAAATAAATGTTTGGAAAGCATTAATAAATATTCCAAATGGAAAAATTGCAACTTATAGCGATATTGCAAATATTGTAGATAAACCAAAATCTGTAAGAGCGGTTGCAAGTGCTATTGGAAAAAATCATATAGGATATTTAATTCCTTGCCACAGAGTGATAGCAAAAAGTGGTGCTATGAGTGGATATAGATGGGGAATTGAAAGAAAAGAGAATTTACTAGCTTTTGAAGCCTCGAAAAAAATAAAATAAAAATCAATAAAATATTCAAATAAGTGCTTAAAAAAGATAATCTTTGGCTATACTTCACAAAATTTTTAAAAAAGAAGTAATATGCAACTACTGTCAAAAGACGCCCCACTAGAAATAAGTTTAACAAAAATGAAAAAAATCATAGATGATTTAGGTTACAAAATAAGGCTTTCAAAAGAGAAAAATCCTGTAAAAAATAGTTTTTCAGTAAATTTAAGTTTTGAAGGTGCAAACAACTATATATTTTCAAATGGTAAAGGTTCACTATCACAGTCATCTTTAGCAAGTGCTTATGGTGAATTTATAGAAAGATTACAAACAAATCTATATTTTAATGATTACTATTTAGAAAATAGAGATTTTTTTCCAGACCAAAAAGGATTTGATAAAAATAGCTATTTTTTAGATGAAGATATAAAAAAATATTACACTTTAGAAGGTATTGAAAAAGATGATTTTTTGGATTTTAACTCAAGTAATTTTTCACAAATAATCTCTTTACCTTTTATAAATCAAACTTCACAAAAAAAAGTATACTTTCCTATAAATTTACTAGCAAATCTTTATGCAAGTAATGGATTATCTACAGGAAATACAAAAGATGAAGCAAAAGTTCAAGCTCTTTGTGAAATATTTGAAAGAAATGTAAAAATAAAAGTTATAAAAGATGGTCTAGCTCTTCCAGAGTTTCCAAAAGAGGTTTTAAATAAGTTTTCAAAAATATCTGAAGATATAAAATCTTTAGAAGAAAAAGGATTTAAAATAAAAGTTTATGACTCATCTTTGGGTGGAATATATCCAGTTACAGCAATAGCTTTTATAAATCCAAAAAACAATACACTATTTTTATCTTTTGGAAGCCACCCTATTTTGGAAGTTTCAATTGAAAGAACACTTACAGAACTTTTACAAGGAAGAGAAATAGATGAGCTAGATAGCTTTGAAAAACCAACTTTTGATATGGAAGAGATTGCTTCAAACTCAAATTTAGAGTCTCATTTTGTTGATTCAAATGCAAAAGTTGGCTTACAGTTTTTAAGTGCAAAAAAATCATTTGCTTATACTCCATGGAAGTTTGATACAGAAAAAAGTAGTGAACAATTTGCAATTTTAAAAGAGATTTTAAATAGAGAAAACAAAACCATATTTCTTAGAGAATATGACTATTTAGGTTTTTACTCTTGCCATATGATTGTTCCATATTTTTCAGAGATTTATCCACTTGAAGATATGATTTATAACAATAAAAACCAAGGAAAACTAATCCGTGATTTTATTTTAAACAAAGATAAATATGATTTGGAAAATTTACTTGATGAGTTAAATGGTTTTGATGACTCTATAAATATGGGTGCATTTATTGGAGTTATTTTTAAAGAGGATTTCTCTTTAGGTGAATTCAAAGCTGATATTTTGATTAAATTAAAAGAGTATGAAGAGGCAATTTTTTGTCTTGAACAATCAAATAAAAAATTTAACTATATTTTGGCTCAGGTTTTAAGAATGACTCAAGAGAATCTAAATCTTGAAGATTTCAAAGATGCTCTTTTTGATATTTTTGAAGAGGAAAATATCAAAAGAGCTTTAGAGATTATTGATGAAAAAAGCTCATTAATAAACTTGGAGTTTGCAAATGAATATAAAAATATTTTAAACTTATTTGATTCAAAAAATAAAAAATATATCTAAAAATAAATAGCAAGAAAATCTTGCTATTTATCTATTTTAGAAGAGTTGCCTTGCAAGAAGTTTCATCATTTGATGGAATAATATGTCTTAAAAATCTTGAATATTTACCAACATAATCAACCTTTGGATATTTTGCTCCAACTTTTAGCAAAATCTCATTTTGTCTTAACCACTCAAGCTCTACAGGAATAGCATCTATCCAAGCACAATTTGTAAGTAAATCTTCTATTCCTTCCAAATTTGGCTCATCTATTTTTTTGCTATATTTTGCATACAATTTTAAATATGTAGCTTCAACACTTTGTGGTTTTTCATCTTTGAAAATAAATACAACTTTAAAATCATCAGCACTTAGTCCACTATCTATTGGTAATGTTGCTAATGTAGAAATTACTTGAAGATTTTTATGAAGCTCTTTTTCTTCGTAAAATGGTTTAAATGCTTCTATACAATATCCTAAAAATCCATCACCCATATCAAATACAGCTTCACTTTTTGTACAATCAACATTATTTCCACTTTGTTTTAAAGCTGCTAAAAATACTGCAGCACTTTTGTGATTCTCATTCCAGTTTACAACTGGAAATGTAGCTTCTAAAATTAATTTTGGGTTTAAAACTCCTCTGCTAACTCTAGCAATCCCAAATCCCAAAGGTTGTTTGTACCAACTCTCTTTTTCAATACTTTCAACAAGTGCCTTAAAATCTTCTTTTGTATTTATCATATTGCTCTCCTAATTTTAATATTAATTTTACTCAAATTCTAATAAATTGTATCCATATCAATAGAAATATTAGTTGATTTTAAATAGTGCAAAGCATTTAAAATTGCTTTAACATCTTTTGAGCGAATAATAACCTCATATCTATATTTATTTGCAATTTTAAAAATTGCACACTCACCAAATCCTACAACTTCAATATCTTTATTGTTTTTTAAATCTTTTACAATCCCGTTTAATTCTTCTTTTATTTTTAAACCATTTGTTGAAGATAGAACTACTCTTGCTAATTTAACAAAAGGTGGATACAAATCTTTTCTAAATTCTAACTCACTTTTTAAAAACTCTTTATAATTTGACTCTTCTAAATAATATTTAAAAAACTCTTCATTTTTTGTCTCAATTACAACTTCTCCAAAGCCATTTCTTCCACTTCTTCCAGATATTTGTAAAAGTAAACTCAAAGCATTTTCTCTTGCTTTATATGAACTCATATTTAATAAACTATCCATTCCTAAAACAACTGCTAGTTTTACATTATGATAATCATGTCCTTTTGAGAGCATTTGAGTACCAACCAAAATATCTATTTTATTTTGATTGAACTCATCTAAAATCTTTTTTAAAGATTTTTCACTATTTACACTATCTTTATCAAATCTTTTTATAATACTATTTGGAAACTCATTTTTCAAAAGTTCTTCAATTTCGGCAGTACCAACCCTATGATTTCTTACAATTCCAGTTTTACAAGATGGACAAAACTCTGGAATTTTTTGTGCAAATCCACAATAGTGGCATTTTAAAGCTAAATCATTTTTATGTAAACTCATTGAAACACTACAAAATGGACACTCAACACTTTTACCACAATCAAAACAGATTTGATGCTTAAAATTTGCACGAGTTGGTAAAAAAACTATTGTTTGATTTTTATTTTCAATACTCTTTTTTATCAAATTAATAGTTTTTTCTGAAATATTTTGACTACTATTTTCAAAGATATAACTCTTTTTTGTCTCATAAAATGTTTTATCAAGTTCAAAATATGGAATTTTGTAAAAACTATTTATTGATGGTGTTGCACTTCCCAAAATAAGTCTTAAATCAAATTTTTTTGCTATAAAAATTGCTAAATCTTTTGCATTATATCTAGGAGTTGTATCACTTTTATATGAGTTATCATGCTCTTCATCTACAATAATCAAACCCAAATTGTTATAAGGTAAAAAAAGAGCTGACCTTGCACCTGCTATTAATTTTATATCACCATTTTGAAGTTTATTTAAAATCTCTTTTTTTCTTTTTGCAGTTACTTTAGAGTGCCAAATTGCAACACTTGAATCAAAAACTTCTTCGAGTCTTTTTTCCATTTGTGGAGTAAGAGATATCTCTGGCATTAAAAAAACTGCCTGTTTTCCTTGCTTTAAAATCTCTTTTATAGTTTTGATATATATTTCAGTTTTACCAGCACCAGTTTTTGCAAAAAGAAGGGCTTGTTTTTTACTATCTAAAAAATCTTTTGCCTCTTGTTGAAAAGATGATAAAGTTATCTCTTTTTTATATTCAATACTAGAATTTTCATAAACTATATTTTTATTAAAAGTTTGAAATAAGCTCAAAGCAAATCCCATAGAACAAATATAGTATTTACTAATAAAATCACCAATTTGAAGCATAAAATCGCTATAAAACTGATCTTTTATACTCAAAATCGTACTACATTTAAAATCTGGTTTATCAACTTTTTTTATAACTACTGCTAAATTTGAATTTTTTCTATTTGCTAAAATAACTTCAACTAAAGATCCATTTTCAATAATCTCTTCACTTTGATAAGTCAAATTTTGTAAAGGAGATTTTAAAATCGCTACTTCATAATAGTTCAAAATATATCCTCGCACAATTTCTCGCTACTTACACATAAAAATTGACCATCTTTTAATAAAAATTCATATTGATTTTTTCTTGTAAAAAATATGTATTTATCATCTGATATTTTTGTCCAATAGCCATTTTTAGACTCATTTGTTGAAGTTGAAATAATTGGAAAATCTAAAATATATTCAAATAACTTCTCATTTTTAACATCAATCTTTGCACCATCTAACTTGTTTATATTTCCATATTTTTGTATTAATATATTTTTTGATTTCTCTTTTTGTATCCCATTGTTTATAAGAGCTATATCGGATTTTAATTTAACTAAATCACTATTTTCTAAAAAGGTATTGAGTTTTGGAAGCAAGAAAGATAATATAGTAGCAATAACTACTATAAAAATAACTATTTCAAGAGTAGAAAATGCTTTTTTTCTAAAACCCTGCAATTTTATTTGCAATATCCTCAACCTCTTTTCTAAAAGTTCTATACTCTTGATTTAGCTTTAAATATGCCAAAAGAAGTGATTTTGTATCATTATTTTTATCAGTATCTAGATATTTACAAAGCTCTCTTTCAAGCTCCTCATCTCCAGAAATTGTATAAGCTTTATTATTTATGTGAAATGTCAAATCTTTAGTCATTTGTATTTCCTTTTATTAAAGTTAATGTACTATCAATTTTTAAAATCATGTCTTGATTATTTCTTTCAAGTTTATCATTTTCATCTATTAGTTCACTTATTTTTTGCTCTAAAGCTATCTTTTCTAGTTTTATTTTTGCATGCTCTTCTAATAGATTGTCAATTCTTTCATTTAAAAGCTTAATGATTTCCATACTTTTATTCATAATTTAAGATATCAACTCCTCATAATCATCACTCATATAAACTTTTGCTACTTCATAAAGTTTTGCAACAGATTTTCCCCAAGATGAAAAATCATTTAAATCTTTAGTACTAATACCAAAGTTTTGAGAAATTTTTTCTATCAAAATTTGCTCATTTATATTAAATACACTATCAATATGAACTAATATCATTAGTTCTAAAACAACAATCTTCCTACTTCTTTGACTTTTAAAATTATTTAAAGTTGCCTCTAAATTAAAACTATCCATATCAAATGAATCTATATTTTCAATTCCCATCTCATCACAATACTCTAAAATAACTTCTTCTTCTTCTTTTCCAAAATTATTATCAACTCTTGCTAAATAGTGAGCAAGCTGTAAAAAAGCAAATTTCTCTCGCGCTTCAAGTTTCATCAATAACATATTTTATATTCCTATTTGTATTTAATATTTAACCTTACATTATAGTATATTTTTTTTAATTTGCACCTAAATCAAATTTTGCAACAAAACTAAACTACTTTAAACCTCTACCCAAAAACTCTGAAGCCTCTGTTATTATCATAAAAGCATCTGGATCATATTTAGTGATTAAATTTTTTAATAAATCAATCTTTCCCGCATCAACTGTAACATAAATGATAGTTTTATTTTGCCCTTGATGAAGCCCTATACCTGTTAAAATAGTACCGTGTTCCTCTATTCTTTCTCTTATTTGCTCTTTTAAAACTTCAACATTGTTTGATACAATATTGACTATCTTTTTTGATGGTCGTCCTGTTAGAATAATATCAAGTACTCTAATTCCAACATAAACACTAAGCATACTATAAAGTGATTTATCTATATCATTATAAACAAAAACAGAAGCAAACATAATTGTTGCATCAATAGCTAATAAAACTTCTGCTGCTTTATATTTTGTCTTTTTTGCAACTATTTCTCCTACAACAGATGTACTTCCAGTAGATGATCTTCCTTTTATAACTAATCCAACACCTAAACCTATAAAAATTCCACCAAAAACTGCAGCTAGCAAAATATCATGCGTAATTGCTTCTATTTTTAAAACTTCTTTTAATATATCTGTAAATGTTGATAAAAGAAGAACTACAATAAATGTTTTAAAAAGATAATATTTTCCAAAATAGATATAAGATAAAATTAAAAATGGGATACTTACAACTGCAATAATAATTCCCAAAGTAATTTGTGGAAAAATTGCATGTAAAAGTAAAGAGATACCAACTCCTCCTCCTGTAATTATCTCATTTGGAGATAAGAAACAGACTGTTCCAAATGCCATTGCAAATGAGCCTAAAATTATAAATATATAGTGTTTTAACTCTGTTTTTTTCATATTTTTCCTAATTTTTATTCAATTTTCCAGCTAAAAAACCACTTGAAAATGACCATTGAAGATTGTATCCACCACAAGGTCCATCAATATCTACAAGTTCTCCGCAAAAATATAAACCTTGTAAAATTTTACTTTGCATAGTTTTTTGTTCTATCTCTTTCAAAGAGACTCCACCTCTTGTAATCATAGCTTGTCTAAATCCATCGTGTCCAACTATAGTAAAAGGTGTCCAAGCTAGAGTTTTTATTAGTTTTTCTCTTTTAAACCCTTCTATTTGTTTAAATCTTAAATTCTCATCAATTTCACAAATATCTAAAATCTCTTTAGAAACACTACTTGCAAGAAGAGTTTCTAAATTTTGTAAAATAGTGTTTTGTGGATTTTTAGCAATTTCATTTTTTAAATGCTGAAAAATATCCTCTTCATTCTTACCTTTTAAAAAATTTATCAAAAGTGGAACTTCATCATATTTTTCTAAAATTGGAGTAATTTCTCTAGCAAAATCCAAAATAACAGGACCTCTTAAACCCTCTTTTGTAAAGATTAAATCTCCTGTTAGTTTTAGATTTTTATATTTTGGAATATTTACTTTTAATATAGCTTTTGCAATTGTATCGGCTTTACAAGAGCCAAAATTTTTCTCCTTTGTAAAAAGTGGCATCATAGCAGGAGAGGTTTGTGTGATTGTATGACCAAAAGATGAAGCAAAAATATATCCATCTCCTGTTGCTCCTAAAGTTGGATAACCTAAACCTCCTGTTGCCAAAACTAGATTTTTACTTTTAAAAATATCTTCATCTGTTTTTATTTCAAAAATATCTTTCTCTTTTTTTATACTTTTTATATTTATCGAAGTTTTAACTTCAACTTTTAATCTTTCAAGCTCATTTTGCAATGCTTCTAAAATAATAGTAGAGCTATGATTTACTGGAAATACTCTAAATCCATCTTTAGCAATTGTAGCAACTCCAATTGAAGCAAAAAAAGCAAGCAAATCATCTCTTGAAAAACTATCTAATGCATCTTTTATGAATCTTCCACTCTTACCAAATTTAGTACAAAAATCATCTTGAGATAAAGTATTTGTAAGATTACACTTTCCTCCGCCTGTTGCTTTTAGTTTTAGTGCAATTTGTGGCATTTTTTCAACTATTAATACTTTTTTATCATCTTTTGCGGCGCTTATACTTGCCATTATTCCAGCAGGTCCTGCCCCAACAACTATTAAATCATAAATTTTGTTCAATTTTTCTCTTCTTTTATTGAGTTTCTTGTATTATACACAATTTAATTTAAGCATTTAGGGGTTGTGTGTCTATGCTTGGTCGAGTTTTATTAGTTTTTACAATTTTATCACTATACTCATTTGCAACTACAAACAATAAAATAGCACTTTTGACTTTTGATGATGGTCCAATAAAAGCAACAAAAAATATCATAGAAACTGTAAGAGAAGAAAATATTCCTGTTACTATGTTTTTTATTGGTTGTCAAATTGAAAATTTCCCAAATATATACAAAGATGCTATAAATTATCCAAATATTTTAATAGGAAACCATACATACTCTCACGCAAATAATAGATATAGAAAGTTTTATAGTGATCCTCTTTTGGTTGTAGAAGATATAAAAAAAGCAAATTCAATAGTAGGAGTTGATAATATTTCAAATACTTCATCTGCTTTTTTACCAGTAAGACTTGCGGGAAGAAATGTTTTTAGACTTCCAACAATTACTAAAAATGACAATATGATTGATACAACACAAAGAGAAAAAGAGATTGTTGGTTATGATAATATCTATAATGAGGGCTATTATATTTATGGTTGGGATTTAGAATGGGCTTATGAAAAAAATGGAAAACCAATACTAACTCCTCAAGAGATATATAACTCTATGGAAAAAATATATGAAAAAAAACTCTCAAGCAAAGAGGATAAAGTAGTTCTTCTAATGCATGATTTTATGTTTAGCAACAATTTTGATGGAAAAGAGAACCTAAAAACTCTAATACAACTTCTTAAAAATGGTGGTTGGAGTTTTGAAAATATAGAAAACTATTAGATTATATATTTATCTTAGTAGATTTTTAATACTATTTCAATTTTAAAACTATAAAAAGGAATTTAATGGCTGGATTATTGGGCTATTTATCAATATTAGCAGATGATATTGGATCACTTGCAGGAAAAACAGCAGCTACAACTGCAAAATCTCTTGCAACTTCACTTGATGATATTGGTCTTCTATTCGATGATATAGCAACTTATACAAAACTAGCAAGTATAAAATCTAGTGGTCTTTTAGTAGATGACCTTGCTGCTATTGCAAACTTTACAAATGAAACAACTTCAGAAATCCTAAAAAAAGAGCTTGAAAAAGCTAAAGATGTTGAAGAGTTTGAAAATAATGTAAAAAAATTAGATGAAGAAACTCAACAAAAGATTATAAAAGAACTTGAGCATATAAGAGAAGTTGCAATGCTTGAAGCAAAAAGAAAAGCAGCTTTAAGAGAACTTCCTATTGTTTATAAAATTGCAAAAGGAAGTTTTATAAATAAATTTATCATTATTCCTGTTGTTTTACTTTTAAGTTATATTGCACCTTGGGCTATTGCTCCTATTTTGATTATTGGAGGAGCTTATTTGGCTTATGAGGGAGTTGAATCTATTTTAGAAAAATTTGGTCATCATCAAGAAGATGAACAAACAACTCAAGAAGAGAGTTCAAATGAAAATTTTGAAGATCAAAAAGTAAAAAGTGCTATAAAAACAGATTTTATTTTATCTTTTGAAATAATTGTTATTAGTTTAGCTCTTTTAGATAACAGTGATTTTATAACTAAACTTATGGTTTTAATAAGTGTAGGAATTTTAACAACAGTTTTTGTATATGGAATAGTTGCTTTGATTATAAAACTAGATGATATTGGCTTTTACTTACAAGAGAAAAGAAGTATTGCTTTACAAAAAATTGGAGATGGTTTTGTAAAATCTATGCCTTATATTATAAAAACTATTGGGGTTCTTGGAACAATTGCAATGCTTGCTGTTGGTGGTGGAATCATAGCTCATGAAACACATATTTTACAGTCACTTGAAAATATTATAAAAGCTATCCCTCTTGGTGGATTTTTTAGTGAAATTATTTTAGGTGCAATTGTAGGGTATATTGTAGTTTTAATAGTTCCTATTTTTTCAAAAATTACAAAAGTATTTAAAAAATAGCTTAAGTAAGTGGTTATATCTCACTTACTTTATAAAATATGTATGAAAAATATCTGCTAGAATATATAGCACTAAAAGCGAAAAAATAATCATTCTATAGTTCATCATCAACTCTTTTTATCTGTCTTTTATTTGCTTTTGTTTGTTCAATTTGAATAAAATCTTTCTCATATTTTTTATATTTTTTCAAAAATGGTGGTATTTTTCTACCCTCTATCATCATCACATCATCCAAAATTGTTTTTACCAAAATCTCCTCTTCATAATCACGGCTTAAATACTCAAACAAATACTCAGCAACCCTATCAAGCGAGATTTTAAAAGTACTTTCACTTCTTTTATATATCCACTTACTAAAATCAAAAAAGTTCTCAAAAACCTTACCATCTTTAAAAAGTAGTTTTGAAGTTTTTACAAAATTTCCACTATTGTAAACAATATCCCAAAATCTAGCAAATCTTTTCATATCTTGCATAAGCTCAAATGGTATTAGATTATTTCGTAAAATATCATAAGGTGGGTTTGGATTATAAACCATACCATGCAGTTCATCGTGCCTATTTAAAGTAGTTCCAGAGAGTTTTTTTAAAATTCCAATTTGTATTTCACCACTACTTAAAGTATAAAGCAAATTAAGATTTTGTGCAAAACTATCAATTGTTTCACTAGGAAGTCCAACAATTAAATCTATATGCATATGAGCATTTGTCTTTGAACTCAAAAATGCTAGATTCTCTTTTATTTTATCAATTTTTAGATTTCTATTTATATTTTTTGCAACATCTAAATTTAGAGTTTGAATACCAACTTCAAGTTGCAAACTTCCTGCTTTGAACTTTTTCAAAAGCTCTCTTAACTCAGGTGGAAAATTATCAGGAATTACCTCAAAGTGTAAAAAATAGTCCTCATCTTTTGCCAAAAAATAGTCTAATATTGCTTTTGCATAAGATATTTTTAGATTAAAAGTTCTATCTATAAACTTGTAGTTTCGTGCCCCCCTATTCCAAAGTTTATCAATCTCATTTAAAAAAACATTAATAGGAAGATATCTCATTGATGAGTCAATACTAGATAGACAAAATTCACAAGTAAAAGGGCAACCACGGCTACTTTCTATATAAATATGTCTATTTTTTATATCAAAATCTGTGTAATAATCATATGGTAGAGCGATTTTATCAAACTCAACTGGCTTTGCATGAATTATCTTATCTTTTGGTCTAATTCCACCTAAGATATTTTGGCAAAGATTGTAAACACTTATTTCACCCTCTCCAAACATAAAGTAATCAGCAGCTTCAAAATCAACTCTATGTGGTAAATGGCTTATTTCAGGACCTCCAAGAGCTACTATTGTATTTGGGCTTATTAGTTTTATATATTTTACAATTTCGGCTACATCTTGAGCATTCCAAATATATGTTGAGATTAATACAATTTTTGGTTTGTACTCTAAAATCTCTTCAACTATTGTTTGATTTTGGCTATTTATTACAAACTCTAAAATCTTTGCTTCATCTTTTAACTCTTTTAGATTTGCAAACAAGTATCTTAAAGATAGACTTGAGTGCGAAAATCTTGAGTTTAGTGTTGTTAATATTATATTTTTATTTTCTATATTCATGGTGTGGATTCTACTTAAAATGGTGTTATATTAACCTTTTGTAAAGAATAGTTTACTATACTTAAAAGAAAAAACAAAAGGTGTGAAATGTTACGAACGAAGTTTTCTCAATTTAGAGCTATATCTATAATTGAAGGAATCTCTTATTTAATACTAGTTTTTCTAGCGATGCCTCTAAAATATCTCTTTGAAGAACCTATGGCTGTTAAAATATTTGGAATGATGCATGGAATATTTTTTATATTTTTTTGTATAGCTTTATACAATGCTATGAAACACTACAAATGGGGATTTTTATTTAGTTTAAAACTATTTATATACTCTTTAATCCCTTTTTTATTTATACTAATAGAAAAAGAGATTATGAAAACAAAAAAGACTATTTAGAAAGCAAAGCTTTCTAAATAATTTTACTCTACTTTTTGCTCAATTACTTCAGATAATTCAATATCAGAAATTTTTACAGGATACTGTTGTTCATCTTTTGTAAAACTAGTTCCTATTTTTGGAACTATCTCATAATTTATAGTTCCATTTGCCTCAGTTGAACCAATTGAGTATGCTCTAAAATTTATCTCCAAAATCTCAGCTTCAAAATCTTTGATATTTAAAATTATGCTAAACTCTTTTAGTGAATTTTCACTCAAAGTATCATCATAAGCTTCAATAGCTAAAAAGCTATTTTTAATACTTTCATAAGGATTTATAGTAAAAAGCTCACTATTTGGTTCATAAACATTTATCTCTTTTAAATCTCCTAAAATAGTAGAAACAACTCTTGATTTATCTTTTAATTGAGGAAAAGATACAACTAATCCTTTTTGACTATTTTCATTTAAAGAAGATTTATACCCAAAAGTTATTTTTAAAAGATTTTCACCAATCATATCATAAGAAGTCGTAAGATTTTCATCATCATAATATTCAAAATCACTCTCTTGTTGAGTAAATTTTAAATCTTTTTCTTCCAATAATTTAATATCATTTATATAGATACCATCTTTTAAAGATATCTCAAATCTCTTTAAATCATCATTTGCAATATCTTTATAATTTAATCCTAAACTCTCTTTTAAAGGTAAGATTAACTTATCTGCTGAAACTTTATCTAAATCAATTTTTATATCAATTTTTTCAAAAACATCATTTAATCCACTAACTAATGCTGGTTTCATATTTTTATTTAAAGATAAATTTGCTTCATATCTTAGTTTTTCAAAAATCTTCTCAGAATTTTGAGAAAATGAAGAAGAAACTCCAGAAGATGAAACTTTTACATCACTTTTTACAAGCTCTTCAAAAAAACTATCAAAAGCTTTTGAAAAAATATCTTCATCTTCACTATCTATAACTTTCATTAACTCTTTGTACTGTTTATATGGTAAATTATCCAAAGAAAAATTTATCTCACTATTTTTTACATTTATTATATTTGAACCATTTATCAAGCTTTGAACATCATTACTAGTAAAAGAGAACTCATCAAAAGAGATTTTATCTTTTGTACTAACTTTGTCATTTATATTTTTAGAAGAGCCATCAAATAAGATATTTTTTATACCCATTTTTACAAATTCACTTTCTAGTGATAGATTAGAAACTGAAAATTTAGTATCTATATTTTTTTCAATCTCTTTGTAATAGCTTTTCATATCTTCTAAGACAAAACTTTCATTATTTGCGCCAATAATTTTAAATAAAGCAATATTTAAACTATTTTTATCTCCATTTATTCCTCTTAATGATATTAAAGAGCCACTATTACTAAATGCAATATCATCTAAAGTAAAGTTCATTTTGTCATCTACTTTTAAGTGAATAGCCTTTTGTTTTAAGATACTTAAAAGCTCTTTACTAGCTTCATCTTCACTATTTTCTAACTCATTTTGTAATACAACTGATAACTCTTTTAAGTATAAATCTGCTTTCATCTCTTTTGTAAAAATATTTAAAGAGAAATCATAATCAAACTTTGTACCCTCAAGTGCTAACTGTTTTGATTGACTATCAAAAATATTTAAAAACTCAACAAAAACCTCTTTTGCTTGGCTCTCTTCTATATTCTTAACTATAAAATCTAATGCTTTTATAGCATCTATAACTTGGATTTCACCATCTTTTCTTATCTTCATTGGAAGATTAGAATTGTTTTGAGTTATAGAAAAACCATTTTGATTTAACTCTTCAATTTTTAGATTAACTGCCTTATCAACTGACCTATTTATAGTAAAAAAAATAGCTCCAGCTACGATTAAAACTACAAATCCTATCAACAATTTTTTCATTTATGTTCCTTTTTCTTTAAAAACAAAAGCTTATCAAATAATTTTTTAATTTTGTGAATTAAAAGGTTTTAATAATTCAAAAAGCCATTTATTAGCATCTTCAACTGTTTCAAATCTTTTTGACTTTGCAACTTGATATTGACCTTCATAAAATCTAACTCTTATTCCATCTTCAACATGATCTATTTTCGTTCTAGTTATTTTAGATAGATTTAAAAGAACTCTTTCGTTTAATTGTACAAACATATTTGCTCCTAATTTTAAATAGTTGTAAGTTTACTATTTTATATCTTATATCCAACAAACACTATCTAAATCAAAAAATACTTCTACTTTATCCCCTGGGAATAATATATCTTTTTGAATCTCATTCTTAGAGATTAAACAAGAAAAATTAATACCACAAATGGAAAATTCTATTTGTAAATTATCTCTGTTTTCATCTTTTTGTATAGATGTTACAGTTGCTATCAATCTTTCTTTTTTATTATTTTCATCAAATTTAGATATTTTTATGCTACTTTGATTGATTATTACAACTGAATCTCTTTTTTTACTCTTTGAGTTTGGAATTACTATTTTTTGACCATCAATAAAATTTTTAACCAAATCACCGTTTTGATTTTTACTCCATGGTGGAAATAGTAGATTTATATTTCCATGTTCAACTAAACTTCCTTGAAAAAGTGCTATCTTTTTATCACTTATATGTTTTAACCATGTATAATCGTGACTTGATATAAATATTGTAGTATTATATTTTTGCTTTGCCAATAAAATAGCATCTTTGATTAATTGTGCTGAATTTGTATCAACTCCAACTGTTGGTTCATCTAGTATTAATACTTTTGGTTTTAAAATTAATCTTGAAGCCAAAGCAACTCTTTGAGCTTCACCACCTGAGAGTTGATTCCATTTTCTATTTGAAAAATTTTTATCAAGACCAACTAAAGAGAGAGCCTCTTCAACTTTACTTTTTAAATCTACACTCTCTCCTCTTATTTTTAAACCATAAGCAATATTTTCAAATACTGTTCGTTTTAATAAATAGGGATTTTGAGGAAGCATAACAACACTTTTTTTAATATTTTCATCTATTATTATTTCACCATTTTGTGGTTTAGAAATAAAAGAAAGAATAGAAAAAAGTGTAGATTTTCCACTACCATTTGGTCCAAAAAAACCAATAATTTTATTCTCTTCTAATATAAGATTATCAATACTTAAAACTCTTTTTTCATCGAAAAAATACTCAATATTTTTTAATTCATATAAAATACTCATTGAGTCCATCTCCTTTTTAGCATTGATAATGCTATATTAACCATAAGTGCAACTATAAAAAGTACCAAACCTAAAGCGATACCAGTTTCAAATTCTCCTTTTCCAGTTTCAAGTGAAATTGCAGTTGTAATTGTTCTTGTATGATATTTTATATTTCCACCAACCATCATAGAAATTCCAATTTCAGTGATAATTCTTCCATAAGCAGTCATTGCTGCTGTCATTAGACCAAATCTAGCTTCAACTAAAGTTGTTAACAAAATTTGATATGGTTTTGCACCCAAACCTTTTAAAGATAGATATAATCTTTTATCTGTTGATTCAACTTGTGCAGCTGTTAATGCAATAATTATAGGTAAACCTAAAAAAATCTGCCCTATAATTATCGCTTTTTGAGTAAATAGTAGATTATACTCTCCAAAAGCTCCAGCTTGAGAGAGAGTTGTATATACAAGAAGTCCTATTACAACTGTAGGAAATGCCAAAAATGTATCTACAATAGTTTTTATTACTGTTTTTCCTTTAAATTGATAATAACCTAGTAAAAATCCCAAAGGAAGTCCTAGTATTAAACTAATCAATATTGACCAAGAAGAAACTGTAATAGTAACAATTATTGCAGAATATACACTATCATTTCCACTAATTAAAAGCTCAATAGCCTCTTTAAAACCATCTACTAATAAACTCATATTTACTTACTATTTCCTATTTATATTATTTTGCATTTGGAGTAAATAGTGGTTTATTTAAAAGTTTAAAATCTCCTATAAACTTTTGTGTATCAGCACTAACTAGCCAATCAGAGAATTTTTTTGCTAATTCATCTTGAACTTTTGGACATTTATCTTTATTTACAGGAATAACACTATATTGATTAAATAATGAATTGTCATTTTCAACAACAATTTTCATTGTATTTGAGTCACCTTTTTGTGACTCATACTTAATCCAAGTTCCTCTATCTGTTAATGTATACCCTTCTTTTTCAGCAGCCATATTTAGTGTAATAATCATTCCTTGACCAGATTGAATATACCACTTATCTTTTTCAGGTGTTACATCACTAACATTTTTCCACATCTCTAGCTCTTTTTGATGAGTTCCTGATTTATCACCTCTACTAATAAAGTTTGCTTGTTTCTCTTTAATTGTTTTAAATGCTTCTTGAGTAGTTTTTCCTTCAACTTTAGCTGGATCTTTTTTTGAACCAACAATAACGAAGTCATTATACATAACCTCTTTTCTATCTTTTCCAAAACCAGCTTCTACAAATTTTTTTTCAGCTTCAGGAGCATGAACCAAAAGGACATCAACATCACAATTTTCACCCATTTTTAAGGCTTTACCTGTTCCTGTTGATACCCATTTTAACTCTATTCCTGTATCTTGCTTAAATTTTGGGGCTAAACTATCCAATAATCCTGTATCTTCAGTACTTGTTGTTGTTGCCATCATTAAACTATTTGCAAATAATCCACTAGCTATTACTACACTAAAACCTAAACCTGCTAACATTTTTTTCATATTTTTCTCCTAATTTTTAATTTAAAATATCTGTACTCTCTTCAAAATAAATACCATTTAAATCAAGAATTTTTACCTCTTGAGTTGATTCTATATTTGAAGTAGAAGCATTTGTTACCAAAATTGAATTACTCTTATATAAAGCTGTAATCATTCCAGCACCATATTTATTCTCATCTGTAACATAAAAATTACCATTTTGAACTCTTCCTAAAACTAGATTTACCCTCCCTTTTTTTGTTTTAAAACTACTTTGATTTATAGCTTTTATATAACCGTGATAAAAAGCATTTTCACCTTGAAGTTTTTTTAACATTGGAATTACAAATAGATTTATATTTACCATTGCCGTTAGTGGATTTCCAGGAAGACAAATTACCAAAGAAGAATACATTTTCCCCATCATTATAGGACGACCTGGTTTTACATTTACACCATGAAAAGCTACTTCTAATCCATTTTTCAAAAAAGCTTCTGCCATAAAATCAGCATCTCCCATAGAGATACCTCCACTTGTAATAATTACATCATATTTTTTCAAACTATTTATAAAATCTATTGATTTTTCTAAATTATCTGGAATAACTCCACAATAAGTTGCATTAAAACCTTTTTCATTTAGTTGAGCAATAATTGCAAATGAGTTGCAGTTATATATCTCTTCGTTTGAAGCTTTTTGCCATGGCTCTTTAAGTTCATTTCCAGTTGATAAAACAGCAATTGAAATTTGCTTATAAACTTCAACCATAACTACTCCTTGGCTTGCAAGTAAAGCAATATGAGAAGAGTTTATTTTCTCTCCTTTTTTAATTAAAATATCACTAATTTTTAACTCTTCAGCTTCTAATCTTAAGTTTGAACCTTTTTTAATATCAACAGGTATAGTTACACTATCTTCTGTAACATTTATACAGTTTTCAATAGCAATAATAGTATCAGCATCTTTTGGTACCTTCGCGCCTGTCATTATTTTGTAACACTCATTTTTTTCAAGTAACTCATCACTACTTTTATCTTTATCACCAGCAAAAATAGCTCTTTTTATTTTTAAAGTTTGTCCTGCATCAATTGCTTTAAAAGCAAATCCATCCATAGCAGAGTTATCAAAAGCTGGAAGATTTTTTACACATAAAATATCTTCACTTACAACTCTATTTATGGCAAAATTTATAGAAACAAATTCACTACTTAAAGTAGTATTTGTCAATTCAAAACTCTTTTTAATTGCTTCATTAAAATCTAAATAGTTTAATTTTTCAAACATTTTTTATCCTTTATTTAATACTTTTATCTGTAAATATCTTTTTGAAATAAGATTAACAATTTTATCTATTTCACTTATTGAATAGCTTTTTTCAAAACTAAGTGTTATAGCGTTTCTGCTAGTAAGTTCATCATAACCCATAGCTTGAATAACTCTTGAAGGTTTTGATAAACCTAAACTACACCCCTCTCCATTTGAAATTAAAATTTCATCTAAAGCTAAAGTTCTTATTAACTCTCTTGCTTTTATACCTTTAAGAGCAAAATGTAGTGTATATTCTAAGCTATTTTTATTGTCGATAAAATAGTAAAGATTATCTTTTAAACTATTTTCTAATTTTTCTTTAAAAATCTCTTTCATACTATTTTCAAATTTTTGATTTTTCAAAGATTGAAAAATATTATTTAGTGAAATTCCATCTTTTTCAAAAATAGCTTGTTCTTCAAATAAATTTTGATTAAAAAGTATTATTGATTTTGTTGAAAAACCAGTTAGTTTGTATGAATCAAAATATATAACATCACTATTTTTATCGAAAGAGGCACTTGCATTTGAGATAATTTTTGCATCTATTAGTTGTTTTACATTTTCTAAACTATTTTTATAAAAAGTATCAACTGTATATGATGATATAAATAAAAAATCTATTTTTTGATCTTTTAATTTATCTAAATTAACACTTCCATCTTTATTTAAATCTAAATATAAAATATCAAATCCAAGAGAACAAAAAATTTCACAAGCATCAATTAAACTTTGAGTTTCTCCAAGACTTACTGCAATTTTTCCTTTTTTATTTAGTTGAAGTAATAGAGATAAAAAGCCACTCTTACAAAAAGAGAAGTAGTTTAAACTTTCAAATGAAAACTCTTTTTTAAAACTATCTTCTAAACTACTATAATCTTCATTATTTGATAAAATATTCAAAGATAAACTATCTTTAATATGCAAGTTTTGCATATTTTTATACTGCAAAAAGTTTAGTTTATACACTTTTATTTATCCTTTATTTTTATTAAGTTTTCACTTAAAAAAAGTTCATTAAATCTCTTTTTTGAATACTCTTTTATATCTTTGTCTAAAATCTCATAAAGTTCTATCAGCTCTTTTGCTTTAGTAGTTAGTTGAGATCCACTATCAACAGCTCTTCCTTTTTTTGTAACAACTAAACTATCTTCAATAAACTCTTCAAGGATTTTTATATGACTCCAAGTTTTTTTATAGTTCATATTTAAATTTTTTGAAGCATCACTAATTGAACCTGTTTTTTCAATCTCTTTTAAAATCTCTGTTTTTCCACTTCCAAAAATAAGATTTTGCTTATTATCTTCAATCCAAATTTTAACTTTGATTTCCACTTTTAAGCCCTTTTTTCTCTCTAAAACATCCCAGTTGGCAATAACTTACTTCAATATCAGAGTTTTTAACAGTTGATCCAACTATTTTTAAAGATGAGTTTTTTGCTTCTTGCCACAAACATTCACAAGGAATTTTTTGCTCTTTATAAATGCTTTTTAATCTATTATAAATCTCTTCATCTTTAGCTAAGAAATCTAAAGAGCCAAATACTCCAAGCTCACAATCTGTTATTTTAATCCCCAAAAATTTTGTAATCGCACTCATATCTTTAGCTTGAACTTTTATCTTTTTAGCTACTTTAAATGCCTTTAAACAAGATAGTTTTTTATTCTCATCAAGATTTTCAAAAACTATTCTTTTTTGCTCATCACTCAAATTAAAATCTAATTTATCATCAATACTAGACATCAATTCTTCCACTATGAGTATAAAGATTCATCTTTTTACCTCTTGCAAATCCGATAAGTGTAAGACCGTGTTTATGTGCTGTTTGAACACCTAAATATGTGGGTGCAGTTCTTGATACAACTATTGGGATTTTGTGCATCACAGCTTTTGTAACCATCTCTGAACTTAATCTTCCACTTACAAACAAAATTGATTTTGTAGTATCAAGACCTTGCAGTTTACACTTTCCAATTGCTTTATCAATAGCGTTGTGCCTTCCAATATCCTCAGCTGTTACAGTTGTTCCATCAAGCAAATAAATCATAGCTTTATGAACACAACCTGTTAAGTTATAAAGTTCACTCTCTTGATAAAACTTTTTAACTTCAGTATAAATAGTTTCTGGCTTTATTTTAAAAGCAGTTTGATTAAATGGGATCTCTAAACTTCCTTCAATATTTCCAGTAACTCCTCCACCACAACCACTTACTAAAGTCTTCTCTTTATATAAATTTTGTAGTGAGTTTTCATCTATTTTTGCTTTTACATCTACTCTTAACCCATCAGCACTAACTGTAAGCTCTTCTATGTCAGCAATAGAAGAGATTACATTCTCACTCATTAAAAAACCAATTGCATGTGCATCTTGGTCTTTTGGTATTGTCATCATAGATATAGCTTTTTCTCCGTTTAAATATAGGTTTAGACGTGCTTCTTCAATTGTCACGTCTTCAACCATATTGGCTTCATTTTCTATAAGTTTGTCAATAATTACTGTTTTTAAATATTTGCTATTATCCATAGTTTTCCTTAATATGCAAAATTTGCATATTTAAAATCTTTTTTTAAATAGAAAAAGCCCTAAAGCTTTTCCTATCTTTTTAATAAATCTTTATCTTCTTCCAATACATCTGGTCTTAGTTGTTCTAAGTACTCAATTGGCAATTTCCCAGTTATCACACCTGGAATATAACCTTTTACTGAAACAAAGTATGAATATACTGTTTCAAATGTAAAGAAAGAGATAATTGCACTACCCATAAAATGGATAAATAAAATAAATCTTTTTATCTGTATTGTTTGTGCATGCGTTGCTGCATCTGGAAACATATACCATATTGTAAAACCACTTAATACAAGTAAAAAACCAAATGCAACATACATATAGTAGTTGATTCTATTCATATGCTCATATTTTCCTCTTAAAAAGAATTTATGCCATATTTTAGAACTAGGTCTTACAAAGTATTTGTGATCTTTAAATGCAATAACTGTAACAATAAACCAAACTGGAATCCAAGCAACACCAACAACTTCATGTGTAGCTCTCATAAGTCTAGGAATATATCCTCCACCTGTCCAGTTTCCAAATGTTATTGAAAAACCAGTTATAAACAGATAAATCATAATTACAATATTTAATAAAAGAACAACTCTTTGAAAAAGTGAGTAAACTTGTACTTTATCATTTTCTCTAGTGATTTTTGCTTGTTTTCTTCCTTTTGCAACTATAAACATAATTACAAACAACCAAAATTCTACAAAGAAAACCCAAGGAAGTAGATGTTGTCTCTCTTCAAATGCTCTTATAACTTCAGGCGCAATTGCATCATATCTAGGTCCAAAAAGACCCACTTCCATTTGTTGATACTGTGTTAAACTATCAAAAGGTACAATTTGTCCAGTAAAATTTCCTTTTAACATTTGCATTAAAAATTGGTAAACATAGTTTATATCAGCAATTGTTGCTAACCAAAAGTACCAATATGTTAAAAGCATGAACAAAAAGCCTACTATTACGTAAGCTTTATATTCACTTAGAAAACTTTTATTTTCCATAAGCTTTATCCCAACCAAATGGTGCTGATTGAGTTCCATGACCGAAAGATAAAACTCTTTCTCTATATATATTTGCTACAGATTCAGCATCTCCAACAAGTAGAGCTTTTGTTGAACACATAGCAGCACATACAGGAACTTTACCTTCAGCTATTCTATTTTGACCGTATAGTTCTCTTTCATGTTCACTATTTGTCTCTTCAGGACCACCAGCACACATAGTACATTTATCCATAACACCTTTTGTACCAAAAGCTCCATTGCTAGGAAATTGTGGTGCACCAAAAGGACAAGCATATAGACAGTATGAACAACCTATACATTTATTTTTATCATGTAAAACTATACCATCTTCTCTGATGTAGAAACAATCAACTGGACAAACCTGTTCACAAGGTGCATCTGTACAATGCATACAAGCAACAGATAATGAAAACTCCATTCCTTGTTTACCCTCATTTACAGTAACAACTTTTCTTCTACTAATCTCAACTGGTAACTCATGTGCCGAGGCACAAGCAACTGAACAACCATCACAATGAATACATCTATTTTCATCACAATAGAACTTCATTCTTGCAAAATTTATCTTATTATTACTCATGTTACTTCTCCTAAGCTCTTTCTACTCTACATAAACCACCTTTTGTTTCAGGGATTTGTGTAACTATGTCATAACCGTAGTTAGTAACTGTATTTGCACTCTCACCTATTGCATAAGGTAGTGTTCCAGTTGGATATCTATGGCTTAAATCAACACCTTCCATAATTCCAGCAAAATGGAATGGTAGGAATACTCTATCAGGTGTAACAGAGTAAGAGTATTTTGCTTTAACTTTAATTTTCGTTCCATTTGGAGAGTGAATCCACATCATAGAACCATTTCTAATACCATGTCTTCCTGCTAAATCTGGATTAATATCACAGAACATTTCAGGTGTTAATCTAGCTAAATATTTACTAGCTCTATTTTCAACTCCAGCACCATTTAGATTTACTAATCTTCCAGTTACAAGGTTTGTTGGGAAATCTTTTGCCCAATCTTGTTTTGTCTGTTCACTAATATATCTAGTATCAACTCTCCAGTGATCTTTTTTATCTGCAAAACTTGGATAATCTTTAATTAAATCCGTTCTTGGAGTATGTAAAGGCTCTCTATGTTTTGGAATAGGATCTGCCCATTGCCAAACTTTTGCTCTTGCTTTTGCATTTCCATAAGGAGCAATTCCAGCTTCCATGCATTTTTCAACTATCAAGTTAGATTTATCAACTTTCCAGTTAGCACCCATTTTAGCTTTTTCATCTTCAGTTAAAGTAATTTTTAAAACTGATTCAATATTCTCTTTTGTAATCTCTGGATATCCACCATCTTGAACACCACCAACTGGTGCTGAACCTTTTGGAGTTAAAAGTGTTTGTCCTTCATGTTCTAAACCAAAGTTTTGTCTAAATCCCATACCACCAAATTTAACTGGTTTTGAAATATCATAAAGATTTGGGCTTCCTGAGTGTTTTTCTGTCCAACAAGGCCATGGTAAACCATAGTATTCACCAGCCATATCACCATAACCAGCTAGTGAAATCTCATCAAACATATGCCAATTATCTGTATGTTTTTTAAGTCTTTCAGCTCTCCATCCAGTTAATCCAATAGTTTTAATAATTCTTGCTATCTCATTTGTTGCATCTTCTGGCCAAACAAAATCTTTACCTTTTTGCATTCCAGCAGTTAATTGCTCGTAAAATCCTAATCTTTTTGCTAATTCAAACATGATTTCTTGATCAGGTTTTGATTCATACATAGGTTTTACAACTTCATATCTCCATTGACCACTTCTATTTGTTGCAGTTACAGATCCTGCTGTTTCAAACTGAGTTGCTGCTGGTAAAATATAAACATCGTCTTGTTTATCAGTAATAATTGCACCCTCATTTACAAATGGGTCACAAAATACTGCTAACTCTAACTTATCTAAAGCCTCTTTTACTTTTTTTGTTTGAGCAGTTGAAGTAATTCCATTACCCATTACAAAAAGTGCTTTTAGGTTAGTTCCAGCATTATGAATAGCATCTTCACCTTCATTTCCGGCTAAAACACCAGCCCACCAACGTGCAAGTGTAAATCCATTTTTACCCATCCAAGAAGGATCTTTAAATCTTCCTTTAAGCCACTCAAAATCAACTCCCCAAGAAGAAGCAAAATATTTCCATGAACCTTCAGCTAGACCATAATATCCAGGAAGTGAATCTGATAAACAACCAAAGTCTGTTGCACCTTGAACATTATCATGACCTCTTAAAATATTAGTTCCACCACCAGCAACTCCCATATTTCCAAGAGCCAATTGTAAAATTGGTGCCATTCTTGTATTTGAAGTTCCTATTGTATGTTGAGTTAATCCCATAGCCCATACCAAAGTTCCTGGTTTTGATGCTGCATAAAGTTTTGTAATTTGAACTATTAAATCAGCTTTAACTCCTGTTACATCAGCAACTCTTTCAATTGGCCAATTTTTAGCCTCTGCCATAATATCTTCCATACCATAAACTCTATCATTAATAAAGTTTTTGTCATGCCAACCATTTTCAAAAATGATATTTAACATTCCATACATAAATGGAATATCAGTACCTGGTCTAATTTGTGCATATAAATCTGCTTTTGCAGCAGTTTTAGTAAATCTTGGATCTACTACAATAATCTTTGCATTGTTTCTCTCTTTAGCTTTTAAAAAGTGTTGGAAACCAACTGGGTGATTAACCGCTGGATTTGCTCCAAAAATTATAATTGCTTTAGAGTTTTGAATATCTCCCAAAGAATTTGTCATAGCACCATAACCCCATGTATTTGCCACACCGGCAACTGTTGAGCTATGTCAAATTCTAGCTTGATGATCTATATTGTTTGTTCCAAACATAGCAGCAAATTTTCTATAGTAATATGCTTGCTCGTTATTAAATTTTGCTGATCCTAAAAACATTGTTGAATCAGGACCATCTTTTTGTCTTAAATCTTCAAGTTTTGATGCAATATTATTTAAAGCTTCATCCCATGAAATTCTTTGCCATTGACCATTTTTCTTAACCATTGGGTATTTTAATCTAACCTCAGATTTAACCATATCAATCATATCGGCACCTTTACAACAATGCCCTCCAAGTGATACTGGATGATCTTGTGCTACCTCTTGTCTTACCCACACACCATTTTGAACTTCTGCAATAACACCACAACCAACAGAACATGCTGTACAAATTGTTTTTACAATTTTTGAACCAGGAAAAGGATTTTTAATCTCTTCTTCTGTAGCTGCTCTAGTTGCTACTGTACTTGCAAAAGATGATGTAACTCCAAATGCTGTAGAAACTGCTGCCATTTTTAAAAACGACCGTCTTCCTACTTTTGCATTTAAAGCTTCATATGTATTTGCTGACATAAGCTTCTCCTACTAAATTTATTTTGCGTTTTTATAAAACTCTTCCCAAGCCATTGTTTTTTTGTATAGAATCTCTTTTTTATTAGATTTTCCAACAACAACACCATTGTTTGAATCATCTTGAACAGATGTTTCACCATTTCCAGCCAATACAACAGTTCCAGTTGTAGCAACTGCAGCAGCTGTGATAATTGCTGCTTTTTTTGCAAAAGCTCTTCTACTTTCTTGCACGACTGACCTCCTTATAGAAATTAAGCCCCTCTAAACTTAAGAGACTTTATAAAAAAAGTTAAACTTCCTTTATAAAATCCCTAAAAAGGAATACCTTTTTAGTTTTTAGGACCTAAAGCTTTTAATGCTCTATTTCTCTCTCTTCTTTCTCTTTCCTCTGGAGTAATATCTCCCCAGTTATCAGTTACTTGTTTTTTAGCTTTCTCTTTTTTTAGTGGTTTTGTAACCTCTAAATATAATCTTTCAAATTCAATAAATGAGTGTAAAACAACCATGAGTTCTTTATAGATATTTGCTTTTTTGTGCTCATAAATACTTTTTGCAAACTCATCTACAAAAGGATTTAAAATTTGTTCAAAAATACAATGAACAGTATTTTCATACTGCTTTTCTCCAAGAGCAACTAAATTAGACAATTCAGACATTATTGAAAATATAAAGCCAACAGAATCTTCATATTCAAAATATCTATTTTCATCTCTTCTAAGCTTTGTTTTTGCAACAAATTGAATCATCTCTACTCTTTTTTTACCAGATTCAACACCCTCATCATAGAAAGAGGCTGTTTGTCTAACTTTTTCATAAACAGGATTATGAAAAATATCATCATACTCTTGTATTAAAGATTGATTTGAATCCTTATCTAAAAGATTTAAAATATTTTTGATTGACTCTTCAGAAGCTTCATCCAAAGAGCTATCTTTTAAAAGATTTAAGAGTCTAAAAAGTTCAAAATAGTTTTTTATATCTGAACTTGGAACAAAAAAGTTTGCAAACAAGTTGTAATATATCGCTCTAGCTTTATTTATAGATTGTGTATCTTGCATTTTTTATCCTTATTTTCTATTATCAAAATAGCTTTGCATCATAATTTTTGGTTTACAATTAGCACAACAGTACAAGCTTCTTACTTTTACAGGATCACTTGCAAAAACTGTTGCCATTTTTGAAGCTATTTTTTCTATTGCTTTTGCTGTTGCAAATTCAACTCCACACTCAACACATGCAAAAAGTTTATCCTGAGCTAAAACACTCTCTTTAAACCAAGTTGGTTTTAACTCGATTATATCTTGTTTTATTGTTAAACAATTTGCCTCAGGACAAGAAACTTCACAATATCCACATGCTGTACAAATACTTGGATTTATTCTTAGGGTATTATCACTAGCATCAGCAACTAAAGCTCCAACATTACAAGCACCTACACAAACTAGACATAAAGTACATGTATCTTGATTTACTTCAACTTTTGCATAATGAATATGTTCACCTGTTTCAACAACTCCCAAATCATCATTTCCAACAATTTTTTGAAGTCTATGAGAAAAAACTTCTCTTTTTTTGAAGCCATCTTGATTAAAGTTAAAATAAGAGTTTTCCACAAAAGATATTTGTTTTAAAGCCAAAGCTAATTCATCTTCATTCATAGCAATTAAAACAGCATCTTTTTGGTATCTTTTTTGATAAATATCATTTAATATTCTAATAGCATCTTTTGTACCTTTTGACAAAAAATCACTATAAAAAATAAGTTGAGAACCTGATATTTGAAGCAAAGTAAGCAAAGTTCCTTCATGTAAGAACTTTTCACCATCAATTGCAAATGGTAAAACATTCTCTTTAAGCTCTATATTTAAATTATCCAAAGACATTTTTGAAGGAATAATTAAAGGGTGTGTCTCTTTATAAAACTTTGAAATTTCATAAAGTGACTCTTTATTTGTAGGAGTATAATCTAATGCTCCACTTGGACAAACACTAATACATCCACCACATCCATGACAATCAACTTGAGAAAAAGTTAAAGTTTTTGTTGTATCATCTTTAGTAATTGCAACAGTTGGGCAAACCTCTTCACACTTACTACAAATTACCTCTCTTCTTCCATCATATTGACAAATAGTTTTATCATAAGTTGTAAATTTTCTATATGAAAAAGAGTTTATATTATCTTTTAATATTTTAACTACTTCATTTATGCTACTTAAGTTTGGGTCAAAAACTCCAATTCTCTCTTTAGGAGATGGTTTTGCATCAAACCAAACAATTTGAGAAACTCTTAAAGTTATATCTTTATGACTATCTTTTACAACCACTTCAAAATTTCCAATCTCACCACTAATGGTTTTTAAAATTGTTTCATCTATTCTAAAAAGTTCAAAGTCATTTTTTGATAATTGAGATGTGAATAAATCATACTCTTCTTGATTTTTAGTAATTAACAAAACCTCTTTTGAGATATCTACACTATGAGAAATATCCTGAGCAAAATCAAATCTTGTAGCATTTATCTCATAAAGTTTTAAAACATTTTGAATCTTTTTTGATAAGTTATCTTGTGAATTTTTAATATAAAAGTCTATCTCTGAAGCAATAAATTCAGAGTTCACATCTTTTGAGTTCGATATTAAAAAACTTTTATCTTTAATATCATCTAAATTAGTAGTTACTTGGATTTTTTCACTTAAAGGGAAATCCAACCCGTTTTTATTGTAGTATATAAACTCTTGCATAACCTATGCCCTTAATTTTTAGTAAAAAATATTTTACCATATTTTATATTTAAAGAAGTTAAATAAACCTGAATTTCTATATATTGAAGAATATATTATTACAATTAAACTGAGAGTTTTAAACACAAATAATGTAAACTTATGAATGATTAAAAAAGTTTTATTTGTTACACTTATTATTATTTTAATATTTATGATTTCTATTGAAAAAACCAAGCAACAACATGAGATATTAATAGCTTCATCTATGCCACAAAGTTCTGGTTTGAAAGCTTGGGGAGATGCTGTTTTTATAACTACAAATAGTTATTTTAACTATGCAAATGATAATAATTTGATAAAAGATAAAAAAATTGTTTTAAAAGTTCTTGATGATAAATATGAACCTGATTTAACATATGAAAATATAACTAAGCTTTCAAAAGATGATATTCTGGCTTTTTACGGAATAGTTGGAACACCTACAAATAAGAGAGTTCTTCCTATTTTAGAAGATAGTGGCATGGTATATTTTTCACCATTTTCAGGCGCACAATTTTTAAGAGATAAAAATCTTAAAAATATCATAAACTTTAGACCTTCTTATAAACAAGAGTTAGAAAATCTTTTAAACTATATCGTAGATGAAAAAAAATTAGATAAAATAGCAATTTTTTATCAAAATGATGAGTATGGAGAAGAGGGATATATATCAACATTAGAAATTTTAAAAAACAAAAATATAGAACTAATATCAACAGGTACATATAAAAGAAATACACTTTCAATAAATCATGCTTTTAATGAAATAAAAAAATCAAAACCAGAAGTAATAGTAATGATTGGCGCATATAAAGCAAACTCTTTATTTATAAAAAAGGCAAAAAATGATGAAATTCTAAAAAATGTAATCTTTTGCAATATATCTTTTGGAGATGCAAACTCTATTGTAAAAGAGCTAGAAGCAACAAATACAGATACAAAAAATCTTATATTTTCTCAAATAGTACCAAACTACAACGATAAATCTTTAAAAATAGTACAAGAGTATCAAGAAATTATGAAAAAATATTCAAACGAGAGCAGTTTGGGATTTATATCATTTGAAGCATTCTTAGCTTCAAAGGTTTTGGTAAATCAAATATCAAAAATTGAAGAGTTAGGAGAATTAAATATAAAAAATCTATTAAATGCTTTAAAAAGTCCACCAAAAAATATTCTGTATGAATTAGAGTTAGATTTTAAAAACAATCAACTTCTAAATAAAACATATCTTTTTGAGTATGAAAATGGAAATTTTAAAGAGCTTATAAGATGAAAAGAGTTTTCAACTATTTTAATAACTTAAAATTTTCATACAAAGCAAATTTTTTAATATTTATAATTGCTGGTGGAATGTTTACTATTATCATACTATCTCAATTATCAATTTTTATTTTAAAAAATGATTTTGATACACTTTTTGAAAAACGAACAAAAACTTTAATAAAACTCGAAAATATAAATGATTCATATAAAATAAATATTCAAAATACTTTAAGTGAATTTGAAAAAAACAATCTAAATTATGAACAAACTTTAGAAGTTTTAAAAATAGCAAATGAGATAATAGATAAAAATTGGAGTGAATATAAAAATAACTCATATTCTACAAAAACTGATTTTGTAATAAATTATATACAAAAACATTTTTCAAATAAAAACTACTATAAAAACGAGTTAATAAAAAATTTAAATATCCAAAATGTTGATGAAAAAATGAATAAAATATTGCACTATTTAAATAATATAAAAGAGAAAAACGATAAAGAGTACTTTACAAATTTAAATTTTGAAATAGATGCTATTTTGATATATTTAGGGAGTTTAGTAAATTATGATTTAAATTTAGCAATAAATGAAAAAAGAGACACAGATAATATCTTTCATCTTATAACAATTTTTTCTTTTATCTCTATTTTTTTAGTTGTTTTATTTACAATAATTTTATCTTTATTTATAACTGTACATTTTAGAAGGATACATGATTTACAAGAAAAAATTGTAGAAGATAAAACCAAAGAGCTAAAAGAGTTAAATGCAAATTTAGAATTAAAAATATCTCAAGAGGTTTCAAAAAATAGGAAAAAAGATATTATTATGTTTCAGCAAGCAAGATTTGCAAGCTTAGGAGAGATGTTAAATAATATAGCACATCAATGGAGACAACCTTTAGGTTCTATATCTATGATTATCCAAAGTTTTCAAACAAAAATGAGACTAAATAAGCTTTCACTAGATTTTGTAGAACAAAAAGTTGCAGATGCACTACTTTTAGCACAAAATATGTCAAATACACTTGATGATTTTAAAAATTTTTTCAGTCCAAATAAATCAAAAAATAGCTTTTTTATAAAAGATTGTGTAGAAAATTCAATAGAATTATCAAAATATTTTTTAAATAAAGAGAATATAAAAGTAGATTTAATTGTGAAAAAAAATGTAAAAATATATAGCTTTGAAAATGAGTTATCTCATGTTTTTTTAAATATAATATCAAATTCAAAAGATGCTTTAATAAACAATATATCTAAAGATAATAGAGTAATAAGAGTTATTGTAAATAGTAAAAAAGATTTTGTTTTTGTAAATATTAGTGATAATGGAGGCGGAATTCCCCCACTTATTATGCCAAAAATATTTGAACCATATTACACAACAAAATATAAAAGTGCAGGAACTGGAATTGGACTTTATATGTCAAAGCAGATTATTGAAAAACATATAAAAGGGCAAATTTCTTGTAAAAATATAGAAATTATTATAAATAATCAAAAATATGATGGAACATCATTTTTGATAAAAATACCAATAAATAAAGAGATTATTGAAGAAAAAAAGGAAAAAGATGAATAAAAATCTAGATATTTTAAAAAATATTAATATTTTATATTTGGAAGATGATGAGAACCTTTTAAAACATACTAGTGATATTTTAGAAGATTTTGTAGCAAATATTTATGGTGTAAAAAACACTATTGATGCTATGAAAATTTTACTTGAAAAAAAAGTAGATGTAATAATAAGTGATATTTTGCTTGAAAATGAAAATGGTATAAACTTTTTAAAATATATTAAAAGTAAAGATATACTTATACCTGCAATTTTAACTACCGCACATACTGATACAAACTATTTAATAGAATCAATTAAACTAAAGGTTGAAAATTATCTTTTAAAACCAATAAATATTGATGAACTTCTAAATAGTTTATATGATGTCATTTTGCCAAAAATCCAAGAAAAAGAGATAAAAAAGAATAGTAATATCATAAAAACAATTGGAGCAATTACAGATAGCAAACAGGTTGAAATTATAAAATATATTTTTAATAATCTTGATGAAAATAATAACTTTTTTGGCTCTTACAGTGAAATTATGGAACAATTTTCTATTTCAAAACCAACATTGATTAAACTATTTAAAGATTTAGCAGATAAAAATATTTTAATAAAAATTTCCCACAAAACTTACCAATTTGATGAAAAGAGTTTAAATGATTAAAAAAATTAAAAATATATACAAAATATTTGGTCCTGGTATTTTAATGGCAACAGCTGCTATTGGAGGTTCACATTTGGTCTCTTCAACTCAAGCTGGAGCACTGTTTGGTTGGAGTTTAGCTATATTTATACTTTTAATAAATTTTTTCAAATATCCATTTTTTTTAGCAAATGTACAATATACAATGGCTACAAAAAAGAGCTTAATTGAGGGATATGCCTCTTTAGGAAATAGTTGGTTGTGGCTTTTTACAATTTTAGCTGTAATTGCTGCTGTTGTAAATACTGCTGCTGTTTCAATGTTTGCAGCAAGTTTGTTGGGATATTTTATTCCTATACAACTGACTATTAATATTCTTAGTTTTATTATAATTTTTGCTTGTATATTAATTTTAATTGCTGGTAAATATAATCTTTTAAATAATGTTTCAAAGATAATTATGATAACTCTTAGTATTGCAACAGTAGTTGCTGTTGTAATGGCTGTAACAAAAGATGTTAATTCAGCTTTAGCTGATGATTTTATATCTCCATCTGCTTGGACAATTGCTAGTTTAGGATTTATTGTTATTTTAACAGGTTGGATGCCAGCACCTATTGAAATATCAAGCATTGGTTCTATTTGGCTAAAAAATCAAATAAAACAGACAAATATAAATGCAAAAAATGCTTTGATTGATTTTAATGTAGGATTTATAGTAACTGCTATTTTAGCTATATTTTTTCTAGCTCTTGGAGCTTTAGTTTTACATGGAAGTGCTTATGAATTTAAGGATGGAATAGCATTTTCTCATCAACTTGTAACTATGTATTCAACTGTTATTGGTGATTGGTCAAGACTTCTAATAGCTTTTATAGCATTTGCTTGTATGTTTGGAACTTCTATTACAGTTATTGATGGTTATGGAAGAGCCGTTGCAGAAGCTTTTTCATTAATTAGAAAAAACAGATCTGCCTCAAATAGAAGTGTTGCTGTTTGGACAATTTTTATATCTATTATTGGATTTTTAATTATAATTTATTTTGCAAGCTCTATGAGAACTATGCTTGATTTTGCAATGATATTATCATTTACAACAACACCAATATTTGCATTTTTAAACTATAAACTTGTAAGAAGTACAAAACTTCCCAAAGAGCTTCAAAATGGGATGTTTTTAAATATTTTGTCTATTTGTGGATTAATATTCCTTTTTGGATTTTTAATTTTATTTATTATTTATAGATGGTTTCCATTTTTAATTGGTTTGTAGAATTTATCTATTTTTTTAATCTTCATTCGATTTTGTAGATATTTCTACACCTTCGTATGAGGTTGTTTTAATTGCTTTTAAAATATCTTCTACTTTTACTTTTTTATTATAAACAACTGTTACCTCTTTGGTATTAAGTCTAGCACTAACCTTATCAACTCCGTCAAGTTTTGAAATAGCTTGTTTAACAGCTGTAGTACACAAAGGGCAATGCATCCCTTCAACTTTAAAAACTGATATTTGTGAAGATATAGCAAAGCTAAAAAATATAAAAAATAGAACTAAAATTCTCATATCTACTCCATAAAAAGTGGTAAAATTTCAGGATAAAATAGTAATCCCAATATCAAAATAAAAAATATAATAAAAAAAATATAGTTTTTATATATCTCTTTTTTACTACATTTACAAGCTATATTTTTTCTAAAATTGTAAATTCCAATAATAAAAAAGATAGTACTTAAAATTGCCAAAGGAACTCTAGTATATTCTAAAGTTGTAAAAAAACTCAAAACTCCACTTGATACTCCAAAAAAGAGGAATAATAGTGCTGGCAAACAACAAATAGTTGATAAAAGTGCAGTAAAAACTGCACCAATTATCGCTAAGCTATTTTGTTTCATAAAATCTCTTGAGAAGTGTAGCTATATACAAAAGTTTTTGGTTTATAATAATCTTTTGCATCTTCTCCAACTTCAGCATAAGGGTAACCCAACATATTTAAAGGGTATTGTGTAGGTTTTGGCTCTAAAATAAAATCTCTAGCACTATTAAATCCTACCCAATTCATCTCCCAAGAACCAAAGAAATAATCTTTTACCTCTTTTAGTTTTTTGCTATCATTTGTTAATTTTTCAGCCAATTTCACCTTTGCAACATCAGCTGGATCACAAGGAACCCATCCAAGTCCATCTATATAAAACTCTGCTCTACAATGTTGAGCTCCAGTAATATCAGCAAATCCTTTTTCATCCGCTTTTCCACAAGCATTTGAAATTTTTGATTGCCCTACTCTAATTCCAAAAGTCTCACGTGCTGGAATTTTTGCATTTCTTAGTAAACATACAAATACAGAGCTTATATCTGTACATTTTCCGCCATAAATTTTCTCTTCAATTGATTTTTGTGAATCACCAATTCCACAACCAATTACACTTTCGTCTCTATACATAGTTGAAACTGTCCAGTCATAAATTGCTTGTGCTTTTTGAAGTGGTGTTTTAGAATCTTTTGTAATATCATTTACATATGCTGTTAAACCTTTTGTTATAGGAATATGTTTTGTTCCTTCTAAAAATTCCAATACTTCACTAGGGTAATTTGTATTTGATGTAGCTTTTGAGAAATCAGTTGTTCTTTCTTGCATAACAACTCCAAAATTAACATCTAAAATTGGCTTAATATTTGCATCATTCCACTTTACATATAAAACTCTTGTATTATATGGATTTTTTACAATTTTTGCCTCACTAAAATTTCCATCATATTTAAATGATACAACTTTTTGATAATCTTCATCTTTTGGAAGTGGTACCCAAAGTTGAGTTATCTCTTTACTTTGTTCAAAGTTATAACTATTTTTTACTTCAAATTTTCTTGGTTTTTTTGTAATTCCAAATGAATTTTTTTCATCATTTGCAAGTGTAAAACTTGGAGTTAAAACTGAAACTGCTGAAAAAGTTGCAGCTGTTTTTAAAAATGTTCTTCTTTTCATAATATGATTCTTTTATTTTATATGTTCTTTAGAGAGATAAAATAGAGATAAACACTATTTATTTCAAAGCATAACCTATGCTCTGTGAACTAATTAGAACTTTATGATAGTAAATTATTAATAAACCAAACCTTAAATAGTAAAATATTTTTTACTTTAGTTTAACTAAAAATTTAAATTTGCTTAAGTATAATAATTCAATTTTTTAAGAAAGATATAAAAATGAATAACGAACATAAGCTGACAAAATTTGTTCAAGCTGCTGGTTGTGCTGCAAAGATGGGTCCGGGGGATCTAAAACAAGCTCTTTGTAATTTAAACCAAAAAAATGAACAAATTTTAGTAGGATTTGATACAAGTGATGATGCTGGAATTTTTCAAATAGATGAAAATTTAGCTCTTGTACAAACTGTTGATTTTATAACACCTGTAGTTGATGATCCATATATTTATGGTCAAATTGCTGCAGCAAACTCTTTAAGTGATATTTTTGCAATGGGTGGAGAGGTTAAAACGGCTTTAAATATAGTTGGATTTGATAGTACAAATGTATCAAAAGAGGCTTTAGGAGAAATTTTAAGAGGTGGTCTTGAAAAAATAAAAGAGTGTGGAGGTTCACTATTAGGTGGACACACTATTCAAACACCAGAGATGTATTATGGATTGAGCGTAACAGGAATAATTCATCCAAAAGATGTAAAAAGAAACAATAGTGCAAAAGTTGGTGATGTAATAGTGCTTACAAAACCTATTGGTATGGGTATTTTAACAACAGCTATAAAAAGAGATTTAATAGATTTAAATCTAACACAACATTGTGCTAAAATTATGGCTAGTTTAAACTATATACCTTCAAAAATCATGAAAAAATATAGAGTTAGTTCTTGTACAGATATTACAGGATTTGGACTTTTAGGTCACGCTTTTGAGTGTGTTAGTGAAAATATTAGTTTTTCTATATCTTCAAATGATGTACCTTTTATAAAAGAAGCTTTTGAACTATGCAAAAATGGAGTTTTACCAGGTGGTTCAAAAAGAAACTTAAAGTTTATGGAAGATAAAACTTATTTTTCAAAAGATATTGACCCAACTTTAAAAGCAATTTTATGTGATGCCCAAACTTCTGGTGGACTTTTAGTAGCTATAAATAAAGATGATGCAAAAGAGTTTATAAAAGAACTAGAAGATTTTAGTTTTGGATACGCAAAAATTATTGGAGAAGTTATAGAAAAAGGTAAAAAACCTATAATTGTAGATTAAAAATAGAAAATTTTAATATATTTTTGTAAATTTTTAGTCTGATTAATTTTACATTAATCTTTTCTGTATATAATTTCAATATAAGTTAAGTGAATAACTTAATTTATACGAGTATTTTTTAAGATAAGTTTCTTAAATAGATAATTTTTTTATGTTTCCTTGTGTAGAAAGGTCGCTTCCCCTAGGCGACCTTTTTTTTTGATTATTTTTTTGCATTCACACCTTTTTCAATCTAGCTTAATCCTTTTATGATAATATTCCAAAATGATTTCATTCTATACAAAAATATACATAAGCCTTTAAATATGCCACTATCAAATCTTAATCAAGAACAAAAAGAAGCCATCCTTTGTAAAAGTGGATACAATCTTATAATTGCAAGTGCAGGAACTGGTAAAACTTCAACAATTGTCGGAAGAATTTCTCATTTACTCAATAATGGAGTAAAACCAAATGAAATTTTGCTTTTAACCTTTACAAATAAAGCTGCTTCTGAGATGGTTTCAAGAGTTTCTAATATATTCTCAAAACAGATAGCAAAAGAGATTATGGCTGGAACATTTCACTCTGTATCATATAAACTTTTAAAAGAACTAGAGATAAATATTACTTTAAAACAACCAAATGAACTTAAAACTCTTTTTAAATCAATTTACGAAAAACGAGTTTTTATGGATAGAAGTGATGAAGCAAATCCATATGATGGTGGATATTTATATGACATGTACTCTTTATACTTAAATTCAAATAATAGTGAAGATTTTACTAGCTGGTTGAAAGAAAAAAATTCAACTCAAGAGATATATAGCTTAATATATGAAGATGTTATTGATGAGTTTAATAATTTAAAAAAAGAGTATGGATATGTAAATTTCGATGATTTATTAACAACAATGCTTGAAGTTTTGAAAGATAAGAAATTTAATTTCAAAGAGATACTTGTAGATGAATATCAAGATACAAATCCTTTACAAGGAAGGTTGCTTGATGCTTTTTCTCCACAATCACTATTTTGTGTAGGAGATTATGATCAAAGCATTTATGCTTTTAATGGTTCTGATATTGGTATTATCTCTAGTTTTAGTAAAAGATATCCAGATGCAAATGTTTTTACTTTGAAAAAAAATTATAGATCTACAAAACCTATTTTAGATTTAGCAACAAAAGTTATTGAGCACAATGAAAGAATTTATCCAAAAAAATTAGAAGTTGTTAGAGAACAAAATATTCATCTTCCAAAACTTCTAGCTTTTGATGAGCTTTTTTCACAGTATGAATATATTTCAGAACTTATCTCAAAAAGTAGTACAGAACACAGTGAAATTGCAATAATTTATAGAAATAACTCTAGTGCAGATGGGATTGAGGCAAATTTAAGAGAGTTTGGAATTCCTGCAAAAAGAAAAGGTGGAATGAGCTTTTTTGACTCAATTGAAGTTAAATTTATTTTAGATATTTTGGTTTTACAAGTTATAAGCAACGATATGATGGCTTTTATTCATATAGTTGAACATGGAAAAGGGATAGGAAAAGCGATTGCAAAAGACATTTTTGATGCTTTAATAAAACTTGGGAATGGGAATTTATTAAATGGGCTTTTCTACCCAAATAAAGATATAAATAATCCTTATGAAACAAAAAGAAAAAGCCAACAGCTAGGTCTTTTTGATGATTTTATCGAACTAGGAACTGTTTCTAAATTTAAAGATTGTAATTTTGAAGAAGCATTTTTAGGAAATCCAATATTAAAACATCCAAAACTAGGAGTTGATGGAGCTAAATATATTTATGATTTATATCTTCTTTTAAAACAATTAAAAAGAACAAAAAATCCAGAAACAATGGTTACATCAATTAGCTCTTCAATGATTTACTCTAAATTAAAAGATATGTTATCAACAAAAAGAGCAACACAAAAAGATGGTACAATAAACTCTATACAAAAAACAAAATCTTTGGCAAAAATAAATAGAAAAGCTATGTTGCTTAAAAATTTATCAAGGAATTTTTCTGATTTATCAAAATTTATAAACTCAATGATTTTAGGTGGTAGTGAGCTTAGTGAAGGAGAAGGAGTTAATCTTTTATCTATTCATGCTAGTAAAGGCTTAGAATTTAAAGAAGTTTATATAATAGATTTAATGGATGGAAGATTTCCAAATAGAAAACTCATGAGTAAAGGTGGAAGTCTTGAAGAAGAGAGAAGACTTTTTTATGTTGCAGTTACAAGAGCAAAAGATATTTTATATCTATCTTTTGCAAAATATGATAAATTAAAAAAAATAAGCTTTGTTGCTAGCCCTTTTTTAAGAGAAGCTGGAATGATAATAGAAGATAAAGAATAAATGTATTAATATCAACATTTAAAATATTAATATTTTTTTTAGGATGTATATGGAAAAGATTATTTTAATTATTACAATTTGCACAATAATAATGATTTCACCACTTGTTTCAAAACTTATAAAAGCACCAGTTGTTGTAGTTGAGATAATTTTAGGGTTGTTTTGTGGTTATATTGGACTTATTTATGATGATGAAACTTTAAAATTAGTTGCTAAATTTGGTTTTATATACCTTATGTTTTTAGCAGGTTTAGAGATAAATTTCAAACTTGTAAAGATAATAAAAGCAACCATGGCTTTAAATGTAATACTATATTTTGTTCTTTTATACTCTATTGCAGGAGCTGTTTGTTGGTTTTTTAATTTAGGTTTAACATATTTTGTAGCGCTTCCTATCTTTTCATTAGGAATGTTAATGATGCTAATCAAAGAGTATGGAAAAGAAGAACCGTGGTTAAATTTAGCTCTTTCTATTGGAGTTGTTGGAGAGATAGTAAGTATTTTAGCACTTACACTTTTTACTAGTTGGACTGAGAATAGTGGTTTAAGTAGTGGATTTTTTATATCAATTTTAACAATTATTAGTGTAATAATTGGTACGATTTTACTTCTTAGATTCTCTTATATGCTTTTTTGGTGGTTTCCTGAAGTTAAAAAATATTTAATTCCAGATAATATAGATGATAAACACAATCAGGACATAAGATTTTCAATATCTTTATTGCTAATTTTAGTATCAATTATGCTTATTTTAAAAATAGATGTTGTTTTAGGAGCATTTACAGCTGGTCTTTTCTTTAAAATGTTTTTTATGCAAAGAGAGGAGTTATTACATAAAATCGAATCTTTTGGCTTTGGTTTTTTTGCACCTATTTTCTTTATCTACACAGGCTCAACAGTAAAGTTAGATATGATAACTTTAGAAATTCTAAAACATGCTATATTTATTATGGGAACTATAATCTCAATAAGATTAATTAGTTCATATCTAGTTTTTTTAAACTATTTAAAACCAAAACAAACAACACTTTTTGCACTAAGTGATTCAATGCCACTTACTTTTATGGTTGCAATTGCAATGATTTCATACAATTATGGATTAATAACTCAAGAAGAGTATTTCTCTTTTATTATTGCAAGTATGTTAGATGGATTGATTTTAATGATAGTAATTAGAAAATTATATAAGTTATTTAAATTAGATAATAAAACAATAGAAAATAAAACTTAAATAGTTTTATAAATAAAACAAATTTAAAATATAATATATTTTTATTGATGCTATGTGTATGCTATTTTTTCGTATTTTTAAAAATTATTATATAAGAAAAATTAATATTTTAAGTTTCATTTCAACTTATAAAACCTATAATTAAAATTCAGAATTATTTGAAATAATATTAAATTTTATTAGGAGGTTAGCTTGAAAAATAGTGAAGTTTTAGAAATAGAAAAAAGCTCTTTATCTTTAGAAACTACAAGTAGAAGAGATTTTTTTAAAAAAACTGCTATCAATTTAGCTGGAGCAATAAGTGCTGCAACTGTTTTATCACCTATGTCTTTAAAAGCTGATGATAAAGCAATAATCAAAGAAGCCCCATGGGGACAAAAGCTAGGTGATCCTGTAGATAAAAATCTATATGGTATTCCTTCACCTTATGAGCATAACAATATTAGAAGAACTCACAACCTTCTATCTTCAGGTGATGCTTATGCTTCTATATCTTTGTGCCCAATTCATGAAAGTGAAGGAATAATTACTCCAAATGGACTATTTTTCACAAGAAATCACGGAGGAACTGCACATATTGATCCAAATGAGTTTAGATTAATGATTCATGGTAAAGTAAAAAGAGAAATTGTTTTAACTTTAGAAGATTTAAAAAGATACCCAAGTGAAACTAGAACTTATTTTATTGAATGTCCTGCAAATGGAAGCCCAGAATGGAGAGGTCCACAATTTAATAGTTTACAATTTATGAAGGGTATGATGAGTAGTGCTCAATGGACTGGAGTTATGCTAAAAACTATACTTGATGATATTGGTTTAGAAAAAGATGCCGTTTGGATGTTAGCAGTTGGAAGTGATAATGCCTCAAATCCTAGAACTATTCCTGTTGAAAAAGCACTTGATGATGTTATGGTAGTATGGGCTCAAAATGGTGAAGCACTAAGACCTGAGCAAGGATATCCAGTAAGACTTGTTGTTCCAGGTTGGGAAGGAAATTTAAATACTAAATGGTTAAATAGACTTGAATTTAGTGATAAACCTTGGCATGCAAAAGAGGAAACTTCAAAATACACAATGCTTCAAAAAGATGGAAGATCTGTAAGATTTTTTTGGGTAAATGAAGTAAACTCTGTAATTACAAAACCTTGTCCTGAAAAGCCATGGACACATCTAAAAGCTGGTGATATGGTGGAAATTGAAGGCCTTGCTTGGAGTGGTCATGGAACAATTAAAGGTGTTGATATATCTTTTGATGGTGGAGACAACTGGGTTGAAGCAAAACTAAAAGGTTTAGTTTTACCAAAATCATGGACTAGATTTAGTTATATTTATAAATGGGATGGAAAGCCACTATTTCTATCAAGTCGAGCTTACGATGACTTTGGAAATGTTCAACCAACGATTGATGAAGAGACAAAAGCTGTTGGGGTAGAGAGTGTTTATCATAGAAATGCAATTGTAACTTGGGAAATAACTTCAAAAGGAGAGTGTAATAATGTTCACATTAGAAAACATCACAAAGCTTAAAGGTACTCTTCTAGCTCTTAGTTTAGCTATTTTAGTTACAGGTTGTAATGAAACAGCATCAAAAAATGAGTCGTCTGTTGATGGTGCAGTTAAGTATCCAATAAAAGATGGAAAATATACACAATATCATGTAAATACACAAAAGTTAGATGGTTTAAACATTGGAAGAGATGCTACTAAAAAAGAGATAGCAGCTTGGAATAAAGATGTAATGTACGAAGGAACAGGTCTTCCAGAATTTGATATGCACGAAGGTGAAGTTGTTCTAGAAGATGGGAAGCCTAAAAAAGCACAAGGTAGTGTAGAGCTTGGAAATGAACTTTATGATGCTCAATGTGTTATGTGTCATGGAGATTTTGGAAGCGGAGGAAAAGGTTATCCAAAACTAGCAGGAGGAAGTCTTGAGAGCTTAAAAAACCAAAGATTAAATCCAGCAGATGAAAATCCAAATCCAGAAAACCCAGATAAAACTATAGGTTCATTTTGGCCATATGCTAGTACGCTTTTTTGGTATGTTCAAGAGTCAATGCCTTTTAATGCACCAAAAACTTTAACAAATAGTGAAACTTATGCTCTTACTGCATATTTATTATCTTTAAATGGTATAACTATTGATGGAGAAGAGCTAGATGATGATTATGTTTTAGACAAAGAGAAATTTTTAAAAATAGTTATGCCAAATGTTAATGGTTTTTATCCAGAAACAAATACACCAAATAATCCAAAAGAAGGTGTTGAAAATATGAAAAAATATCTTTCAAATCCTACTTTATATGGTAAAGGTGAGAGATGTATGAAAGATTGTATAAAAGAAGATGTAAATAATCTTGTTATGAGAATACAAGATGATTTAACGGCAACTGCAAACGAACCATTATCAACTGTAAGAGATTTACCAAAAAATGATAAGTCTGCTCAAAAACCAGGGCAAATAGAGTATGAAAATGCTGGTTGTTCAGCTTGTCATGCAAATGCTGCTATAGGAGCTCCTGTTTTAGGTGATAAAGTTGCTTGGGATAATATTGTTAAGAATGGTATTGATAAAGTTTATTATAACGGAATTAATGGTATAAATAGTATGCCACCTAGAGGTGGAACTGATTTAAGTGATGATGAACTTAAAAAAATCATTGACTATATGATTCAATCAAGTAAATAAGGAGGGTATTATGAATTTAATCAAAAAGTATGCGAAATATCTTGCTTTTAGCTTACTATTTGTAGTAAATGCTCAAGCAGATAATTCAGAATTGATTAAAAAAGGTGAAGAGATATATACTACTAATACTAAAGGTAATTGTATAGCTTGCCATGATGCAAATGGAAAAACGCTAGATGGTCCTGGAACAATGGGACCAAAATTGCAATATCTTGCAATGTGGCCAGATGAAGTTTTATATAATAAAATTTTTGACCCAACAAATCCAGGTGATCCAATAACTGCAATGCCAGCTTTCGGAAGAAATGGATGGTTAAGTGATGAAGAAATAAAAGCAGTTGTTGCTTATTTAAAAACAATAAATTAAAATAAAGGAAGAATTATGTTAAATAGAAGAAAATTTTTAGGTTTAGGTTTAGGTGCTATTGCAGTTGCTGCAATTCCAAGTAGTTTAAGTGCAGAGGATTTTAGAGCTAGCAAACCAAAAGCTTGGACAGCTACAAAAGTTGATGATGCAGTTAAAGAAATTTTTGGAACAACTACTACAACTCAAGGTGGTATTACATTAACAGCTCCAGATATTGCTGAAAATGGTGCAGTTATTCCAATCTCTTTTAAAACAGATTTAAAAGCAAGTAAAATTGCAGTATTCCAAGATGCAAATCCAGAAAGTGCAGTTGCTGTATTTACAACAACTCCTGATATGGTTTTAGATTATGCATTTAGAATTAAAATGGCAAAAACAGGTACTGTTACAGTAATTGCAGATGTTGGTGGAAAATTACACTCAGTTTCTAAAGAGATAAAAGTTACAATTGGTGGTTGTGGTGGTTGATTTAGTTCGGCTAATCATTAAATAAAAGATAAAAAATAGAATAAAAAATTATAAAAATAAAAAAAGGATATAAAATGGCAGGAACAACAAAAATAAAAGCAAAAATTGATAAAAATGGTGTATGTGAAGTAAAAGCATTAGCAACTCATGATATGTTAAGTTACCAAGAGGCTGAAAGAGCTAAAAAAGAGGCAAACTTTATTACATATTTGGTTGCAAAAGTTGGTGGAAAAGTTGTATATGAAGTATCTTCTAGTCAATTCTTATCAAAAGACCCTTACTTCAAATTTTCATTTACAGGTGCAAAAGCTGGAGATGATATTGAAATTACTTGGAAAGATTTAAAAGGAAATAGTGATACAACAGTAGAGAAAATCAAATAGTTTTAACTATTTGATTTTAAATAAAAGGAGAGAAAATGCTTATAAAAATAGTTAAATCTACTACTGTTTTAGCTCTATTTATATCATCTTTAAGTGCTGCAAGCTTTAATGCTGGTGCAGAAAAAGATAGATTAGAGATGATAAAGTTCTTTGAAGCAAAATTTGAAGACCCAGCAAAAAATAAAGATAGATTTTTTACATATTTCACAGAAGAAGAACTTGAACAAAAATATGATAAAAATCTAAAACATATGGATTTTAATATTGGAAGCTATGCATATTCAAAAGATGCTAGAAGCCAATATGAAGCACTAAAAGAGATGCCACCTTATGAAGACGCTATTGAAAAAGGTGAAGAGTTATATACTAAAAAATTTGCAAATGGCAACTCATTGCAGACATGTTTCCCTGATTTAACAAATGCTGGAACATACCCTTACTATGATAAAAATAAAAAAGAGTTAATCTCTTTAACAAAAGCTGTTAATGATTGTTTAAGAGCAAATGGCGAAAAAGAGTGGGGAACAAAAAAGGGTCCTATGGCTGAATTTCAGGCTTATTGGGTAAATGAAAGTAAAGAAGCTGGTAAAAAGTTTGATATAAAAATCAATAGTAAAGCTGAAAAAGAGGCTTATGAAAGAGGAAAAGAGTACTACTATACTCAAAGAGGATATTTAAAACTATCTTGTGCTACTTGTCATATTCAAGGTTCTGGACAAAGAGTTAGAAATGAGGTTTTATCACCACTTTTAGGTCAAGTTACTCACTTTCCAGTTCTAAGACTTAAATGGACAGATATAGGAACAGTTGAAAGAAGACTTTCTGGTTGTGTTGTAGATCAAGGTCAAGTTCCACCAAAAGATGAGAGCCAAACTATGATTGAGTTGATATATTTCTTAGCTTATATGTCAAATGATATGCCAGTTGATGGTCCAGATGTAAGAAAATAAAGGATATTAAAATGAAAAATATTTTAAAAATTTCGATATCGGTAGCTCTTTTATCTTTTGGACTAAATTTAAGTGCAGCTGAAGATTACTCAAAACTTGATGTTAAAAAAGAGTGTGATGTAAAAACAAATGGACTTGATAAAGTAATTCAAACAGCTGAAAAATACAATAAAATAGCCATTGAACATGGTGTTGAATTTATGAGATTTGGTATGAAAAATAGCCAATATATTGATGCTTCTAAAGAAGCTATCAAAAGTGGTGCAAAAGAGATTGAACTATTAGATGAAAAAGCTAAACCAACAGGTGAAAAAGTTTCAATTGAATTTGCAACTTGGAGAGCTTGTAGCTTTGCTATTAGTGCTTTAACACAAGAAGCTCAAGCAAAAAAAACTTGGAAATTAGCTAGTCCTAGTGATGGTTACAAATACTAAAAGTATTTAAAGCTATTTTTTAAAAGTCAAGATTTTATCTTGACTTTTTTTATTTATACAGTAAAAGGAATAAAAATGAGTAAATTTAGTCGAAGAGAGTTTGTTTACATGATGGCAATTTTAGGAGCTGCTCCTGTTTTTGCAAACTCTCACACAAGAATGGTAGAAACTACAAAGAAAATTGAAGATTATTATAAATTAAAACCATTTGGTAATGCAAGATTTATACATATGACAGATAGCCATGCACAGCTTTTACCTGTATATTTTAGAGAACCTAGTGTTAATTTAGGATTTTATGGAAATTTAGGAAAGCCGCCACATATTGTTGGTGAAAAATTTTTAGATTATTATGGAATAAAAGGAAATAAAAGATTAGAGTATGCCTTTTCTTGTGTAAATTTTGAAGAACATGCAAAAGTTATGGGTAAAACAGGTGGTTTTGCACAAATAAAAACAGTAGTTGATTTTTTAAGAGATAGTTTTGGAAAAGATAAAACTCTCTTTTTAGATGGTGGAGATACATGGCAAGGAAGTGCAACAGCTTTATGGACAAGAGGTAAAGATATGGTTGGTGCTTTAAATCTTCTTGGAGCTGATATTTGTGTTGGGCATTGGGAATTTACATATAAAGCTGAAGAAGTTTTAGAAAATATTAAAGCTTTAAATGCAGAATTTTTAGCTCAAAATATCTTTGTAAAAGAGGACTCTATGATGAATGGAGTTGAAGCTTTTGATGAAGATAGTGGTCATGCATTTAAACCATATACTATTAAAACTTTAGAAAAAGCAAGAGTTGCAATTATTGGTCAAGCTTTCCCTTATACAACAATTGCAAATCCTCAAAGATTTATCCCTGATTGGACATTTGGAATAAATGAAAACAATATGCAAGAGTTAGTTGACAAAATAAAAGAGGAAGAGAAACCAGATGCTATTATAGTTCTATCTCACAATGGTTTTGATACAGATAAGAAAATGGCTGAAGTTTGTACTGGAATTGATTTTATCCTAGGTGGTCATACACACGATGGTGTTCCAGAAGCATATCCAGTTAAAAACTCATCAGGTACAACTTATGTTTGTAATGCAGGAAGCAACGGTAAATTCTTAAATGTTTTAGATTTAGATATTCAAAATGGAAAAATTAAAGATTTCAAATTTACACTTCTTCCAATATTCTCAGATTTAATTCCTGAGAATAAAGAGATGAAAAAATATATTGAAGATGTAAGACTTCCATATTTAAAAGAGCTTACAAGACCAATTGCTACAACTGAAGAGACACTATTTAGAAGAGGAAACTTCAATGGTTCTTGGGATCAAATTATATGTGATGCATTAATCGACGTAAAAGGTGCTCAAATTTCTCTAAGTCCAGGATTTAGATGGGGAACTTCAGTGATGCCAAATCAAACAATAACTTTTGATGATTTAATGACACAAACTGCTATGACATATCCTGAAACTTATGCAAGAGATATAAAAGGGAGTGAAATAAAACTAATTTTAGAAGATGTTGCTGATAACTTGTTTAATGAAGACCCATTTTTACAACAAGGTGGAGATATGGTTAGAACAGGTGGAATTTCATATAAAATAGATCCAAAAGCAAAAATTGGAGAGAGAATCACAAATATTGTTTTAAGTAAAACAGGTGAAAAACTTGATGCTAATAAATCATATAAAGTTGCTGGTTGGTCAACTGTTGGAGCTCAAAGTGAAGGTGAACCAATTTGGGAAACTGTTGAGACATATTTAAAAAATATGAAACATATTAGTAAAATAAAAATTGACACTCCTGATATTGTAGGAGTTAAAGGTAATCCAGGAATTATATAGCCCTAGAAAACATAAAGATTTTTTCTTTATGTTTTTTTTAAATAGAGCTATAATTTTTATAGTTTTATTTAGAAAAATTTTGGAGAATTTATGAAAATAGTATCTATTCTGTTTTTTTTTACAATAGCTTTATTTGCAAATTTTGAAGATGGTAAAAAAGTCTTTGATGCCAAATGTTCATCTTGTCATAAAGAGTATATACCTATGAATTTATTAAAAGAGAATTTTCTTGAAAAAAACAATACTCTTTTAAATTTGAAAGCCCCAAGCGCAAACTTAATAGTTTGGGCAATGTTTGATAGTTCAAAAAAAATTGGTGATGAAAATGATAAAGAGTTTCAAGAGATTGAAATAAATGGTTATTTAAAATCTTATTTAGAAAATCCAGATAGATTTAACTCAATTTGTGATGATAGTGCTTTAGGACACTATGAAAATAAAAGTAGTATGAAAGGTGTGTTAAGTGAAGATGATTATATGAATTTAACAACTTATTTTATGGAGTTTAAAAATAATATTAAAGAGGAATATGTATATAAAAAACCAAAATACTCTAAAGAAGAAGAACAAAATATCCTAACAAAAGCAAAAAATGAAAATAAAAAGATTATAGTTTATGCAACTTCTACAAGCTGTTATTTTTGTAAAAAAATGGATAAAGAGGTTTTTACGGATAATGAAATAAAAAAATTATTAGATAAAAACTATATTTTCATAGAAATTGATATGGATAAAAGTTCACTTCCTTTTGATTTACAAAAAGAGTATAAAAGGGTAACTCCTAGTTTCTTTTTTGTAAACAACAATAAAAAGTTATTAACTCAATATCCTGGTGCTTGGAAGAAAAATGATTTTATAGATATTTTAAAAGAGAACAAATGAAAATTTTAGGTGAAGTTTTAGAAGTTTTTAGTGCAACAAAAGAGTCAAGTGGACTTCCTAGACCAAAAGTTGAAAGCTTAAACTTAATAAAAGATTATGGAATAGAGTTTGATAAATTTGCAGAAAAGAATCTTGACCAAACTGTTATGATTGTTGGTTTAAAATCATATGAATTAGCAAAATCATTTAAGATAGATTTAGAGTTAGGAAGTTTGGGTGAAAATATTTTATTAGATTTTGATCCTCATGATTTTGAAGTTGGAAAATATTTCAAAATAGATGAAGCTATAATTCAAATAACTCAAATATGTACAGTTTGCAATCATTTAAGTGTTTTTAATAAAGATTTACCAAAAATTTTAAAAGGTCATAGGGGAGTTTATTGTAAGATTATAGAATCTGGAAAGATTTTAAAAAATATGAAAATAAAGGAAGTATAATGTTTAAAAAACTCTTTTTAATTCTTTGTCTATTTGGTTTTGCCTTGGCAGAGACAAAATTTAGCAATCCAAAACCTAGTTTTGAATCACCAAGAAAAGTTGTATATTCACTATATGTAAATGATTTAGATACGGTAAATCATACTATTGGTTCTATGTACAATATTTTAAAAGAGTATCCAGCTGAAAGTCTAAAAATTGTAGTTGTTGCTTATGGAAAAGGTCTTAGAGCTCTAAAAAAAGATTATGATAAAGAGACATTAAAAAGAATAAAATCTTTGATGGAGTACGATGTTGAATTTGTTGCTTGCAAAAATACTATGGAAACTATGAAATGGAAAGAGAGTGATTTTATAGATGATATTTCATTTACTCAAGCTGGAATTGTTGAAGTAATAGAACGACAAGTTGATGGATATATTGGTATTACAGCGTATTAAAACTATTTTTAAAGGAGAATAAAAATATGAAAAAATTAGTAATTTTGGCTTCATTGGTATTTGTGAATTATCTTTTTGCAACTACAAAAGATGATTGTATTAAAAAAGGTGATGGTTTTATATATGTACAAAATGAGTGTATTGCATATAAAAAATTTAATGGTGAAGGCGACTCTTTAAATATTATTATTCATGGAACTTGGGATGAAGGAAGTGATACTCTTGCTAGATATTCACCATTTGCTGAAGATTTAACTATGATGAGTGATATTTCAACTATTGCTGTTGCACTTCCAGGTTACTCAAAAAGTTCGTCAAATAAACTTCTTCCACTTTCAAATAAAGAGGTTAAAAACTTAGCAGCAACAAAAGAGTACATTGAGTTTTTAGAAAATTTAGTTGAATCTTTAAAAGCTAAATATAGTGCTAAAAAAATAACTTTAATAGCTCATAGTGCTGGTTGTATGATGAGTGCTACTCTTCTTGGAGTAAAGCCAGATTTAGTTGATAATTTAGTTTGTGTTGGTGGAGTTTATGATATTCATAAAAAAAGTAATGATAAAAAACTAATATCTGCAGTTGATGTAGTTGATAAAATATCTAAAAAAACAAAAATTGTACTTATTTATGGAACAGCTGATGAGATTTCAACACCACAAACAACTATAGATTTTTATAATCTTGCAAAACAAAAAGGTTTAGATGTAAAATTAGTAGAAGTAAAAGATGGTGTTCATATAGATTTAGATATGACAACACAATCGAAAGATTCTATTATTGAACTTATTGAAGAGTAGATTTTCTACTCTTCATCATAAAATTCTAACTCTCTAAAAGCATCAAAAACATTTCTACTATTTAACTCATCAAACATAGCAACATCTTTAAAATCATCCATAGTGACAACTTTTGAAATCTCATCTGCTGTAATTCCAGCTTCAATAGCTTCTAAAACTCTTGTTTTTAAAAGTGTGAAATATTTTGTTGTAAAATCTGTAGCTTTTTTATCAGTAATTGTTCCATGTCCTGCTATTAAAGTATTCCAATCATAAGAATTTATTAAATCAATAGCCTTTAAAGTTCCTATTACAGAACCATCTCTATTTGATGTAACTCTTTGATTCATAATAATATCACCTGTAAAAATAACTTTTTCATCAGGAAGATATACGATTAAATCATCTTTTGTATGAGCTGTTAGTTTTGTAGGGATTATCTTTATAGTTTTATCTGATATATTTATAACTTTTTCATCACTTACAACAACATCTGCTTTTATAACTTTTGTATTTTCCATCTCATTTTTATCTAATATCTCAAAAATTCGAGGCTTAGAGTTTTCATTATAGTTTTCATTTATAGATTTTGGAGCATAAATTGTGCTATTAAATCTATCTTTGTAAAAACTATTTCCCATCCAGTGATCATCATGTTCATGAGTTATAATAATTGTACTAACTTTTAAATCTTCAATTTTTTGCATAGCTTCATAAGCTTGTTTTGCAAAGTTGTAGTTTGCACCTGTATCTATTAAAATATAACTATCTTTTGCTTTTATATAACAAGAATTTGCCATAAATCCACCATTCTCTTTTGATGGAACTTCAGTTTTTCCAAAAAAACACCAAATATTTTCACTTACTTTTTGTGGTTTTAACTTATAATCAAAATTTGATGCAAAACCAAAAGTACAAAAAAGTGTAAAAAAAACAATCTTTTTAAACATAAATAAACTCTCCTTTAGATTTATAAGTGAAAATTATATTATAATATCACTTTTAAATATGTAAATAAAGGTTTTCTATGGACAAAAAACGACAAATGGTATTTAACTTAAACAATTTTTTACTAGCTTTTAGTGAAGTTTTAAATAGTAAAAAAGTAGCATATATAGCTTTAAATTTAGGTATTAAATTTGGATTTGATAATAAAAAATTAGCTGATTTATGTTCTTGTGCTTTGATTTTTTGTTTAGAAAAAAATAGTTTAAAAGAGTTTGATTTTTTAGATAGTTCACATTTAGAAGATAAAACTTTTCAAGAGATTATAAATTTTTCAACTTTAATATCTGAAAATTTTGATTTTTCAAAAAATAGTATAAATCAAAGAGTCGATGCTCTTGAGTTTGTGAAAAACAATCAAAAAAATTTTAGTAAAGAGTTGATAGAAAACTTTTTTGAAATATCTAAAAATCTTACTTTTTGGCTTGATTTAGAAAATGAGAGCGAAATTGTTATATTTATATACTCAAATTTAGAAGATTTTACAAAAGCTCTTGATTTTGAAGATATATTAAAGATGACAAAAGTATTTCACAAACTTCAAAATCCAAAATCAAATATTTTAGATAGTGCTTTAAAAGTAACAGATTTTTTTGAGTTTGAGCACAAAGACAAACAAATTTTTCTAATAGCAACATCTTTACAAAATATTGGAAAACTATACATTTCAAAAGATATTTTAGATAAAAAAGAGCCTTTAAATTTGGAAGAAAAAGAGATAATAAAATCATATCCATACTATACAAAAAAAGTTATAAACTCTATTATGGGATTTTCTGATATTTCTTCTCTTAGCTTTAAAGCTCAAGAAAGATTAGACGGAAGTGGAATTTTTAATCTATCTTCAAAAGATTTGAGCTTTAAAGATAGGTTGATTATTTGTTTAATTATTTATAGTGCACTAAGAGAACAAAAAGCTTACAGAGAGGCTTTTTCTCACCAAAAAGCTATAGAGATAATGCAAGATATGGCAAATAATAAGAAAATAGATGAAAGTATAGTAGATATTTTTGATAAAATTTTAGCTTAAATACTTTATAAAATATTTATTTACAAAGGTTAATAAAACTATATTTTATTTTTTTATTAACTTCGTAAATAAAACTCCAATTGGTACAATACTAAGACCAATTATAAAAGCAAGAGGAATAAGAATTTTATTATTATTTAATGCAAAAAATCCAAAAATTAAAAATCCATAACCAAAAATCCTATAAATAGATAAAAAACCTGTTGCACTAAACAGTGTATTTTTTACTACATTTTGCTTTACCCTGCTTTTTTCTTCATCTATAATCTCTTTTATTTTTTCTGGTGTTAGTTCACTTTCAGGAACCTCTTTATACTCACTATACAAATCAAAAGGGTCATCTATTTCATCAATTTTATCTCTCTCTTCACTACTTGAAATATCATTTTTATCAAGATTTTCTAATCTATTTTGAATATTTTTTTTATAAGATAAAAATGAAGCAAGAGTTACAAGAAGCGAAGCAAAAAATGCTATTTGAAGATTTAAAAGCCAAATTGTATTTTCAAAAAATATTGCATATAAACTAAGACAAAGATTTAAAAATAAAAAAACCTTTGCAAAGTTTAAAATTTCACTATTTATCTTCATCATCGTCAAATGATTTATCACCATGTTTTGCTCTATATGAATACCTTGGATCATTTTCCATACCCTCATACACTTTTTGAGCTCTTTTATAAGCTTTATAAACATTTAAACCAGCTGCTGCAATACCCCAAAAAATACCAAGCCAAAGTGTCCATGTATATCCTGTAAAGTGTTTTAGGGCTAAACCTATTCCAACTCCAATTGCAATAGCAGCAACCATAGAAATACCAACAGATAAACTATCAAGTGCCTCTATCTTATCTCTATGTTTTGGTTTTTGCTCTTTCTCTTTTATATCTTCCATTTATTTCCAATCTATTTTATGTAACTACAACAATAATCACTTATTGTTAATACTTTTATATCAAAACTTGAGTTTGCTGGAACTTCAAAAGAACTTCCACTTTTATAACTTTTCCACTCACTTTCACCTTTTAATCTTACTTCAACATGACCATCTATAATTTCCATAATTTCAGCTTCAGCAGTACCAAAAAGATACTCTCCTATCATCATAATTCCTAAAGATTTTTTACTTCCATCTATATCTATAAAAGTTCTACTTGTTACATTTCCATCAAAATAGATATTTGCTTTTTTGATAAGCTCTACATTTTTAAAACTTTCCATTATTTTAAACCTTTCATAACTTCATCTGCTGCTTTTATACAATCATCAATCATCTTATTTGTAATTTTTGTACAAATAAATCCAGCTTCATATTGACTACAAGCAAAATAAAAACCTCTTTTTAACATCTCACGGTGAAAAGTTGCGAATCTTTCAAAATTGCAAAGCCCTACTTCTTTAAAGTTTTTTGGCTCCTTTTCACAAAAGAAAAATCCAAACATACTTCCTCTTGTATTTACTTGAAGAGGTATTTCATTTTCAATAGCAACTCTTTTAAGTCCATCAACTAATCTTTTTGCTTTTTTTCCTAAAACATCATAAATTTCTGAATCTTTTTTTAACTTTTTAAGACTTACTAAACCAGCTGCCATAGCAACTGGATTACCACTTAAAGTTCCAGCTTGATAAATTTTACCTTCAGGTGATAAATGTCCCATAATCTCTTTTGAAGCTGCAAAAGCACCTACTGGCATTCCAGCACCAATAACTTTTCCAAAAGTAAGAATATCAGCTTGTACATCTAAAATTCCACTTGCACCTTTTAAACTAGCTCTAAATCCACTCATAACTTCATCGAAAATCAGTAAAGCTCCATGTTTATCACAAAGCTCTCTACAAGTAGCTAAAAATTCATTTGTTGCAGGAACTAATCCCATATTTCCAGCAATTGGTTCAATAATAATACAAGCTATATCAGAACTTTCTTCAAAACATTTTTTGAGTTGTTCTATGTTGTTGTATTCGCAAAGTAGTGTATGTTTTGTTAAATCCTCTGGAACTCCTGGACTACTTGGGCTTCCAAAAGTTGCCATACCTGAACCTGCTTGTACTAGTAAAGAATCAGAGTGTCCATGATAACAACCCTCAAATTTTATAATATCATTTTTATTTGTAACCCCTCGTGCCAATCTTATTGCACTCATAGTAGCTTCTGTTCCAGAGCTTACAAATCTTACTTTATCAATATTTTCATACATTTCAACAATCTCAGAAGCAAGTTTTGTTTCAAGATTCGTTGGAGCTCCAAAACTCAAACCTAACTTTGCAGTTTTTATAACTGCTTTTTCAATATCTTTATCACAATGTCCAAAAATAAGTGGTCCCCAACTTTGTACAAAATCTAAATATTTGTTACCATCAATATCATATAAATAGGCACCTTTACCTTTTTTAATAAATGGTGGTGTTCCACCTACGCTTTTAAATGCTCGAACAGGAGAATCAACACCTCCTGGAATTACTTCACAAGCTTCTTTGTAGGCTTTTATAGATTTTTTAAACATATTTTTTTCCTAAATTATAATTAAGTTTTTATTCTACTATAATATTTATAAGCAAAAGGTTATTTATATATTTATCAAATTTAAAAATAAATACAATTTTTAAATTTTTTTACTATAATTCGCGCATGAAAAAAATAGTACTTGCATTTGTCGTTTCTTTATTGATTCATATTTTACTTTTTTTAAATTATAGCTTTGAAGAGTCTGCTAAAGAAGAGACAAAAAAAGATAATGAAAAAAGTGAAGTAAAATTTGTAAAATTAGTACAAGAAAAAGTATTGCAAGAACAAACAGCAAAAAGTGTCGAGCCTAAAATAGATGAACCAAAAATTGTTGAACAAAAACAACAAAATATAAAAACTCCAAAAATAGTTGAAAAAGAGCAAAAAGCAAGTAGTGAATTAAAAGCTAATAATAGTAAAAAACAACTAGATATAAAAGAGGCTAAAAAAGTCCAAAAAGAGGTTTTAAAAGAGAGTAGTAATCTTCAAGATAATACTTTAGAAAAATTCTTATCTCAAAAAACTCCTATAAATCAAGAAGTTTTAAATGAACTTCAAAAATTATATGGAAAAGAGTATGATAATTTTACAAATGTACAAAAAGCCTATTTAGAAAAAAATCTAAATAATTTTCAAGTAATTACTCAAAAAGTTTTAAATCGTATGGGTTATCCAAAACTAGCTGCAAAGCTTGGAATTGGTGGAATAAATACTATAGAGTTTATGTTTCATCCAAATGGTGATATTAGTGGACTTAAAATAATAGGTTCTAGTGGTTATACTATTTTAGATGACTACTCTTTAGAACTAATCCAAATTGCGTACAAAGAGTATCCAAAACCAACTGAACCAACAAAACTTAGATTTAAAGTTTTTTATAGAAACTATTAAAAAACTTTACATTTTTCTTTCATAATTATACATATCCATATATCTAAATGCTAGTAGATTTTCTAAAATCGCAAAAGTTACAATAAAATTTATAAAAGAGCTTCCACCATAAGAAAATAGAGGTAAAGGAATACCAACAACTGGTGCAAAACCTATTACCATCAAAATATTTACACTCATATTTAAAAAAATAAGTAAAGCTAAGCCTGAGGAAAATGCTTTTACTATAAAATCTGTTTTGAAAAAATAGTTTATTGTAAATAGATGCAAAATTATAATCACATATAAAACTATTAAACCAAAAGCACCTAAAAATCCATGTCTTTCAACTAAATAAGCAAAAATGAAATCACTTGTAGCAATTGGTAAAAATTTAAGTTGAGTTTGAGTTGCTTCATCACTATCTTTTCCAGTAAGCCCACCTGATCCAATTGCTATAATACTTTGCTGGACATGATAACTAGGTTTTTCTGCAACTATGAAGTCATGGACCCTCTTCTTTTGGTAATCTTTCATAATATAATTATATGAAAATGGTAAAAATATGGATAAAATAAATACAATTCCTAACCATATTTTCCAATTTACACCAATTATAAAAAGTATCCCATATCCAACCAAAAGCAATACAAGAGCTGTTCCCAAATCTGGCTCTTTAGCTATTAGAAAAAATGGTATAAAAATATAAATCGAAAAGTATCCAAAATCTTTTAATCCATATCCACCAATGGGTGGTGGTTTTCTTTGTATTAAATATCCTAACATCAATATATATATCGGCTTTATAATCTCAGAAGGTTGAATAGTTGTATCAAGAAGTGGAATATGTATCCATCTTTTTGCACCTAGTTTTGTTACCCCTATAAATTCTACTGCTAGTAAAAGCAAAATTCCTATCCAATATAAAAAAGGAACTAATCTTAGATTTTTTCTAAGAGGAAACATAAAAACTAAAATAAATATAAATAAGGATATAGTATAATAAAATACTTGTTTACTTGCCAATGCATCATTTGCCTCTGATATTAATACATAAGATAGTATTATTAAAGGGGCTATAAAGATTAATATTAAATAATCAAAATGTGACATAATTCTTTTATCAAGTAAACGCATAGCGAAAGAGTAGCATAATATGTATAAAAATTTTATTGTAGATGTAGAAATTAGATTAGATAAATTTTTAAGTTTAAAAATAGATGCTTCAAGAAATCAAATTGAACAACTAATTCAAAAAGAGTTTGTAAAAGTAGATGGTAAAACAACAGATAAAAATGGTTTAAAACTAAAATTAAATCAAGAAATAGAGGTATTTTTTCCAGAACCAAAAACATTTGATAAAAAAAATAGTGAATTTATAAAAGAGTCATTAAAAGATACAAATATAGAGATAATATATGAAGATAGTGATATTTTAATTATAAATAAACCTCGTGGTCTTACCGTTCATGATGCTCCTAGCGTAAAAGATGCAACTTTAGTTGATTGGCTAAAGCTTCAAAATATAAGTTTATCGACTATAAGTGGTGATGAAAGACATGGAATTGTACATAGACTTGATAAAGGAACTAGTGGGATTTTAATAGTTGCAAAAAATAATGAAGCTCATATTGAACTATCTAAACAGCTAGAAAAAAGAGAAGCTGGAAGATACTATTTAGCTTTGATTGATTTACCTTTAAAAGATAATATTATTGTAGAAGAACCAATAGGAAGAAACCCAAATAATAGACTTAAAATGTCTATACAAAAAGATGGAAGATATGCAAAAACATCATTTTGTAAGCTAGAAGTTAGTAATAACTCAAAATATGAACTAATAGCTTGTAAACTTTCAACAGGAAGAACACATCAAATAAGAGTTCACCTAAATAGATTGAATAGGCACATTTTAGGGGATATTTTATATGGATTTAAGGGCGATTTTAGTATTATAAACGGATTTTTTTTACATGGATTTTGCTTAGTATTTACTCACCCTAGAACTAAAGAGAAGATGAGTTTTACTGCAAAACTTCCTAAAGATATGCAAGATTTTATAGATACCAATTTTGACAAGGAGAGAATATATGAAAAAATTGAGACTTCTAGCCTCTTTAGCTTTTTTAATTTTAATAATTAGTGGTTGTGCAAATGTTTTAGATAACCTTACTACAACAACTTCACCAAAGGTTAATCAAAATTTTCAAACAATAGATTACTCTTCAATTAAATCAATTCCAGATATGAATTCAATTGGTTTTGAGTGGCAAAGAATAGATGACCATAGAGTTGTTGGTTATAATTTTTATAGAACAGAGTTATCAAAAGGTCAAAATACTCTGAAATTAATAAAAGCAACAGATAGTAGATATATAACACACTATGTTGATAAAGGTCTAGAACCAAAAACAAAGTATGCTTATCAAATATCTGCTAGATTAAATGATGGTACAGAGTCACCTACAACTCAAGCTTATATAGTAGAAACTCTTCCAAGAATTACGCCTGTTGGTTTTGCACAAGCAGTATCAAATCTTCCAAAAAAAGTAAAAATTGTATGGCAACCACATCCTGATCCTAGAGTTGGTTATTATAGAGTTGAAAGATATAATACTTTTCTTAAAGAGTGGGTTTGGGCATCTGCTTCTAAGATAGAAAATAGACTAAGTGCTGAATTTATTGATACAGGATTAGATGATAATACTACATATAAATATAGAATAAAGGCTTTCTCTTTTGGAGATGTTGAATCAGCTCCTACGAAAGTATTGGAAGCAAAAACAAAAGCTCTTCCTCTACCAGCTACAAATATAAAAGTTTCAAATAATATTCCAAAAAAAATCTATATAACTTGGAGTGCATCTCAAAGTCCTGATGTAGTTCAGTATAGAATATATAGAAGTAGCTATAAATCTTTAGGTTACAGTAACATAGCAGCTGTAAACTCAAATACTTTAGAATATACAGATGAAGTAAATGCAGATAAAAAAGAGTACTACTACAAGGTTATAGCAGTTGATAAAGATAATCTTGAAAGTAGCTCTGATATTGAAGCTATAAAAGGTATATCTCTAGCACCACCAGCAAAACCAATATTAACTTTAGCTCAAATTCAAGGAAATAAAGCTATTTTAAATTGGCAAGCAGGAGATAATAGAGCGACATCTTATAATGTTCACAAAAGAGTAAAAAAGAACTGGTTTTTATCAGATACAGTAAAATTTAAAAATATAACTTCACTTAGATTTGAAGATCATGATATTCTAAAAGGTGTTGATTATTACTACTCAGTACAAGCAGTAGATGAGTTTGGTATACTTTCTTCAAAAAGCGATGAGGCAAAATTGGCTCTACCTGAAACAAGTATATAAATATGCCTCACATAGTTTTTGAAAGAAATAATCTACTTGAAACTCCTTTAAAAAAAGGAGATATTGAGTTTTTATTTACGGCCCAATCTTATCACCCAAAAGATAGTAATAGAAAAATTGAATATAAAATTGCTACAAAAAACAAAGATTTAGAGTTTTTATTAGCAATAAAAGAGAAAGATGAAAACTATCTTATAAAATCAGATAAAACAACAAGAGTATCACCAGTTTCTTACATAAAAGATGCACTAAACTCTTATGTTTTAGAGAATAAATCGAATATTTTATTTAAAAATACTACAAACTTAAAAGAGAAAAAAGAGCAAGAACATAAATATCTAAAAGATATTGATTTTTTTGTAGAAGATTTTAAAAGCGATAAAGAGATTCAAATAGAGATTGGTTTTGGAAGTGGAAGACATCTTCTTTATCAAGCAAAACAAAATCCGAATATACAATTCATTGGTCTTGAAATTCACTATCCTTCAATCGAGCAACTTTTAAAACAATTAGAGCTTCAAAATATCACAAATGTTTTAGTTGTAAACTACGATGCTAGGCTTTTTATGGAGTTTATAGAGTCAAATCAAGTAGGTAAAATATTTGTTCATTTTCCAGTTCCTTGGGATAAAAAAGCACATAGAAGAATTTATTCAAAAGAGTTTGTAAATGAAGCTTTAAGGGTTTTAAAAGTTTCTGGAACTTTGGAGCTTAGAACTGATAGTAGAAACTATTTTGATTTTTGTGTAGATTTACTTACAAACTTAAACAAAGCCTCAATAAAAATCGATGTAAATAGAGATTTAGAGGTTGTAAGTAAATATGAAGATAGATGGAAAAAACAGGGTAAAAATATATATGATGTAGTTTTAACTTCACAAAATATTGATGAAAAGTTAAATATTAATTATAGTTTTGAGTTTGATTTTGATATAAATTTTGATAACTTTATAAAAAATGTTTTTACAAAAGCTATAATAATTAAAAATTATTTTGTACACATTGAAGAGCTTTATAAGATATTAAATAAAGATAATTCTGGTTTAATCAAAGTTACTATGGGTAATTTTGATAGACCTGTGACTAAATATCTTTTAGTAATGGATGGTAAAATATCTTATTATCAAGGAAACCCTCTTCCAACTAGCTCAAATATAGAAGCTGATAAAAAATTAAAAGAGATTTTGTCTAAATGATTACAGCAAAAGATTTATATCTTACTTATGATAGTAATAAATATATTATAAAAAGAGGAAATTTTTCCATAAAAGAGAAGGAGTTTGTCTTTATTGGAGGAAATTCAGGAAGTGGAAAATCAACACTTTTGAAATCTTTTTATGGTGATATTCCAATAAAGCATGGTAGTTTACAAATCTCAAATCAAGAAGTTTTTAAAATCAAAGGGAATAATCTAAGACATCTTAGAAAAGATATTGGTGTTATTTTTCAAGATTATAAACTGATAAATGATTATACTATCGAAGAGAACATTATGGTGCCTCTTAAGATAAATAACTACTCAGATGAAGTTTCAAAGCTTCAAGCTGATAATCTTTTAAAACATGTAAAATTAAGCCATAGAAAAGGTTTTTATCCAAATCAACTAAGTGGAGGAGAGCAACAAAGAGTTGCAGTTGCACGTGCTTTAGCACATAATCCAAAAATTATAATAGCAGATGAGCCAACTGGAAATTTAGATGATTTTAATGCAGATGTTGTTTGGAACCTATTAAAAGGAGCAAATGAACAACTAGGAATTACAGTAGTTGTTGTAACACATAGAGTTCCAAAAAATCTAGGAATTAATTTTAGACAATTATCAATAGAAGATGGGATAATTTATGAAGTCTCTTAAAGCTATATTTGCATTTTTTGTACCACTTTTAGCAATGCTTATTACATTTTGTATTTTTTTACTTATTGATAATATTGTAGATAATTACAAAAATAAAATATCAAGAGATTATAGTATTGTTTTGGTTGCAACAAATCCTATTAAAAAAGAGTCATTAAATGAACTAGCTGGAATTAAAGTTGAAAATATTCAACTATTGCCAAATGAAAAGATAATTGAAAATATCAAATCAAATTTATCTGATAACTCTATTGAACTTTTAAGACAAAAATTACCATACTTCTATCAAATATATCTTGAAATATTCCCAACAAGTAGTGAATTAGAAGTTATTAAAAAAACCCTACTTTCAAATAAAGATGTAAAAAATGTAGAGGTTTTTTATAAAAACCATAATCAAATATATCTGTTGCTGCTTATTTTAAACAGTGTTTCATTTATACTATTTTTTATTATTACTATTTTTGCAATAATAATTATTGCAAAACAGATAAAACTTTGGTTTCATGAGCATAGTGTGAGAATTTCTATTTTAAGACTTCATGGAGCTTCTATTATTTATAGTGCATCTTCTGTTTTAAAATATGCTCTAATAAGCTCTTTTCTTGCTTTTTTAATATCTTCACTTTTTTTGATATATGTATCAAGTAATATTGAAGTACTTTTTCCATTTGAATTACAAGAGATAGTTAATGTAAATATAAATATTGAAAGAGATATTTTAAAAATTTTTATTTTATCTTTTTGTATCTCTGTATTTACAATATTTGGTGTATTATTTAAGTATAAGATAAGTAATGATTAGATTAATTTTTTCACTATTTTTAATACCAATTTTTATATTTGCATCAGCAATAGATACAAAAATTGCACAAAATCAGAAAATCCTAGATAGTAGTAAAAAGAGTAAAGATAATACAACTGTTAAAATAAAAGAGATAGCTGACAAAATAGAAGCTTCAAATACAAATTTATCAAAACTTGAAGAAGATATTATAAAAATAAATGAAGATATAGAGCAACATCAAAAACTTCTGGAGAGTTCTCAATCAAAACTAAATGACCTTCAAGCAAAATCTAGTGATTTAATAAAAGAGAAAAATAGTAGTGAAGAGGAGATAATAAATACAATCGTAGAACAATTTTCTACATCTTTAGCACTTCAACTAGCTTCAAAAGAGTCTTTGCAAGAGCTAATAGACAATGAAATGTTCAATCTTCTATCAACAAATGCAAAACAAAAAGTTTTAAAACTAAATGAAAATTACAATAGACTAACAGAAAATACAAAAGCAAATCAACAAGAGATAAATAAACTAAATAGCTATATCAAAGATAGATTAAAAACTAAAGAGAACTATAAAGCTCTACAAATAAAGCATACAAAATCTTTAGAGAACTTAGAAAAAGAGCATAAACTTTATCAAGCTGAACTTAAAAAAGTTATTGAACAACAAGAGTCTTTGAGTAAAATATTATCTGACTTAAAAATTGTTAAACAACAAGAGTTAAAAAAAGCACAAGAAGAGAAAGAAGATAATCAACAAGTACAAACAACAAATGTACGAAATCAAAAATATGCAAAAGATTTAGATCTTGATGTTAAAAAAATTGGTTCTTCAACAGATGGTGTTCAAATAGTAAAATACAAAGGTGCAAAAACTATAGCTCCTTTAAAATCATTTAAAATTGTTAAAAATTTTGGAACATATTATGACCCTGTTTATAAAATAAAATTATTTAATGAATCTGTTGTTTTACAATCAAATGAAAAAGGTTCAAAAGTAGTAGCTGTTCTAAATGGAAAAGTTGTATATGCAAAAAAGAATGCTGGAATGCTAGAAAATGTTGTAATTATTCAACATGAAGGTGGAATTCATACTGTTTACTCTCACTTAGATGATATTGCACCAACTTTAGTTGTAGGAAAATGGGTTCAAAAAGGCTCAGTTGTAGGAAGAGTAGATGAGAACTTAACTTTTCAAGTTACAAAAGATAGCTCTCATATAGATCCAAAAGATCTCTTTAATATTTAGGTAATGTTATGGTAAAAAATAGCATAGACAATCCAGTTTTTTTAATATTTTTACTAATTTTTGCAGTGAGTATAAATTTTTTAGCTTCTACTCATTTTTTAGTTATTTTATTTGCAGGAGTTATTTCAACTGCATTTTATAGAACTTTGAAGCAAAAATATTACTACTCTTTTGCGTTTGTTATAATTGCTTTTTTACTTATTGAGTTAAATATGGGACTTAAACCATTTTCCTTATCATTACTATCATATTTTGTATATCTTTTTATAATTCCAAGATATGAACAAAATCAGATAAATACATTTTTATATGTAATCTTTTTTTACATAGGTTTAGGTATTATTTGGTATATCTTCTTTAATTTTGACTCATTTTTTAGTTATATTCTAATAATAAATCTTATTATAGATTTAATCTTAGTTGGGATATTTTTATGAATTTTAGATTAACTCTTATATATATTTTTATTGGAATTATTGCTATTACACTACTTTCAAGAGTATATTTTTTATCTATCAAATCAAACACTTACTATGAAGAGTTATCAAAAAACAATTATATAAAAAAGACATATTTAGCACCTACAAGAGGTGTAATAGAAGATAGAAATGGAGAGCCTTTGGCTCTAAATCAAATAGGATTTTCTATTCTTATAAAACCTCATTTAAGAGCTCCTAAATATAGAGAAAAACTAGAAAAACTTATAGATATTGTAGTAGAACAGTTTCCACAATATGATAAAAATAAATTAATAAAAGATTATTTAAGAGAAGATTCTCCTTACAATCATGAATTTATAAAAGTTATTGATTATGTTCCTTATGAAGAGATTTTTTCAAGATATACATTTTTAGCAACTCAAGAGGATATTAGAATTGAATCATCTTCAAAACGACACTATCCGCATAAAGAGCTAGCTGCACATATTATAGGTTATGTTAGTAAAGCTTCAAAACTTGATATTGCAAACAATGAAATAGCAAAATATAGTGGTGTTGTGGGTAAAAGTGGAATTGAGAGATACTATAATGACAAACTTCAAGGAACACTAGGATTTAAAGATACAAAAGTAAATGCTTTAAATAAAGAGATTGAAGTAATAGAACAAAAAGATCCTTCAAATGACAATAATGTAAGAATTACAATTGATGTTAATCTTCAAAAATATATTCAAGAACTCTTTGTAGATAGAGCTGGTTCTGTTATAGTTATGGATGCAAATAATGGTGAAATATTAGCAGCAGGTTCATTTCCTGAGTATGATAGTAATCTTTTTGCAAGAGGAATTACTCAAGAAGAGTGGAATCTTATGAGAAATGATTTTAATCATCCTTTTACAAATAAGATTATAAATGGATTATATCCTCCTGGTTCTGTTATAAAAATGGGAGTTGCACTATCATTTTTAGAAAATGGAATAAGTGATAAATTTACAGTTCAATGTAGTGGTTCTTTACCAATTGGAAACAGAAATTTTAGGTGTTGGAAAACAACAGGTCATGGGCATATTGGATTTAGAAGTTCAATTGAACAAAGTTGTGATGATTTTTATTATAAAGGGAGTTTAAAAATAGGAATTGGAAAGATGTCTGCAACTTTGGCAAAATTAGGAATTGGAGAAAAAACTGGTATAGATTTACACAATGAATTTATAGGTATTAATCCAAATAAAGAGTGGAAAGAACAAAAATTAAAAAAACCTTGGTATATTGGTGAAACTGTTATTAGTTCTATTGGTCAAGGAAATATGCTAACAACTCCTTTACAAATAGCAAGATTTACAGCATTTTTTGCAAGTGGAAAACTTCCAAAACCACACCTAACAAAAGATGCTTATGAAGAACCAAAAGAGTTAGATTTTAAAAAAGAGCATATAAAACTTATGCAAGAAGGAATGTTTGATGTTGCAAACTCTCCATCAGGAACTGCGAAAAGATATATAAACTCAAAAGTAAAAATAGCAGCAAAAACAGGAACTGCTCAAGTTGTATCTATTCCACAAAGTGAAAAAGTGAGAATGAAAGAGAGTGAAATGGAATATTTTCAAAGATCTCATGCTTGGATTACTACTTATGGACCATATAAAAATCCAAAATATGTAGTAACAATAATACAAGAACACGGTGGTGGTGGTGGAAGTGCAACAGGTGGAATTGCTAGTAAAATTTATGATAAATTATATGAATTGGGATATATAACAGAATTAGAGTAATATTTAATCATATCTTAGATAAAATATAAACCATTTAATTTAGGATTTATATTTGAAGATAATTTTTTCACTAGTTTTTTCATCACTATTTTTATTTGCGGCTCAAGATCCATTACCAATGATAAATCTTTCAGTTGCAGCGGTAGATCAACCAATACAATTTGTAAAAACTATAAATATAGCTGTTATTTTAGCTCTTATGGTTCTTGCTCCATCGCTTTTACTTATGGTGACATCTTTTACAAGAATTATAATTGTTTTAGCCCTTTTAAGACAAGCTTTGGGTTTACAACAATCCCCACCTACGCAAATAATAATTTCTCTTGCACTTATTATGACAATTTTTATTATGGAACCTTATGGGAAAAAAGCTTGGGATGAGAGTATTGTGCCTTATATGGATGAAAAAATATCATATCAAGAAGCTTTTACAAAAGGTGTGGCTCCTTTTAAAGATTTTATGATAAAAAATACTAGAGAATCAGATTTAGCACTATTTTATAGAATAAAAAAAGAACCTAATCCAAAAAATATAGAAGATGTATCACTTATTTTACTTATGCCTGCATTTATAGTAAGTGAACTAAGAACTGCATTTGAGATAGGATTTTTGATATTCTTACCATTTTTAATTATAGATATTATAGTTGCTTCAATTTTGATGAGTTTGGGTATGATGATGTTGCCACCTGTTATGATATCACTGCCCATAAAAATTATCTTCTTTATTATAGTTGACGGTTGGTTACTAATAATTGGAAATCTAGCACAATCCTTTAAATAAATAATTTATAATCAGGTTTTATATATGAAAAAAATTTTATATTTTGTTATAGGTTTTTTAGTACTTCTATCTATATCATACTATTTTTACTACTCTCCAAAAAAAGAGGAGATAACAAAAGAGATATTTTTAGAAAAAAGTATTCAAATGAGAAAACTTTTTATAGATGAAATAAAAAGAAAACAGGATAATACGCTTAATATGGCATTTATCCTAAGTCAAGACGAGAATCTTATAAATGCTTTAAAAACAAAAAATAAAAGCTTACTAAATTATAATAATACTCTATTATTTTTACATGATAATAGTGATTACAAAAATCTTTGGCTACAAATTGTTGATAAAGAGGGTAAAAGTTTTTATAGATCTTGGAAAAATATGTCAGGTGATGACTTATCAAATGTTAGAACAGATTTAGATGAACTTATAAAAAATCCAAAACCAACTACAAATATAAGCTCAGGATTGTTTGACTTAACTTTAAAAGCTATAAATCCAATTTATGATACAAATGGTCAATTTTTAGGTTTTGTAGAGTTTATTTCAAAATTTAACTCTATATCAAAAAACTTAAAATTTGAAAAAATAGAGCCTATTTTTATTTTAAGTCGTGAAAAAAGTAAAAAACTAATTGAGCCATTTAGTAAAATATTCATAGGTGATAATTATATAGTAAATATAGATGCAAACCAATCTATTTTAAAATATATTGAAAGAATAGGTGTTGATAGATTTTTAAATATTGAAAACTATCTATTAGTCGATAAATATATTGTTACAAATTTAGAGATAAAAGATACAAATGGTCAAGATATGGGTCTATTTTTACTATTTTTTGAAAAAAATAGATTAGATTATTCATCTTTAATAAATTTTAAAAATCAATATTTATATATTGTTATAATATTCTCAATTTTATATCTTATAGTATTTTTATATCTTCTAAAAACTATGTATGCAAAAGAGCTTGATAATGATGTAAAAATAAAGACAAAAATGATTCAAGAACAGCAAAATAGACTTGAAAAACTACTTGATATTTATGATAAAAATGTAATATTCTCAAGAACTGATTTAAGAGGAATAATAACTCATGCAAGTAGTGCCTTTTGTAAAATTAGTGGTTATACAAAAGATGAACTTTTGGGACAACCACACAGTATTGTAAGGCATCCTGATATGCCAAAATCTACATTTAAAAAGATTTGGGATAAATTAGAAGCAAAAGAAAAAATAACTATAGAGATAAAAAATTTAAGAAAGGATGGTTCATACTATTGGGTAGTTGCTGATTTTGAACCTGAATATGATGATTTAGGAAATCATATAGGCTACTTTGCTGTTAGAGAAGATATTACTGTAAATAAAGAGATAGAAGAACTTCAAAAAGAGGTTATCTTTACTATGGGCTCTATTGCTGAGTTTAGATCCAAAGAAACTGGAGAACACATTAAAAGAGTTGCAAAATACTCAAGAATTTTAGCCGCTGCTTATGGTTTATGTGAAGATGATATTGATATGTTAGAGCTTGCAAGTCCTATGCATGATATTGGTAAAATTGCAATTGCTGATGCTATTTTAAATAAACCAGGAAAATTAACTAATGAAGAGTTTGAGGTTATTAAAACTCATGCACAAAAAGGTCATGATATGCTTGAAATATCAAATAGACCTCTTTTTAAAGTTGCTTCTCAAATAGCTTTAACTCATCATGAAAAATATGATGGAACAGGATATCCAAATAGTTTAAAAGGTGAAGATATACCTATTTTTGGAAGAATAACAGCTTTAGCAGATGTTTTTGATGCGATTGGAAGCGATAGATGCTACAAAAAAGCTTGGGAGATGGAAAAAGTTTTAGAGTTTATTAAGGAGCAAAGAGGAAAACACTTTGACCCTAAACTTGTAGATATATTCTTTGATAATTTAGATGATATATTAAAAATAAAAGAAGAGCACCAAGATATATAAATAATTTTTATATATCTATAGATATTTTTTATAATTTTTATTTATAATTATGCTTTGAATTATCTATTTTTTTGGATATAATTTTTTCACTAAATTTTGCTTAGGATTTATATGAAAAAATTATGTCTATTTTTAATAATCTCAAAACTAGCTTTTGCACAAACTATAAGTTTTGAAGAGGCTTTAAATCAAACTATAGAAAATAGTAAAGATTTACAAAAGCAAAAAATCAATATAGATATTGCAAAAACAAATAGTGATTTTATTGATGGTTTAAACTTTGGAAAAGTATCATTAAATAGTGATATTAGCCGTACAAATCATTCTGGATATGTTTTTATGGGAAAACTATCTAGTAGAGAGGCAACATTTAAAGATTTTGGATTTTCTCAAATGAATGAAGGAATAAACACAGCTCCTAAAGATTTAAACTATCCAGATTCATATACAAGCATCAACTCTTATATCTCATATGATTTACCTCTATTTACAGGATTTGCACTTTATCACCAAAAAGGTATTTTAAAGCTTCAAGAAAAAGCAAATGAAATTTTATATAATCTTGATAAAAAAAATCTAGAATTTGAAGTTTTAAAAGCTTACAATAGCGCAGTTTTAGCAAAAGATTTTGTAAAAACTATGCAAAAAGCAAAAGATACTATTGGGTTTATTAAAAATGGAGCAAAAGAGTTTCATAAAAATGGACTTGTTACAAAAATAGATGTAAACGAAGCTGAACTATATTTTTTAAATACAAACTCAAACTTAATTGAAGCCGAAAATAACTTTAAACTCTCACTTGCTTATCTTAAATATTTGACTTCAAATGTGAATATTAGCGATGTAGAAAATCTACAAAACACATATTTAGAAATAAAAGAGTTTGAAGATTTGTATAAAATTGCTTTAAAAAATAGAGATGAGATAACTTTACAAAATATATCTATTGAAGCAAATAATAAAAATATAAAAGCAAACCAAGGTTCATATTATCCATCTGTTTTTACTCATTTAGAGTATGGATACAATGATGATAAATTTTCTACTTCAAAAGATAAAGACTACTACATGGCACTTTTAGGTATTAGTTTAACTCTTTTTGATGGAACTAGAAGTGCAAATCTTGAAAAAAGTCGTCTTGAATACCTAAAAGCAAAATTAGATTTTGAAAAACTTCAAGATGGAATAAAACTTGAAGTGCAAAAAGCTATTTTGGACTACAAAGCAAAACAAGAGATTTTAAAAGAGAAAATTCTTGCAAGTGAATTAGCAAGTAGTGTTTTAAATCAAGCAAAACTTCAATATAAAAATAGATTAATCTCTATGACAACACTTTTATCTCAAGAGACAAATTATAGACAGAGCCAAACTATGCTTCTAAATGCTAAATATGAGAACTCTTTGGCACTTGCTAGATTAAATTTAGTTTTAGGACAAAACCTACAAAAGGATTATAAATGAGATTTTTAATTTTAATATTTTTAACTTTTTCAACTATTTTTGCAAATAGTTTAGAGTTGGACGGTATTGTAGAATCGCAAAATGAGAAGATAATCTCAAGTAAAATGATGGGATATATTACAAAAATATATGTAAATGAAGGTGATAGTGTAAAAAAGGGTGAAATTTTATACGAAATTGACCCAACAGATATTTTGTACAATAGTGATATTTTAAAAAATCAAGTAAAAAATCTTGAGTTAAATTTAAAAAGATACAAAGATTTACTAGACCAAGATTTAGTTTCAAAATTTGATTATGAACAACTTGAATTAAATTTAATTACAGCAAAAGCAAAATTGAGTGAATTAAATGCAAACTTTAACTATCTAAAAGTAAAAGCCCCAAATAACGCTCTTGTAGTAAAAAAATCTATAAAAGAGGGAGAGATGGCAACTCCTATGATGCCACATTTAATCCTAACAGATTTGGAGGATTTAATAATAAAATCAAATATTGCGGAGTCTAGTTTAAAGTACATAAAAATAGGACAAATTGTAGATATAAAAATTCCGTCTCAAGAGTTTGAAACAAAGGGAAAAATTATAGCAATTTATCCAAACTATATTGCAAATGCTCACTCATTTTCAATAAAAATCTCATTTAATAAAAAAGATTTTCAAATCTATCCAGCAATGTATTCAAAAATAACTATAGATTTGGATGAAAAATGAGCCAAAATTTAAACAGTGCAGGAAAAATTGCAAAAATATTTATAAATCATCCATTAACAGGAATTTTGGGTATTTTTATTTTAATTTTAGGATATTTTGCACTTCAATTTATGCCAAAAGAGGAAAATCCTCAAATAAAAGTTAGTGGTGCAGTTGTAATAGTTGCTTTACCAGATGCAAAAGCTAGTGAAATTCAAAAAGTGATAATTGAGCCATTGGAGAAAAAAATAAGAGAGATAAAAGGTGTTGAACATATTTTTTCTTTTGCTTATGATAGCTATGGTGTTGTACAAGTACAATTTTTTATTGGGGAAGATAAAGAGGAATCAAACTTAAAACTATATGACCAAGTTATGAGAAATATGGATTTAATGCCCAAAAATGCAATGCAACCAATAATAAAAACTATGGATATAGACACAGGTATTCCAATAGCAACTGTAGCATTTTATAGTGCAAAAAAAGATGGAATTGATTTAATTTCAAAAAGTGAACTTTTTACACAAGTAAGCCTTATTTCAAAAGAGATAAATAAAATAAAGAATGTAGCCTTAGTAGATTTAAAAGGAGAAAAAAAGGAGCAGTTTAATATCCTTCTTGATATAAATAAAATAAACTCTTATAATCTTGCCATTGCACAAGTTATGAAACAAATTGAGAGTTTAAACTTTAATATTCCAAATATTAGCACAAATACAAACAATAACTCTTTGGTAGTTTTAGAGGTAAAAAAAGCTATAGAAAATGTAAAAGATTTGGAAAATCTAATAATCTCTTACAACTTTCAAACTCCAATATATCTAAAAGATATAGCACAAATAGAGAAATCTTATGATATACAGAATAAAAAAGATGCCTATATTTATCTAAAAGATGAAAATGGAAATTTTAAACAGAGTAATCAAATTACTCTAATGGCTTCAAAATTAAAAGGTGCAAATAGTGTTGTCATAAATGAGCAAATTTTTGAATATTTAGATAGTATAAAACAATCTTTACAAGAGAAAAATATACTATTTACAATCACAAGAGATGATGGATATACAGCAAATAATGCAGTAAATGCTTTAATAAAAGATCTATTAATTTCTATTATCATCATCTTTATTTTACTTATTTTTACTTTGGGGTTTAAAGAGGCGATTATTGTATCTTTAACTGTTCCTATGATTTTATCTTTGACTTTGTTTATTGGATTTATGTTAGGCGAGAGTGTAAATCGTATAACACTTTTTGCACTTATTGTTGCTTTAGGAATGCTAGTTGATGCTGCAATAATTGTAATAGAAAATATACATAGACACAAAATTGAACATCCAAATATGGATTTAGAAACTCTAGCAATAAATGCAACAAATGAGATAGGAAACCCTACAAATATAGCAACTATTGCAATAATTATGGTATTTATTCCTATGTTTTTTGTAGGTGGAATGATGGGAGAATTTATGCACCCTCTTCCTGTTTTTGTTCCTATATCTTTGGCTGTTTCACTTTTTGTTGCATATGCTTTTACACCTTATTTAGTTAAAAAGATTTTAAAAGGTAAAAAATGAGATTAGAAAAATTTATACTAGGCATTTTAAATAGTAAAAGAAAAATAAATTTAATTTATCTTATTACTTTAATACTTTTTATCTTAAGTATTTTAACTTTTCCAACAAAAATAGTAAAAGCAAAAATGCTTCCAAACAAAGATTCAGATAGTTTTTCTATATATTTAGATTTAAAAGATGGTTCAAGTAAATATGAGACAAAAGAGGTTGTAGATTGTATTGTAAAAAATCTACAAGATGAAGAGAATATAACAAATATTTCAGCTTTTATATCTCAAGGTCAACCAATTGATTTTGCAGGACTTGTAAAACAAAGTGCTTTAAAAAATAGTGAAAACCAAGCTGAACTTATGATAAATATTAAAAGATTTAAAGATAGAGAAATTACAAGTTATAATCTTATTTCAAATCTTAGAAGTAAAATTCAAAACTCTTGTCAAAAAAAATACGAAGCAACTATAAAATTTATAGAACTTCCTGCTGGTCCTCCAGTACTTGCTTCTTTGGTAGCTGAAATTTATGGTGGAGATAGTTTCAGTAGCAGAAGAGATTTTGCTATAAAAGTAGCAAATATTTTTAAAAATCAAGACACTTTAGTTGATATTGATATTTTAGCTTCAAAAGATTTTTTTACTTACACTTTAGAAATAAATAACAACAAAGCCATTATGAGCCAAGTTGATTTAGAACATTTAAAAGCCACTTTATATCTTGCATTTGAAGGTATGACATTAGGAGTTATAAATGATAAAAATGCTCAAAGCCAAATTCCAATATTTTTAAGACTTGATGACTCAAGAAATTTATCAAATAACTCAAAAGATGCTTTAAATCTTAAACTTAATAGTTTAAAAATAATGAATAATATGGGAAAAATGATTAGTATTTCAGAACTTGTAAGCATAAAACAAACTATAAAAGAGCCAACAATAACATCAAAAAATCTAAATCCAATAATAAATGTAATAGCTGAAACTTCAAATGATAGTCAAATATATCCACTTTTAAGTTCAAGAGAAGATATGATAAAAAGCTTTTCAAATGATTATGAAATAATCAAAACCAATATGCTAAATCTATCTTTTATAGATAAAAAAACAAATGAGAGATTTGATTTAGTTTTTGATGGAGAATTAAAAGTTACTATTGATACATTCATAGATTTAGGAACAGCTTTTATCATAGCTTTAATTTTAATATTCTTGCTTATGGTAGTTTATTATAAAAATTTTGCTCTAAGCGGTGCAATTGTACTTTCTAGTTTTATATCTATTATTGGGGTTATTTTTGCCCATATTATTATGGATATTTTTACAAAAGATACTTTTTATTTAACAGCAACTAGTCTTATAGGATTTATTGCTTTAATTGGTATTAACTCAAGAAACTCAACTTTAATAATAGACTTTGCAAAACAACTTGTTTTGGAGAATAATTTAGGAGTAAATGAAGCTATAGCAAAAGCAGCTGCTACACGATCAAAACCTATTATATTAACTGTTTTAGTTCTTGTTTTTGCAAGCTCTTTAATAGCAAATGATGCTGTATTTGGTGGACTTGGAGTTGCACTTATTGGTGGAACTTTAATATCTTATATTGTTTCTATGTTTTTTGTTCCAGTCGTTATAAGAAATAGTTTGAAAAAAATTGTTTAAAGATATATTTAAAGGTAAAAAATGAGTGAAAAAATAAAAAAAATCGTAAAAAACTTAATAAAATATACAATCGTTTTTATAATATTTTTAAACATAGTAAGCTACTTTAAAGGTCTAGATTTAAACAAAGAAAAATTTTCTATACAAAGTTTTGAATTAATAGATGGTTCAAATTATGAGATAAAAAACGACAAACCTCTTTTAGTTAATTTTTGGGCGACTTGGTGTCCAATATGTGCTTTAGAAGAGCAAAATATTGAAAATTTATCAAAAGATTTTGAAGTAATTACAATAGCTACACAATCAGGAAGCAATGAAGAGATAGAAAAATATTTAAAAGATAAAAATCTTAGCTTCAAAGTCGTAAATGATGAATATGGTCTTTTATCTACTGAATTTAATGTAAAAGCATTCCCTACAACTTTTATTTATGACAAAAACAAAAATCTAAAGTTCACTGAAGTTGGTTACACTTCAACTTTTGGATTAAAACTTAGGCTTTGGTGGAGTAGTTTCTAAAATCATTGACAAAAAAAAGCTTCTTTGATAGGATAGAAAAATTTTTATAGGATTTTAAACTTATGAACAACTACCAAAAAGCAATAGAAAATTCAAATATAGTCTCAAAAACAGATATAAATGGAATTATAACTTTTGTAAATGATGAATTTTGTAATCTTTTTGGTTTTACAAAAGATGAATTAATTGGAAAAAATCATAATATTATAAGACATCCTGATACTCCAAAAGAGAATTTTGAACTGCTTTGGAATACTATTTTAGATAAAAAAGTCTATAAATCTACTGTAAAAAATATATCAAAAAATGGAGAAGATATTTATTTAAATACAACTATTATTCCTATTTTAGATGAAAAAGAGGAAAATATTGTTGAGTTTGTAGCCATAAGATATGATATTACAAATGAAGTACTACTTCAAAAAGAGCTAGAAGAGAAACAAAAAATTATATTTCTACAATCAAGAATGGCAAGTTTAGGTCAAATGTTAGGAAATATTGCTCATCAGTGGAGGCAACCTTTAACAGAGTTAAACTTAAGCTTATTTAATCTAAAAAAAGCTTTTGAAAATGAGAACAAAAAAGAGATTGAAAATCTTTATTTAAACTCAAAAAATCTAATACTAGGAATGTCAAGTACTATTGATGATTTTACAAATTTCTTTGCTCCAAAAAAACAAAAAGAAGCTTTTTTAATAAATCAAAGTATAAATGAAGCTTTGAAGATTTTAAATAGAGTCTTAGAAGATGAAAATATTAATATAAAGTTTGATATTTTAAAAGATTTAGAGATTTTTGGATTAAAAAATGAGCTAACTCAAGTACTATTAAATCTTATAAATAACTCAAAAGATGCTTTTGTACAAAAAAATATCACAAATAAAGAGATAACTATAAAAACTTATACAAATACAAAAGATGATTTTGTATATTTAGAATATATTGATAATGCTCAAGGATTAAGCAAGGAGCTATTTGATAAGATTTATGAACCATATTTTACAACAAAACATCAATCAATTGGAACAGGTCTTGGTCTTTTTATTTGTAAAATAGTTATTGAAAATAGTTTTAAAGGTGAAATTATGCATGAAAATATTTCAAATGGTTTAAAATTCACTCTAAAGTTTCCAAAAATAGTATGAAAAATCTAAAAGTTTTAATAGTTGAAGATGAGCAAAAATTAGCAAATTTAATAAGAAACTCTATAAAAGAGCTTTTTTTTAAAGTAGCAATTGCAAAAGATGGTATTGATGGAATTAAAAAGTTTAAAAGTTTTAAACCTGATATTGTAATTAGTGATATTTCTATGCCCAATTTAAGTGGTCTTGAAATGTGCAAAATAATAAAAAGTAACAACCAAACTCCTATAATAATTTTAAGTGCCTACAGCCAAAAAGAGATGCTTTTAGAAGCTATTGATTTGGGAATTTCAAAATATTTTATAAAACCATTTGATATTGAAAGCTTTATTGAGTACTTAAAAGAGCTTTCAAATAAGATAAATAAGGAGAAAGACTATACCTTAAAAGGTGGTTTTGTATTTGTAAAAAACTCTTGTAGTTTATACAAAGATAGTGAACTAATAAATCTTACAAAAAGAGAGAAAGAGTTTATAAATCTTCTAATAGAAAATAAAAATTTACTTGTAAAAATGGAAACTATTAAAGAAAATTTATGGGAATTAGAGAATATAAGTGATGAAAGAGTTAGAACTTTTATAAAAAGATTAAGAGCAAAAACATCTAAAGATTTGATTGAAAATGTATCATCTCAAGGATATATGATAACATCTAATTGATTTTTTATTTGTTTAAATCATAGAGTAAATTAGTTTTGATAAAATCTTTTTCAAATCATTTTTCTCTTTTTGACTTAATACTTTAAAATGATTTTCTAATCTCTTTGAAGCTTCACAAATACAAGATTCTATTAGAACAACTCCTTTTTTTGTAAGAGTTACAAAAGTTTTTCTTTTATCCTCTTTTGAAACATCTCTTTTTATAAACTCTCTATCTTCAAGTTTTTTTAGAACTTTTGTCATACCGCCACTTGAAAATATTGTTGCATCATAAAGTTCTGTTGGTGAAAGTGAATGATTTTCATTACTAAAATAAAGTGCTGCTAAAACATCAATATCTGAATGTAACAAATCATAACTAGTTTTATAAAAACTCTCTGATTCGTTATAAATATGCTTATTTGCTAAAAACATTGGTAAAGATAAAGCAAAAATCTCATGCTTCTTATCTTTTGCAACTCTACTATAAAATTCATCTATATATTTTTTATTCATAGCGAAAATTGTATCTAATTTAAAATTAAAATTATCTTTCTAGCAAGACAAAATTAAGTAAAAAACTGATAGAATTTTATTTTATTTCTAAAAGGAGCAAAATGAAAAAAATATATTTTACTTTTTTAGTACCAATATTCTTATATAGTCAAAATTTAGAAGAGTTAGTAAATTTAACAATAGAAAATAGATTGGTTGAATCTTCTAAACAAAATTTAGATGCACTAAAAGATGAGTATAAAAGTGTACAAAGAGGTTATTTACCAAAATTAGATGCTGGTGCTTCATACTCAATAAATGAACATGAATATCCCAATAATCCAAAAAAAAGAGCAAATGCTTATGGTAGTCTGAACTACCTATTATATGATGGTGGGAAAAAATATGATATTTATGATGGATATGAAACAAATATAAAAAGTGGTGAAAAATCACTTGATGCTTTAAAAAATAATCTATCACTAACTGTTATTCAATACTACTTTGATTATCTATCTCTTGAAGCAAAAAAAGATGCAAAACAAAAAGAGATAGAACAATTAACAGCACAAGAAGATAGAATTGGAAGATTTTATAAAGCAGGAACTACAACAGAAGATGAGCTTCAAAAAATAGTTTCAAGACTTCAAAATGCTATTGTTGAGCTTCAAGAAATTGAATTAAATATTATTACAATTACACATAATCTTGAATACATTACAGGTACACAAGTATCGATAACAGATGGTTCAAAACTTGAAGATATTAATAATTTGATACAAAAAAGTCCTAGATTTGATATTCAGGCTTTAGATTTAAGTACTCAATCAAAACAAAGTGTTGCACAAGCACAAAAAAGTGGATATTACCCAACAATTACATTAGACAATACATTTAATTATTATGACAATAATTACGATAGAAAAATCAACGATACAGATATAAATAATCATCAAAATGTTGCAAGTGCAAATATGAAATGGAATTTATTCTCTTTTGGTCAAACAAAATATCAATATGAATCAAAACAAAAAGAGTATTTAGCTAGTAGATCAAATTTTGAGTATGAAAAGAATAAAGCTGATGTTGATTTACAACTAGCTTTAAAGTCATATAATATTGCAAAAGCAAAAATTAAATCAACAGAAGCAACTCTTAAAGCAGCTCAAAGTGCTTATGAAATAATTAAATCAAAATTTGAAAATGGACTTATAGATAATGTTGCATTTTTACAAAGTTTAACAGAAAAATATGATGCAATAAGTCAGCATAAAAAAGCTATAAATGATTTAGAAGTAAAAAAAGCAACAATAATTTACCACAGTGGTGAAAAATTACAGGAGTATATAAGATGATAAAAAAATCAATAATGTCACTTTTTGTGGCAAGTATAGCATTTACAAATCTAAATGCAAATGAAGCCCCTGCACTTCCAGTGCAAGTATTTAAAGCAGAAAAAAAAGATATTACTACAAGTAAAACTTATCCTACTATTTTGAAAGCTGTTGAGCAAGTAGATATTATTGCAAGAGTATCTGGGACTTTAAAAGAGAAAAACTATACAGAGGGGCAATTTGTAAAAAAAGGAACTCTTCTTTATAAAATTGAACCTGATACATATTTGGCAAATTTAAACTCGAAAAAAGCAAACTTTATAAAAGCAAAAAAAGATTTTGATAGAGCAAAATCTTTAATAGCTTCAAAATCTATTAGTCCTCAACAATTTGATGATTATACTTATCAATATGAGAGTTCAAAAGCTGCTTTAGATGAAGCACAAATTCAATATAACTACACAAATGTTACTAGCCCAATAGATGGAATTGCTGGAATCAAAAAACAAGATATTGGAGATTTAGTAGGAACAACTGCTACTAATTCTACGCTTGTAACTATTACAAACACAAATCCAATTCATGCTGAATTTTCTCTTCCAAAAGAGGATATGAATAAATATATAAGTCAAATTAGAGAAAACAGAGCAAAAATTAATTTACTATTAGGTGATAAATCATTTAATGGAACTATTGATTTTGTTGCTCCTGTAATTGATACAAATACTGATACACTTCTTGTAAGAGCAAAAATAGAAAATCCAAATAATGAATTAATTGTTGGAAATTTTGGACAAATTGAAGTTTCAAACCTTGATTTAGGAGATATTTTTGTAGTTCCTGAAAATGCTATTTTAAAAACAGCACAAGCAACAGTTGTAATTGTTGTAGGAGATGACAATATTGCAAAACCAACACCTGTTGTTGTTGGAGATTTAATTAAAGAGGGTGTTGTAGTAAAAAGTGGTTTAAAAGGTGGTGAAAAAATTATTGTTAGTAATATTGCAAAAATAAGACCTAACACAAAAGTTCAAATTGTAGATAAAGAGAAATAGTTATGATTTCAGCATTTTTCATACGAAATCCCGTTTTTGCGGGAGTTTTATCAATAATAATTTTCCTTGTTGGACTTGTTTCTATGACAAATCTACCAATAGAACAATATCCGAAAGTTCTTCCACCACAAATTGTAGTTAGTACAAATTATCCAGGTGCTAGTGCTAATACTATTGCAAAAACAGTAGCAGCTCCTCTTGAGCAACAAATTAATGGTGCTAAAGATATGATTTATATGAACTCTTTAGCAGATGATAGTGGAAACTTGTCGATTAATGTATATTTTGAAGTAGGAACAGATCCTGATAGTGCAAAAATTGATGTAAACAATAGAGTTCAAGCAGCTTTATCTTCAATGCCTGAGCAAGTGCAAAGAGTTGGAGTTGTTGTAGGTGAAAAATCTCCTAGTATTCTTCTATTTGCAATGCTTCAATCTCCAAATAATACTTATGACTCTATATATCTTTCAAACTATGCATTATTAAATATGGTTGAAACTCTAAAAAGAGTTGAAGGTGTTGGAGATGCTATGATTTTTGGGGCAAAAGATTACTCTATTAGAGTTTGGCTAGACCCTTCAAAACTTTCAAAATACTCTCTTGCTACAACTGATGTTATTGCTGTTATCAAAGAGCAAAATAATCAATATGCAGCTGGTAAAATTGCAGCTGAACCAATTGCAAATAAGCAGATGTACACATATACAATTCAAACTCCAGAAAGATTTGATGATCCTGTTCAATTTGCTAATATTGTAATTCGTTCAAACCCTGATGGAAGTAGTTTAAAACTTAAAGATGTTGCTACAATAGAGCTAGGTGCTAGTAATTACAGTATGCAAACAAGATTAAATAATGCACCTTCTTTACCAATTGGAGTATTTTTACAAAGTGAAGCAAATGCTTTAGAATCAGCAGCTGCTATTAAAAAAGCATTAGAGGAAGCTAGCAAAAATTTCCCTGAAGATATGACATATACTATTCCTTATGATAGTACAGATTTTATTACAGCATCAATTGAAGAGGTTGTAAAAACATTTGTTGAGGCTCTTATTTTAGTTATTTTAATTATTTTTCTATTTTTACAAAATTGGAGAGCTACTATTATTCCTTTAATTGCTGTTCCTGTATCTATAGTTGGAGCATTTGCTGGAATGTATGCTTTAGGATTTAGTATAAATCTTCTTACTCTTTTTGGATTAGTTCTTGCTATTGGTATTGTTGTTGATGATGCTATTATTGTTATTGAAAATATCGAACGGCATATGGATATGGGTAAAACTCCAAAAGAGGCAGCATTTGCTGCTATGAGAGAGGTAACTGGAGCTTTAATTGCTATTATTTTGGTACTTGGAGCTGTATTTGTACCTGTTGCATTTATGGGTGGATTAAGTGGTGAAATGTATAGACAATTTGCTATTACCATAGTTGTGTCCGTTTTAATCTCTGGATTTGTTGCTTTAACATTAACACCATCGCTATGTGTAAGAATATTAAAAAATAAAAAACATGAACCTAAAGGCTTTTTCAAATGGTTTAATACTATGTTTGATAAAGCAACTGTTGGTTATTCACTTTTAGTTAAAAAAACTATTAGATACTCTTTGATATCTATGTTACTATTTGGTGGGTTGATTTTTATATCTTATGATATGTTTAAGGGAATGAAAACAGGATTAGTACCTGATGAAGATCAAGGTACCATATTTATATTTGGGTTTAATCCTCCAGGTTCATCTTTATCAAGAACTATTGAATTATCAGAAGAGATAAATGCAATTATTTCAAAAGACCCAAATGTTAAAAACATTATTACTTTAGCTGGTTATGACTTTACAACATCAGCTCAAAGAACACACACGGTTGCTACTATTGTTAAATTAAAAGATTGGGATGAAAGACCAGAATCAAGTCAATCAGCTCAAGCTTTATTAAAAAAATTTAGTGGACAACTAATGGGAACTAGTGAAGGATTCTCATTTGCTGTTATTCCACCTGCAATTATGGGTATGAGTGTTACAGGTGGATTTGATATGTATGTTCAAGACCGAACAGGTGGAAGTGTTGAAGATTTACAAAAAGTTGTAAATCAAGTAATCGAAAAAGCAAAAACAAGACCAGAGTTAATGGGAGTTAGAACTTCACTATCTGCAACTATTCCACAATATAAGATGGATGTAGATATTGAGAAAGCAAAAGCAAAAGGTGTAAATATAAACGATATTTACAATACTATAAATGCAACTTTTGGAAGTTTTTATGTAAATGATTTCTCACTTTACGGAAGAACTTATAAAGTAAATATGCAAGCTATTGATACATATAGATCAAATGCTGAAGATATGCAATATATTTATGTAAAATCATCAAATGGTGAACTTCTACCTTTAGACTCTTTTGTAACTTTAAAACAGATTGTTGGGGCAGACATTATAGAAAGATTTAATCTTTTCCAAGCTGCAAAAGTTTCAGGACAACCAGCTGCTGGATATAGTTCAGGAGATGCTTTAAAAGCTATAGAAGAAGTTTCAAAAGAGGTTTTACCACAAGGTTATACAATTTCTTGGGTAGGAACTGCTTATCAAGAGAAACAAATAGGTGGAAGTTCTGCTCAAGCCTTTATATTTGGTATTATCTTCTTATTCTTAATTCTTGCAGCTCTTTATGAAAAATGGCTACTTCCAATAGCTGTTGTTTTAGCTGTACCATTTGCTATTTTTGGAGCTATTTTAGCTACAAATTTAAGAGGACTTGATAATAATATCTACTTCCAAGTTGGTCTCTTAGTTCTTGCAGGACTTGCTGCCAAAAATGCAATTTTGATTGTAGAGTTTGCTCTTCAAAAAAGAAAAGAGGGATACAATCTAATTGACTCAGCTTTAGAAGCTGCAAAAGTAAGATTAAGACCAATAGTTATGACATCTTTAGCATTTACTATTGGAGTTATGCCTCTTGCAATTAGTAGTGGAGCAGGAGCTGCTAGTAAACACTCTATTGGAACTGGAGTTGTTGGAGGAATGCTAACTGCAACATTCTTAGCAATTTTATTTATTCCACTCTTTTATGTATTAATCTCAAGATTAAGTAGAGAAAAAGAGGGAAATATTGCAGAGGATTTAAAAAGAGAAGAAGAGGAAAACAATAGTGAAAAATAAGAGGTAGGGTTTAATCCCACCCTCTTTTTATATATCTTTCGAATTAGGCTTAAAAACTTTCCCACTCATCATTTGAACTACTATCACTAATAACTTCAAATTTAGATTTTGTTTTAATATTTTCAGATTCTTTAGACGATAAATTAGATTTATCTTTCTCTTTTTTTAAAGGTTTTACCTCTTTTTTAGCTATTTCTAAATTATAAGAAGTTCTTTTTGTATTTATATTTTTTGCCTGCACACTTGTTTTTCCATTAAACTCTTTTTTATTTGTATCTTCTACAATTAATTTTGCAACCTCATCTAAATTCATTGCAATATCATTTGTCTCTGTTGCTATCATAGCATTTTGTTGAGTTTGTCTATCAAGTTCATTTACTGCATCATTTATCTGTTCAATTCCACTTAATTGCTCTTTACTTGACATCTCAATATCTGAGATTAAATTTATAGTTTTACTAATAGACTCATTTAATCCCTTATAACCATCAATCATATTTGTAGCAATAGTTTTACCCTCATTTGCTTTTATAGTAGCCTCTTCAACAATATTTTTTATCTCTTTAGCAGCTTCAGCACTTCTAGTTGCAAGATTTCTTACCTCTTGAGCAACAACAGCAAATCCTTTTCCAGCTTCTCCTGCAGTTGCAGCTTCAACAGCAGCATTTAGACTTAGAATATTTGTTTGAAAAGCAATTTGATCTATTACACTTATTGCATCATTTACCATATTTACTTTACTATTTATCTCATCCATTGCATTTGTTGTTTCATTTGCCAAAGCTTCTCCTGATGCTGAAGCTTTTATTATCTCATTTGAATATTTAGCCATTTTTGCGATATTTTCAGTATTATTTCTAATATTACTTGTAATCTCTTCAAGTGCTGCTGCTGTCTCTTCAAGAGAAGCTGCTGCTTCGTTTGAAGATAAGTTTAATCTATCAACATCTTCTAGCAACTCTTTTGAGCTTTGTTCTAGTGTCATACCATTTGATTTGTTCTCTTTTAACATATCATTTATAATAGATGCTAGATTATTTATACCATTTGCTATTTTACCGTTATCATTTTCAAGTCTAGCCCTAAAATTCAATCTACTAAAATCTTCTAACAAAGCTATAACTTTATTTATATCAGAACATACATTTTCTCTTGTAACTTCAAGCATCTCATTAAAACTATTTTTTAGCTCTTCCAATCCAATATTTTGAGTACTTTTTTCAATCTTTGTATCTAAATGTCCAGATTTTACAATATCAACAACTCTTTTTACATCATCAATTAAAGCACTATCTTGATTTATTAAATCTTGTGTTCTTTTGATATTTTCATTTATAACTTTTGCCATAGTTCCAAATTCATCATTAGAGTTTATCTCTATTTGTTTTGTTGTAGTTGTCTCTTTATTTAAAAATGAGAAGAAACCTAAAAGACCACTTGAAATTATTGTTAAGTTTTTGCTTAGAGTTCTCATACTATACATTACTATTGCTACTATTAATCCTGTTACAACCAAAGCAAAAATTAAAGAAAAATTTCGAACATCATTTGCACTTTTTAGATACTCTTCTTCAGCAGATGCACTAATTAAAACGAAATATCTTTTTGTATCTCCAAATTCAAAAGGATAAGAGTAAAAATATGATGTCTTTCCTGTAGCTTTTGCAAGAGTATAAAACTCATAAGATTTTCCTTGCTTTTGATTTTCTAAAATATTCATTCTATCTATATCACCATTTGCAGTATCTGCATATATTTTACCTACTCTTTTACTATCTTTATGAGAAATTATAGCTCCAGAAGGTTCTATAAAAATCAAATATCCCGTATCAAATAAAGTAATTGAAGAAATTGCATTATTTATAGCTTCTAAAGTAAAATCAACTCCTACAACTCCTATAATTTTACCATCAATAATAATTGGTGAAGAAACAGTAGCCATTAATACTTTTTTTCCACTTAACTCATACTCGTAAGGTTCTACTATAGAAACTCTTTTATTTTCAATTGCTTTTTTAATATATATAGCATCTTTATCAAATTCTGGTAAAAACTCTATTTCAAATTTTTCACCATTTTTTGTAACTAGAGGTTGAAATACACCTTTTGGAGTATAATATGGATTTTTATCACTTCCATCATATCTATCAAATAAGTATGAATCATCTTCAAACCCTATCCAAGCTGTATATAAAAAATCATTATTTTTTAAGATATTTTTTTGAAACTCTATCATTCCTTCTTTTGTAAGTTTTTCATCTGTTTTTATTGCAGTTTCTATTCTATTTACAATAGATTCTACTTCAGTTATAGTTTTGTCAAAAATAGCTTTTTGTTCAATTGCATAAGATTTAACGGTAGCTTTTATATATTCTTGAGATTGTTTTTCAGCATTTTCATACTGCTTTTTTGTTGTAAAAAATATCATAGTTCCTAAAGAAACTATCACAGAAGCAACCAAAATTAATATTAATTTTGTACCAAAATTCAAATTTTTCATCGCTTAATACCCCTTTTTTAAGACAGATTTTATTATTTTTGATGAATAGTATATAATTATTTTCTAGCAATAAAATAGCCTATAAACTCTATAAAAACTCTTTTTAGCTACTATTTCAAAATGAATTTAGAAGAGAAATTAAAAGAGTTACCAAATGATTCTGGTGTTTATCAATATTTTGATGAAAACGGTCATTTACTATATATTGGAAAAGCAAAAGTTTTAAAAAATAGAGTAAAATCTTATTTCAAATTTACTCCAAAACTCTTACCTGCTGATAAACTAAGTCCACGAATATATAAAATGATTAGTGAAACTACTTTTGTAGAGTGGATTGTTGTTCCAAATGAACATGATGCTTTAATACTTGAAAACTCTTTAATAAAACAGCTAAAACCAAAATACAATGTACTTTTAAGAGATGATAAAACCTATCCATATATTTATGTTGATTTAAATGAAGATTTTCCAAGACTTGAAATTACAAGAAAAATAGAGAAAGGTAAAAATATAAAATATTTTGGTCCATACTCAAGTGGAGCAAAAGATATGTTAGATAGCATATATGAAATAGTTCCATTGGTGCAAAAAAAATCTTGTATAAAAGGAAAGAGTGCTTGTCTATTTTACCAAATAGGAAAATGTAAAGCTCCTTGTGAGCAAAAAATAACACAAGAAGAGTATAAAAAACTTTTAGATGAAGCTTTAAGCTATATATACAATAAATCAAAACTTTTATCAAAACTAAAAGAGAAGATGAAAATATATTCAGATGATTTTCGTTTTGAAGATGCTTTAAATTTAAGAGATAGAGTAAAAACTATTGAAAAATCTGAAATTAAAACAGGTATAGATTTAGCAACAAATGAAGATTTGGATATATTTGCTATAAAATCTGCTAGTAAAAAAGCTGTGATTGTAAGAATGTTTATAAGAGATGGAAAACTTGCATCTTCAAATTATGATTTTATAAAAATAAATGATGATTTAGAGTTTGATTTAAATGAAGCATACAAAAGAGCAATTGTAAACTACTACTCAAATGAACTTCCAATTATTCCAAAAGAGATTATTGTAGCTGATGAAATTTTGGATTTAGATGATATTGAAGAGTTTTTATATAAAAGATTTAATAAAAAAATAAAAGTAATAAATCCAAAAATAGATAAAAAAGCTAGTATTGTAAAGATTGCATTAAACAACTGTGATGAACTTCTAAGAATTGAAGCTTCAAAAAATCAAACAACTATATATGAAGAGTTAAAAGAACTATTTTGCCTACAAACAACTCCTAGTTTAATAGAAAGTTTTGACAATTCTCATTTGATGGGACAAGCAACAGTTGGAGCTATGATTGTTTGGAATGAAAATTTAGGCTCTTTTGATAAAAAAGCTTTTAGACACTATAACCTTGAATCAAAAGATGAATATTCACAAATGAGAGAGATGTTAATAAGAAGAGTTGAAAGCTTTTCAAAAAATCCTGCTCCTGATTTATGGATTATTGATGGTGGAGAAACTTTGCTAAAACTAGCATTTGATATTGTACAAAGTATTGGGGTAAATTTAGATATTATTGCAATTTCAAAACAAAAAGTAGATGCCAAAGCATATAGAGCAAAAGGAAATGCGAAAGATATAGTCCATTTTAGAAAAAATGGTGAATACAAAAGCTTAAATCTTCTTACAAGTGATAAAAGATTACAGTTTATTCAAAGACAAAGAGATGAAGCACATAGATTTGCTATAAGTTTTCATAAAAAACAAAAAAGAAAAGAGGATAAAGAGATATCTTTTTTACAAATAAATGGAATAGGTGAAGCAAAAATAAAAAAACTTCTTCTATATTTTGGAGAGTTTGAAAAGATAAAAAATGCAAGTTTAGATGAGCTAAAAGCTGTTTTAAATGAAGTTGATTCAAAAAATATATTTGATTATTTTAGAAAGGAAGAGAATGGCTAGAATATTATTAAACAAGGATAACCTTTTTTATAATCTAGAAGCAATAAGCCAAAAAGCAACAAGTAAAGAGAAAGTTGCTGTAGTTTTAAAAGATAATGCTTATGGTCATGGAATAGTTGAAATTGCAAAACTATCATGTGAGTTTGGTATTAAAAAAGCAGTTGTAAGAAGTGTTGAAGATGCACAAAAAATAAAGGATTATTTTTCTTATATTTTAATCCTAGCACCTAATGTTTTTCACAACTATTCACATACTTTTCACATAGCATTAAACACACTTGAAAACATAGAAAAAATCCCACAAAATAGTAATGTTCATATCAAAATAGATACGGGAATGCACCGAAATGGAATATCAATAGATGACATAGAAGTGGCTATTTTAGGGCTTTTGAAACAAAAAGCCAATATTACAGGGGTTTTCACACACCATAAAGGAGCGGATGAATTATCAACAAATTTTTTCTTCCAAAAAGAACTTTTTTCCAAAGCAAAAGCTAAGGTAAAAGAGGTATGTGAAAAACTTTTTTTACCAATCCCAGCTTTTCACTCTTGTAACTCATCTGCACTTTTTAGAGAAAAAAATTTTGAAGAACTTAATGAAGATTTTGCAAGAGCAGGAATTGCAACTTATGGATATTTAGAAGATGATTTACCATTTGATTTTCCAAAACTTAAACCTGTAATGAGTCTTTGGGCTTCAAAAATGGCAACTAGAACTTTGAAAAAGAGTCAAAGCGTTGGTTATGGTGGGAAATTCACAGCTACTACTGATATGATAGTTTCAACTTACGATGTAGGTTATGGAGATGGTTTTTTAAGACTTAATGAAAATCACAACTACACAACACCAAAAGGTTTTCAAGTTTTAGGTCGTGTTTCTATGGATAACTTATCTATAAATAGTGCTGAAGAAGAAGTTTGTCTTTTTGATGATGTAAGAGAGTTGGCTAAAATTCACAACACAATAACTTATGAAATAACTTGTAGCTTAAAAGAGAACATAAAAAGAGAGATTATTTAGAGTTTCATTAAGATTAAATTAAATTCTGCCTATAATTAAGGTCAAAAAATTTTAACCAAAATAGGCGGAGAGATTAAAATGAATTTTATAAAAAATTCAGTTATTGCAAAAGTAGTATCTGTATCAATAATATCAATATCTATTTCAATGGCTATATTAACTTTTTTAGTTGTTAATAATAGTTTTGATATGATGAAAACAAATACTGAAAAAACTGTTCAAAAAGAGTTGTCTTTATTAATAGAAAATATAAATACCTTCAATAAAGTTGCAAAAAGTGGTGCAAATCTATCTGGTGACATATTTTTAAGTATGTTAAATGATATTAAAATAGATAATTCAAAAAACATAGAGATTGAAAATTTAAAAACTCCTGCTTTATATATAAATGGAGATTTAGTAAATTTAAATTTTGATTTGGTTGATAAATTTACACAAATTACTAATGGCTCTGTTGCTACAATATTTGTTAGAAAAGATAATGATTTTATTAGAGTATCTACTAGCTTAAAAAAAGAGAATGGAAATAGAGCTATTGGAACTAAACTAGATAACAATCATCCTGGATATAAAAGTGTTTTAGAGGGAAAATCTTATTTAGGAAAAGCCTTGTTATTTGGCAAAGAGTATATGACTAAATATATTCCTATAATAGAAGATAATGAAGTTATTGCAATAGCTTTTATAGGTTCTGATATTAGCTCTGATTTAAATGATTTAATGCAAACTATTAAAAATAGAGTTATAGGAGAAAGTGGTTACTACTACATTTTAAACTCAAATATAAATGATAAAAAATATGGAGAGTTTATCTCTCATCCAACATTAAGCAAAAAATCTGGTTTAGATATTTCAGATAAAAATGGAGTTTATATTATAAAAGAGATTTTAAATAAGAAAAATGGCAACCTTACATATATTTGGAATGATGAAGAGAAATTTACAGTATTTGAAAACTTTGATGAATGGAATTGGCTTTTAGTTGGTGGAGTTAATTCAAATGAAATTTTTAAAGATGCAAATAAACTGATGTATTTAATAATCACACTATCTATTATAACTTTAGTTGTAATATCTATCTCTATTTTTATAACTTTAACAATATCTTTAAAATCTCTTAAAAGAATCAAAGATGGGTTATTGTCATTTTTTAGATATTTAAATAAAGAGAGTAATAGTATTGAAAAAATTGCTATTGATTCAGAAGATGAGTTTGGAATTATGGCTAAACAGATTAATGAAAATATTGAGAAAGCAAAAAAAGCAACAGATGAGGATAGAAAATTAATCGATGAAACAGTTGCTGTTTTATCAGAGTTTGAACATGGAGATTTATGTCAAAGAATTAATATTGAAGTTTCAAATCCTGCATTAATGGAATTGAAAAATGTATTAAACAGAATGGCAAATAATCTTGAATCAAATATTGAAAATGTATTAAATGTATTAGAACAATACTCTAACTATAACTATCTAAATAAAATATCAACAAAAAATTTAAAAGAACATCTTTTAAAACTTGCAAATGGCGTGAATACTTTGGGTGATTCAATTACTAAAATGTTAATTGAAAACAAATCAATTGGATTAAAACTTGATGAGAGTTCAAATATCTTACTTAAAAATGTAGATAAATTAAATATAAGTTCAAATGAAGCAGCCGCATCTCTTGAACAAACATCAGCATCTTTAGAACAAATTACATCAAATATTAGAAGCAATTCACAAAATGTATCAAAAATGACTCAACTATCACAAAAACTTCTTAACTCTTCTATTGAGGGTGAGAAACTTGCAAACCAAACAACTGCTTCTATGGAAGATATTAGTAGTCAAGTTTCTGAGATAAATGAAGCAATAAGTGTGATTGATAATATCGCATTTCAAACAAATATTTTAAGCCTAAACGCAGCTGTTGAAGCAGCAACAGCTGGTGAAGCTGGAAAAGGATTTGCAGTTGTTGCTGGTGAGGTTAGAAACTTAGCAAACAGAAGTGCAGAAGCTGCAAAAGAGATAAAAAATATTGTTGAAAATGCAACATTAAAGGCAAATCAAGGTAAAGAGATTGCAAACTCTATGATTGAAGGGTATAAAGAGTTAAATGAAAATATAAAAAACTCTTCAAAACTTATTTATGATATTGAAAACTCTTCAAAAGAGCAACTTTTGGGTATTGAACAGATTAATGATGCTGTAAATAGTTTGGATGAACAGACTCAACAAAATGCACAAATAGCATCTTTAACTCATGATGTTGCAGTTGAAACTGATGAGATTGCAAAAATGGTAGTAAAAAAAACAGATGAAAAAAAATTTGTAGGAAAAGATAGTATAGATTTTAAAAAGTTATTATAATTTTGAATGAATTTAAAATTCATTCAAAATATTTTTTATAGCATATTGTTTAAAATTTGCTCTAAATCCTCTTTTGAAAACTCTTCTTGAAAAGATAAATTTTCTATAATATCCGAAATATTACTTTTATCTAATCCAAATTGATTTAATCTTGTTGGAGTTCCTATTTTATTAAACCAACTCTCAAGTGCTTCAATTCCTTCAAGAGCTGTGTTTTTTCCAAAAATCTCTTTTGCAAATCTTATAAACTGAGCCTCATTTTCTTTATAATACCACTTTGCCCAAGCTGGAATTACAACAGATAGCCCTGCTCCATGAGGTACATTGTAAAGTGCTGAAAGTGCGTGTTCTATTAAGTGATTTGGAAAAGAAAAACCAGCTGTTCCAACTGTTGTTGTTCCATTTAAAGCATTTGTTGCAGCCCAAGCAAACTCTCCTCTTGCATTATAATCATCTGGGTTTTCTATTAAAATTTCAGTTGTTTCAATAACTGTTTTTATGATATTTTCAACTTGTCTACTCATATATTTTGGTTGAATCTTTGCTGTAAAATAGCCTTCAATAGTATGTGCAATAATATCAGTTGCAGAATAAACCAAATACTCTTTTGAAACACTTTTTTGAAGTTCTGGATTTATAACAGAAACTTTTGGATAAACCAAAGGTGACCAAATACTAAATTTTTGTTTTGTTTTCTCATTTGTAACAACTGCATATCCATTCATCTCGCTTCCAGTTGCAGCAAGAGTAATTATGTCAAAAATAGGTAAAGCTTTTTTTATTTGCTCTTTACCTAAAAAGAAATCCCAAACATCACTATCATATAAAGTTCCAACAGCTATTGCTTTTGAGCTATCTAAAACAGACCCACCTCCAAGACTTAAAACTCCATCTACTTTCTCATCTTTTGCAATTTTTATAGCATTTTTAATAGTTCCTAATATTGGGTTACTTACAACTCCACCAAAAGCTATAAAATCTACACCATTTTCTTTTAGACTTTTTGCAACTATATCAAAAAGTCCATCTTCTATAACTCTTTTGCTTCCATAAACTAATAAAACTTTTTTTACTCCATTTTGGCTTATACATTTTCCAATATTTTTCTCTTTATCTTTTCCAAACTCAATTTGTGTTGGATTACAAAAACTAAAATTTTCCATATTTTGCTCCTTTTTTTTGAAATTTTATCTATATTTCTCTTTATCTCTAAATTAACAAAACCCTATATAAATCATAATCTTGTATAATAAAAGCTATTTTGAATAATTTTTTAAAGGCAATAGATGAAATACAATTTTGATAAAGTGATAAATAGAAAAAATACAGACTGCTATAAATGGGATACTACAAAAGATGGAGTGATTCCTATGTGGGTTGCTGATATGGATTTTGAAGTTGCAAAACCTATTGTGGATTCTATTATAAAAAGAGCAAAGCATCCAGTTTTTGGCTATACAATGGTTCCAAATGAGTATTTTGAAGCTGAGATTAGTTGGTGGAAAAAAAGATTCAACTATGAGATAAAAAAAGAGCATATTATTCCAACAGTTGGAGTAATTCCATCTTTAAGTGCAATTATTCAAACTTTTTGTCAAAAAGATGACAAAATCTTAATTCAATCGCCTGTTTATCACTACTTTAATATAGTTATACAAAACAATGATTGCAAGGTTATAACAAACAATTTGATATATAAAGATGCAAAATATGAGATAGATTTTGTTGATTTTGAAGAGAAACTAAAAAATGATAGACCAAAACTATTTATATTATCAAATCCTCACAATCCAGTAGGGAAAATTTTTTCAAAAAATGAACTAAAAAAAATGGGTGAGTTGTGTTTAAAATACGATGTTTTAGTAATAAGTGATGAGATTCATAGGGATTTAGTTTTCAAAGATTATATCTTTACTCCTTTTGCATCTATTTGTGAAGAGTTTTTACAAAATTCAATTAGTTGCACAAGTGCTACAAAAACATTTAACCTAGCTGGATTAAAAGCTTCAAATATAGTTGCAGCAAATAAAGATTTAAGAGTAAAATTAGACAAAACTCTTAGCAAAAATGAGATGAAAGGAGTTAATGTTTTTGGGATTTACTCTTTGATTAGTGCTTATGAAGAGTGTGAAGATTGGCTTTTTGAACTACTTATTTATCTTGAAAAAAATAAAAACTTTTTGGAAGATTTTATAGCAAAAAATATCCCAAATCTAAAAGTAGTGAAAGCAGAAGCTACATATCTATTATGGATTGATATAAGCTCTCTTGGCTTAAACTCAAAAGAGTTTACAAAAAAACTAGAAGAGCTAGGAAATGTAAGAGTAATCTCAGGAGTAACTTTTGGAGAAAATGGTGATAATTTTATAAGAGTAAATATTGCAACACCTCTTGAGATTTTAAAAGAGGCTTTGTTTAGTATTAAAAAAACTGTCGAAAGTTTTTAATAGTTTGATAGTTTTTGAAATGACACCTAAAAAGTAAACAAAAGTTTATTCAGTTAATTAAAATAAAAATTTTTATAAATTTTTATTTAATAATTAGAAAAAAATTAGGAAAATTAGGTATTATAAATAAGCACAATACTATTTTAAAATATTTAATAATTTTAGTAAGATTAACTTCTTTTATTAAAAAACTTCTTATAAATTATATGAAGTAAAATAGTAATAAAATGATAAATTTGTTAATTAAATTGCTTTATTTAGGAAAATTTCAAGAATGAAAAAAAATATAATTTATTTACTATTAATAATCTTTAGTACATTTTTAAATGCCAATGAGAAAGTTGTATTACAATTAAAATGGTTTCATCAATTTCAATTTGCAGGATATTATGCTGCGAAAGAAAAAGGGTTTTATGATGAAGTGGGTTTAGATGTAGAAATTAAACAAAGAGATCTAAAATATAATAATATTGATGAAGTAATAAATGGCAATGCCCAATATGGTGTTGCTGATTCTATTTTGATTTTATATAGATTAAAACAACAACCTGTTGTAATTGTCTCTCCTATTTTTCAACACTCACCTAGTGTATTTATTTCACTAAAGAAAAAAAATATTTCTTCTATTTATGAATTAAATAATAAAGATATTCTTTTCTATCCAAATAATACAGATGGTTTTTCTCTACTTGCTATGATTAAAAAATTTAATTTAGATGTTAATCTTGTTCGTGAAAGATATAAAGATGATTACATGAGACTTATTAAAAATGAAGTTGATGTAATTCCTGCATATATTGCTAATGAGCCATTTTTATTTAAAGAAAAAGGTTATGATGTAAATATTATAAATCCAACTAATTATGGATTTGATATGTATGGAGATATGCTTTTTACAAATGAAGATGAAGCTAAAAACAATCCAGATAGAGTAGAAAAATTTAAAGAAGCAACACTTAAAGGTTGGAAATATGCTTTAGAAAATAAAGAAGAGATAATACAACTTATAAATGAAAAATATACTCAAGAAAAAACAATTGAACATTTAAGATATGAAGCAAATGCAATTGATTCATTGATAAATAAAAATCTTACACCTTTGGGATATTTAGATCAAGGAAGAATTAGATACATAAGTGAAATGTATAAATATTACGGTTTAACTGAATCAACAATAGATTTAAAAGATTTTTTATTTGATGAGATATCAAAAAAAGATAAAAAACTATCATTAAGTGATGAAGAAATAAAATATTTAAAAGATAATCCTATTTTAAAAGTTCATAACTTTGACTCTTTACCTCCATATAATTTCACTTTAAATAATTATCCTAAAGGTTTTGTAATTGATTATATGGAACTATTAAGTAAAGTTTTAGGTATTAAAATTGAATTTATTCAAAATAAATCTTTGAAAGAATCATTCGATATGCTTGAAAATAATCAGCTTGATATTCTTCCAAATATAGCAATAAATGATGAAAGAAAAAACACTATAGATTTCACAAATTATTCATTAATTAATTTTCAAATAAGCTTAGGAGTAAATAAACAGTCTGATATTAAGAGTTTATCCGATTTAAAAAATAAAAAAGTTTCTGTTGTAGAAAACTCTTTTTTAGAAGATATTTTAAAAAAAGAGTATCCAAATATTATATTATATAAAACAAAAAATACTGAAGAAGCTATTGAAGCAGTTGCCTCAAATAAAGCTGATGCTGTTATACATAATTTATCTACAATAGAGTATTTGATAAATAAAAACTGGTTAAGTAATCTAAAAACTATAGTTTTAAAAGATGATAATATTCAAACTATTGTTCCTTTACATTTGGGTGTAAAAAAAGATAATTTAGTTTTAAAATCGATTTTAGAAAAAGCTAATCAAAATATAACAGAAAAAGATATTAGAAATTTAGTTGATAAATGGTTAAAAAATAGTTTTTATGAAGAGATAAAATTATCTCAAATTGAACATGATTATTTATCTAAAAAGAAAAATATTAATTATTGTGTTAACTCTAATTTTATGCCTATTGAAAGAATCAACAATAATAGTGTTTTAGGAATAACTTCTGATTATATAAATATTTTTAAAGAAAAACTAAATATAAATTTTAATCAAATAGAAATAGAATCTACCAAAGATGGTCTTAATAAATTGATTACTAAAGAGTGTGATTTGGTTACATTTGTACAAAATTCTGATAATACAAATAAATTAGTTAACTTATCAAATTCTCATCTTTCTTTTCCATTTGTTTTAGTTACAAAAATAGATAAAACATTTATATCTTCTTTAAACTCTTTAAATGGCAAAAGAATTGCTTATGTTGATGAAATGTATAAAGATATGCTAATTAAAGCATATCCACAAATAGAATTTGTAAAAGTTGACTCTTTAAAACAGGGGTTAACAAAAGTAAAAAATGATGAATTCTTTGGTTTAGTAGGGATACTTCCTGTTGTTGGACATGAAATACAAAAAGATTTTTCAAATACTCTTAAAATCTCAAAAGAGATTTTTAACAACCTACCTTTTTCAATGGCAACCTCAAAAGATAATATAATTTTAAATGATATTTTAAATAAGTTATTTAGCTCTATTTCAAATGAACATAAAGATAGTATTAACAATAACTGGATTTCTGTAAATTATGAAAAAATAGTAAATTATGAAAAAGTGCTAATTGCTGGAATGGTTTTTTTATTAATTATTTTTATTATTTTCTTAAAAAATAGAGAGATTAATAATATTAATTCACAAATGAAAAAATATATTAAAATTGTAGATGAAAATGTTTTAACTTCATCAACTGATTTAGATGGAAATATAACATATGCATCAGAAGCTTTTTGTGAGATAAGTGGATATTCAAAAGATGAATTAATAGGAACAAATCATAGAATTATTAGACACCCTGACATGCAAGAATCTACATATAAAGAGTTATGGGAAACAATAACTAGTGGAAAAACATGGAAAGGTGAAATAAAAAATAAAAAGAAAAATGGTGATTATTATTGGGTTAAAGCATCTATTTCTCCTGTATTTGATAATAAAGGTGAAATTATTTCATATACAGCAGTTAGAGAGGATATAACAGATAAAAAAACAATTGAAGAGATTTCAATTACAGATGGATTAACAAATATATATAATAGAAGATATTTTGATGAAATATTTCCAAAAATTATAAATGAAGCAAAAAGAAAAAATGAGTTAATAGCTTTTTTATTTATGGATATAGACCACTTTAAACAATATAATGATAATTATGGTCATCAAAAAGGGGATGAAGTTCTAATAAACTTTGCAGCTTGTTTAAAACAGAGTTTACATCGTTCATCTGATTATACCTTCAGATTAGGTGGAGAAGAGTTCGCAGTAGTTTATCAAATGGAAACAAAAGAAAAAGCTGTTGAATTTGCAAACACCTTAAGAAAAAATATAGAAAATTTAAAAATAGAACACAAATATAGTAGTGTTAGCTCTTATATAACAGCATCAATGGGATTGATATGCAAAAATGCAAATGAAATAGTTATTGATGAAATATATAAACAAGCTGATGATTTACTTTATCAAGCAAAAAGAAGTGGTAGAAACCAAGTGAAAGTTAATGAAGATTAAAAGCTTCATATAATATATTTTACCTTCATTTGCAGTATGTCGGAATTTACGACATACTGATTTTTCATCTAATTCTTAACTTTAATTTAAACTTTTAAATATCATTTATATCTTCTAAAACATACTCTTTTTTATTTTCAAGGCAAAAATCCAAAAAGAGTTTAAAAGCAAAATTTACCTCATCTTGATTATATCCAGCAACAGATATTACAACTCTTCTTTCTTCACCAATAATCTTTGGCAAGGATGAAAACTCAAGGTGTGTTGGAATCTTTTTCATAACTTCTATTAAGTCATTTTCACTACTTACAATTGTTACTGTTTTTCTATATTTTTTGATATTTGATTTTGTGTAGTGTCTATCCAAAGCCTCCAAAACCATACTTTGACTCATAGATGGAAATCCTGGTGTAAAAAAGAATCTATCTTCTAAATAAAATCCAGCTACATCATTTACAACATTTTTTAGAAGTTTTGCATTTATTGGAAGATACGCCATATTTACTCTATGAGGATAAGCTTCATCTTTAAATCTATTTTCTATTCTTTTCTTTGCTTCTTCATGAAACTCCATTTGTGAGTTTGTAAAAGCATCTGCAGCTATTTGTCTTGTAAAATCATCTGGAGTTGCTCCAATTCCACCAAAACAAAACATCACACTATGCTCATCAGATTTTATAAGATTAAATATTTTTAGCATCAGCTCTTTATCATCTTCAATCACAAAAGATGCTTTATGTTCCCAACCACGCTTTAAAAGCTCCTGATTTAAAAATGCAAAGTGAGCATCTTTTCTTCTGCCATTTAAAAGTTCAGTTCCAATAATTACACTATAAAAATTTATTCTATTTTTCACTGATTAAAATCTTTTTTTACTATATCTTTGACAAAATGAAACTTTCCATCTCATCTACAATCTCTTCTATAGTTCGCTCACCATCTATTTTTTTCAAAATATTTTTTGATTCATAAAAATCTTGAATAGCTTTTAAAGGCTCAATATATACACTCATTCTGTTGTTAAATACTTCAACCTTATCATCATCTCCCCTATTTCTTCCAAGAACTCTATCTTTTGCAACTTCTTCGCTTACAACTACCTCTATACAAGAAACTAGCTCTAACTCTTTCTCATTTTTCAAATACTCATCCAAAGCACTCATCTGCTCTAAACTTCTAGGATATCCATCTATTATTATTGTAGGTGTTGGAGCATTTTTTATAGCATTTATTATAGTTTGTATAGCTATTTTAATTGGTACTATATTTCCAGCATTTACATATTTTGCTATCTCTTTTCCTATATCACTATTTTTTGCCATCTCAGCTCTTAGCATATCGCCTGTACTATAGTGAGTTATATTTTCGTGTCTTTTTGCTATAAGTTCGGCATCTGTTGTCTTTCCACTTCCAGGTGCCCCAATAATTAAAAATAGTTTTTTCATTCATTTCCTTTTTCTGTTATTACTACTTTTTAACGGAATTTATAAAAAATTCCTAAAAGTAGGAAAATTCTAAAGGGCTTCAAGAATGAAGCCTTGAGTTTTAAGAAATCATTGTATCAAAAATCATTTAAATTATTAATCTACTATTTATATCTTATCTACTATTAAATCCTTTTTTACTACAATAAGCGAAAAAATTTTAAGGACAAAATATGAATTTAATGCTATTTGGAGCACCAGGAGCTGGAAAAGGAACTCAAGCTAAATTTCTAATTGAGAAGTACAATATCCCACAAATCTCAACAGGAGATATTTTAAGAGCAGCAATTGCAGACAAAACAGATATGGGAATGGAAGCTAAAAAATTTATGGATGCTGGGCAATTAGTTCCAGATTCAACAATTATTGGAATTATTAAAGATAGACTTGCAGTTTCTGATTGTAAAAATGGATTTATTCTTGATGGTTTCCCAAGAACTTTGGCTCAAGCTGAAGCTTTGAGTGAACTTATGCAAAATATGAAAATTAAACTTGATAAAGTTATCTCTTTAAATGTTCCAGATAGCTTAATTGTAGGAAGAATTACAGGAAGAAGAGTTTGTTCTGGTTGTGGAGCATCTTTCCATGTTGAGTTTAATCCTTCAAAAAAAGATGGTGTTTGTGACTATTGTGGTGGAGAATTAACTATTAGAAAAGATGATAATGCCGAAACTGTAAAAAGCAGACTTGAAGCATACCACTCTCAAACAGCACCTCTAATTGATTTTTATAAAAAAATGGGTGTATTTATGGAACTTGATGGTACAAAAGATGTATCAGAAGTTACAAAAGATATGATAAACGCTCTTTCATAAATAATTCTTCTATCAAAACTAACTATTTTTAAAAAAGAGCAAATAGCTCTTTTTTAATTTTTATTTCTATTCTAAATTATTGTGTATAAATTGTGTAAATATTTATAAAGTAGTCGTAAATAGTATCATTTATTTAAATTATTTAACTAATGTTTTATTTTTTTAAGAGTAAACTTAAAAGATTTTATTTAAAAAAGGATTCGCTATGAATAAACTCTTATGGGGTGTAATAGCAATAATTGGAGCGGCATGCTTTGGTTATTTAGCTTTACAGCAAGGAGAAACTGTTTCAGCTATGTATTTAGTTGTAGCAGCTGTTTGTATCTATATGATTGCATATAGATTTTATGGAAGATTTGTTGCTTATAAAGTTTTAGAACTTGATAAAAATAGAGCAACTCCAGCTATGATAAATGACGATGGAAGAGATTTTGTTCCGACAAATAAATCTGTTTTATTTGGTCATCATTTTGCAGCAATTGCAGGAGCTGGTCCACTTGTAGGTCCAATTTTAGCAGCTCAAATGGGTTATTTACCTTCAATGTTATGGATACTTGTAGGTGGAGTATTTGCAGGTGCTGTTCATGACTTTGTTGTTTTATTTATCTCTTCAAGAAGAAATGGTAAATCACTAGGTGAAATTATAAAAGAAGAGTTAGGAACATTCGTTGGTGGTGTTACTATGATTGCTATATTTGGTATTATGCTAATTATCATAGCAATTCTTTCAATGGTTGTTGTAAAAGCTCTTGCTGAATCTCCTTGGGGACTGTTTACTATTGCTATGACTATTCCAATTGCAATTTTTATGGGTATTTATATGAGATATTTAAGACCTGGAAAAGTTGGAGAAGCTTCAGTTATAGGTTTTATTCTTCTAATTTTAGCTATTCATTATGGAAGTATCATTGCAGCTGACCCTTATTGGAAACAAGTATTTACATTTGATGCTACAACTTTAGCATTTATAATGATGGCATATGGATTTATAGCTGCTGTTTTACCAGTTTGGTTCTTATTAGCTCCTAGAGATTATTTATCAACTTTCTTAAAAATTGGTGTTATTGTACTTATGGCTATTGCAATTGTTATTGTTGCTCCTGAAATTCAAATGCCAAAAATGAATACACAATATTTTGATGGAAGTGGTCCAGTATTTGCTGGTGCAATATTCCCATTTTTATTTATTACTATTGCTTGTGGTGCTATTAGTGGTTTCCATGCTCTAATTTCAAGTGGAACAAGTCCTAAAATGTTAGAAAATGAGACTCATGCACTTCCTGTTGGATATGGTTCTATGTTAATGGAGAGTGCAGTTGCTATTATGGCTTTAATTTGTGCGACAATTTTACATCCTGGACTTTATTTTGCTATTAACTCTCCTGCTGTATTTATAGGAACAGATGTTGTACAAGTTGCTCAAACAATCTCTACTTGGGGATTTAGTGTAACTCCTGAAGAAATTTTCACACTTACAAAAAATATTGGTGAAGAGACAATTTTATCAAGAACTGGAGGAGCTCCTACTTTTGCTATTGGGGTTGCACTTGTACTTCATGAAATTTTTGGTGGAGTTGATATGATGGGATTCTGGTATCACTTTGCTATTCTTTTTGAAGCTCTGTTTATTTTAACTGCTGTTGATGCAGGAACAAGAGCTTGTAGATTTATGGTTCAAGATATGCTAGGAAATGTTTATAAACCTTTAGGAAATACAAATAACTATGCAGCTGGTATTTTAGCTACATTTTTAAGTGTTGCTGGTTGGGGATATTTTCTGTATCAAGGAACTATTGATCCAAGAGGTGGAATTTATTCATTATGGCCACTATTTGGTGTAAGTAACCAAATGCTAGCTGGTATGGCTTTAATGCTTGCAACTGCAATACTATACAAAATGGGTAAAGCAAAATATACTTGGGTTACAGTATTACCTGCAACATTTGTATTAGTTGCAACTATGTATGGTGGAATTCAAAAAGTGTTACCTTTCAAAGAGGGTGATAGAGTTCATAATGCTGTAAGTCACGTTGCTACTGCACAAATTCAAATCAAAAAAATCGCTGATTTAGAAGCAAAAATTCCTACTTTGACACTAGAAGCTGATATAAATAAAGCAAAAGCTGATATAGCTATTGCAAATAAACTAAAAAATTCAAATATAGTTAATGCTGTTTTAGCAGTGTTCTTTATGTTTGCAACTACTTTAGTAATTATTGCAACTTTAGGAATTTGTTTTGGAAGAATAAAAATACCTTTAAAAGAGACTCCTTATGTAAGACTTGATTCTCTTCAAAAGGCTTAAATGTGTTTGGAAAAATCAAAGAATTCTATGAAAAATCTGAAAAGTTTTTTCACCCTCTTGTGGGGCTTTCTAGCTATGAGAAATATCTTGAGCATATGAAAAGAGTTCATCCAGATAAGAAAGTTTTAACTAGAGGCGAGTTTTTTAATGAGTCTTTAGATAGAAAATACAATACTGGTGGTTTTAAAAAGTGTTGTTAAACTTTTAAGAGTAGAGTTTCTACTAAACATAAAAAGGCTTAGAACTTTTGTTCTAAGCCTTTTTTTATATCTATAAAATAACTTATTTTTCTTTTAAAGCTTTTGCTCTTTTTTTCTTCCATCTATCAAAATATAGCATATATCCAGTTATTACAAATAAAGCCATAAGACTTGAAGCAATAAACATAAGCAGTTGTCCAATCCAGCCAAAATATTCTCCACTATGAAGTGGTAACATACTACTCATAAGCTGTTCATTTAGTTTTTTATCTTCAAATTTTGCTTCTTTTACAACTATAGATTTATTTGGATCAATTTCCATAGAGTTTGACTCCCTAAAATGTGTTGCATCTGCATACAAATATGAAATTGTATATATACCATCTTTTGAAGGAGTAAGTCTCAAATTTGCATTTTTATAATCCCTTGAAACATTTTGATTAAAAATATCTGCTACTTTTTGAGCATTTTCATAAGAGATTAATTCTGGCTGTTTTTCAGATTTTTGCTCTTTTTCACTCTGCTTTTCTTTTTGTTGTCCTATTTGAACTACTTGAGTAGTTGGTGTAGCTCTTTTTGGTTGTTCAACTTGCATAATAGTAAACATTGCACTTCTATACCAATCATAAGACCAATAAAGTCCTGTAAAACACATAAGTAAGAAAAATGGAACAACCCACATACCAATAGCACTGTGCATTGTTGATAAAAATGCTCTTTTTTTATGTTTAAAACTAAAAGTAAAACTTCTTAAAAAATTATTTTTAACTCTTGGCAAATAAACTATAACTCCACCAATAGTTAAAATTATACAAGCAATAGTTGCAAGGGCAACTGCATTTTTCCCAATCCACTGAGTATCTCCTTCAAATGTTAGCCATCTGTGAAGTTTAAAGAAAAACATAAAAAAATCTTTTCCTTCAATTTGAGGTAAAACCTCAGCTGTATAAGGATTTAAATATATACTCTCTCCTCTTCTATTATTGGGATCTTTTGAAGCAATATTCAAAACTACACTAGAACTTTTATCACTTGAAAAAGAGATACTATTTATCTTTGAGTCTGGATTTTCTGTTTGATATTTTTCTAAAATCTCTTTTGTAGATAATATTTGTTTATCTTGTGGAATATTTACAAAATATGTATCCTTATTTATAGCTTGTAAAATCTCTTTTTCATAAGATAATATAGCTCCTGAAACTCCTATTAGCAAAAGTAAAATCCCAAAAACAAAACCAAAAAACCAGTGAATTTTAAACCAAAATGTTTTATGCATAATTTACCTCTATATTTTTATTATTTAGTTTCCCAAGGTAAACCTTGTTCTACTTTTATAGTGTAAGTAATTGCATGTATTGTTTTATCAAAAGACTTTCCATCCACTTCACCTTTTGAATTATCTTCAAAACTAGTTTCTAAAAGATATGTTCCAATCCAAGGTGTAGAAATTGTAACTTCTCCTTGTTCATTTGTATAAAAACTTTTTTCCCATTTTGTAGGAGATACAACTGTCACTTTTGTTTTTGACATTGGTTTTTTATCAAATAATAGCTTGAAAGTATTACTATTTTTTTCTACTGGAACTAAATCAAAATTAGCCAAAGTATCTGTATTTGTTCTGCCTGTTTTTGCATAACTTATTTTTCTAGCTGTTACTTGTGTATTTTTATTTAATCTAGGTTCTCCAGTTTCTACCAAAATCAAATCGCTATCTTTTGACAAACCTACAACTATACTATTCTCTTTTCTAGTGATATTTTTTACTATATCTTTTGGATAAAAAGTATCTACTTTTAATCTATCTAAAAATTTATCCCCTTCTTTTTGACCATCTGCAAACTCTCCAAAAAAGATATTTGCTTCATTTTTTTTATCTTTTTCTATCCAAATTTCATGTGAATTTGCATTTGATAATAATATTGCTGATGTTAAAACACCATAAACTAATTTTTTCATTTTTTAACTCCTAATTTTTTAAATTTTTATAGTAACAGACTAATTTTAACACCACTTTAACAAAACTGATAATTGGTATTAAAATACAAGTGTAAATAAAAAAAGATAAGTAGAAATCTACTTATCTTTTAAGAATTTTTAATTTTCCAAATTAGAAAGCTAAATTCATTGCTAACCAAAGTCTTCTTCCTTCTAAGTTTGTTTCTGAAGTAGCATATTTTGTTGCTCCACCATAAGTATATTGTTCTCTTTTGAAAAAATCTTTATCAAATAAGTTATAAATAGTTGCACTAAAAGTTAAATCTTTATTCCATTTATAGCTTCCACCTAAATGAAATAATTCATAAGCTTTTATATCATTTCCTACTTGTTCATAAATAGCTTTATTTTCAGCAGTTAAATTAGAATAATTTTCTGTAAATCTTTTTCTTTCACTTCTGTATTCACCTTTTATCCAAGTATTAAGCTTACTTGTAGCTTGCCAATTTAAAGTTGCATTTAAAGAGTGTTCAGGTGTATCAGCGAATGGTTCCCCTTTATTTTTACCACTTTTTTGTTCACTTTCCATGTATGTATAGTTTGCTTTTAAATCTAAAGTATCTGTAAATGGAATTTTTGTTCCAACTTCTAAACCTTGTGTTTCAGCTTTACCAATATTCTTTTTTTGACTATAAGTTCCATTAGGAATATTTGGATTTCCTGCAATAATAACATTTCCATCTGTTTCAATTTTATCTTTATATTGATTATAAAAAATAGTAGCATTCGCTAAGAAACCATTATCTGCATTATAGTAAATTCCAGTTTCATAGTTTGTTGATTTTTCAGGTTTTAAATCTGGACTTCCAATTGTAATAGTAGCACCCTGCCCTCCTGCTCCATTAATACCATCATGTAAATCATTTACTTTTGGAGCTTTATACCCCTGACTAACTCCTCCTTTTACAGTCCAATTACTATTTGCTGTATAAACAGCATATGCTCTAGGACTAAAATTACCACCAAATTTATCATGATGATCATATCTTCCTCCTAAAGTAAATGCTAATGAATCTGTTACAGATATCTCATCTTCTGCAAATAAAGCCCACATTTTTTGCTCAAATTCTTCAGTTGCAATTCCATCTTTCATTTTAGAATCCCAATATTGACCACCAATAGTTAAAATATTTTTATCTAGTTCTGCAGTAACAAATTTTGTATCAAATACAGTATCTGTAGATTTTAATTCTCTATTGCTTCCAATTATATGGTCAGGCATTTTTGGATTAAAAATATTACCTATTTTATTTCCAGGAATTGTTCTTCCAATTGTTTCTGTAGTATTTCTCATAATACTAGATTCTAAAGTACCAACATCAAACCTCGAAGTATGACCTAGGGTAAACTGTTCTCTTTCAAATCTTAATTTATCTTTATATCCTGATGCTTGTTTTGTAGCTAAAGAAGCGTCATCTAGTGTACCTAATTGAGATTTATCATTGTTATATCTTTGTTTTGAAGTAAAAAGATCTAAATAAAAATCATGGTTATCAACTGGTGTTAAGTTAAATTTAGAACCAATTGAATAATTTGTTCCTTCAACAGGAGAATTACCTCTCTTACTAACTTCTGCACCATCTCCATATTTTATGTCTGAAGCTTCTCTATTATGATAGCTACCTCTTAAACTCAATCCTAATAAATCTTTAATTATTGGTCCACTTATATATGTATTCACATTATTACTATTTCCAAATTGAGAACTTTCTTGTAATGTTTGATCTACATTTATAGAACCTGTCCATTCATTTGAAACCTTCTTTGTAATAATATTTACAACTCCTCCCATAGCATCACTTCCATAAAGTGTACTCATTGGTCCTCTAATAACCTCTATTCTTTCAATAGCAGCAAGTGGTGGTAAAAAGTTATTTGAAGTTTCTCCAAAACCATTAGGAGTTGAACTACCTGCAGAATTTTGCCTCTTACCATCAATAAGTACTAAAGTATTTTCAGAACCCATTCCCCTAATACTAATATTTAAACCACCTGTCTTTCCATTTCCACCTCTTACATCAACACCTTCTACATCTTCAATAGCTTCAGCCAAATTAGAATATTTTTTTTGCTTTAAATCTTCCTGACTTATAACTGAAATTGATGCTGGTGCATCTGTAATTTTTTGCTCATATCCTGAAGCAGAAGTTACAACTTGTACATCATCAAGTTTTGTAGTCTCATTTGCCAAAAGTAAATTTTGTGTAACTAAAATAGAAGCTACACTTAGTGCCATTTTTATTCTCATTTCATTCCTTTTCCATATTTTCTTTTTCGACTTTAATTTAGTAAAATAGATTTTAGGAGAAATCTATTTTATTTTTGATAATTATTATTATAATTAACAAAAATGAAATAGAATATTAATGATTTTTTCTTAAATTAAGATAAAATTGATAGTGATTATTAAAATGTTTTTTAAATATGCAAGATTAAATCTTACATATTCATATTATTATCTGCAATTTCTAGAATTTTATGAACTCTTATTGCTTGAGATGGATTTGATAAAGATTGTGTTTGATTTATAATTGAAGTTCTAAAATGTTCGATACTATTATATAAAGCATCCTCTGGTTTTATATATGGAGAATAAGTTCCAAACTCATTTGTTTTTACCAAATAATTTTCATCTGTAATATTTTCTCCACTTACAACTTCTACATTTTTCTCATAAACTGTAAGTTTGTTTTCTAATTTTAAATCCTCATAAACAAGCATTTTTTTAGAGCCAACAATAGTAATATTTCTCTCTTTTATTGGACTTAACCAGTTTGATTCAAGATGCACAGAAAAGTTTTCATATTTTAGATTTACAAATGTAATACTCTCTTTTGGATTATAAAATTTATCACCGCTTGCTTTTATACTTGTTGGATTTTTACCATCCATTAGATAATCAATTATAGATAAATCATGAACAGCTAAATCCCACATAGAGCTTACATCTTTTCTAAATTGTCCTAAACTCTTTCTAGTTGAATTTATAAATAAAACTTCTCCTATTTCACCACTAGAAATTATCTCTTTTATTTTTTTTATTGCTGGATGAAAAATCATAATATGATCTATATGTATAATTTTATTCTGCTTTTTTGCTAAATCTTCAAGCTCTTGTGCCTCTTGTAAAGTAGCAGTAAAAGGTTTTTCAACATATACATTTTTAAAAGCCAATAGTGCTTGTTTTATTAAATAATAGTGGCTACTTGTTTGTGTAGCAATAGCAACTATATCTATAGTTTTATCTTCTAAAACTTTATTAAAATCTTTTTCATAGTTTGTTGAAGATGCATATATTTTGTGTGCTTTTTCCAGATTTTCATCTATCATATCGCAAATTGTATGAAGATTTAAATTTGGATTATTATTTATATTTCTTGCAATATTTGGTCCCCAATAACCAAATCCTACAAGTGCTACATTTAACATCTTAGCTCTTTTGCCAAATTTTCTACAATAAACTCAATCTCTTCATCGCTTACATATGGATTCATTGGTAAGCTCATTATCTCTTTTGATACTTTTTCTGAGATTGGAAAGTCACCTTCTTTTAGGTTTAGGTATTTAAAGCATTCTTGTACATGTAGAGGCATTGGGTAATGTACTGCTGTTGGAATACCTAGGTTTTGAAGTTTTGTTTGAAGTTCAGTTCTATTTTGTACTCTTATTGAGTATTGTGCCCAAGCTGATGTTCTATCATTTTTAACGAAAGGAGTTTCTATATTTTTTGCGTTTAGTGCTTTTGTGTATTTTTCTGCTACATCTTGTCTTAGTTTCAAATCTTTTTCATAGTATTTTAGTTTTACATTAAGTACTGCTGCTTGAATAGTATCAAGTCTTCCACCCATACCAATATATTGATGATGGTATCTTATACTTTGTCCATGAAGTCTAAGGCTTTGGATTTTAGTCGCTAGTTGTTGGTTGTTAGTAAATACAGCTCCACCATCACCATAGCAACCTAATGGTTTAGCAGGGAAAAAAGAGGTACAAGAGATATCACCAAGGTTTGAGTCACTTATACCTTTATAAGTAGATCCAAAGCTTTGAGCTCCATCAACAATTACTTTTAGGTTATGGTTTTTAGCTATTTGATTTATTTCATCCATATCACATGGTTGTCCATATAGACTTACAGGAATAATAGCTTTAGTTTTTGGTGTGATAGCCGCTTCTATTTTTTTTGGGTCTATATTATATGTTTTTTCATCAATATCAACGAAAACTGGTTTAGCTTTAAGAAAAGCTATTGTTTCTGCTGTTGCAAAGAATGTAAAAGGAGTTGTAATAATTTCATCATCTGGTTGTATATCTAAAGCCATCATAGCAAGTAAAAGAGCATCTGTTCCACTTGAGCAAGATATTGCATATTTTGAACCTGTAAACTTCTCTAGGTCTCTTTCAAGCTCATCTATTTGAGTTCCCATTATAAAGTTACAATCTCGTGCTACTTTTAAAATAGCCTCTTCTATCTCTTCTTTATATAGGTTGTGTTGGTGTTGAAGGTTGGCAAAATCTATTTGCATTTGTTTCCTTAAGTAAAAAAATAACGCGAATTGTACTTAAAAATCACTTAATATTTGTTATGCTTAGTAAACTTCATAAACCTTTGAAACCAATCCACTATCTCTTATTTTTTTACAAATAGTACTATCTTTTGCACTATCTACTTGAAGATCAATAGAAACAATATTTTGATTTTTTTTAATTTCCAATTTGATACAAGAGTTTTTATCACTCATTTTTAGTTTTTCTATATCCCAATTTGTATCACCAATATTTATAGCATCTTTAATATCTTCAATTTTCTGATTTAATAAATAGTAGCTTTGAATAGAGTTTATAGTAGTATTTACATCTCTTTTCAAAGTTGAAACAAGAGCACTATCTTTTGTATCCATAAGTTTTGGAGCAGCAAAAGAGACAATTATCCCTAAAATCACAATTACAAAAATAATCTCTATTAGAGAAAAAGCCCTTTTCATAACATTTTCCTTGTGTAAAAGTTTGTATTGATTTTAAACTTTTATAACTTAAAAAAGTATTATTTTATAAAACTCCATCAGGGAAATCTATTTTTGTCTCTTTTTGTACATCTGCTACTGATTCAAAAACAACTTCTATTGGGGCTTGCCCATAGTGTTCATTATCTTTATCAATAAATTTAGTCAAGGCTTTATGGAAATCTAGTTTTACTGTACCAATTGGTCCATTTCTTTGCTTTCCAATAATTATTTCAGCCTCTTCAATTGGCTTATCTATAAATTTAGATTTATAATCTTCACCTTTGTCTTTAGCCTCTTTCTCTTTTCTTGCTTCATCTCGCTGTTTATAAACATCATCTCTATAAACAAACATTATGATATCAGCATCTTGCTCGATTGCTCCAGATTCTCTTAAATCACTTAGCATTGGTCTTTTATCGGGTCTGCTTTCAAGTCCACGATTAAGTTGAGAAAGTGCAACAATCGGAATTTTAAGCTCACGTGCAAGCATTTTCAAACCTCTAGAGATATCTGAAACCTCTTGATGTCTATCTTTATTTCCAAGTCCTTGCATAAGTTGAAGATAATCAATAATTACAAGACTAATATTATTTTCTTGAATTTGCGCTAATTTTCTCACTCTTGCTCGAAGCTGATTAATATTTATACTTCCACCATCATCTACAAAAAGTTTTTTTGAGTTTAAATCATCAAAAGCAGCACTTAAGATAGACCACTCTTTATCATCCATATCACCTTTTCTTAGATTTTGAAGAGGAATTGATGTTTTTGCTGCAAGCATTCTTAGCATCAACTGTTCTGCTGGCATTTCAAGCGAAAAGAATATAACTCCTTTTTTTTGTTCTACATTTTTTAAAGCCATATTTAAAACAAGTGCTGTTTTACCCATGGCTGGACGTGCTGCAATTATTACTAAATCCCCTTCATTAAAACCAGTTGTTTTTTTGTCAAGTGCTTCAAAACCAGTTGTTTGTCCTATAAGGTATTTATTTCCTAGTTTTTTCATCTTTTCAATATATGCTAAAGTATCACTTGTAACTGTTTGCATATCTTTTAGCTCACTTGTAGCACTATTTGTAGATATTTTGTAAAGCTCACCTTGAATAGTATCTAAAGCTTCATTTGCACTAATTTCATCTTCAATAGCAACTTTTTTTATAGTTGTTGCAAGTGTTGCTAACTCTCTTTTTACAGAAGCATCTTTTATCTCTTTTACATAAGCGGCTGTATTTGTAATAGGATTTGCACTCAAAATTTCAAGTAAAACCCCATCATTTACATCTTTTTTATCTACCCTATTTCTTACAAAATCCTCATCAATTGGCATATCTTCACTATGAAGTTTAACTATTGCCTCAAATATAGCTTTATGGGCAGGAAGATAAAAATCTTTTGGTTTTAAAACTCCTAAAACATCTTCAAGCTCTTCAGGGTTAAAGAAGATTGAACTTAAAACTGCTCTTTCAATATTTATACTATAAATGCTATCCATTATATTTTTCTTTTTGCTTCAAATTCAACTTCTTCAACGAACTTGTTTATTAAAGCATCTCCACTTAATTTGGCTATTATTTCGCCTTTTTTCATAACAAGCCCACTACCTTTTCCAAAAGCAATAGCAACATCAGCACTTTTTGCTTCTCCAATAGCATTTACAACACATCCCATAACAGAAACATCAAGAGGAGTTTTTATATGTGCTGTTCTTTTTTCTATCTCTGATACTGCACTTACTAAATCAGCCTCAATTCTTCCACAAGTAGGACAAGATATAATATTTAAACCCTCTTTTGAAATACCTAAATCTTTTAAAATAGCACGTCCTACTTTTATCTCTTCTTCAAGCTCTCCTGTCATTGAAACTCTTAATGTATCACCTATTCCATCAAGAAGCAAACTCCCTAGTGCAATTGAAGATTTTATTGTAGAGTGAAACTGTGTTCCAGCTTCAGTTACTCCCAAATGAAATGGATAGTTATTCATAGGTCTTAACATCCTATAAGCTTCGACTGTTCTTTGAACATCACTAGCTTTTAAAGATACTTTTATATCTGTAAAACCCAAATCTTCAAGATATTTTATATTGTACTCAGCACTTGCAACCATACCTTGTGCTGTTTGTCCATATTTATCTTCAAACTCTTTTTCTAAACTTCCACAGTTTACTCCAATTCGTATTGGAATATTTCTAGCTTGACAAGCTTTTACAACTTCTGCTACTCTCTTTTTATCTCCAATATTTCCTGGATTGATTCTTATACAATCAACCACTTCAGCTGCAATTAAAGCTAACTTATAGTGAAAGTGAATATCAGCAACGATTGGTAAATCAACTTGTTTTTTTATCTCTTTTAAAGCTTGAGCATCCTCAAGATGAGGAACAGCAACTCTTACAATATCAGCTCCTGCAAAATGAAGTTTTTTTATTTGCTCAACTGTTGCTTCTACATCTGATGTTTTTGTAAATGTCATTGACTGAACACTAATTGGTGCATCACCACCAATAGGAACATTTCCTACATATATTTGTTTTGTTGGGTATCTTTTTATCATTTTGGGATTTTATCTAAAATAGTTTAAATAAAAGTGAAGTTTAATTTATAAATAAGAAATTATTTTATATCCTTGTAACTTAGATTTAAAAGAGAAGAAGAAAATAGTTTTGAACAAAAAAAGAAATATATTTTTCATTATCATTGCTTTTATTGTTTCAACTTTTTTTGTAATAATATTAACAAACTACTACATAAATAAAAAACAAAAACAGCTTCTAAACTCAATATATGAATCTACACATAAAAATATTTTTGAAAAAACACAAAATCTAATAAACGATAAGCAAAACACATCTTTGGCTATTGCAATATCATTATCAAAAGATGAAACTTTATATACACATCTAAAAAACAGAGATTTTGAAAAACTAAATTATATAAAAATTGCAAAATTAATAGAGACAAATTCAAAATATAAAAATATATGGATTCAAATTTTTGATAGTAATTTAAATAGTGTATATAGATCATGGACAAATATAAGAGGTAATCTTAATTTTAGACCTGATTTGAAAAAAATAGAAGCTTTAAAAAATATTTCAACCTCTATTAGTGCTGGTCTTTTTAATATAGGAATAAAAGCAAGAGTTCCTATTTTTGATGAAAATAACGGTTTTTATGGAGCATTAGAGGTTGTTACTCATTTTGATTCAATTACAGAAGATTTATTAAAAAATAATATCTCACCTATTGTAATAGGAGATAAAAGTATTAGAAAAAATTTAACAAATCCTCTTTTATCAAAACTTTTTATAGATGATTACTATATTGCAAATGGAAATGTTGATATAAATTTATATAATTATGTAAAAGAAAATGGTGTTGAAAAATATATAAATATAGATAATTTTATTGTTGAAAATGGTTATTTAATATCAAAATATCCACTTTTTGATGAAAATGGAAATAATTTAGCATATATAGTAAATTTTATGAAATTAAATAATATAAATCTTGAAAATATAAAACATATAAAAATTCAAACTATTTTAGCAACAGTTATAGGATTAATTATAATATTTGCTGCAATTTTAATATATTATTTACGAGATATAAAATATCAAAATAGTAAAAATAAAATTATTTTAAACTCACAACCAAATATTGTGATAATAACAAATGGAAAAGAGATAATAGATGCAAACAAACAACTATTAAAATTTTTTCCTTTGGTTAAAGACCTTCAAGATTTTAAAAAAGATATATTTGTATTTGTTATACTTTTGAAGATTTAGAAAAAGATGATTATATTATAAATAAAGATTATAATGGTAAAAATTGGGTTGAATATATATTCGAAAATCAAGATAAAAACTTTAAAGTTGCTATAAAAAATTCAAAAGAAGAACTAAGACATTTTAGTGTAAAAACTTCTAGTGCAAAGATTGATTTATCTGTTATTGTTACTTTTATTGATGTCACAAATGAAATTTTACAGATTGAAAAAGAGCAAAATGAACAAAGAATTCTATTTCAACAATCAAAAATAAATGCTATAGAAAATACTTTAAATAGTATAGCTCATCACTGGAGACAACCTTTAAGCGTAATTAGCACAATAGCAAGTGGAATGAAGCTAAAAGAGGAGATAAAAGAGTTAAAGACAAAAGATATTTTAATATCTTGTGATAAAATTATTTTTAATACAAATAAACTATCAAAAACAATAGAAAATTTCTCAAACTTTTTTGGAAAAGATGAAAAAATTTCAAGTCACTCTTTAGTTGAAAGTGTAAACAATGTAATACTATTTTGTGAAACTATATTTGAAAAAAACTCTATTGTTTGTAAATTTAAGCATAGTGAAGATTTTATTATAAATTGTAATCAAATTGATTTTTCTGATTCAATTTTAAATATTATTGATAATTCGATTTATGCATTAGTTAATAATAAAGATAAAGAAGATAGATATATTTTAATAAATTTCTCAAATAAAATTTTATCAATAAAAGATAGTGCAAATGGTATTGAAGAGGAAATTATAACAAAAATTTGTGAACCATATTTTACTACAAAACATCAATCTTTTGGTGTAGGATTAGGACTTTTTACCGTACATGAATTTTTTGTAAGAAATCTTAATTTTAAAATAGAGTTTAAAAATGAAGAGTTTGAATACAAAAATAAAAAGCTTAAAGGTTTAAATATTAATATAAATTTTAATTAAACTTTTATTTTATCTTTTTTGGGTAAAATGCACGGATTATTGAAAAAGGATTGTTTTTATGCAAGATATTGAAGTTTTTGATTTAGTTATTATACTTATTACACTATTGCTTGGTTTAAAAGGACTTTTTAGAGGTTTAATAAAAGAAGTTTTCGGAATAGTTGGTATTGTTGGTGCTATTTTTGTGGCATCAAGAATTTCAACAGAAGTTGGTGGACTTTTAGCTCCTATTCTTGTAATAGAAAATCAATCAACAATAAAACTAATAGGTTTTGTAGTTTCATTAGTTGCAGTTTGGCTTATTGTTTATAGTGCTGGTGTTGTTGTTAGTAAAATATTTAGTGCAAGTGGTTTAGGAATTGTTGATAGAATATTTGGACTTATATTTGGAATGTTAAAAATTTTCCTTATTTTCTCTGTTATTGCTTATTCACTAAATCAAGTAGGGTCATTTAAAAAAGTAATAGATGAAAAATTTAGTAAATCTTTTATGATGCCTCATTTACTTAGTGTTGGTTCTTACATAATAAAATTTGATACAACAGCAGTTGTAAATAGTATTGATAAAACTATTCAAAATGCAACAGATAGTTCAATTTCAATACAAAATAGTATCGAAGAGACAAAACAGAGTGTAGAACCCGCTTTAAATGATATAAAAGAGAATGTAGAGCAACTTGATAATTTAAAAGAAGATTTTGATAGTACAAAAGAGAAGTTGCAAGATATTAGAAATAAAGATGAATAAGGATTTAAAAATTGTTTGAAAATAAATATATACAACAAAGAATAGAAAAAGCTCAAAATTTAAGGGATTTAGGAATAAATCCGTATGCAAATGAGACAAAAAGAGAGTTAAGTATACAAGATTATTTAATAAAAAATGAAGATATTTTTAATCTTGAAACAAAAAGAGATGAGAATAGAAGTTTTACGATAGCTGGGAGAATTAAGTTTTTTAGACTTATGGGAAAAGCTAGTTTTCTTAAAATTGAAGATGAAAGTGGAATGCTTCAAGTTTATGTTGCTAGAGATAATTTAGAAGAGAATTTTTATAATGATATTTTCAAAAAATATATTGAAGTTGGAGATATTATTGAAGTTAGTGGTTACCCATTTGTAACAGGACAAGGTGAGCTTTCGCTTCATGTTGATAATTTAACAATTCTTACAAAAGCTATCTCGCCACTTCCTGAGAAATTTCATGGAATACAAGATAAAGAGCTAAGATATAGACAAAGATACTTAGATTTAATTATGAATAGTAGTGTTAGAGATACTTTTCATACAAGAAGTAAAGTTATAAGTTTAACACGAAGATTTTTTGAAGATAAAGGGTTTTTAGAAGTTGAAACTCCTATGATGCATCCAATTGCGGGTGGAGCAAATGCAAAACCATTTGTTACTCATCACAATGCTTTAGGAATTGATAGATTTTTAAGAATTGCCCCAGAACTTTATTTAAAAAGATTAATTGTTGGTGGATTTGAAGCAGTTTTCGAAATAAATAGAAACTTTAGAAATGAAGGAATGGATGCAACTCACAATCCTGAGTTTACATCTATTGAATTTTATTGGGCATATAAAACTTATAAAGATTTAATAGTTCTTACAAAAGAGTATTTTGAATATCTATTTAAAAACTTAAATCTTCCTACGACTTTACCTTATGGAGAATTTGAAGTAGATTTTACAAATTTTAGTGAAATACCTCTTATTCAATCTTTATACGAAATTGGTGGTGTTCCAAAAGATATTGTTGAAGATAAAGAGAAAATTTTAGAGTTTTTAAGAGCAAATAAACTTGAAGCAAATCCTAAATTAAATTTAGGACAACTTCAAGGTGAACTTTTTGATGAGTTTGTTGAAGCTAAATTAATTAATCCTACATTTATAACAGAGTATCCAGTTGAGATTTCACCTCTTGCTAGAAGAAATGACGAAAAACCACATTTGACAGATAGATTTGAACTATTTATTGCTGGACGTGAAATTGCAAATGCATTTAGTGAGTTAAATGATCCAATTGACCAACTTCAAAGATTTGAAGGACAAATGGCAGCAAAAGATAGTGGTGATGATGAAGCACATGAGATGGATGAGGATTTTGTAAATGCTTTATCATATGGTATGGCTCCAACAGCAGGACAAGGAATAGGAATTGATAGACTTGTAATGATGCTTACAAATCAACACTCTATAAGAGATGTTTTACTTTTTCCTGCAATGAAACCAGTAAAACAAGATTTTGATCTATTATTAGATGAAAATGAAGAAAAAAAATAAAAATTGGAGAAAGAGATGAACTACATAACAAACGATAATTTAGAAGTAGCTGATAAAGAAGTATTTGAAATAGTTGAAGCAGAATTAGCTAGACAAACAAATCATCTTGAGATGATTGCAAGTGAAAACTTTACAAGTCCAGCAGTTATGCAAGCAATGGGAAGTGTATTTACAAATAAATATGCAGAAGGTTATCCATATAAAAGATATTATGGTGGATGTGAACAAGCTGATAAAGTAGAACAACTTGCAATTGATAGAGCTTGTAAAATATTTGGCTGTAAATATGCAAATGTTCAACCTCATAGTGGATCTCAAGCAAATGGTGCAGTATATGCAGCACTACTTAAAGCTGGTGATAAAATATTAGGTATGGATCTATCTCATGGTGGACATTTAACTCATGGTTCTAAACCATCATTCTCTGGTCAAAACTACTCTGCATTTTATTATGGTGTTGAACTTGATGGAAGAATTAATTATGATAAAGTGCAAGAGATTGCAAAAATAGTTCAACCAAAAATCATTGTTTGTGGTGCAAGTGCATATGCTAGAGAGATTGACTTTAAAAGATTTAGAGAAATAGCTGATAGTGTAAATGCTATTTTATTTGCTGATATTGCTCATATTGCTGGTCTTGTTGCTGCTGGTGAACATCAATCTCCATTCCCTCATGCTCATGTTGTAACAACAACTACTCATAAGACTTTAAGAGGTCCAAGAGGTGGTATGATTATGACAAATGATGAAGAGATTGCTAAAAAAATTAATAGTGCAATTTTCCCTGGACTTCAAGGTGGACCACTTGTTCATGTAATTGCTGCTAAAGCTGTTGCATTTAAAGAGATACTTGATCCTAAATGGAAAGATTATGCAAAACAAGTAAAAGCTAATGCAAAAGTATTAGGTGAAGTTCTAGTAAGTAGAGGTTATGATATAGTAAGTGGTGGAACAGATAATCACTTAGTTTTAGTATCATTCTTAAATAAACCATTCTCAGGAAAAGATGCAGATGCAGCACTTGGTGATGCAGGAATTACTGTAAATAAAAATACAGTTCCAGGTGAGACAAGAAGCCCATTTGTTACAAGTGGTATTAGAATAGGAAGCCCAGCTTTAACTGCACGTGGAATGAAAGAGAAAGAGTTTGAATATATTGCAAATAAAATTTGTGATGTATTAGATAATATTGAAGATAAAGAGTTACACAAAAAAATAAACAAAGAGCTTGAAGAGTTAGCTAGTAAGTTTGTGATTTACAGTAGTTCGACGTATTAATAAAGTTTAGAAGTAAGGAGTTATTATGCAAATAATTGGTGATGATTTTGTAAAAAAAGTTCAACTAAAACAAGAAAAAGAAGAGCTTGAAAAGAAGTTAAGTGAACTTGATGAAACAAGGATATCTATGGGAAATATAAATCTTACAAACAATCTAAATAATGCCTATAAGGGTATAGATAACAATGATGATATGAATGAGATGAATAGATTACAGCAAAATATCAATTATGATGATAGTAATGAATTTGACAATATTATGCTAAATCAACAACAAGGTGGAGAAGACAATAAGAAAAAATACCTAATTTTAGGTATTGTTTTAGTAGTTCTTTTTTTACTAACAATAATTATCATAAGACTTCTAACAAGCGATTCTAAAAAAGAAGATCCATTTACTTCAAATAACCAAAGCTCTTCTGAAATGAAAACTCTATCTGAAAATAGTGGAAATATAGAAGATAGATACCAAAGAATACTTGATGATAAGGCAAAAAAAGATAGTACTGAACCAGTAGTAAATCAACAGATTAACACTTCAAATGATAGACTAGATATGATAAAAGAGACAAAAGAAGAGGCTAAATTAGCTCAAAATGAAAACTTCTCAGATAGCTCTATTCCAAATGAAACTCTTGATGAAACTATAAAAAAGATTGAAGAGAAAAAACAAACTCCTAAAACATCTGAAACAACTCCAGCTGCATCTACAAAAACACAAGCTGAACCAAAAAAATCTATAAGAGATTTAGTTGAAGGTAATGCTGCCGTAAAATCAACAAATCAAGAAGCTACTGGTAGTGGTTACTTTATTCAAATTGGAGCATTTTCAAAAAGACCTAGTGAATCTTATTTAAAAAATATAACAAACCAAGGTTTTAAATATAAAGTTATTCAAGAAGATGTAAAAGGTAGCACATTTAACAAACTCCTTATTGGTCCTTATAGTAGTAGAGCAGCTGCATCAAATGATGTATCAGCTGTTAAAAATAAGTTAAATATTCAAAATACTTTTATAGTAAATTATTAGTAGATATTTATGAATTTTTATAGTAAAACTCTATTTTTAGATCAATTTACACCGGTTTCTATTTATGAAAAAACAAAAGCTCTTTATCCAAAAGAGCTTAGTTTTTTGTTTGAAAGTAGTATAAGCTCAAGTAATGATGGAAATTTTTCATATATAATAATTGGAGCAAGAGAGAGAATTTGGTATAAAAACAATGAATGTTTTTTTAAAAATGAAATTGGAACAATAGAAAAAGTAGATAACAATCCTCTATTATTTTTAAAAAAATATTATAAGAATTTTGAAAAAAATATATATAAAGAGAAATCAAAAGAGCTAGGAATTGGGCTGATTGATGGGTTTATTGGAAATGTTGGTTATGATATGGGAAAAGAGTTTGAACCAAGGCTCAAAGCTTCGATGAACTCTTTACAAGATGAGTTAAATATTCCTGACTTAGACTTAATAAGACCAAAGATAATATTGGCATTTTCTCATAAAACTTCAAAGTTAGTTATTCTTACTTCAATGAATGATTTGAAAAATGAGATTGAAAATATAGAAAAAGAGCTTTTAAAGCCATATATTTATACTCCACTAAAAAAAGCAAAATTGATAGATAATGGAAAATTTAACTTTACTAAAGAAGAGTTCTTTTCTATAGTTGAAAAATCAAAAGAGATGATAAGAGCAGGAGATATATTCCAGATTTTAATCTCAAATAGATTTACTCAACAAGCAGTAGTTGATAGCTTATCATTTTATAGAGCATTAAGAAGTAAAAATCCTAGTCCATACCTATTTTTATTAGAATTTGAAGATTTTAGTATTGCAGGAAGTAGCCCAGAGGTTATGATTAGATTAGTAGATGGTCACCTACTTTTAAGACCAATAGCAGGAACAAGAAAAAGAGGTTCTACTTTAGAAAAAGATTTAGAGATGGAAAACGAACTAATCAACGATAAAAAAGAGAGAGCAGAACATCTTATGCTTGTTGATTTAGGAAGAAATGATGTTGGAAGAGTTGCACGTGCTGGAAGTGTAAAAGTAACAGAACTTATGAGAATAGAGAGATACTCTCATGTTATGCATATAGTTTCAGATGTTGAAGCAGTTTTAGATGAAAAATATGATATGTTTGACCTATTTATGGCAACATTTACAGCTGGAACAATGACTGGAGCTCCAAAAATAAGAGCTATGGAATTAATAGCAAATTTTGAAAAAATCAAAAGAAATTTTTACTCTGGAAGTATAGCTTACTTCGGTTTTGATGGTAATATGGATAGTGCAATAACTATTAGAACTTCGCTTTTAACAAAAGATAAAATAATTTTCCAATCAGGAGCTGGAATAGTTGCAGACTCTATAAATGAAGATGAGTATTTAGAAGTTCACAATAAATTAGCAGCAAATATTGCAACTTTAAAAGATTTATTATAAATAAAAAGTAAAAAAGGAGTAATTATGCTTTTAGGTGTAAATATCGACCACATAGCAACTCTAAGAGAGGCTAGAAAAATAAATGACCCAAACCCACTAGATGCTGTTAGTATTTGCAAATTAAGTGGAGCAGATCAAATAACTATTCATTTAAGAGAGGATAGAAGACACATACACGATTTAGATGCAAAAGCTATAATAGAACAATCATCACTTCCTGTTAATTTAGAGTGTTCTATCAATAGTGATATTATAGATATTGTTTGTAATCTAAAACCATATAGAGTAACTTTAGTACCTGAAAATAGAGCAGAAGTAACAACTGAGGGTGGTCTTGATTTAGAAAATAATTTTCAAAAAATTAGCCGTACAATAGAACAATTAAAATCAAATGATATTGAAGTTTCACTTTTTATAGACCCTACTTTAAAATCAATAGAACTTTCAAATATGTTAGGAGCTTCTTGGGTAGAGCTTCACACAGGAACTTATGCAAATATCTATGCAATGTTAAATACAAATTTAAGATTTACTCAACACTCAATTAAAGAGTTAGAACTTCCAAAAGAAAAACTTAAAGAAAAATTAGAACATAGTTTAGAAAATATCAAAATGTCTTCGAGCTATGCTGTAAATTTAGGCTTAAAAGTCGCGGCTGGTCATGGATTAAATTATCAAAATGTAAGAAATATTTGTGAAATAAAAGATATTATTGAGTTAAATATAGGTCAAAGTATTATTGCAAGATCTGTTTTTACAGGATTATCATCTGCAATAGTTGAGATGAAAAATCTTATTTCAAAATGAAAAATCTTCCTAAAATTGCTATTAGTATTGGAGATTTAAATGGTATTGGTGTAGAAATTGCATTAAAATCTCACGATACTATAAAAGAGATTTGCCAACCTATATATTGTATAAATCGCCAAATGCTTGAGCAAGCTTCTATGCTTTTAGAAGTTCCTATTCCTAATGATTTTATGCTACATGAGACTTTTGGTGACTTTGAAATATTACCTTCAAAAACTACAAAAGAATCTGGTATTTTTTCATATCTATCTTTTATGGATGCAATAAATCTTGCAAATATAAAAAGTGTAGATGCAATTTGTACTTTACCAATAAACAAAGAATCATGGGGAAAAGCTAAGTTAAAGTACAAAGGTCATACAGAAGTTTTAAGAGACTTTTATAACAAAGAAGCAATTATGATGTTAGGCTGTCAAAAGATGTATGTAGCTTTGTTTACAGAACATATTGCTTTAAAAGATGTTGCAAAAAGTATAAAAACAAAAAAACTTATTAATTTTTTCAAAAATTTTCACTCTTGTACAAATGCAAAAAAAGTAGCCGTTCTAGCACTAAATCCACATGCAGGAGATGGTGGAGTTCTTGGGAAAGAAGAGAAAAAAATACAAAAAGCTATAAAAAAAGCAAATAAAATTTTAGGTGAAGATATTTTCTCAAATCCACTTGTACCTGATACTGCTTTTTCACCAAATAATAGAAAAAACTATAAATATTTTATAGCCATGTATCATGATCAAGGTTTAGCTCCTTTAAAAGCCTTATATTTTGATGAAAGCATTAATGTTAGTTTGAATCTTCCAATTATAAGAACTAGTGTAGATCATGGAACAGCTTTTGATATAGCATATAAAAATAAAAATCCAAATACAAAAAGCTATATAAATGCGATAAAAGAGGCTATAGTTTTGAGTAAAAAATGAAATTACTTGAAGAAAACTATGAAATAAATTTTTCCAAAGTAAATTTTTTGGAGAGAAAAACAAAGATAGAAAATAAAAAGACTATCATATGTGGAGCTTCAAAAGTTGGAAAATCTTATCTAGTATATGATTTTTTAAGTAACTTTAAAAATGAAGAGTATTTATATATTGACTTTTTTGATTTAAGAAATAGTAACATAGATAAAGAGTTAAGCTTATTAGATGATTTTATATCTTTAAAAGATATAAAAGTTTTAGTCTTAGAAAATTTTAATAATCAATGTAAAATTCCAAATTGTGAAAATATTATTTTAACTTCCCAAAAAAGTATTGAATACAAAAATTTCAAAAAAATAGAACTTTTTGCCCTTGATTTTGAAGAGTATCTTTTGTTTGATAACAAACATCAAAATATTACTCAAAGTTTTAATAATTTTTTAAAATATGGGAATTTACCACTTTCTATAAACACGGAAGAACATAAAAAAATATCAAAACTCCAAGATATTATAAAAATGAACTCAAAAGATGACACAAGTTATGAGATTTTAAAAATATTAATAGAGAATATTGATGAAAAAAAATCAATTTTTCAACTATTTAATCAACTAAAATCAAAAATTAAAATATCAAAAGATAGATTTTATGAAGAGTGCAAAGAACTAGAAGATAAAAACTCTATTTTTTTTGTAGGAAAATATAATCAAGAGAAGAGTTTAAAAAAAATATACTCTTATAATTATGCTTTTTTAGGTGCTATTAGTTTTTCAAAAAAATTTAAACAAGAGTTTGCAAATATGATTTTTTTGGAACTTTTAAAAGAAAAAAAAACTATTTATTATCTTGATAACATTGATTTTTATATAAAAGAGGATAATTTAGCGATTGTTTGTATTCCTTTTTTTAATATTGATTTAAATTCAAATTTACTAAAAAAAATTATAAAAAATGCTTTAGAACTAAATATAGAGAAAATAGAGATTATTACTATTTCAAATAATCAAAAAATTGATAATAAAAAAATAAATATTGAAGCAATTGTATTTTATGAGTGGGCTTTAATTTAAGTATATTAATCTTTTGTGATATAATACTTTTATCTTTTACAAAAGTAGTTAATATGGAAAAAAAGTTAGTTAACTTTATAAAATATGCTCCTATGATTTTTATTCCTTTAGTTGTTTTTTTAGTTTTTTATCTAATAATAACTGGTTATAAATCTACACTTAATAGTAATTTTGAAATCTATAAAAAAGATTTAATAGATAAACAAAAAAGTTTAGTAAAAACAAATATCCAAATTGCTACTCAAATATTTGAAAATCAAGTATTTTTGACTGAAAATAAAGAGAAAGCCTATAAATCCTTCTTAAACCTGATAAAAAATATAAATAATACAGCTAGTGATTACTATTTTATCTTTAATACAAAAGGTGATGTGATTGTTCACTCATTTTTAAGCCATTTAGAGGGTCAGAATCTATATATTGTAGATAATGAAAACTACAATAATGTAGTAAAAATAATAACACAAAACTCATCTGCAGATAGATTTGTAACGTACAAGTGGTTAAATCCAAGTACAAATTTAATAGAAGATAAAGTATCTTTTGTAAGACAACTACCAAATAGTGATTTAGTTATTGGAAGTGGTTTCTATTTAGAAGATATTAATAAAATTGTAGAAAACCAAAGAGATATAGAACTAAAAGAACATGATAAAAATATAAATGTTACTCTATCTTTAGCTATTTTTTTTACTATTTTATCTTTTATTATATCTTATATAATTTCAAAAATGCTTTTAAATGCTTTTAATATTTTACATAGTTCATTAAAAGATAAATCTATTGAACTTCAAAAATTAAATAGTGAACTTGAAATTAAAGTTGAGAATCGTACAAATAAACTAAAAACTGCATACAAAAAAATGAAAGATTTAGCATCTATTGATGATTTAACAAAAATATACAATAGGTACTATTTTTTTAATATTTTTAATCAACAATTAGAAAAATTAAAATCAGATAAAACAATTTTTAGTTTAATAATGTTTGACTTAGACCATTTTAAAAATGTAAATGATACTTATGGGCATGATGTTGGTGATTATGTACTCAATGAGACTTGTAGAGTTGTTGAAAAAGACTTAAGAGAAAATGATACTTTTGCTAGAATTGGTGGGGAAGAGTTTTTAATACTACTACCAAATACAAATATAGAAGATGCCTTTTACATAGCTCAAAGAATAAGACAAAATATTGAACAACATAAGTTCAAAGATATTCCAAAACTAACAATAAGTTTAGGTGTAGCAGAGGCAAATGAACCAATTTTAAGTACAGAACTTCTAAAAAAAGTAGATCTTGCTTTATATAAAGCAAAAAAAGAGGGAAGAAATAGAGTTATAGCTTTTAAAAATTAAGATTGATTTGGTTAAAATTACCACTTAAGCAACTCTTTGGTCAAGGGTTGCTTTTTTTATTATATTGATACAAAATTCCATCATCAAATGCTAACCAAAAAGAGGCTGGTAAAGATGCTTTTTTTAATAAATTATTTGTCCAAGTGTTACAAGTATGAAAAATACTATAACTTCCTATTGCCTCATAAAAAGCATCATTTTGCCCATATTGAGATGTTGTTTTTATATTTATTGGTTTTTCATCTTTATATTGTAAAGAGTTTTTTATTGTATCAATGATTAAGCTATACTGCTTTTTAGAAATTTGTATTTTGTACGTCAAATCATCTTCAGTAATCTCATCATAATAGGTAATATGTAAAGCAGCATTTCCAAGACCAAATCCTGCAATTAAAGCAGTGTTTAGTTTTAACTCTGCCCAAGTTGGAGTATCTAAATAAAAACCTTTATCACCCCAACCAATACTAATATACAAAAAATCATCTCTTTGGCTTAAAGTATCTTCATAATTGAAAAAATCAAACCAGTTTATCACATCACTTTTTATAGGTAAAACTACATCTGTATGAACTCCATTTGATTTTATAAATATTTCATAATCTAGATTTTCATTTTTTGAATAATTTGTTGTAATTTTTGAAAGAATAGTTTCACTTAATAAATATACAACTACAAATAAAAATATTGATAAGATAATAAAAAATATAGTTTTCAAAATTTTTCTAAACATTAACAATATTTCCTTATAGATATTTTTGATTATTTTATTATTAATTTATAAAAATATAGTTAAAATCTGGCATTTTTATTTAAAGTAGGGAAAAATGAAAAAACTTTTTATAGTAAGACACACAACAAAACAAAAAGAGACACAAAACGAATATGATTATGATACTGAATTAACTAAAGAAGGTATAGAAAAAGCAACTCAAATGGCTCAAAAATTGGCTTTGGAAAATCATCAAATTGATTTAATAGTAGCCAGTCCAGCAGTAAGAACAAGACACACAGCGGAAATTTTTGCAAGTGAGTTAGGATATAACAAAACTATTATGCTAAATGAAGTTTTATATATGGCATTTGTAAATGAGCTAATAGAAACTATCACATATACTTATGATACAGTTGATACTATGTTACTAGTAGGTCATAATCCATCTTTAACTGCTTTAGCTGTTACACTTTTAGGATTTAAAGAGAAATTTGAAGAGGGTGCAGTTATGCAAATAGAGTTTAATTGCAATAGCTGGATTGATATTGACAAAAATAATGCAAAACTAATAAGCTATACTATTCCTAAATAGTTTAGCTTAACTATTAATTTACTTTATATTTTTATTCATCAAAGCAACAGTTGCAAGATTCGTAAGTTCATTTAATGTTTTCGAATCTAATTTTCTATCGCCTATAACAAAACTAAAAATCTCAATAAAATTATCTCTTCCCCAAACTCTAAGCTCAGAAACATTCAAAAACTTTTCAGTACTTAAAGTTTGACCTTTCTTATTTTTAATTATAACTTTTGCACTATCACTATTTTCAAAGTTTCCTTTTATTCCATCATTATTTTTAATTTGATAGCTTACAGTTGCATCTAAAATCTTACCACTTACCAAACTTCCATCATCTATAACTTTTTTTGGAAAACCACTATCTTTTAAAAAATCATCCCATTTATCCGCATAAACATTTGCAGATAAAAAGAGTAAAACAAAAATCAAAACTCTCTTCATACTATTTTCCTAAACAAAATTCACCAAACATAACATCTAACATTTCATCATTTTCATATGGCCTTGTAATATTTGATATTTCATGTAAAGCTTCTGTTATATGGTGTGCAAAAAACTCTAATTCTCCACTATACAATGGATTTTTTGCCATTTTTATATTTTGTAATGTATTTTCAACACTACTTATTTGCCTTTTTGAAACAAGAGTTAGCTCATCTGTTCCACTATTTTCATCTAATATTTTTTCTATACTTTTAATAAGTAAATTAATATTCTCTTTTGTTGAAAGTTCTATAAATTCACCCAATAACTCTTTTTCAAAAGATGTTGGTAAATCTGTTTTATTTAGAATTTTGATAATATTTTTATTTTCTTGAGAAGATAGAAGTTCTAAAATCTTATCATCTTCACTATCTTTAACTCTACTATTATCAAACAAAGCCACAATGATATCTGCTTCATTTATAGCAGTTATTGATTTTTCAATTCCTATTTGCTCAATTAAATCGCTTGTATTTTCTCTAATTCCAGCAGTATCAACTATTTTTATAATGTGCGTTCCAATTTTTACACTCTCTTCAATTGTATCTCTTGTAGTTCCTGCAATATCAGAAATAATAGCTCTATCATAGTTAAGTAATTTATTTAAAAGACTAGATTTTCCTACATTTGGTTTTCCAATAATTGCAACTTTAAACCCATCAATCATACCTTCTCTTCTTTTACTAGCTTCTAGAGTATTTTCTAGTTTTTGTTCAATTTTTGATATCTTTTCTTCTATTTTTGAAAAGATATCACTAGGTAGATCTTCTTCAGCATAATCAATCGTAACCTCTGTATATGCAAGCATAAAAAGCAAATCTTCTCTGATATCTTCTACAAAATCTTTAAGTTCACCTTTTAACTGTCTAGCCAATAGTTTTACAGCATCACTACTTCTTGCTTCAATTATTTTTGATATTGCTTCTGCTTTACTCAAATCTATTTTATTATTCAAAAAAGCTCTTTTTGAAAACTCTCCAGCAGTTGCCATTCTAGCGCCATACTCTAAAACTGTATCCAATACTAGTGAAGCAATAGCAACTCCACCATGAATTTGAAACTCAACTATATCTTCTCCTGTAAAAGAGTTTGGAGATTTAAAATATAAGACAATTGCTTCATCAATAATATTTTGTTTTTTATCATACAAATAAGATAAAGTTGCAATTCTTGGATTTATAGTAGTTTTTTGTGAGATTTTAAGAGCAATTTCAAGAGCTTTTGCTCCTGAAACTCTAACTATTGAAATAGAACCTATTCCAGATGCTGTAGCAATTGCTACAATAGTATCATCGTTATACAATATTAATCTTCTTTTTGTTTGTACTCATTTACAAGTACATATTTTTCACCTTTTACATTTGTTTTAACAGCAACATATTTCAAAGGAAACTCTTCTCTTAATCTTTTAAGAGCAATATGCACTAAAATACCATCAAGAGGCTTTGTTTTAAAACTCCCCTTCTCTTTGATTATTTCAATTACAGGCTCTAAGTATAGACAAATAGCAGCTTCTTGATTTTTTAAAAATTCAGCAACCTCAAGGCGAAGCATCAATCCAAATTTATCATTTATCCAGTTAAATAAGATATACGATAAAGCCTTGTATCTATAGCCCTCTTTTCCAATAAGTAGCGCCGAATCTTCTCCTAAAAATTCAATAAAAATTGTCTCATCATCATAAAAACTAACTTTTATATCTTCTAATCTAAAACAAGAGTTATCAAACAAAAGATTTAAACCACTTTTTATCTCAGATATTATTTCATCTTTTGATTTTTTGATTATAATTTTTGAAATATCATTTGATTTTTCTTCATGATAAAACTTATCAAAAATCTTCTCTTTTGATTCAACTTTTGGAACATTACAAGAAACTTCTTTTGTTTCTAAAGTTGTCTTGCAATCTTTTTCAATACTATCTTTATTAGAATTTTCCAATCTTGAACTAACATCTTCTATATTGACACTCTTATTTTTATAAGATTTCAAAGAACTGTTATTATCTACTTTATCTGTTTTACAAACAGCACATATTATAGCTCGTTTTTTTCCAAAACCCAAAAACCCATTACTTGGTTGCTGGAATACTTCAATTGAAAGTTCTGTAATAGAACATCCAAATTCTAAAGTTGCCATTTCATAGGCTTTTTCTAAACTATCTGCTTCAAACTTTTTCATAACTTCCTACTTAATTAGTATTTGCGACTCTTTTTTTCTCAAATATTCTATTAATAGTATATTGTTGAGCAATAGTAAATAAGTTATTTACAAACCAATATAGAGTAAGTCCTGCTGGGAACCACAAGAAGAAGAATGTAAACACTATTGGTAATAGTTGGAAAATCTTCTTTTGCATCTCATCTTGCATAGTATTTGGTGTGATTTTTTGTTGGATATACATTGTTGCACCCATTAAAATTGGTAATACAAAATATGGATCCATTTCAGCTAAATCATGTATCCATAGAATCCACTCAGCACCTTTTAACTCAATTGCATTTATTAAAACTCTATAAATAGCAAAGAAAACTGGAATTTGTAATAAAAGAGGAAGACATCCACCCATTGGATTTGCACCATGCTTTTTATACAACTCCATCATTGCCATTGATTGTTTTTGTTTATCACCTTTATATTTGTTTTGAATATCTTTCATTTTTGGTGCTAAATCTTTTAATTTTTGCATACTCATCATACCTTTATATGATAAAGGATAAAGTACAATTTTAATTAAAATAGTTAAAACAACAATAGTCCAACCCCAGTTTCCAATATATCCTTGTAAAAATTGAAGAAGTACGAACATTGGTTTTGCAATAAATGTAAACCAACCATAATCAATTACATCGATTAATTGAGGATTTAAAGCCTCTAAATCTTTATGATTTTTTGGTCCCATAAATCCACTAAAATTTGTACTAGTTCCTGCTTGGATAAATGCTTGAGGGTCATTATTTGCATCAGGCATAAGAGTAACTGCTAATGATTTCTCAAAATTATAAATAACAGTTGCATAATATCTATCAAAACTTGATATGAATTTAACACCTAATAAATCTTTATTACTTTTTAAATCACCATCTTCTATTGTGTCTAAAGTATCATCATTTAGTTTTGCAATAAAACCATGAACAGCGTACATATCAGCTAAAACATTTGGTCTAAATCCATTTGTAATAAAAAACTGCTCATTGTTTGTAGAGTTAACAGATAAATCATAGTGTCCATCTGGATAGAATGTAAACTTTTTTGTTAAAGTTGTACCGCTTAAAGTTTGAGTTAAAGTTAATTCTTGATTATTTATTGTAGCATCAATATTTGAAGAACTAGCTACTACATCAACTTTAAAAGCTTCATCATTTAAAACTCTATTTGAAAATCTAACTTCCAATGGTCTTAACTGATTTGCAGCAAAAAGTTTAATTCGATTATTTTTATCATCTTTATACTTCTCTTCAAGCAAAGTAACTTGATATATTCGACCTAGATTATCTATTTCTATTATATTTTTCTCAGTTTTGATTGTAGCAACAATATTTTTACTCTCATTTACTACTGGTGCTAAAGAGCTTGTATTAGAATTTATCTGCTCTTTTATCTCTGGAGCAGCATTTGCTTTTTGCTCTTGCTCAATTTTTTGTTGTTCCATTTTCTCAATCTGTTTTGGCTTTAATACCAAAAATTCATAAGCTATAAAAAATACAAAAACCAATACGGTCATTATTATCATTCGTTTTTGTAAACCACTGTTTTGATTATTACTATTCATCCTACTTCTTCCACTCCCTGTTTTTTACTACTAAAAATTTTCCATTTTTTAAAGGCACATACCAATATACTATTTTGATTTTATTATATTTGATATTTTGATTGTTTTTTAACCTATTTATTACTGGATAGTCAAAACCACCATCAAAAAGTTGGTTACACTTTAAAATGCGTACTATTGTATAAAAAATAGCCTTAAAAAAACCATTATTATCAAGTTGCCAAAGTGCATATTGCGAACATGTTGGATAGTATCTACACGAACCATATGATAAAACTGTTAAATATTTTTGATAAAACCTTATAAAAAGTTTCGAGATAGCTTTCATTTAAGAACTTCTAGCCTTTTAAAAGCAAAGTTAAAATCTCTTTTTAAATCTTGAAAATTCTTATCATGTATAAGATTTTTAGCTACAAAAATATAACTTCCTTCTTTTAATCTATCTTCATAGTCCAAAATACAAGCTCTTAATCTTCTTTTTGCCTTTGCTCTTAAAACTGCATTTCCAATCTTTTTTGAAGCAACAAAAGCCAATTTTAAATCATTTTTTGGCATAAAAAAAGCGACAAAAGTCGGCGTATGCCAACTTTTACCGCTTTTATAAAGTTTGTTGAACTCTTTTTGGCTATTAAGCCTAAAGTCCTTACTTAAACAGCTAATCTTTTTCTACCTTTAGCTCTTCTTGCATTAATTACTCTTCTACCATTTTTTGTAGCCATTCTTACTCTAAACCCGTGAGTTCTTTTCTTAGGAGTGTTATGTGGTTGATATGTTCTTTTCATCTTACTCTTACCCTTTTATATTTTTCAAAATTAAGTTGTGGATTATAGGTAAATTTTACTTAAACTATTCTTTTCTTTAAGATACGTTTACAACTATCTCATCATTTTTAATATCAAATTCAACACTACTTCCATCACCTATACTATCTTCTAGTATCAACTCAGCAAGCTTATCCTCAACTATCTCATAAATAGCTCTTTTAAGAGGTCTAGCTCCATATACAGGATCAAAACCAACTTTTGCAATATAATCTTTTGCTTCATTTGTTAAAGATATTTTTATACCTTTTTCTTCAACTTTTTTCTTAATATTATTAAATAGTATATCAACAATATTTGAAATTGCATCAATTCCTAATTGTTCAAAAATAACAATATCATCAAGTCGATTTAAAAATTCAGGTCTAAAATGAGATTTTAGCTCATCTAAAACAGCTTTTCTTCTTTGCTCTTTATCATTTATTTCAATAATTCTAGCACTTCCAATATTTGAAGTTAAAATAATAATTGTATTTTTAAAATCAACTGTAACACCTTTATTATCAGTTAATCTTCCATCATCTAAAACTTGTAAAAGTATATTAAATACATCTGGATGTGCTTTTTCAACCTCATCAAAAAGTATTACACTATAAGGTTTTCTTCGCACAGCCTCTGTTAATTGACCACCCTCTTCATATCCAACATAACCAGGTGCAGCTCCAACTAATCTTGAAACAGCGTGTTTCTCCATATATTCACTCATATCAAATCTAATTAGTGACTTTGGATCATCAAATAAAAATTTAGCTAGAGTTTTTGCACTCTCAGTTTTTCCAACTCCTGTTGGTCCTAAGAATAAGAAGCTTCCTATTGGTCTTGAAGTTTCACTTAATCCTGCTTTATTTCTTTTAATTGCTCTACTAATAGCTTTTATTGCTTCATCTTGACCTATTACATCTTTTTTTAGAACTTCCTCAACTTTTAGAACCTTTTGTTTTTCACTATCCATCATCTTATTTACAGGAATTCCAGTCCACTTTGAAACTATAGAAGCAATACTCTCTTCATCTACACTATTTCGTAAAAGTGTTCCCTCTTTTTGCATTCTATCCCATTTTTCACTATTCTCTTTTATTTTTGCTTCAAGTGCAGGTATTTCACCATACTCTATTTTTGCAGCTTCTTCAAATTTTGACTCTCGTTTAGCTATATTTGCTTTCGTTTTTAGTTCATCAATTTTTATTTTTAATTCACTTGTAGCATTAAAAGTTTGCTTCTCATTTTCAAATCTAGCTTCTAAATTTTGTTTTTCCTCTTTTTTGTTTGCTAGCTCTTTTTCTATCTCTTTAATTCTATCTTCGTTTTTTTGGCTTTTTTCCATTTTTAAAGCCTCTTTTTCTACATTTAGAGTTTGAATCTCTCTTTTAATAGTTGAAAGAGCTGTTGGTTCTGACTCAATTTGCATTTTAAGCTCTGCTGCTGCTTCATCTATTAAATCTATTGCTTTATCAGGTAAGAATCTATCAGTTATATATCTATTTGAAAGTTTTGCAGCAGCAACCAATGCACTATCATTTATAGTAACATTATGGTGAGTTTCAAGCTTCTCTTTTATTCCTCTTAAAATATGTAAAGCTTCATTAACAGTTGGTTCATCTACTTTTATAGGCTGAAATCTTCTTTGCATTGCAGCATCTTTTTCAAAATATTTTCTATACTCTTTTAGTGTTGTTGCACCAATTGTATGAAGTTCGCCTCTAGCCAAACTTGGTTTTAAAATATTTGCAGCATCCATACTTCCTTCAGATGCACCTGCACCAATTATTGTATGAATTTCATCTATAAATAAGATTATATTTCCAGCTTGTTTAACTTCATCAATTACAGATTTTAATCTATCTTCAAACTCTCCTCTATATTTTGCACCTGCTATTAAAGCACTCATATCAAGAGTTACAACTCTTTTATTTAATAAACTTGTAGGTACATCTTTATTTACAATTCTTTGAGCTAAACCTTCTGCAATTGCTGTTTTTCCAGTTCCTGGTTCTCCTATTAAAATAGGATTGTTTTTTGTTTTTCTAATTAAGATTTGCATCATTCTGTTTATCTGCTCATCTCTTCCAATAACAGGATCAAGCTCTCCATCAATAGCTTTTTTATTTAAATCTATCCCATATTTATTTAAAGCTTCAAGATTATCATCTCCACTTTGGCTATCTATTTGTTTTCCTGCTCTTATAGTTTCTAGCTCTTTTTTTGCTTCTTTTAAATCTATATATTTACCTAAAATATCTTTTATTACTTTATTATCAAAATTTGAAATAAGCCAAGTATCAATAGCTATAAACTTATCTCCATTGCTTGCCATTTGCCCTTGAGCTTTTTGAAAACTTTCATAAAGTTCACGTGAAAGTTTTATACTCTCTTTTGTAACACTGCTTACACTTGGAAGTTTACTTGCATTTGATTTTGCTTCAAGCTCAATTGCAGCTTTATTTACATTCATTTTATTTAATAATTGGTTTAAAACTGAATTAGTATTTGTAAGTAATGCCCAAATCAAGTGCACTATCTGCACCTCTTGATTTTTATTGTGTAGAGCTAAAGCTACACTACTATCTATTGTCTCTCTTAGTTGATTTGTCATTTTTTCAAAAATATTGTCATTCATATTAGCACTCCTAGTATTTAATTGCTAATGTTATTATATAACTTTAGTCAAGTCTTGTCAAGTTTTATATAAAATATATTTTTTATTATAATACTTTTCTAAGAAAAATAAAAGGTTTTTATGAAAAATTTATGTGGAATAGATGAAGCAGGCCGTGGACCGCTTGCTGGTCCTTTGGTAGTTGCTGGTGTTATTTTGGAAAAAGAGATTTTAGGATTAAATGATTCAAAAGTATTGAGTGAAAAAAAAAGAGAGAAACTTTTTGATGAAATAAAAGAGAAATCAAAATATCATATAGTTTTCAAAAGTGCAAAAGAGATAGATGATTTTGGTATTAGTTTTTGTCTTAAATCCTCAATTTTAGAAATAATGGAAAAATTACAAGAATTTAGCGATAATTTTTTGATGGATGGAAATACAAATTTTGGTATAGAAAATCTTCAAAAAGAGATAAAAGCAGATGCAAAATATAAAGAAGTTAGTGCTGCTTCAATTTTAGCAAAAGTTAGTCGAGATAGATTTATGGATGAGATTTCACCACTTTATGCGAACTATAACTTTCATAAACATAAAGGATATGGAACAAAAGCTCATATTGAAGCTATAAGAAAATTTGGAAGAAGTGATATTCATAGATTTAGTTTTAAATTAAAAGCTTTGGGATAAACAGAGTCTTTATTACAAAAAACTCTGTTTTGATTCTATTTTACTCATATCTTAAAGCATCTATTGGATTTAATCTTGCTGCTTTTCTTGCAGGAAAGTATCCAAAAACAACTCCAATCAAAGTTGAAAATATAAAAGATATTAAGATAATTTGAGTATTTATAATATATGGTAATTCAAATATCTGTACAACTCCATAACCAACACCAAGCCCAAGTAAAATTCCAATAATTCCACCCCAAGTTGAAAGAACTATTGCTTCAATTAGAAATTGAAGTAGAACTTCACTTTGCATAGCACCAATAGCAAGTCTTATTCCAATCTCTCTAGTTCTTTCAGTTACAGAAACAAGCATAATATTCATAATCCCAATTCCACCAACAAGTAAAGAGATAGCAGCAATTGAACCTAGCAAATATGTTAGCATCTTTGTTGTGCTTGTCATAGTATTTAATATATCTTTCATATCTCGTATATGAAAATTATCCGCTTCTCCTAATTTTATAGCTCTTCTATCTTGCATTAATGAAATTATTTGTGCTTTTGCATCTTCAATATATTTTTCTTCCATAACTGATACGATTATTGTAGATACATCTAAATTTCCTTGAATCTTTCTTTGATACATTTTAAGAGGTGTTATTACAACCTCATCTTGGTCTCTTCCAAAGCTACTAGCTCCTTTTGAAGATAAAACCCCAATTACACTACAAGGGAAATTTTTTATTCTAATAGTTGCACCTATTGGATTTTCATCTCCAAAAAGGTTTTTAACAACTGTTGTTCCCAAAATACAAACACTTTTTCCACTTGAAAGTTCACCTTCTTCAAAAATTCTTCCTTGTTCAACTTCCCAATCTTTTATAATAAAATAATCATTTGTAGTTCCAACAATTAAAGATGAATTACTTTTATTTCCAAAAACAACATTTGCCATACTAGAGTTTTCTGCTGTTACTCCTTTTAAATTTGCAACTTCATTTTTTATAGCTGTTATATCTTCAATTTTAAAAGGTTTTGCACTATTATCATCTCTTGGAGCTCCTCTTTTTTCTTGCCCAACTCGAACATTTAGCATATTACTTCCAAGTTTTTCTATATTTGCTGTTACATTTGCTGTTGTTCCATCTCCAATCATAACCATAGCAATAACAGAAGCAACACCAATTACAATTCCCAAAATAGTAAGAATTGATCTTAATATATTTCTTCTTATCTCTTTTATTGCTATTAATAAAGCATTTAACAACATTATTTAAATCCTTTTTTTAAAGAATCTTCTATATTTCCATCTCTAAAATATATAACTCTTGAAGCATAAGCAGCCATCTCTTCTTCATGTGTTACCATAATAATAGTAATATTTAACTCTTCATTTAATTTTTTTAGTAACTCCATAACTTCAATACTTTTGATACTATCAAGATTTCCCGTAGGTTCATCTGCCAAAAGTAAAAGTGGATCAGTAACAATAGCACGTGCTATTGCAACACGTTGTTGCTGACCACCACTGAGCTCTGCTGGAGTATGTTTAATAACACTTTCAAGCCCAACTTTTTTTAATGCTTCTATTGCTAATTTATTTCTTTGTTCTTTTGGAACTTTTCTATATACAAGAGGTAATTCAACATTCTCCAAAGCAGTTGTTCTTCCTAGTAGATTAAATCCTTGAAAAACAAAACCTATATAGTTTCTTCTTAAAATTGCCATTTGATTTAGATTTAAATTTTCAACATTTACACCATCAAACAAATACTCACCACTACTTGGCTTATCCAAACATCCAATAATATTCATAGAGGTAGATTTCCCACTTCCACTAGCTCCCATAATAGCTACAAATTCACCTTTATTAATCTTTAAATCCACTCCATTTAAAGCAAAAGTCTCATTCGCACCTTTACCATAAATTTTTTTTATATTTTTAAATTCGATTAAAACTTCACTATTTTTCATAAATTTTTAATTTCCAGATTTTTGTGAAATAATTACTTCATCACCAATATTTAAAGTTTCAGAAAAAATAGATGACTGTTTTGAATCACTATCTAGAACTTTAACTTTTAACTCTTTTGGTTTTCCAGATTCAAGAATATAAATAGTTGCAAAACCATCTTTTGCTTTATTATCTTTTGTAACACTTCCTTGAGGTCTAAAATTTGGTGGTGTTCCAAAACTAGCTGGTTTTGTACCTGATTTTTCAGTACTATTTTTTGGAGTAAATCTTAATGCACTATTTGGAATTAAAATCTGATCTTTTATATTTTTTGTAATAATTTTTGCATTTGCTGTCATTCCTGGTTTTAAAAGAAGTTCACTATTATCAACACTTACAACAGTTTCATAAGTTACTACTCCATTTGTAGTAATTGGGTTTAATCTTACTTGCTTTATTTTCCCTTTAAACTCTTTATTTGAATAAGCATCAACTGTAAAAGTTACATCTAAATTATCTTTAATATCAGCAACATCAGCTTCATCAATACTTACAACCAAATCCATATTTGTCAAATCTTTTGCAAGAGTAAAAAGTTTTGGAGCTTGCATCGTTGCTGCAAGTGTCTGCCCTATTTCTACCTCTTTATTTAAAACTATCCCATCAATAGAAGATTTAACACTAGCTTTTTCTAAATTTTGTAAATCATTTTTTAAATTTGATGAAGCTTGAGCTACTTTTGATTTTGATGCTTCTAAAACTGCAATCGCTGATTCATAAGCAAATTTTGTATCATCAAACTCATTTTGTGATGGATACTTTCCACCAGAATTATCAAACATCTTTTTTGTTCTATCATATAGCAATTTCTTATTTTTAAGAGCTACTTCACTCTCTTTTTGATTTGCTTTTGCAATAGCTAAAGCTGCTCTTGAACTTTCAACTTGAGCTTCTAGTTTTGTTGTATCAATTTTTGCTAAAACTTGACCAACTTTAACCTCATCATTAAAATCTACAAAAATCTCTTTTATAGTTCCTGATACCTCAATTCCTATTTCAACACTATTAGTAGGTTTTATATTTCCACTAGCACTAACAACAACCTTTAAATCACCACTGTTTACTTTTGAAGTTATATACTCTACTTTTTGGCTATCACTTTTTGGGAAAAAGATATAAATTAAAATAGCAATAACAAAAACAATAATTAACAAACCTATATATTTGTAAGAACTTTTCTTATCTTTATAATTATTTAACTCTTCTTTTAAATTACTCATAATTTTTTAACCTTTAATTTTTTATCTTAAAATATAGTTTTGCATATTGTTGCAAAATATTTATCTTGTTTATCAAAATATCAAACTCATTTATAGTTTTTGTATTTTCTAAAATCTCTAAATCATACTTTGATGTCATTCCAGCTTCACTTGAAATTTTGTTTGCACCTATTAACTCTTCATAAAGTTTTATATTTTTATTTATTGTCTCATTTTGTTTTAAATATGTATCAATTTTTGTAAAAATCTGTTCATACTCAAATGCTGTTTCATTTTTCAAATCATTTACCAAGGCTTTTTGTTTTAAAACCTCTATTTTTGACTCTTGAACTTTTGAAGATTTTGTATAATCATATAAAGGCATAGATAAAATTAAACTTCCGCTAGAAGTTGCATCATCTTTATTTGTATCACCAATCATACTATTAAACTTCTCATCTTGACTTGAGTAACTAGCTTTTGCACTTAAACTTAATTTTGGAAGATATTGACTCTTTTTTATTTTATATTCACTATTTAACATCTCAACTTTTGCATCTGCTTCTAAAATTGAGTAGTTTTTATCCAAAAAAATATCTTTGTTAGTTTCTTGAAAATCTAAAATTTCAATCTCATCATACTTCAAATCTGTATATTTTGCTAACTCTTGCTCTTTCTCTTTTAAGCTATTTTTTAAAGCTATCTCCTCTTTTTGTATTAAATTTTTACTCATAATTGCATTATTAAGTTCTATAATATCAGTTTTTCCAGCTTCATATTGAATTTTTTTAATTATTAACTCAATATCTTTATTTACAATTCTATAATCATTTTGATTTATCTCTAACTTCAATTTTTTAATATCTAATAAAGTATTATAAATTGTATAAATAAGTTGTGAATTTTGATTCTCCCATGACAGCATCTCATATTTAAATCTATTATCAGCATACTCCATTTTAAAACCTATTCCACCTGATTCAAAAATAGATTGAGTAAATCCAATAGATGCACTCTTTGTATTTTTATTATTTAAATTACGACTATTTTCATCAGAAAAAGAGTGATTTCTTCCAATATTTCCACTTAAATCAATAGGACTTATCCAATCATATTTCTGACTTTGTTGTCTTGTTTGTATAGACTCTTTTTCCAAAAGTCTATACTCTTTTTTATCTTTTTGAATAATTTGCAAATCTTTCTCATTCGCATTTAAATGATTTATAAATAGACTCAAAATTAATAAAACTAATAGTAGCTTTTTCAATTCTCTTTCCTTTAAAGTTTATGCAAAATTATATATAATATATTTTAATACTATTTTAACAAAAATTAATTTTATTACGAAATTAAGATAATTATTATCAATATTGTAATAGAATTCTAAAAATTTTTAAAAAAGGTTTAATTTTATGGATGATATTGAAACATTAAAACATTTAGTTGATTATGGTGTAATAGCTTTATTAGTAATTATGAGCTTTATTGCTGTTTTTTTCTTTATAGAAAGAGTTTTGTTTTATAAAAAAATTGATGTAAAAAGCTACAAAACAAAAAAAGCTTTAGATATTGCTCTTACAAAACATCTTACAATAATTGGAACTATTGCTTCAAACTCTCCATATATTGGACTTTTAGGAACTGTTTTAGCGATTATGCTTACATTTATGACAATGGGAAATGCAGGAGATATTGATGCTTCAAAAATTATGGAGAGTTTAGCACTAGCTCTTAAAGCAACTGCTGCTGGATTAGTTGTTGCAATTATATCTATGGTTTTTTACAATATCTTAAGTAGATTTGCAGAAGTTTTGGAAAGTGATTATGAAGCTACAGAAATATGATTCAATAAATGTTATTCCATTTATAGATGTTTTATTAGTACTTCTTGCAATTGTTCTATTAACTTCTACATTTATAACAAAAGGAATAATTCCTGTAAATTTACCAGATTCTAAAAATGCTAGTAAATTAAAAAGTGATAAAGAGGTGGTAATAGTTATAAATAATCAAGGTGAACTATTTTTAGAAGATATAAACATATCTTTGGAAAATATTGAATTTGAACTTTTAGAAAAATCAAAAGATACACCAATTCATTTAAATACTGATAAAGAGACAAAATTTGAACATTTTGTAAATGTTTTAGATATGTTGAAGAAAAATGAATTCTCGAATGTATCAATAGTAACAAAAAAATAAAGGTTTAAAATGAAACGATATTTAAACTCTTTTTTTATAACTAGTTTTATATATTTAATTATTGCCATAATGTTCATTAATGTTATTAGTGAAATAAGCCTTGAAACAAAAAAAGAAGAAGAGAGTATTACAAAAATATCATTAAATAGTGTTGCAATTCAAAAAGTGGAAGAAGTTACAAAAGAGATAGAAAAAAAGATTGTTACTGAACCAATTGTTGAAAAAATTGTTGAAAAACCTGCACCAAAAGTTATAGAAAAGCCAAAAAAAGTTGAAAAGAAGATTGTAAAACAAGAGAAACAAATTGAAAAAGTTGTTGAAAAAACTCCAGAAAAGATAGTTGAACAAGCAACTGAAAATATTGAAAAAATACAAGTAGCTGAACAAAATGAAACTTCACAAAAGCAACAATCTTCTATTCAAGAAAATTCAAATAAGCAAAAAAGTCAAAATTTAGAAAATGAATATTTAGCAAAAGTAAAAAATAAGATAGAGAAGAATAAAGTCTATCCAAAAGTTGCAAAAAGATTAAATCAAACTGGAAAAGTGATAGTATCTTTTGATATTTTAAAAGATGGAAAAGTTACAAATATAAAAATTATTAATAAATCAAAATTTGAAAAATTGGATGAAGCAAGCATTGAACTTCTTACAAATATAGGATTCTTTGAAGCGATTCCAAATGAATTAAATAAAACAGTTTGGAATATTCAAATTCCTATAAACTACCAAATAAATTAAGACACTTCTACCCTATTTCTTCCATTTTCTTTAGCTTTATAAAGTAGATTATCTACGAGTAAAAGAGTATCTTCTACACTTTTACTCTTTGAAAACTCTGTTACTCCTATGCTAATTGTTATTTTTCTATTCATCTTATAAGAAAAATTATTCTCTTCAATAAGAGCTCTTAAATTTTCAGCAATTTTTTTTGCAATATCTTTTGAAGTGAATGGAAGAATAATCAAAAACTCTTCTCCTCCCCATCTTCCAATAATATCTGTTTTTCTAAGATTATTTTTTAAAAACTTTGAAATATCTTTTAAAATACAATCTCCTACTAAATGCCCTAAAGTATCATTTATACTTTTAAAATAATCAATATCAATAAGTATTAAACCACAAGAGTAACTATCATTTCTATCTATATTATCTTTTTGCAAAGAGAGCTCTTTATCTATTTTAAATCTATTATAAAGTCCTGTTAACTTATCTGTTAAATACAATTTTTTAAGCTTTTTATTTAGTATTTTCAACTTTCTTTGATAAAAAATCAATCCACCAAAAATAGTAGTTGTAAATATAACTAAAAATATAATCTCTTTTAAACTAAACCAACCAACTTGTTCCGTAATAATGGTCCAGTTATTTAAAAACTCTTGTTTCTTTGTTTCATCTAAATCATCTACAAGTCTTGAAAATATATCATTTAAAATAGGTTCATCATTTCTAGTTCCTATTGAGAGTTCATCTAAAATATCAAATCTAAAGCCAATTTTTAAACTATTTGAAAACTCTTTTTGTATTGTTGAAGATAAAACAAGCGCATTATCAATATATCCATAAACTTCTCCTTGTTCTACTAAATAAAGCCCTTCATTCATTGATGCAACTTCAACTATTTTTAAATAAGGAAAATAATCTTTAATATATTCAGCAATAAAATGTCCTTTTAAAATAGCTATTTTTTCATTTTTAAGAAGTGAAATATCTCTTAAAAAAGGTTTGTCTTTTTGTGTTGTAACTACAATAGGAAGAGTTAATATTGGTTTTGTAAAATTTAAGTAGCTCATTCTATCATAGCTAGGAGAAATTGAAGATATAATATCACACTTTTTATCTTTTATAAAATCAAGAGATTCATTCCAGTTGTTTGTAGGTACTACATCTATATTTATTTGAATTTTTTCCTCAAAATATCTTTTTAAATCAGATGTTATTCCAGAAATTTTTCCATCTTTCATAAACTCTATTGGATACCAAAATGGATCAATACACATCTTTAAACTATGTTTATTATTTAAATACTCTTTTTCACTTTTAGTTAAAGAAAAATCACTAGGAATTTTATCTACTATATTTTCAAAAAAGATGTGATTTATTTTTTGATTTGGTTCTATCATACCAGAATAACTTAGCTGTTTTACCAATCTTTGCGTTAATTCTGGACTTACTTTTCCAATAGGATAAAAATCTCTCATCATAACTTGATTTACAACATCTCTCTCATAAAGAAGCGCTTCTTTTGACTTATTAACTCCATATTTTTTTATTAAAATATCTATAATCTCTTCTTTATTTTTTAAAGCATACTCCCAACCACGATTTGTTGCTTCAATAAATTTTTGAGTTCTATATTTATTTTTAAAAGCTTCCTCTTTTGAAGTATATAAATTTACAGCGCTCATAACAAAACCATAATCAGCTGGATCTATTATGTTGTAATCTATCTTTCTTTTATCTAATTCATATAGTTGATTTGACCTAAAAGCACTCATTATTTCAACTTTACCATTAATAAAATCATCTATTTTAAAATTATGTGGTATAAATTTTGTATTTGAAAAATTTATATTAAAATGTGAAAGAAAAAGTGCTAAAGAGCTATTTTTTAACTCATCTTTATTTCCCATAATAGTTTTTCCCAAAAATTGCGAAGGGGTTCTTATATCTGGTTTTGTTATAAAAACTAAAGGTGATTTTTGTAAATAACTTGCCAAAAGAACTATTGAAGCTATCTTCTTATTTTCTAAAACTATATTTGAACTTGATATTCCATATGTAACTTTATTATTTAAAACATCAAAAAGTATATCTACTTCTGGATTATACTCTTTAAGTTCAACATCCAAACCAACATTCTCATAAAATCCTTTCTCTTTTGCAGCAATAAATCCAGCAACTTCAAACTGATATTTCCAATTAAATTGAATAGATACTTTTTCTAAACTTGATGAATACAAAAATGTGCTTACTAACAGTAACAAAAATAATTTCATAAACACCCCATAATTTATATACATTTAAAACTAGTTCTATTTCATAAAAACTTTTTGAGCCAAAGATTTATGCAATTTCCAATCATCTTTTTCATTTAAAGTAACTACTATAAATGATTTAGAACTTTTTTCATCATAAAAAGCAGTAGCTAAAGTCCTTCCACTTTGTTTTGTATATCCAGTTTTACCTGCAAAAGCCTTACTGTTTTCTACAACTAGTTTATGCTTATTTTTCCAAATTTGACCATTTAAACTATTTTTATATGAAGATTGACCTGATATATCTTTAAATTTGCTATTTTTTAAAGCCAATTCAAACATAATTGCTACATCTTTTGCAGTTGATATATTGTTTCCAAGTCCTGTAACATCTACAAATTTTGTATTTTTTATACCAAACTCTTTTGCTCTTTTATTCATAAGTTTTACAAATTTTTCTTCACTTCCAGCAATATGTTCTGCCAAAGCAACTGAAGCATCATTACCAGAGCGAAGCAACATTCCATGAACCAAATCTTTTATAGTATAAATTTGATTCTCTTTTAAATATATAGATGAACCTTGCTGTAAAGTTGCTCTCTTTGAAACTACTACTTCATCATCTAAGTTACTATTTTCTAAAACAATTAAAGCAGTCCAAATTTTTGTAAGACTTGCTATTTTATGTTTTTTATTTGATTTTTCTTCTATTAAAACTTTATTTGTATTAGCATCTATTACTACAAATGATCTATCACTTTGTGCAAATAAATAAATATTAAAAATAAAAAACAATACTATTAAATAGTAAAATCTTCTCATCTAATACCTTTTTTATTCTAAAATTATGGATTCTAACGTAGTCTATAAAATCACTTTTTTTATTATATCTAAATTATTTCAATTTTATTTTACTAGAAAAAATAATTTTATTTATGCTGAAAAATAATTATTATATGGTTAAAAAGAGTTTTAAAAAATAGTTTATTCCGAGTGAATTTCTGATTTTTTTATTTTAAATAATAAAAAAAGAGAGTAAAAATTACCCTCTTTTAAAAAAGATTTTAGTTTTTTAATTTATAAAAACTAAATTATTACATCATTCCTGGCATTCCGCCCATACCACCCATTCCGCTCATATCAGGCATACTAGGTCTATCTTCTTTAATATCTGTAACAGTTGCTTCTGTTGTTAAAAGTAGTGATGCTACTGAAACAGCATTTTGCATCGCAACTCTTTCAACTTTTGCAGGATCAACAATTCCAGCCTCAAACATATCTACATACTCACCAGTTGCAGCATTAAATCCTAAGTTCTCATTTGAAGATTTTTCAACCTCATTTGCAACAACTCCAGCATCATATCCAGCATTTAAAGCAATCTGTTTTAATGGTGCTTTAATAGCTCTTAAAACAATAGCAGCTCCAATTTGCTCATCACCACAAAGATCAAGTTTTACTTTAGCAGCAGCTCTAATTAATGCAGCTCCTCCACCAATTACAATTCCCTCTTCAACAGCAGCTCTTGTTGCACTTAAAGCATCATCAACTCTATCTTTTTTCTCTTTCATTTCAGTCTCTGTTGCAGCTCCAACTTTAATTACAGCAACTCCACCACTTAATTTTGCAAGTCTCTCTTGTAATTTTTCTCTATCATAATCACTTGTTGTATTTGCAATTTCTGCTTTAATTTGGTTTACTCTTGCAAGAACTGCATCTTTACTTCCACTTCCATCAACAATAGTTGTATTATCTTTATCAATTACAATTTTTGAAGCAGTTCCAAGTGCACTTAAATCTGTAGTTTCAAGTTTCATTCCCATCTCTTCTGATACAACAGTTCCACCAGTTAATACAGCAATATCTTCAAGCATAGCTTTTCTTCTATCACCAAATCCTGGAGCTTTAACAGCAGCAATTTGTAATGCACCTCTTAATCTATTTACAACTAAAGTTGCTAATGCTTCACCATCAACATCTTCTGCAATTATTAAAAGAGGTCTTCCAGATTTATTAACACCTTCTAAAATAGGTAACATCTCTTTTAATGAAGATATTTTTTTATCATATAGTAGAATAAATGGATTATTAAACTCTGTTGTCATTTTTTCAGGATTTGTAACAAAATATGGACTTAAATATCCTCTATCAAACTGCATTCCTTCTACAACATCTAGTTCATCCGAAATTCCTTTTGCCTCTTCAACAGTAATAACACCATCTTTTCCAACTTTTTCCATAGCTTCAGCAATCATTTTTCCAATTGCACTATCTGAGTTTGCTGAAATTGTTGCAACTTGCTCTATTTCTGTTTTATTTGCAACAACTTTTGAAGATTTTTTAAGCTCCCCTAAAATAGCTTCACAAGCCTTATCCATTCCTCTTTTTAAAGAGATTGGGTTTGCTCCAGCTGTTACGTTTCTAAGTCCCTCTTTAAAAATAGAGTGAGCTAAAACTGTTGCTGTTGTTGTTCCATCTCCAGCTTCATCAGCAGTTTTACTAGCAACCTCTTTTACAAGTTGAGCTCCCATATTTTCTAAAGTATCAGCAAGTTCAATCTCTTTTGCAACACTTACTCCATCTTTTGTAATTGTTGGCGCACCAAAAGATTTTTGTAATAAAACATTTCTTCCTCGTGGACCCATAGTAACTTTAACTGCATCTGCTAGTTTTTCAACTCCAGCAAACAGTCTATTTCTTGCATTATCACTAAATATAATCTCTTTTGCCATAATATTTTCCTTTTTATTTTATATAAATCTTAATTTATCAAATCTCTAAAATTATTTACGTAAATTGTAATTACATAACACCAATTATATTTTCAACATTTAGAACTAAATAATCTTTTCCTTCAAGTTTTATTTCAGTTCCTCTATATTGTTCAAATACAATTGTATCTCCAACTTTTACATCTTCAACTTTACTTCCAACTGCAATAACTTTAGCAGTTTGAGGTTTTTCTTTAGCATTATCTGGAATTATAATTCCACTTGCAGTTTTGTTCTCAACCTCAGTTCTTTCAACAAGAACTCTCTCACCTAGTGGTTTAAAATTCATTTTCTTTCCTTTATTTGTTGTAATTATTTTTCTTTTGTAGCTTAGAATTTAGCACTTACAAATTCTAAGTGCCAAATTTTATACAATTTTTTCTTTTTTGTCAATAAACCTTTAGTCAAATCTACTAAGAGTTGTATTTTTTATGTCTATTTATATAATTTATTAGAAGTTCAAAAAGTGAATCTTTTAAATTCTTATCAAAACTATTCATAGTTTCTAAACACTTTTTAGCCAATTTATCTGCACTTTTTAAAGCATCTTCAAGTCCTAATAAATTTACAAAAGAGTTTTTAAAACTATCATTTTTTGTAGTTTTTCCAGCAATTTCACTGCTTTCAAGTTCATCTATAATATCATCTTGAATTTGGAAAAGAAGACCTAAATCTAAGCCAAAATTATATAAATCTTCTTGTATATTTTCATCATAATTTGAAATAATAGCACCCATTTTTAAACTTGCAGCTATTAACTTTGCCGTTTTATGAACATGTAAAAACTCTAATTTTTCAAGTTCCAATTTTTGCTTTTCAAATTGGCAATCTATTGCTTGACCAATAATCATACCATTTAATCCACCATTTTCGCCCAAAAGTTTAATAAGTTCTATTTTTACATCATTATGGAGTGATGAATTTGCTATTAAATTAAAACTCTCACTATTTAGAGCATCTCCTACCAAAATAGCCGTTACTTCATCATATTTTTTATGTAAAGTAGTAAAACCTCTTCTTAAGTCAGAATTATCCATAGATGGTAAATCATCATGAATTAAAGAATAAGTATGCAAAAATTCAACTGCAAGTGCAACTTTTAAAGCATTTTCTATAAGCAAAGGTTTCTTTGATTTTACAACACTCAAAAGTAACATCGGTCTAAATCTTTTTCCACCAGCTTTTAACATATCTTGCATAGCATTTTCAAAATGTGGGTGAAAA